>JAZRPW010000021.1:0-57440 GCA_045649405.1 Acutalibacteraceae bacterium
ATTTTATCAGGATTGTTCGGGCGACCACACAGGGTCGCCCCTACATCGTTTCTTATAGTATTCAAAAACAATTCTGCTCTGTTATGTGTACATATCGTTATAAAATATGCGCCATTGCTCGAATAATCGTAACAACTCAAATGCAATTGCTTTCTTTTTGGTAGTTCTTTACTCCTCATTACTTGCCTTTAATTGTTCGGCTCTGTCGGCTGTGATTAATGCATCAACCACTTCATCCAAATCGCCGTTCATAAATTGCTCTAATTTATAAACTGTAAGACCAATTCTGTGGTCGGTAATACGAGATTGTGGGAAGTTGTATGTTCTAATTCTCTGCGAACGGTCGCCAGAACCAACCATTGTTTTTCTTTGCGATGCAATTTCATCCATTTGCTCTTGCATCATTTTATCATAAATACGAGAACGAAGAATTTTCATCGCTTTGTCTCTGTTTTTATGTTGAGAACGCTCATCTTGACACTCAACAATTGTACCTGTTGGCAAGTGAGTAATTCTAATAGCCGATTCTGTTTTGTTTACGTGTTGACCGCCTGCGCCTGATGCTCTATAAGTATCAATTTGCAAATCTGCAGGGTTAATATCAATTTCAACATCTTCTGCTTCAGGAAGCACAGCAACAGTAACTGCAGATGTATGAATTCTGCCTTGGCTTTCGGTTTCAGGCACACGTTGAACTCTATGTCCACCTGATTCAAATTTAAGGCGAGAATAAGCGCCATCGCCTTCAACCATAAACGAAACTTCTTTGTAACCACCAAGACCTGTTTCGTTAGCAGAAAGCATATCAACCTTCCAACCTTTGCTCTCTGCATACATTGTGTACATTCTGCAAAGCTCACCTGCAAAGAGTGCCGCTTCTTCACCACCTGCGCCACCACGGATTTCGATAATAACGTTTTTATCATCGTTAGGGTCACGAGGCAAAAGCAAAACTTTTAATTCTTCTGCGCAAGTTTCCATTGTTACCTTTGAAGCCGCCATTTCTTCATCAAGCATTTCTTTAAAATCTTTATCAAGACCACCCTCGGCAATCATAGCCTTAGCATCTTCAATATTTTGTTTAGCACCATTGTATTCTCTAAACTTTTCAACAACAGGTGTTAAATTTTTCATCTCTTTCATCAAAGAGGCATACAACTTTTGGTCAGTTACAACTGCTGGGTCCATAAGTTGCTCATTTATTTCATCATAACGTTTTTCAACTTCAATTAACTTATCAAACATTTAAATTTTCCTTTCAAAATAGGCTAATTATTTTTCTTCTTTTTTATCAGCATGAAGCCCGACAAGACTTCCTATTAAGGCACCTATCAATCCAAAGATTAACATTCCACCAAAGATGCCTGAAACTATCGCTAATATCATACCAACGGAAAAACCGGTGTATCTATAAACGTATTGTTTTTTGTATTTAATATCTTTTTTCATAAAACTTGACCCTCTACAAAAACTCGCCATCACGTTTTACTTTTCTAATATTTTTCTCACAAGCGCTTCTTGGCAACATAACCTCATGGTCGCAACCAAGGCACTTAATCTTAAAATCTGCGCCAATTCGAGTTACCAAAAACTCTTTTGATTTGCAAGGGTGTGGCTTTTTCATTGTAATAATATCGCCAACTCTAATGTCCATAATTTCACCTACGCATATTAATTCACATTATATTATATATTATATTTACCATTTAATCAAACAAAATTTTTAAAAATTGCGAAATTTTTGAAAAAAACTATTGTTTTTTTTAGAGAAATTTGTAATAATATAATAGATTTATTATGTTAAAAAGGGGAAGTATTTTTGGACTTTAAAAAATTGGCAGACCTTTTGTTGCCAAATGTGAAATACACAAGAGAGCAATTAGAAGAAAAATATCCAATCAGACAGTTGCCTGAAGGCGCAATTGTATCTCGTATGGCGCCAAGCCCAACAGGTTTTGTGCACCTTGGAAACTTGGTGCAAGGGCTTACTTCAGAGCGCCTTTGCCACCAGTCAAATGGTGTTTTATTCCTTAGAGTTGAAGACACCGACAAAAAGCGTGAGGTTGAAGGCTCAATTGAAGCGCTTATTGATGGCGTTGGCCATTACGGCATTGTGTTTGATGAAGGGATTACCGCTGACGGCGAAAAAGGTATTTATGGACCTTATAAGCAAAGTCAGCGTGTTGATATTTATCATACATTTGCAAAAGAATTGATTGAAAAAGGCATGGCTTACCCTTGTTTTTGCACAGAAGAAGATTTAGCAGAAATTCACGCAAAACAAGAAGCGCAAAAAGCCAACTTCGGTTACTTTGGCGAGTGGGCAATTTGGCGTGACAGACCAATTGAAGACATTGAACAAGCGCTTGCAGAAGGTAAACCTTGGGTGCTTAGATTCCGTTCAACCGGTTCAATTGAAAACAAGATTAAATTTACTGATTTGATTAAGGGCAACCTTGAAATCACCGAAAATGACATTGACCACGTTTTGCTCAAGTCTGACGGTGTTCCAACCTATCACTTTGCACACGCAGTTGATGACCATTTTATGAGAACAACCCACATTGTGCGTGATGACTCATGGCTTTCAACATTGCCTTTCCACGTTCAACTTTTCAGAGCGCTTGATTTTAAAGTGCCAAAATATTTGCACATTGGTCCTTTGATGAAAATGGACGGTGAATCAAAACGCAAACTTTCAAAGAGAAAAGACCCTGAACTTGGCCTTTCTTATTACAAGAAAGAGGGCTTCCCAACAGAGTCTGTTTATGAATATTTGATGACAGTACTTAACTCAAACTTTGAAGACTGGCGAAAAGCAAACCCTGATTTACCACCACAAGAGTTCAAGTTCTCTTACAAGAAAATGAACCCTGCCGGCTCACTTTTTGACTATTTAAAACTTTGTGATGTTTCTAAAAATGTTATTTCAAAGTTCACTGCTCAAAAAGTAGTTGAATACATTATCGAATGGGCAAAAGAGTTTGATGAAGAATATTACAATTTGCTCGTTGCCGACAAAGATTACGCAGTAAAAATCTTTGAAATTGGCAGAGGTGGCAAAAACGTAAGAAAAGACTTTGCAGTTTGGTCCCAGACTAAAGATTATTGTTCATATTTTTATGATGAACTTTTCACACCTACTACTGATTATCCTGAAAAAGTATCAGCAGAAGATGTTAAGGCAATTTTGCAAGAGTATTTGAAGGTTTATGATGTAGCGGACGACAACTCAGAATGGTTTAACAAGGTTAAATTGATTTGTGAGCCACTCGGCTTTACAACTGATATGAAGGCTTACAAGCAAAACCCTGATGAGTTTAAAGGTAGCGTTGCCGATGTTTCGACTGTTATTCGTGTGGCAGTTACCGGCAGACAAAACACTCCTGACCTTTGCACAATTATGCAATTACTCGGCGAGCGTGCTACTGACAGAATCAAAAAAGCAATTGAAAATTTATAAATATGCGAGGAATTAAAATGAAAGTTGATGTAACTCCAACCAATTTTATTGAAGAATTTATTAACAAAGATTTGGAAGATGGCGTTTATTCTCGTGTGCAAACTCGTTTTCCACCTGAGCCAAACGGTTATCTTCACATTGGCCACGCAAAAGCTATTTGCATAGACTTTGGTACTGCCGAAAAATATGGTGGTATTTGTAATCTTCGTCTTGATGACACCAACCCAACAAAAGAAGATGTTGAGTATGTTGATGCTATTATTGAAGATATTAAATGGCTTGGCTTTAAAATTGATAACATTTATTATGCTTCTGACTATTTTGATAAAATTCACGAATGTGCAGTTGAACTTATCAAACAAGGCAAAGCGTATGTTTGTGATTTAACTGCTGATGAAATTCGTGAGTATAGAGGCACTTATGAAACACCTGGTAAAGAAAGCCCTTATCGCAACCGTTCGGTTGAAGAAAACCTTGATTTGTTTGCAAGAATGACTGCAGGCGAATTTAAAGATGGCGAAAAGGTGCTTCGTGCTAAAATTGATATGGCTTCACCAAACCTTAATATGCGTGACCCTATTATTTACCGTGTGTTGCACGCACACCACCACAGAACTGGCGACAAATGGTGCGTTTACCCAATGTACGACTTTGCACACCCATTATCAGATGCAGAAGAAAAGGTTACTTTCTCACTTTGTACACTTGAGTTTGAAGACCACAGACCACTTTATGACTGGCCACTTAAAGAACTCAACTGGCCTGAAGCGCCAAGACAAATTGAGTTTGCAAGAATGAACTTAAACTACACAATTACTTCAAAACGCCGTTGTTTGAAACTTGTTAACGAAGGTTTAGTTTCTGGTTGGGATGACCCAAGAATGGCAACACTTGCAGGTGTTAGAAGAAGAGGTTACCCAGCAGAAGCAATTAAAGATTTTGTTTCAAAAATTGGTGTTTCAAAAGCAAATTCTGTTATTGACTATTCACTTTTGGAAAGTTGTGTTAGAGATAATCTTAACAAAAACGCAGAACGTGCAATGGTTGTTCTTAAACCACTTAAAGTTATTATTGACAACTACCCAGAAGGCAAGGTTGAAGAAATTGAAGTTCCAATCAACCCTGAAATGCCTGAACTTGGCAACAAAAAAGTTACTTTCTCAAAAGAAATTTACATTGAGCAAGATGACTTTATGGAATGCCCTCCAAACAAAAAATATTTCAGACTTTGTCCTGAAAAAGAAGTTCGTCTTAAAGGCGCTTACTTCATTAAATATGTTTCTTGTGAAAAAGATGAAAATGGCGAAGTAACAGCAGTTCACGTTACTTATGACCCTGAGTCTTACGGTGGAGAAAGTCCTGATGGCAGAAAGGTTAAAGGTACAATTCACTTTGTTTCTGCTGACCACTGCAAAGACGCAACTGTTAGACTTTATGACAGACTTTTCACTGTTGAAAACCCTTCAAACGAAACTGGGGTTAAAGACTTTACTGAATATTTAAACCCTAATTCCCTTATTGAATTAAATGGATGTAAAATTTCAAGCGATGTTGCAGATGCAGACATCGGCAAAACATTCCAGTTTATGCGCCAAGGTTATTTCTGCATTGATAAAGATTCAACAAAAGAAAATGTTGTTATCAACAGAATCGTAGCGCTTAAAGATTCTTGGGCAAAACAACAATAATTTAAACTAAACAAAAAACGCACCCAAACGGGTGCGTTTTTTTAGTTATCAATAACTATAAAAGCGAATAGTATAATCTCCTGGTACCAAATACTTAATATTTACTCCTGTTTTAACTGTTTTTCCAATTCTAACAGTAGATGTAATTACCAACTCTTCTCTTTCGCAACCATTAGGACCGGTCACATTGCAATAAAACATACAGTTATCGCTTGAAAAGAAATCATCATATGTAGGAGAAGCAGTGATTGTTAGCTTTAATGTCGCGCTACTACCTGTTTGCACAAACTCATATTCACAAGCTTGAATTTGCATTCTTGAACTAACACCGCCACCATATTCATAAAAATCAGTAAATGTTAATGGTAAAGTTTGACCTAACGAAGCGGTGTATAATTGTATTGACTCATCTACATTACCACATCTTTCACAAGTATTACTATTCCATTGATAAGAATGACCTAATGCTGATTTTACAATTGTTCCACATCTTTCACAAGTTGATGGTGTAGTACATGTTGGTTCGGCATATGTATGACCTAACGCACTTCCCTCTAGTTTTCGACAAAGGGTACATTTCTTTGCAGACAAACAAGTTGCATCTGTATAAATATGTGTTAATGGAACCCCAACTACATCTCCACATCTATTACAAGTCTTGGCTTTGTAGCATGTTGCTAAACTATAGTTGTGATTTATGTTAATTGTTTTAATTTTAGACCATTTTGAAAAAACTTTTACTTTTTTTGCTTTTACAAAGGTTCTAATTCTTACAAAATATTTGGCACAAACACCAAGGTTATAAATGCTTTTAGATTTTGTTTTTCCATTATTAATGGTTATAATCTTTTTATTTTTAAAGCTTTTTGCTTTACTATATTCAATTTGATAACCATTAACTTTCTTCTTTGTCCAAGACACTTTCATGCCCGTTTTTGTTAATTTAACCGCTGTAATTGTAGTTGTAATATTATTTGGTTCTGCAAAAGCAACAAACTCTCGGCTTGAAAAAGCAAAAACATTCACAACAATTAAAAGAAAACAAAAAAACCTTTTCATAATTAAATCTCCTTTTAAAAAAATAATCTTGCACCTATATAGGTGCAAGATTATTTTACCATTAAAATATAATAAAGTCAAGGGCAAATGTTCTCAAACGAGTGCAAAGAAGGTTGACTATGAATAATATTGTCGAGAAAGCGATCGGTCAAAACATAAAAAAATTACGCGAAAACGCAGGTTTTACCCAAGAAATGTTATCAACACAATTACAACTTAGAGGTTGTGATATTACAAGAAGTGCTGTTGCCAAAATTGAGGTAGGACAAAGACATTTATATGCAGATGAAGTTATTTTAATTAAACAGATTCTTAACACCACTTATGAGCAAATTTTTGAAATTTAAAAACAAACAAAAAACGCACCCAAACGGGCGCGTTTTTTTAATTAGAAAAATATTTTTTTAAAAATGGGGTTTTGCTTATTGCAATATACAGTGGAATGCCGAGTAAAAAAACCGATGCTAACTCGCCAACGCCAACAATTATCATTGCTAAAATGAGTGATGAGAAAACATCTGGCAAGATTATTGATAATTCCAAACCGATGATTACTGCGTTGCAGATTATCGGTGGCAAAAACGCAAGAAAAGGAAAACCTTTTATTGTGATTTTTCTAAGCAAATATGTTAGCACCGCTGCAATGAGTGTTGCAAGCGAGCCGAAAACCACATCAACAACACCAAGTTGCGACATACTCATACCGATTAAATTTGACAAAAGGCAACCGGCAAAAAGGCCAGGTACTGCCGAAAATGAAAACAACGGCAAAATTGTAAGCGCTTCTGAAATTCTAAACTCGAACCCCAAATTGCCAAATGAAATTGCACCAAGGCAAAGTGTTAAAACGGTGTAAACGGCGGCAATAAGCCCACTTTTTACAATAAAATTTATTTTGTTTTTTTGCATAACAAATGCACTCCTTGTTTTATTCGAAGATGCAATAAGTTAAAGCCAATTATTTAAAATTTCACATCTTCCGTCAGGGTTTCTGCGACTGACTTTTAATTTTATTCTTCTATTTCTTCAGGCAATTTTTCTGCCTTTACTTCTTCAATTCTTCGTTCTGAAACAACCGTTGCAGTGAAACGGTAACCCTTTGCTTCAATGCTTGGTGTTTCATCTTCTTTTGGAATAAAGCCGAGTGAGAAAAGCATAAAACCACCCAAAGTGTCATAATCACCTTCAGGCAATGAAATGCCGAGCATTTCTTCAACTTCTTCAATGTCACAACCGCCTTCAATTTTAAAGGTGGTTTCATTTACTCTTGCAATTTCTTCTTCCTCGTCATCATATTCATCTTGAATGTTGCCGAAAATTTCTTCAATCAAATCTTCAAGTGTTACAATGCCGGCAGTTCCGCCGTATTCATCAATAACAATTGCCATTTGAATGCGTTTTTCGGTAAACTCTTCAAAAAGTTCTGAGCAACGTTTTGTTCTTGGAATGTGATAAGCTTCACGCATAATCGAACGAAGCGACACACGTTCTGGCAATTTTTTGCCAACATATTTAAGCAAATCTTTAACATAAATAATGCCGACGATATTGTCAAGGTCTTCTTCAAAAACAGGAATTCTTGAAAAACCTTCATCAATTGCAACCTTCAAAACATCTTCAAGTTTGTCAGAAATTTCAACCGCAACAATGTCAGTTCTGTGGTTCATTACTTCACTAACTGCTGTGTCATCAAACTCAAAAATGTTGTTAATAAGCTCTTTTTGGCTTTCTTCTAACACGCCTGATTCTTCGGCGTCATCTACAAGTTGCAAAATATTTTCTTCTGTTACTTCTTCATCAAAATCTGGGTTTGTGCCAAACATTGATGAAACTTTTTGCCAGAAAAATTCTAATACAACAAAGAATGGTTTGATGATTGCAATGCAGAGAGACGCAAACGGCAACAATCTTTTTGCTGCAGTTTCTTCTGCTTTAAGCGCCATTATTTTTGCCAACACTTCACCAATGATGAAAAGCAAAATGCCACTTAAACAAATGATAATTACTGCGCCAATGCAGTTGAAAACAACAATTTTTAAAAGTGTGTTTGCCAAAAATGTTTTGCAAAGAAAAATTCGCATATCACTTGCAAAACAAAGCACAGAAAAGCCTGAAAAACACAAAGTTAAAAAGGTTTTTAACGCACTTACTCTATCTAATTCAAAGTGTTCGTTTTGAATGAATTTTAAGATTTTTTTGGCAGATTTATTGCCTTCTTGCGCTTGCTCTTCGGTTTCCATTTCACTAACTTGCGAAATGGCAATAAAGAAAGAATTAAGCAGGGTGTATGTAAGCAAAATCACACCTAATAAAACTAATTTTACAGTTAGAAGCATTTTTTACTACCTCCAACTTTCAAGATTTGACAACACGCAGGTCCGCTATCGTCCATTTTTCGTTACTCCTTTTAATATAATGTTTTTAAATATTATCATAATTACTCAAAATTGTCAAATTTTAAGCAATTTTTCACGTTGTTTATAATCCGGCAGATGTTTTTCTACTTCTGACCAAAACTTTTTTGAGTGGTTGTGGTGTTTAATGTGGCACAACTCATGCACAATTACATATTCAATTGCTGGCTTCTCGTAAGAAAACAAATAAACCGAAAAGCAAAGTGAATTACGCGCGTTACAACTGCCAAAACGCTTTTTGGCGCTTGTTATTTTAACACCGGTTGGTTTTACACCAATCTCTTTTGCGAATTTGGGCAGATTTTCTTCTAAAAATGCCTTGCCAAAGTTATAAAGTTCTTGCAACTCATCTTGCGAAAAAGTCTTTTTGTTTTTTGCACGTTCAGATTGTTTTTTGAGAGTTTTCTCAATCCAATCTTTTTTTGACAAAACAAACCTTTCAACCACGCCTTTGTTTGCAAACCTTGGCGCACGAACAATTACTTCACAGTTTTCGTTTATTTCAATTGCAATTGTTTTTCTGTTTGAAAAAATTAATTTATATTCCATTAGAAATTAATATTGTCAGGGTCGTGATGCAAAATAAATTGCTCATCATCGCCCGTGATTTCATCAATTATTTTCATATCTTCTACCGAAAGTTCAAAATCATAAACATTCAAGTTTTCTTTGATTCTTTCAGGGGTTATTGATTTTGGAAGCGGCACAATGCCGTTTTGCAAAAACCAACGAAGAACAATTTGTGAAATTGGTCGGTTGTATTTTTGTGAAAGTTGTTGCAAAACTGGAATTTTAAATGTGCTTCCAACTGCAAACGGCGCCCACGCTTCAAGCAAAATTGCACGCTCTTTGCAATATTCAATTACATCGCTTCGGTCAAGGCCTGGGTGAATTTCAATTTGGTTAACCATTGGCTTGATTTTTGCAGTTTTAAGAAGTGCGTCAATATGCTTTGGCAAAAAGTTTGAAAGCCCAATTGCTTTAATTTTGCCTGCGGCATAAAGTTCTTCAAAAGCGCGCCAAGTTTCAGCGTTTGCTTCTTCCCAATTATCACGAAAGGCAATTGGTCTTGGCCAATGAATTAGGTACAAATCAAGATAATCTGTGCCAAGGTCTTCAAGAGTTTGAAAAAACGCTTTCATTGTTTTTTCATAAGTGTGCTCGGTGTTCCAAAGTTTTGAGGTTAAAAACAAATCATTTCTATCAACACCGCTTTTCTTTATTGCTTCGCCAATGAATTTTTCATTGAAATAAAAAGCCGCTGTGTCAATGTGTTTGTAACCGCTTTGCAAAGCAGAAATAATTGCTTTTTCGCACTCATCTTTGTCTTTCATTCGCCAGGTGCCAAAACCAACACTTGGAATTGTCGTACCATTGTTAAGCTTAAAAGTTTTCATAAATACTCCTTAATAAAATGTTGCAACCGAATCTTGCAAAGGCTCGCAACGAGTGATTTCTTCAATTGCAATTACAGGGCCAACCGAACGATAAAGCTTGTTTTTTTCAAGGTTAATTTTGCCTTTAATTACCGCCCAGTCGTGAGTTTTGTACTCGGTTGCAGTGGCTAATCTGCAAACCACACCGCCGTATTGAATGTCATCAACACAGCAGGTCATAATGTGTCTGCCAATTGCAAGTTCATCATCTGGAATTTTCTTATCTCTTGCAATAAGCCCTTTAAATTTAATCACTTTGCCATCATATTTTTGAAGGTCTTCCATCATATCACGATACCAAAGTGCAAAATCTCTGTCTTCAATTTCAATAACTGGCGCTTCTACATCGAATGGCAATGGGTCTTCAATGTCGTCATATTCAACACGAGTTTCAGAATATTCATAACAAATGTCACACCCACGTGAAACGCCACGCACAATTTTGTGAAATTCCATTTTGTCGTAAGTCTCTTTAAAATTTTTGAAAACAACAATTTCAGGAGACTGAAGTTTGTCAAAAACCAACTGGCGCATATTTTGGTTGTAAGTCAAAAAGGTGCCGGCGTCTAAAAAGCACATTTCTTGATAAACTGCCCAGTTTTCAGGAAAACGCGCAAACAAATCTGTTATAAGCCACATTCCGTTTAACTCAACAACAACACGCTCTGCTTTGTGTTTTTTAACAAGCCCTTTTAACACGGCTGGTGTAATCTCTTCAAGTGTTTCAAAACTTTCAATAAAAACATTTTTGTGTGGCATTTTTTCAACATCGTATTCTCTGGCGCCTTCTTCTAAAAGCAAAATAAGTGTGCGTTCGCCTTTGTTAAAACGCTCGTCTTCAAGTGTGCTTTGAATGAATGTTGTTTTGCCACTTTCCAAAAATCCAGTGAATAAATAAACAGGAATCTCCATTAAAATAACTCCTCAATTTTTTGCTCGTTTAAATTTGCACCGATAACGCAAACTCTGCCGATTACTGAAGGTGCGCCTTCTCTTATATCAATTTCGCCTGGCACATAGTCAAAATAAATCCAAGTGTTTTCGCCTGCAACAATACCTTTTGCACGCAAAACTGTGCCAAATTCTTGGCTTTCAAATTGTTTTAATGCATTTTCAATTTGCTCTTTTGTGAATTTTT
Organism: Acutalibacteraceae bacterium; assembly: GCA_045649405.1. Lineage (GTDB taxonomy): Bacteria > Bacillota > Clostridia > Oscillospirales > Acutalibacteraceae > RUG11462. The sequence goes on from JAZRPW010000021.1 coordinate 11,199, forward strand.
TTGCAGTTTCTTTGCCGAATGATGTGAACACTTCATCTGCGTGGTGGTGATGATGTTCATGATGATGCTCATGGCAACCACAATCGCAATGTTCATCATGGTCATGGTGGTGTTCATGATGATGCTCATGGCAACCACAATCGCAATGCTCATCATGGTCATGGTGGTGATGATGTTCATGATGATGCTCATGGCAACCACAATCGCAATGCTCATCATGGTCATGGTGGTGTTCATGATGATGCTCATGACAACCACAATCACAGTGTTCATCATGGTCATGATGATGGTGATGTTTATGCTCATGCAACAATTCTTCTAACTCGTGAGAAAGTGAACTTTTTTGCTCCATTGCTTTTAAAATTTCTTTGCCGTCAATTTCTTCCCACTCGGTTGTAATCAAAGTTGCACTTTCATTATGCTCACGAATGAGAGAGATAGCTTCGGCCAATTTTTCTTCAGCAACACCACTTGTATGAGAAAGCACAATTGACTTTGCAAACTCAATTTGGTTGTTGAAAAATTCGCCAAAGTTTTTCATATACATTTTGCATTTTTTGGCATCGGCAACGGTTGTAAAACTGTTTAAAACAATGTTTTCATTGTCAATATCCCCAACGGCTTTGATAACATCTGAAAGTTTGCCAACGCCTGATGGCTCAATGATAATTCTGTCAGGACTGAACTCATCAAGCACCTTGACAAGAGCAGTCGAAAAGTCGCCAACAAGCGAGCAACAAATGCAACCTGAATTCATTTCGGTAATTTCTATGCCGGCATCTGCCAAAAAACCGCCGTCAATGCCGATTTCGCCAAATTCGTTTTCAATTAAAACCAATTTTTCGCCACAAAACGCTTCAGAAATAAGCTTTTTGATAAGCGTTGTTTTGCCTGCTCCTAAAAATCCCGAAATAATATCAATTTTAGTCATTTTTTCATTCTTCTTTCTCAAAAAATATTAATTTTTGACAACCTTTTGGTTGACCATAAATGTTAAAAACTATGTTGAAAAGTTAAAAACTTCGCATAAAATGGGGCTTTTTTAATCTATTTAGTTTACATAACTGAAAAATCTATTGTTTTTCAATTTCGCACACTGCAGATGCGCCCAAAATCAAAATTGCACCGATTATTGTTAGCACGTTAATGCCTTCTTTTAACAAAACCGCTGACAAAATTACTGCCAAAACGGGGTCAATGTAACTAAAAAGTGCGGCGGTTTGCGCTTTGACCTTTTTAATCGAGCCAAAGCAAAGCATATAAGCAACGCCGGTATGAATTATACCGATAACAAGTATTAAAATAATAACGCTGACATCTAATTTTTCTGTGCCGAAGCCACCTGTTAAAAGGACATAAGGCAAAAGCACAATTGACGACATAAAAAGTTGAAATGCAGTTAAATCAAATGAAGAAATTTCGGTTGATTTTTTATTTAACAACACAATTGCGGCGTAAAGCACAGCAGCAGCAACGGCTAACGCAACGCCAGAAAGTTCTTGCATTTTGAACCCTGCTTTTAAAACGCCTGAAACAAAAACCATACCAACAAGTGAAATTGCTGCGCAGATGATTTTTTTGGCAGTCAACTTTTCACGCAACACAAACGGTGCTGCAAGAATGATAAAAGTAGGCGCTAAATAATAACAAAGTGTTGCTGTTGCAACGGTTGTATATTTGTAAGCTTCAAAAAGCAAAATCCAGTTTATTCCTAAAAAGACGCCTGCAGGAATTAAAAACTTTAAATTTTTACTTATTGCCGAAAGTGAGATTTTGCTTTTTTTGACACACATAAAAAGCAATAAAAACACAAAACCAATTGATGCTCTGCAAAGTGCAATTGCACTTGAAGAAAGCGGAATGTATTTTACAAAAATGCCGATTGTACCAAAAATTATCATTGATAAGATTAAATTAATTTTGCTCATTTTCTTCTTCAACCTTTGCTGTTGTTTGAGTGGTTTGCTCGGCAGTTGTTTGAGTTGTAACCGTTTCTGGCGCTTTTGTTGTGCTTGAAGGCGCTTTTGTGGTTGTTTGCGCCGAGGTAGATGTTTGTTGCGCTTTTGTTGTGCTTGAAGGCGCTTTTGTAATAGTACCACTTGTAGCTTTGGTGCTTGAAGTACTAGCTGTTGTATTAAGTGGATTATCGTTAAAGATAATTATGGTTTGAATTTTTGTTGTGGTTTCGCCTGGAATTGTTGTTGTGGTTGCTGTTGATTTTGGTTTTGTGCCTTTTGTTGGTTTTTGTGTTATTGTTTCATCTGGCGACAAAACTTTGTTTTCTTCTGGAGAATAATAAGGGTTAACCTGACTATTTTCGTCATACCACATTTGTGGGTATTTTGGATTTTCATTCAATGTTGCGCTTGAAGTATCGGTCAAAGACGCTTCATCATCTCTAACACGGCGAGCCATTACAACAAGTCTTGCTTTGTCATCGCCGGTTTTAAATGAGTCGTTGCATGTTTGAAGTGTTAAAATTTCATCATCAACATTAACGTCAACATTTGTGTTAATCATTGAACGAATTTTTGCTTCTTCAACCCATTTAATAAAATCATCATCACTTCTAAACTGTGATTTCATATAATTATAAAAATTACCATTGTCTTGCTCTGGCACAGAGTTTGTAATCATAACGGCAAAGACTTTATATTCACCATCACGATAAAGTGTGTCAAAGATAAATGTTGGGTGTTTTTTATAAAATTTAAGGTTTGTATATTTATCAAGGTCTTTAAACATTGTACCGGTTGAAGTCATATGATGACCGTAAAGCACAATGTTTTTGCTTTCTTTTTTGTACTCGATTTTTGCCTTTTCATCTGCAAAAATTGAGCCCTCGCGAGAGAATGTTTTGTCAAAGCCCCTTCTCATATAAAAATCTGGGGCTTCTTTTGATTTCAAAACAGGGTAGTTAATTTTTGTGCCGTCAATTGTAATCCAACCAATTGTGTCTTCGTTGTCATACAAAAGCGATGCGAATTTTGGGTTTACTTTGTCGCTGTAATAATTAATTCGTTTTTGGTTTGAAGTATTAATGCTTACAGCGTAATTTTTGATTTTTGCTTGTTGAATTACTGGATTAACATAGAAATAAACCGACCAACAAGCACTGCAAATAAACACAACAATTGCAATGTACAAGGTAATTTTTCTTGCAATTTCTTGTTTTGTGTCAAGACTTCTAATAAAAAAGTTTTTCCAAGAACCCTTTTGTTTTTCTTTTGCAAGTTCGGTTTCATAAATTTCTAAAGCTATATCACGCTGTTCAAAATCTTCATCTTCAACAGGTGTATATTCATTTTCATCAAATGCGATTTTTACATCTGCATTTTCTTTATCATTAAACTTTGGTTGTTCTTTCAAATGCGCAAACTCATCTGTTGAAATGTTGAGTTGGTGGGTTTTGTTTGGTGTTGCAAGTTCATCCATTACACCTGTCAAATAAGAAGGTGTTGGCTCTTTTGTTTCAACTGGCTTTTCTTCCATAACTTCAGGGATTTCAGGTTCTTCTACCATTTCGCTTAACAAAACGGCAGATGTTTTTTCAACATTCAAACTGTCCATTCTGTCAACAAGTTTGAGTCGCAAGAAGTTAATTGCCTCTGAAGCAGATGTATATCTAATATACTCACGCTCGTGGTGTTCGCCCTTTCTTGACTCAATAACATACTCACCGGTCTCATCAGAAATACCAATGTAACTTAAACCAACCGGTTTTTTGCTTTCATCAGACTTAGGCCCTGCAATGCCGGTAATTGACACGCCAAAGTCAGCGCCAGATTTTAATCTAATGCCTTTTGCCATGCAAGCGGCAACTTGACTTGAAACTGCGCCGTGCTCTTTAATCAATTCAGCAGGCACCGAAAGTTCTTCGGTTTTGCTTTCATTTGAATAGGTAGTAACCCCCATTTTGAACACCTGTGAAGCACCCGAAATATCAGTAATTCTTTTTGAAATGTAACCTGCTGTGCAACTTTCGGCAGTTGCAACTGTCTTTTTCTTTTGTTTTAACAAATTAACAACAACCGACTCAAGAGTTACATCATCATAACCATAAACACAGTCGCCAAACATTGAAGATAAAGTTAACACAGTTTCATCAAGCAAAAATTGTGCATCGCTTTTTGTTTGGGCTTTTGCTGTTACTCGAAGTTCGGTTTCACCTTGCTTTGCATAAGGCGCAACGCTTGGATTTTCGCCTTTAATAAAATCTTTTGCCATTTCATCAATTTTAGATTCGCCAATGCCATAAACATGAACAAACTTTGACAAAATTACGCCATCAGAATATTTATCAAGATATTTATCTAAATATTTTTCAAACATAATTTTCATTTCACTTGGTACGCCTGGCAAAAAGGCAATGCTTTGGTTGCCCGACTCAATTACACAACCCGGAGCAGTGCCAACATCATTTGGCAACACAACACAACCCTTTGGCAAAAAGGCTTGCTTTTCATTATTTTTTGGCATTTCTCTGCCAACAACTTCAAAAAACTTTACAATTTGGTTATAAGCGTCTTCGTTTTTCTCAAGCGGAATGTTAAGCGCTTTTGTCACAGTTTCAATTGTAATGTCATCTGCAGTTGGACCAAGACCACCGGTAAAAATAATTAAATTACTTCTTGAAACGGCAGTTGAAAGTGCTTTAATAATTCTTTCAGGATTATCGCCAACACTTGATTGGTAATAAACATTAATACCTTTTTCGGCCAATTTTTTTGACAAGTATTGTGCATTTGTATTCAAAATATCGCCAAGCACTAATTCTGTGCCAACACATAAAATCTCCGCATTCATTTTTTCTGTTACTCCTATCAGTTTGTGTGTAGTTTTTTACCTTTAATATCCTAAAACAACCTGAGTTGTTGTGTTAGTTTTTGCGTTCCACTAATGTAGATTGGATTGTGGTTAATTTAATCTACAACCAACCCTTGTTGTATTAGTTTTTGCGCTGTGCTAATGTATATTAGATTATGATTAATTTAATCTACAACCAACCTTTGTTGTTATGTTAGTTTTTGCGTTCCACCAAGCCTTCTCCTTGAGGAGAAGGTGTCACGAAGTGACGGATGAGGTGTTTTGTGGTATGTGAAAAAACCGTTGTTTCGGCGGCACCAAGGCACCGCCCTACAAAATCATACAAATTTAAATATAATTTGTAGGTGTGGGGTTCTACTCCACCCGTGAATTAATATCAATCTTCCTTCGTGTCATCCTGAGCGTAGTCGAAGGATCTTGCGTAGTCGAAGGATCTTGCGTAGTCGAAGGATCTTGCGTAGTCGAACCATCTTAAAGATTCTTCGACTTCGTTTCACTTCGCTCAGAATGACAGCTTGTGCGTTTTGCTCAAAATGACACGTGATTAGATTATACTCAGGGGCTCTCGACTAATAAATCATCTCAAATGTTGCGTTTTCGATTGCTTCTTCAATCTCTTGTTCGCAACCTTCATAACTTTCTGCGCGTATTACTGCAGGAATGTTTGGCTTTGTTCTTGGGTGTTTTGGTGTAAACACTGTGCAACAGTCTTCATAAGGAAGTGTTGAAATTTCAAATGTTCCAATTTCTCTTGAAATTTTAACAATTTCTTCTTTGTCCATACCAATAAGCGGTCTGAAAACTGGCATATCAACTGCACAGTCTGTTACTGCAAGCGCTTTCATTGTTTGTGATGCCACCTGACCGATACTCTCGCCAGTAATAAGCGCGTCACAATCTTTCGCTTTTGCAATTCGCTCTGCGATTTTCATCATATATCTACGCATAATGAGCGTTGTCAAATCTTCAGGGCAATGCTTTGCAATGTTTTCTTGAATTTTTGTAAAAGGAACATAGCAAAAATTAATGCCACCTGAATATTTTGCAACTTGAGACAATAAATCTTTAACCTTCATCTCTGCACGTTCTGATGTGTAAGGTGGAGAAGCAAAGTGAATTGCAGTAAGACGCACGCCTCGTTTTGCAAGCATATAAGCCGCAACCGGAGAGTCAATACCACCTGAAATCAAAATGGCCGCCTTTCCGCCTGTGCCAACCGGCATACCACCTGCGCCGTCGATTTGGTCAACGTGAATGTAAGCGCCGAAATCTCTAATTTCAACAGTAACAGTAACTTCAGGATTATGCACATCAACCTTTAAATGATGAAAGTTGCTTAAAAGTTTTGCGCCAGTTTCTCTACAAATTTCTGGACTTTTAAGTGGAAACTTTTTATCTGCACGTTTTGCTTCAACCTTAAAAGTTTTTGCAAATTCCAAAGTGTCTCTTAAATATTCCACCGCGGTTTCTAAAATTACATTCATATCTTTTTCGCAAACTGCTGCACGTGAAAATGCCGCAATACCGAAAACTTTTTTAACACGCTCTACCGCTTCATCCATATCATAATCATCATAAACCGGCGAAACATAAATTGTTGATTGCGCCTTTTTAATTCTAATAAGACCAAGCCCTGAAAGTGCAGTTTTGATATTTTTAATAAGCACATCTTCAAAACTTGCACGGTTAAGTCCTTTAAGTGCGATTTCGCCATTTTTAATAAGTAAAATTTCTTTCATTTGCCTTTTTCCTTTTATTTTGATTTAATAAGTGACTCTCTAGCAGACAAAATTCCGTTTATAAGTTTATCTGCTTGTTCTATTGTGTTAAACTTTGAAAAACTAATTCTAATTGTTGAGTCTGCTCTGCATTTATCATATTTTAGTGCGGTAAGCACATGTGAAGGTTTGCCCTTTGCACAAGCAGAACCACTTGATACAAACACATCTTTTTCTTCAAGAAAATGAAGCATTGTTTCACTTCTAATTCCAAGCACCGAAATGCTCAAAATATAATCACTTGAGTTTTTTGGAGAATTTATCAAAACATCATCAAACCCAGTTAATTTTTGAATAATGTACTCTTTGATTTCTTTACTTTTACTTGCGTTTTCTTTAGCGTTTCCAAATGCTTCAACTGCGGCAGAAAAACCTGCAATTAAAATTGTTGGCTCTGTTCCTGGGCGAAGCGCATTTTCTTGCTCGCCACCAAAAGTTCGAGGAAGTATTCTAACGCCTTTTTTAACATAAAGTGCGCCAACGCCTTTTGGTCCGTGAATTTTGTGCGCCGAAAATGAAATTAAGTCAGCGTCAACCGTTTTCAAGTTTATTGGGTATTTCAAAAAACTTTGTGTTAAATCACAATGAAAATAAGCAGGGCTGTTTTTTCTAACAATTGCTTTTTTGATTTTGTCAATTGGTAAAAAAGCACCGGTTTCATTATTAACCGACATACAACTAACCAAAATTGTGTTTTCATCAATTGCGTCTAAAAAAGCAGATATTGGCACACTGCCGGTTTCGTCTGGCGCAAGATAAACCACTTCAAAGCCCTCTTGTTCAAGTTGCTTTATTGTTTGCAAAACACTTGAATGTTCAAACGCAGTTGTAACAATTTTTTTGCCCCTTCTGTGAAGCGCCTTTGTCGCACCGACAATTGCCATATTATTTGCTTCGGTGCCACCAGAAGTAAAATAAATTTCGCCTTTTTGCGCACCAATTGCCTTTGCAATTATTTCACGAGAATTATTAAGCATTTCGCTTGAACGAATGCCAAGTTTATGTAATGATGATGGATTTCCACCCATTTCAAAAGCAGAAATCATAGCTTGTTTTGCTTCTTCACAAACAAAAGTTGTGGCAGAATTATCAAAATATGCCGTGTTCAAAAAAACAAACACCTACCCATAGTAATATTCAGTTTATTATAACTTATTTATATATAAAATTCAAGTGTAACATTTAGTATGCATAAGGTCGTTAACCTAAAACAGGTTACGCAGTGTTTTGAAACCTTGTGGTCACCCCTACGAATAAAGGGTCAATTGATTTTGTAGGGACAGGGCAGTGCCTGTCCGTTCGGGCGACTAATAGTCGCCCGAACGAATACAATCTAACCGTTGCAACGCAAAACACCACACATTGTCATTCTGAGCGGAACGAAGTGGAGCCGAAGAATCTTTAAGATGGTTCGACTACGCAAGATCCTTCGACTACGCAAGATCCTTCGACTACGCAAGATCCTTCGACTACGCTCAGGATGACACGAAGGAAGACTGCAATAATCCACGGTGGGATGTGGGCATCCCGCCCTACGAGTGTATAGAAAATTATTTTAAATTTATTGGCGAAGGCAAAGCATCAAATATTCATTATTCATTTTTATTAAAAAAGCACCCGTTTGGGTGCTTTAATTATAACTTTTTATGTGACGCAATGCGCCCTTTTCAAGCCGAGAAACTTGGGCTTGCGAAATGCCGATTTCTTCGGCAACTTCGGTTTGGGTTTTGCCCTGAAAAAACCTTAAATTTATTATGAATTTTTCGCGTTCTGGCAGGCTTTTCATTGCCTCTTTGAAAAGGATTTCTGAAATGATGTTTTCATCATCATTTTTGTCGCCAACCTGGTCTAAAACATAGATTGTGTCGCCACCGTCAGAGTAAACCGGCTCATAAAGACTAACGGGTGATGTTATTGCCTCTAATGCAAGCACAATTTCTTCTCGTTTTAAGCCCAGTTCTTTTGAAAGTTGCTCAATTGTTGGCTCTTTGCCATGCTTTGCAATAAAAGTTTCTTTTGCCTGCATTGCTTTGTATGCAATGTCTTTTAGTGACCTACTAACACGAATTGCATTATTATCACGCAAATATCTTCTAATTTCGCCAATAATCATCGGCACGGCATAGGTAGAAAATCTAACATCAAGCGAAATGTCAAAATTGTCAATTGCTTTGATAAGCCCAATGCACCCAACCTGAAACAAATCATCTGGATTTTCGCCACGAGCGGCAAACCTTCTTATTACCGATAAAATTAGTTTTAAATTGCCGGTAATTAACTTTTCACGAGCGAATTTGTCGCCTTTTCGTGTTCTTTTTAACAACTCTCTTTTTTCTGCTTCTTTTAAAACCGGAAGTTGCGAAGTATTAACCCCACAAATTTCTACTTTTGAATTGTACTGCACAAAAAATCCCTCCAAAAATAGTATTGGCAAATGGAAGAATTTTTATTTATTGTTTTTAATTTTCGTTTTCGCGTTTTTTATAAAAAATATTACAATAAATTGTTGAAATTAGACAAATTATTTTCTAAAGTTTGTTGAATATTTTTATGAAGTTTTAATTGACTTATTTATATATATTTTTTATAATTAGTTTGTAAGATTATTTTTAGTTTTACGAAAAAATTAAAACATTCATTTTTAGGAGGAATTAAAAAATGAAAAAGTTACTCGCACTCGTTTTAGCATTAGTAATGTTATTTGCTTTTGCTAGCTGTGCTAAAGAAGGCACAGAAATCAAAGGTATGAGCGACGCTCCAATCGCAACTGTTGAATTGAAAGCTGACTACGAAGTACCTGCTGATTTCAAAATCGGTTTCATCTGCTTGCATGATGAAAACTCAACTTACGACTTAAACTTCCTTAACGCTGTTGACACAATTCAAGAAACTCTTGGTCTTACAGATGAACAAGTTATCCGTAAAATCAACATTCCTGAAGGCGACGAATGTTACGTTGCAGCTAAAGACCTTGTTAACGAAGGTTGTTCAATCATCTTTGCTAACTCATTTGGTCACGAATCATTCCTTCTCAAAGCAGCTAAAGAATTCCCAGAAGTTGAATTCTGCCACGCAACTGGTACAATGGCTCACACAGAAGGTCTTGACAACTTCCACAACGCATTCGCTAACATCTACGAAGGTAGATTCTTAGCAGGTGTTGCAGCTGGTCTCAAACTCAACGAAATGATTGAAGCTGGCGAATTCACTGCTGAAGAAGCTAAAATGGGTTATGTAGGTGCTTTCACTTACGCTGAAGTTATTTCAGGTTACACATCATTCTACCTTGGCGCAAAATCAGTTTGCCCAACAGTAACTATGGACGTTCAATTCACAGGTTCATGGTATGATGCAACTGAAGAGAAAAACGCTGCTGAAGCTTTGATTGCTAAAGACTGCAAACTTATCTCTCAACACGCTGACTCAATGGGTGCTCCTTCAACTTGTGAAGCTGCAGGCGTTCCTAACGTTTCATACAACGGTAGCACATATGACGCTTGTCCAGAAACATTCATCGTTTCTTCAAGAATTGACTGGGCTCCTTACTACAACTACATCATCGGTCAAGTTGTTAAAGGCGAAAAAATCGCTGCTGACTGGTGCGGCGGTATCGCAGAAGGTTCTGTAGTTCTTACAGGTATCAACCAAGATGTAGCTGCTGAAGGCACAGTTGAAAAAATTAAAGAAACTGTTGACGGTTTGAAAGATGGTAGCATTAAAGTATTTGACGCTGCTACATTCACAGTTGAAGGTAAAGAACTTAAAAACCACAAAGCTGACGTTGACACAGACCCTGATTACAAAGAAGATACAGAAGTAATTTCAGATGGTTACTTCCATGAATCAGAATATCGTTCAGCTCCATACTTCGACCTTAGAATCGATGGTATCACACTCTTGAACGAAAAATATTAATCTGAATAATTAATTTATAGGCGGGACAAATTTTGCCCCGCCTATAAGTCTTTTTTATTTTAGAAAATAGTTTTGAAAATTGAGTTTTTGAACTTTAAAAATTCAGTTTTGAGAATTATTTTCAGGAGGAAAACTAAATGCGAACACCCGCTATTGAATTAAAAAACATTTCAAAAAGTTTCGGCAGTGTACTCGCTAATAAAAATGTTAACCTTGATGTTCAAAAAGGCGAAGTTTTGTCTATTCTTGGCGAAAACGGAAGTGGCAAAACTACCTTGATGAATATGATTTCTGGTATTTATTTTCCAGATGAAGGTCAAATTTTTATTGATGGCGAAGAGGTTGTAATTGCCTCACCTAAAGATGCTTTTGACCATAAAATTGGTATGATTCATCAGCACTTTAAACTTGTTGACCTTTTCTCTGCAACAGAAAATATTGTGCTTGGCCTTGATGACGGCGAAAAGTATGATATTAAAGCAAGCGAAAAGAAAATTAAAGAAATTTCTGAAATGTATGGCTTTGACATTGACCCTTCTAAAAAGGTTTATGATATGTCAGTTTCTGAAAAGCAAACTGTTGAAATTATCAAAGTGCTTTATCGTGGTGCTGATATTTTAATTCTTGATGAGCCAACAGCCGTGCTTACTCCACAAGAAACTCAAAAACTTTTTGATGTTCTTAGAAGAATGAAGAAAGACGGCAAAGCAATTATCATTATTACTCACAAACTTCACGAAGTTTTGTCAATTTCTGATAGAGTTGCAGTGCTTAGAAAAGGCGAATATATTGGCACAGTGCAAACAAAAGACGCAACCGAAAAATCTTTGACCGAGATGATGGTTGGTAAAAAGGTTAGTCTTAACATTGGCAGAAGTGAGCCAAAAAATCCAACACCTCGTTTGGAAGTTGAGAATTTGACCTGTAAAAACCGTGAAGGCGTTACAATGCTTGACAATGTTTCATTTGTTGCAAACTCTGGCGAAATTTTGGGTATTGCAGGTATTGCCGGCTCTGGTCAACGTGAACTTTTGGAAGCAATTGCAGGTTTGCAAAAGGTTGACACCGGTGACATTTATTACAACAACCCAAAAACTGAAACAAGGGAAGATTTGAAAGATAAAACTCCAATTCAAATTAGAGATTTGGGGGTGCGCCTTTCATTTGTGCCTGAAGACAGACTTGGTATGGGTCTTGTTGCTAATATGGATATTGTTGATAATATGATGCTTAGAAGTTATAGAAAAGGTAAATCACTTTTCGTAGCTCGAAAAGCACCTAAAAAATTAGCAGAAGATATTATTGAAAGTCTTGAGGTTGTAACACCAAGTGCAGCAACCCCAGTTAGAAGACTTTCTGGTGGTAACGTTCAAAAAGTTCTTGTTGGTCGTGAAATTGCGGCTTCTCCAACAGTGCTTATGGCGGCTTACCCTGTAAGAGGTCTTGACATTAACTCATCTTACACAATTTACAATCTTTTGAACGAACAAAAAGAAAAAGGCGTTGCAGTTATTTTTGTTGGCGAAGACCTTGACGTTTTGATTGAGCTTTGTGACAAAATTCTTGTAATTGGCGCAGGTAAAATTACTGGCGTTGTTGATGCAAGAACTACAACAAAAGAAGAAATTGGCCTTTTGATGATTAAAACCGATGTGGAGAAAGGGGAATAAAAAATGGCTAAAGCAAAAAAAGTACATAATCCACTTTTTCACATTGTAAAGCGTGACCAAACAACCTGGAAATACAACCTTGTGGTTCGTGTTATTGCAATTGTGCTTGCACTTATTGTTTCGGCGGTTGTTATTGCTCTTTTGACTAAGAAAAATCCGCTTGATGTTTATTCTTCAATGATTAGTGGTGCATTCGGCAGTTCGCTTAGAATTTGGAGCTTGTTGCAAGAAATTGCAATTTTGCTTTGTGTTTCTCTTGCAATTACCCCTGCATTTAAAATGCGATTTTGGAACATTGGCGCCGAAGGACAGGTTTTAGTCGGTGGTCTTGCAACCATTTCTGTAATGATGTTCTTGGGTGGCAAAATTCCAACTGCTCTTTTAATTGTTGTTATGGTTGCCGCTTCAATTTTGGCAGGTATCATTTGGGCGGTTATTCCGGCAGTTACAAAAGCATTGTGGAACACCAACGAAACACTTTTCACACTTATGATGAACTATGTTGCCATTCAATTGGTTGCTTATTTCTTGAAAACTTTTGTAAAAAGTGGTTCTGGCGTTCTTTCTCCAATGCCTGAGTTTGGCTTGCCTATTATTGGCAACCAACCTTACTTGCTCAACATTATTATTGTTGCAGTTTTAACAGTTATTGTTTATATTTATTTGAAATATACAAAACAAGGTTATGAAATTTCGGTTGTTGGTGAAAGTGAAAACACTGCAAAATACATTGGTATCAATGTTAAAAAAGTAATTATCAGAACTTTGGTTGTTTCTGGCGCTTTGTGTGGTGTTGCAGGTCTTTTGCTTGTTGGTGGTACAAACCACACAATCAGTACAACAACTGCAGGTGGCCGTGGCTTTACTGCTATTATGGTTTCATGGCTTGCTAAATTTAACCCAATTGTTATGATTTTCACATCATTCTTAATTGTCTTTTTGGACAAGGGTGCAAGTCAGGTTGCAACCGACTTTAGAATTCCTGAAGCAATTTCTGATATTGTTACTGGTATTATTCTTTTCTTTATTATTGGTTGCGAATTCTTCTTGCAATACAAACTTTTACTTACAAACAGAAAGGAGAAAAATTAAATGTTAGCCTTTCTTGTTAGTGCAATTCGACTTGGTATGGCGTTTCTTTTCGGCTCAACCGGTGAGATTATTACCGAAAAATCAGGACACTTGAACCTTGGTATTCCTGGTGTAATGTGTGTTGGCGCTTCTTGTGGTTGTTTTGCTGAATATTTATATCTTACATCTGCACGCCTTAATGCTATTCCTTTTTTGGCAGTGCTAATTCCAATTCTTGCAACAATTATTGGCAGTGCAATTATGGGTGTTATTTACTCTTTCTTGACAGTAACACTTCGTGCAAACCAAAACGTAACAGGTCTTACCTTGACAACTTTCGGCGTTGGTCTTTCTGACTATATGATTAGTGAAACCGGCGCAATTTACACAAAAGGTACAAAGTATTTTACCGCTTCACTTCCTTTTGCTGATGACCTTGGTTGGTTTGGCAAACTTTTCTTGTCACACGGTATTTTGATTTATCTTGCAATTATTATTTCACTTGTTGCTTCATATGTTTTGAACAAAACTCGCGTTGGTCTTAACCTTCGTGCAGTTGGCGAAAACCCTGCAACTGCTGACGCTGCAGGTATCAACGTTTCTCGTTATAGATATGTTGCAACCTGCGTTGGTTGTTCAATTGCCGGTCTTGGTGGTCTTTCATTTGTAATGGACTATCTCCACGGCAACTGGGAATATTGTATTGATGCAATTGGTTGGCTTGCAATTGCACTTGTAATTTTTGCAGTTTGGAAACCAAACCTTGCAATTGTTGGCTCAATTGTTTTCGGTGCTTTGTACATTGCAAGTAGTTTTATTACTGGTACAAGCTTTGCAACAAAAGAGTTGTTGAAAATGTTGCCTTATGTTGTAACAATTATCGTTCTTGTGTTTACAAGTATGAGAAAGAAAAGAGAAACACAACCACCTCAATCTTTAGGTCTTTCATATTTTAGAGAAGAAAGATAATTTTTTGGGAGAAAACAAATGGCTATTAAAGGTTTAAAAAACGGAATGGTTATGCAAAGAGATAAAGACAATCTTTGCGAAGTTTATTTTGAAAGTGACAAACCTGTAAAATCTGTTACTGTTAGTGACGAATATTCAACACCTACAATTGAAAAACAGGGCGAAAAATATTGTTTAAAAGGAATTCGTGTTGGTGGACCTTATACATTAACGATTGACGATGAAACATTCTCTGATATGTATGTTGGCGATGTTTGGTTGCTAACTGGTCAATCAAATATGCAAGGCGTTGGCAGAAAAGTTAACATTCCGCATAACGATAATGATAAAATTCGCGCTTTTTATATGCAAGGAAAATGGGATAAAGCAAATCACCCATTGCATAATATGGGCGAGGCAATTCACAAGGTTCATCAAGAACTGGGTTCACAACCAGGTATTTTTAATATCAAAGGTGTTGGTCCAGGACTAGCTTTTGCACAAAAAATGTTTGATTTAACAGGCGTTCCACAAGGTGTTATTCCTTGCGCTCATGGTGGCACAAACCTTTATGAGCATTGGAGCCCTGAAAGAATGCAATATGGTCCTGACCATTCACTTTACGCTGCAACTTATGACAGATTTTTAATGAATGGCGCTAATTGCAGAGGTATTTTCTGGTATCAAGGTTGTTCTGACACACACCCTGATAAAGACCCTCTTTATACTGATAATATGATAAATCTTGTTGAATGTTTTAGACGCGATTTTAAAGAGGATTTGCCATTTGTTCAAGTGCAGATTTCGAGAATGGCTTGGGCAGGTCTTGATGACAGAGCAGGCCATCAAAGATGGACTAATATTCGTGAGCAACAAAGAACATTGCACACAAAAATTGAGAATTTTGACACAGTTAACGCAATTGGTTACCGACTTGCAGACTGTATTCATTTGAATTCAGACTCACAAGAAATTGTTGGTAAAGATGCTGCCGAAGCAATGTATTGTCTTATTTGGGGCAAACTTTATGGTTGTTTGCCAGGTATTAAACTTAAAAAAATGGAAGTTTTGCCTGATGAATATGATGAAAATATGTCTTATGTAATTCTTGAATATGACAATGTTCACGGACAATTAGACGGTGGTATGAGACCAATGGGATTTGACAGAGCGCACGAGTGCAACAAAGATTTCCCTGAATTTTGCGGAATTTCTGATGTTTATTGTGACGGCAACCGAGTAACAGTTAGATTTGATTATAAAATGGAATATCTTTTAGACCATGTTCTTTGGTATGGTTATGGCAAAAATCCTTCTTGTAACATTTTTGACTCACACGGTCGTTCACTTCCTGCTTTCGGCCCTATTAAAATCGAAAATAGAACATTTGAATAAAACAAAACGCACCCAACCGGGTGCGTTTTTTTATAACTCGTAGGGGCGACCGTTTCGGCGGCACCAAGGCACCGCCCTACAAAATCAATCAAACCTTAATATTCGTAGGGGCGACTATTAGTCGCCCGAACGGACAGGGCACTGCCCTGTCCCTACAAAATCAATTGACCCTTTACTCGTAGGGGCTCACTTTCGTGGTCGACCGTTCGGGCGTTCTTTGAACGCCCCTACAAAATCTACTGTTGCAATTTTTTTAAAATTATGATAAACTAAACACGACCAATCTTTATGAATATTTAATTTTCGTATTTTAACCAAGGGGTTATTGTATAATTTCCTCGCAAAAGCACATTATGAATTTGTAAAAATGCAAATTCCTGTTGTGTGTTTTTGTATGTTAAAATACGAAATATTCAAAGGTTGGTCGCCTATGGGATTTGCGTTTTATGTGCGCTTATTTCGATAGGCGCACTTTTTTATTTTAGGAGAAATATTTATGGATTTGTTAGAAAGATTTTTTGAAGGCAAATTAGATTTTAAAAAAAGCGTAAGATTTTCTCAATATAAATCTGATATTGACCAATTCATTTTTTGCGATAATATGCACAAACTGTACGATACTCTTAAAACCGACGAGCAAAAAGCTTTATTTAATGCTCTTGAAACCACTTTTCAAGAAAGATTAGAGCAATGTGAAAAAGAAATGTTTTTAAACGGTTTTAGTTGTGGATTAAAAATGGGAATTGAAATGAATAACCGTTTAAATGATTTTGACTTTGACAAAAACCAACCTAATTGGTTTAATTGAATAAAAAAAGAGCAACCATTTTCGGTTGCTCTTTTTAATTTAAAAATTATAATTTTTCAACAATTGCTTGAGTATCTTTAGCGATAACCATTTCTTCATCAGTTAAAAGGACATAAGCTTTAACTTTTGAATTTTCTGTTGAAATGATGCCTTCGTTACCAAAACGAGCTGCATTATTTTTCTCTTTGTCAAGTTCAAGACCAACAAATGAAAGACCTTCACAAACTGCTTCACGAATGTCTGCATCATTTTCACCAAGACCACCAGTGAATGCGATTGCATCAACACCACCGAGTGCTGCGATATATGAACCAACAACTTTGCGGATTTGATATTTAAGAATTTTACGAGCTAAAATTGCGCGTTTATTACCTGCTTCAGCAGCAGCGATTACGTCACGGTTGTCAGATGAAACACCTGAAACGCCAAGGTAACCTGATTTTTTGTTCATAATTGCATCCATCTCTTTTGGAGAAAGGTTTTCTTTTTCCATAATATAAGTGATTGCACTTGGGTCAACTGCGCCACAACGTGTACCCATCATAAAGCCATCAAGTGGAGTAAGACCCATTGATGTATCAACACATTTGCCATCTTTAACAGCTGTGATTGATGAGCCGTTGCCAAGGTGACAAGTAATAACTTTTGATGGTGTGCCGATGCCACATTCATCAATAAGTCTACCAGCGATATAACGGTGTGATGTACCGTGAGCACCGTATCTACGAATATCATATTTTTCATAATATTCATAAGGAAGTGGGAAAATGTAAGCTTCTTCTGGCATTGTTGAGTGGAATGATGTATCAAAAACTGCTACTTGTGGAACATCTTTACCCAAAACTTCGATACAGGCTTTGATACCTTGAACGTGTGCTGGGTTGTGAAGTGGAGCTAATTTGCCGTAATCAGCAATTTTTTCAAGTGCAACATCATCAATAATGCAAGACTCTTTAAAGTATGCGCCACCTTGCACAATTCTGTGACCTGCTGCTGTGATTTCAGCCAAGTCATCAATAACTTTTGTTTCGCCTGATGTCATCCATTCAATAACCTTTTTGAAAGCTGTTGTGTGGTCTGGCATATCATATTCTGCTTCAAACTTTGAACCATCTGGTTTTTGAAGTTTGATAATACCGTCAATACCAATTCTTTCGCAAAGACCTTTTACGATTACACTTTTGTCATCCATATCAATAAGTTGATATTTAAGTGATGAGCTACCTGCGTTTACTACGAAAATTTTCATGTTTTATTAAAATCCTTTCAAAATTAAATTATTCTTGTTCAGTTTGTGGTGGAGTAACAGTTTCTGTAGCTGTTTCGCCTTCTACCACTTCTTCATCTTCTACAATTTCTTCTTTTTCGGTAATAGACATTGTAATAATTCTTTCGCCGTCTTTAACCTTCATTACACGAACACCTTTTGATGGACGAGCAAATTTAGAAATTGAATCAGCCGCAATTCTGATTACAATACCGTCTGATGAAATGAGAATTACGTCATTTTCTTCATCTACCATTGCAATTTGAGCAACGTCGCCAAATTTAGAAACACGGTAGTTTGTAAGACCTTTACCGCCACGAGATTGTACACGGTAGTCATCACAACTTGATTGTCTGCCGTAACCAGTTTCGGTAACTGTGAGAATTTGTTTGCCTTCTTCAACTACTGCCATACCGATAACTTCATCACCCTCACGCAAGGTAATTGCTTTAACACCACGAGCAGTACGACCAAGTGGTCTTGCATCGTTTTCGTTAAATCTAATTGCCATACCTTTTTTGGTTGCAACAATAAGGTCATCATTACCGTTTGTGATATAAGCAAATCTTACTTCGTCGCCTTCATCCAATGTAACTGCGTTTACGCCGCCTTTTCTGTTTGTTTTGTAAACCGAGAAGAGTGAACGTTTAACAACGCCGTTTTTAGTACCCAAAATGATGTATTTATCATCTTCAAACTCACTCATTTTAAGCATTACTGTTACCTTTTCTTCAGGTTCAAGCGGTAAAAGGTTAACAATGTTAAGACCTTTTGATGTTCTTGAGCCCTCTGGCACAACATAAGCTTTGTTGTGGTAAACTCTACCTTGGTTTGTAAAGTAAAGCACTGTGTCATGAGTTGAACAAATGAACATATGCTCAGCAAAGTCTTCTTCACGAGTTGTCATACCTTTAAGACCTTTACCGCCACGGTTTTGTGCGTGGTAAGTATCAACCGGCAAACGTTTAATGTAACCCATTTTTGTGAGTGTCAAAACGCAGTCTTCTTCAGGAATCAAGTCTTCAATGTCAACTTCGCCTTCAACGTTTGTGATTTCAGTTCTTCTGTCATCAGCATATTTATCACGGATTTTAAGCGCTTCTGTTTTAACAATGTCAAGAATTCTCCATTCATTTGCAAGAATGTCTTTAAAGTCCGCAATTTTTTCATTCAATTTTGCAAGTTCTTCTTCAATTTTGTCACGTTCAAGACCAGTAAGTTGAGCCAAACGCATATCAACAATGTGTTTTGCTTGAACTTCATCAATTGGAAAACGCTCCATCAAAGATTCTCTTGCTTCGCCAACAGTTTTTGAAGCACGAATTAATTTAATTACTTCATCAATATTATCAAGCGCAACCTTAAGACCTTCTAAAATGTGGGCTCTGTCTTGAGCTTTTTTAAGGTCATAGCGTGTTCTACGCTCGATTACTTGTTTTTGATAATTAACATAGTGCATTAATGTATCTTTAAGTGTTAATGTTTTTGGCACGCCATCAACAAGCGCCAACATAATAACACCAAAAGTTGTTTGCAAGTTGGTGTAACTGTAAAGTTTGTTAAGCACAACCTGTGGGTTAACATCTTTTTTAAGCTCAATTACAACCTTCATACCTTTACGGCTTGAATAGTCGGCAACATCATCAATGCCTTCAACTCTTTTTGAGTCTGCAAGGTCAACAACCGACTTAACAAACGCTTTCTTATTAACAATATAAGGAAGTTCGGTGATTATAATTTTAAATTTGTTGTTTCTTTCTTCTTCGATTTCAGCTCTACCACGAAGACAGATTTTACCTCTACCTGTTGAGTAAGCAGCACGAATACCACTTCTGCCCATAATAATACCACCGGTTGGGAAGTCAGGGCCAGGAAGATGTTCACACATTTCATCAATTGTAATGTCTGGATTGTCAATGTAAGCAACCATACAATCAATTACTTCTGCCAAATTGTGTGGTGGAATGTTGGTTGTCATACCAACCGCAATACCCATTGTACCGTTAACCAAGAGCGCAGGAATTCTTGCAGGCAAGGTTTGTGGCTCTTGCAAACGGTCATCATAGTTAGGGCTAAAGTCAACTGTATCTTTATCGATATCAGTGAGCATTTCAACCGCCATTTTGCTCATTCTTGCCTCAGTGTAACGATAAGCAGCAGGTGGGTGGCCGTCAACAGAACCAAAGTTACCGTGACCATCAACCATTTCATATCTTACTGAGAAGTCTTGCGCCAAACGCACAAGCGCATCATAAACAGATGCATCACCGTGAGGGTGATACGAACCGAGAACGGCACCAACGATGTCGGCACATTTACGGAACGGATTTTCTGGTGTAAGATTTCTTTCATACATTGTGTACAAAATTCTTCTGTGTACCGGTTTAAGACCGTCACGCACATCTGGCAACGCACGAGATGTAATTACTGACATTGAGTAATCAAGAAAGGATTTTTCCATTTCATCGACTAACTCAACCGGTATAATTTTCTCTTCAAAACTCAATTTATTCACCTAATTCCTTGTTTTGATTATTTTCTAATCCTGAAAAGTAATTTAAAACCTTTTCAAAACTTTGCTTGTTTGTTTCATTAATGCATTTCTTTGGAAACGACATCAACCTGCCATCAACAAGTTGAATTATAATTAAATTATCACTTTCCAAAACTGCAAAAACATCTGGTTTTTCAATGTTCCAATTGGCTTCATAAGCTTCAACAACTACATTAATATAATCTTCAAACGCAGTTAAAACTGTTACTTCGCCAGTGGTTGAACCTTTAATTGTGTTTTCTTCGTGCTTTTTGAATGCAAAGTAAGCAAACAAATTCATAAACACAAGCGCTACTGCTGATGTATAGGTTAGTGGCACGGTTGGGTTGACTGTCAAAATCAACAAGATAACCGAAATTACAACTATGCCGATTACTTTTTTCTTGTATGGCTTTAAAACGCCTGCAGTAAAAAGTGTTTCTTTAACCTCATCTGCCGATAAAATATAAGAAATTTTATTTTCCATTTTTACCTACTTTCTTAAGTTTTTCCTTCGTCATCCTGAGCGTAGAACTAGTCATCCTGAGCGCAGTCGAAGGATCTTTACTTTTTATATAAGATGTTTCGACTTCGTGATATCTCACTTCGCTCAACATGACACTTTCGTCATCCTGAGCGCAGTCGAAGGATCTTGTTAATCCCATTGTTTAGACAAATCTAACCATTTTGAATTTTCTTTTTCAATTAAAAAGTTTTTCTTTTCTCTTTTCCAGCCTTTTAATTGCTTTTCTCTTTCAATTGCTTGTTTTGCTTCTGAAAACGTTTCAAAATACACAAGTTTGTCTACATTATATTTTGAAGTAAATCCTTCGAGTAGTTTGTTCTTATGTTCATATACTCTTCTTTGCAAATTATTAGTAACACCAATATACAAAACTTTGTTGTTCCAATTTGACATCATATAAACATAATACATAAAGTACCTCATTTTTAAGATCCTTCGACTACGCTCAGGATGACTCCACGTAAACTATTTTTTATACGTCCAAATTCTCAACGAATTTTGCGTTTTCTTCAATGAATTTTCTTCTTGGCTCAACTTCATCGCCCATCAAAAGTGTGCAAACTTCATCGGCTTTTTCAGCGTCAGCCATTGTAACACGTTTCATTGTTCTAAAAGCAGGGTCCATTGTGGTTTCCCAAAGTTGGTCTGGGTCCATTTCACCAAGACCTTTGTAACGTTGAATTGAAGCATTGCCGCCCAATTGCTCATTATACATATCACGCTCTGCTTCATCGAATGCATATTTCTTAACTTTACCCTTTTTAACCTCAAAAAGTGGTGGTTGAGCAAGATAAACGTGACCAGTTGTAATAAGTTCTGGCATATATCTAAAGAAGAAAGTAAGTAAAAGTGTTCTAATGTGAGCACCGTCGACGTCGGCATCGGCCATAATGATGATTTTGTCATAACGAAGCTTTGTAATGTCAAAAGTTTCGCCAATGCCAGTACCGAGAGCTACAACAACAGGAGTTAACTTATCGTTACCGTAAACCTTGTCTTCTCTTGCTTTTTCAACGTTGAGCATTTTACCCCAAAGTGGCAAAATTGCTTGGAAGTCTGCGTCTCTACCCTTTGAAGCAGAACCGCCCGCAGAGTCACCCTCTACGATGTAGATTTCTGTTCGAGTAGCATCTTTTGAAATACAGTCGTCAAGTTTTTCAGGCATTCTTGTTCTGCCGATACCAGCAGATTTTGAACGCTCTAATTCTCTTGCTTTTTGAGCTTTTTCACGAGCAGTTGAAGCGCTAATAATTTTTGAAACAAGCGCTTTTGAAACTGCTGGGTTGTTTTCAAGATAATCATTAAGTTTTTCGGTCATTGCGTTTGAAACAAGTGTACCAATGTAGGTGTTACCAAGTTTCGCTTTTGTTTGACCTTCAAACTGAGCGTCGGTAAGTTTTACAGAAATTACTGCAATAATACCTTCTTGCACATCTTCGCCTTTGAAGTTGTTGTCATTATCTTTAAGGAGTTTGAATTTTCTTGCATAGTTGTTAATTACACGGGTGAGTGATGTTTTAAATGCAGATTCGTGAGTACCACCATCAACTGTGTGAATGTTGTTTGCAAAAGAGATGATGTTTGAGTCATAACCTGTGTTGTAAAGCATAGCGATTTCAACCTGAGCATCGCCCTTTTGTGCTGCAACATAAATTACATCATCAGTAAATCTTTCTCTTTTCTTTTTCTCCAAAATGTATTCGCAATATTCTTTGATACCGCCTTCAAAATGAAGAACATCTGCACGCAAATTGCCATCATCATCACGCTCGCCATCTTCACGCAAGTCTTTAAGATTAATTCTAATGCCTGCGTTTAAAAATGCCTGTTCACGAAGACGAGTTAACAATATGTCATAATCATAACGAGTTGTATCAGTAAAAATATCAGCACTTGGTTTGAATGTTACAGTTGTTCCAGTCTCGGTAGTTTCGCCAGTAACTTTCAAATCTGCAACTGGGTTGCCCTCTTCAAAGCGTTGATAATGAACTTTGCCATCTTTTCTAACTTCAACTTCAAGCCAGTCAGAAAGCGCATTTACAACCGAAGAACCTACACCGTGCAAACCACCAGAAACCTTGTAACCTGAGCCACCGAATTTACCACCTGCGTGAAGCACAGTAAATACAACGGTAACAGCAGGAAGACCCATTTTTTCTTGAATGTCAACAGGAATACCACGGCCGTTGTCACGAACTCTAATAATTTCTCCGTCTAAAATTTCAACATCAATATCAGTACAATAACCCGCAAGCGCTTCGTCGATTGAGTTGTCAACAATCTCATAAACCAAGTGGTGAAGACCACGCTCGCCTGTTGAACCAATGTACATACCAGGTCTTTTTCTTACCGCTTCAAGTCCTTCTAAGACCTGAATGGCAGAGGCGTCATATTCTTCTTCTACTGATGTGTTCATTAAATTTTCGTTAATTTCCATTTATTTCTCTCCTTAACAAAAAGGTTTAATTTATTTATTTTCTGTTTTCAAAGGCACTTCAAAGTAGTAAAGTTTTTTTGACTCTTGAACTTTGCTTTTCAAAACATATTTTTCGCCATTTACATAACTTTCGCCAATGAGATAAATGCCATCTCTAAACTTTTTAATATCAAATGATAAATCAAAGTTATTAACATGCCACCATTCTTCATTGTAATTTGTAAAAGTTACTCTAATATCTTTAAGTCTTTCACTTTCTTCTTTTGACACTTCGAAAGTGAATTTGTCGGTACCTTTTATACCACTAAAAAATGCAAATTCTGCATCTTCAGTCATTTCTCTTGTTGTTTTTCCGTTTTTATTTTCTCTATAAAGTGTCATTTCAAGTGGGTCCATCAATTTTCCATTAACATAAAACTCAATTGAGCCACGGTTATGACAATAATTTACCATTTGACCAATTGTTGAGTGCTTAAGCGAAGGCACAACAATAATTGTTAAATAAACACAAATGAGAAGCAAAAGTGTTAAAAAAGAAATTAAAACAGGTAAATTTTTAATTTTTTTCTTCTTTTTCTTCTTAACTTCTACTGGAGGTTGGTTATATCTCATAATAATCCCCTAAAAAATATTTTTTTCTATTCTTCTGTTTAATGTATTTGCCGCAATTGGTGTGATAAAAACCTTTTCTTTTGTTAAAACAAATGAACGCGGAAACTCAAAAATATTTGAATAAATAACATTATTTTGTTTTTCTGCTTTTTCCAAAAAATCACGCGTTTTTTTTGACACAGTTGCCGAGTCAATATCAAAAACACCAATTATTTCGGTATCTTTTACAAAGGTTTCGCCACCTAAATAAACTCTTTTCATTTATCAACACTCAATATTCCATTTTCCATTTTAAAAATCTTGCCTTGTTGCAAATTTTTAATAGTATTTTGGTCGCAACAGGTAATAAAAACCTGCCAACCTTTCAAATGATTAAGCAAAAAGTCTTGCCTTGACAGGTCAAGTTCAGACATTACATCATCTAAAATTGCAATTGGTTGTTCACCGGTATTTTTTTTCAAAATTTCGGCTTCTGTAAGTTTAAGCGCAATAACAACCGAGCGCCTTTGCCCTTGCGAGCCAAACACTTTTAGTGGCATTTTGTTAATAAAAAACTCAATGTCATCTCTGTGTGGGCCAACGCTTGTAGTTGCAGTCAAAACATCCTGCTTTCTTGACTCTTTTAACGCCAATTTCAACGACTCTTCATCATAACTTTCAAGCCCACTTTTATATTCAACCAAAATTTCTTCTTTTCTTGAAGAAATTCCACTATAAATATCAGAAATATAGGTCATTACTGCTTCTAAATATTTAAGTCTTTGCGAAATAATATAAGCGCCAAGTTTTGCAATTCTGTCTTCATAAACATCAAGCATAAACTGGAGTTCAGAATGTGATGCCACATCTTTAAGCACCGAATTTCTTTGCATTACTGCGTGATTATAAGAACTTAAAACTTTATCATATTTTGGTCTGACTGTTGAAATTGCGTTGTTTAAAAATTTTCTTCTAACAACCGGTCCATCTGAAATTAAATTCATATCAATTGGCGAGAACAAAATTGCAGTAAAACTTTGCGACAACTCGTTCATACTGCTCAAACTAACATCATTTAATTTAGCGCTTCTTTTGCCGTTAATTTCAATTTCACAAACCTGATTTCTTCCATTTGAAAAAAATTGTGATTTTAACACTGCAGGGGTTTGCAAATTCAAAACATTAACAAGTTGGTTATCTTTTGTACCACGAAAACTTTTTTTACCGGTAAAAAGCCAAATTGCTTCAATCAAATTTGTTTTGCCTTGCGCATTTTCGCCATAGATTACATTCATATTTTCATCTGGCACAAATCCGCCTTTTTTCAAATTTCGAAAATTTTCATATTCAATTTTTTCTAAATACATAAATTTTCCTTCAAAAAATTATTCAACAATAATTTCTTCATTAAAAATTTCAACTTTGTCGCCAACACGGATTTTTTTGCCACGCATTGTACAAATTTCACCGTTAACCTTTACTTCTTCATCTTGAATGAAGATTTTTGCAGCGCCACCCGTTGGTGCAACGCCAGAAAGTTTAAGTAGCGAATCAAGTTTGATAAATTCACCTTGTAATTTAATATTCATTAGTTTTCTGCCTTCATAATTACCGGCACAACAATAAACAAGAAGTTGTCGCCTTCAATTGGTAAAATTTTAATTGGTCTTTGAGCGCCATTCATAACAATTTTAATTTTATCAGTATCAACTGCTCTGAGCGCTTCAATAAAGAATCTTGAGTTAAAGCCGATTTCTTGCTCTGCGCCAGACATTTCACAATCTAAAAAGTCTGAAGATTTACCCATAATTGTTGAGCAGCGCATATAAACTTGACCGTCTTTAACGCTACATCTTACAGGAGATTTAACTCTATCAATAATTACAAGAGAAATTCTTTCAATCAAATTCAAAAATTCTCTTGTTTCTGTTTCAATTACAGTTTCTTCGCCATCAGGAATAACAGAATTGTTATTATAATTGAAAAATTCGCCTTCAATTAATCTTGAAATAATAACAAATTCGCCAATTTCAAAAGAAATGTGTCTTTTGCCAACATTAATAACAATTTCATCTTCCATATCATCATCAATAAGTTTCAAAACTTCTTGCAAACCTTTTGATGGAACAACAAAACGCATATTTTCAGCTGCATTAATATCTTCTTTTCTAATTGCAAGTCTACAACCGTCAGTTGAAACAAGTTTAATTTGATTATTTTCAACTTCAAACAAAATACCTTTATAAATTGGTCTGTCATCAGATGTTGAAACAGAGAAAATTGTTTGTGAAACCATACTTTTCAAAACATCTGCAGGAATTTTCAATTCACTTTCATCTTCAAGTGAAGGAAGTTCTGGATATTCATTAGCATCAAGAGCAATAATATTAAATTCAGAAGTGCCACTTGTGATAAGCGCTTTATTATCTTCATAAATATCAATTGTTACTTTATCATAAGGCAATTTTCTTAAAATTTCGCCCAAGATTTTTGCATTAATAACGGTACAACCTTCAACTTCGATTTCTGCAGGAATTTTTGTTTTCATTGCAATTTCAAGGTCATAACCTGAAAGAATAACTTCATTACCATTTGTTCTAATTAAAATACCTTCTAATGTTGCAAGAGAAGATTTTGATGTTACTGCTCTTTGTACATTATTTACTGCACTTGATAATAGTGCTGTTTCACAAATAAACTTCATTTTTCTAATTCTCCTATCAGTTTGTATGTATTTTTTCTTTTAATATCCTAAAACAACCTGAGTTGTTGTGTTAGTTTTTGCGTTCCACTGATGTAGATTAGATTGTTATTAATTTAATCTACAACTAACCTTTGTTGTTATGTTAGTTTTTGCGTTCCACCAAGCCTTCTCCTTGAGGAGAAGGTGTCATGGTGAGCGTAGTCGAACTATCTTAAAGATTCTTCGACTTCGTTTCACTTCGCTCAGAATGACAATTAAAAGTTATATGTTAAAAACATTTTTCAAAAATACGAAAAATTTAATTTTTTCAAAACCGACACTACATAACATTATATTAATTTTAGTAGTTAGTAGTAGGGGGTGTTGAAAGTGTTAAAAACTCGCAGATTGCCGATAAACAAAAGCTAAACCCGTTAACAGTGAAATGTTAAAGATTTTGACTGAATGTTTAAAGATTTTTTGATGGTAAAATTTTCAACATTCTTTAACACTATTTTAATGTTGAAAAGTTAAAAAATTGTTAAAGATTTTATCAATTATAAACGCGAGTGGATATTTAAAAATAATAAAAAATTTAAATATCGCGTATTGCCTGTCGGGGCTCCCGACTATTTATTGGTTAAATTTTTAATAATATTTTCAATTTTCTTTGCTTCTGCTTCGTTTGAAGTACAAAGTTCATGAATGTTATTGCAAGAATAAATAACAGTTGCATAGTTTTTGTCAAATTCTTTACCAATTTTCTTATAAGGCATATCAGTAATTTGACGAATTATATACATTGCAATTTTTCTAGCATGAGTAATTTCTGCATTTTGTTTGTCAGAAAAAATATCTTCAATTGTTACGTTATAAACCTTTGAAACTTCGGCAACAACCTTTTGAACAGTAACAGGTTGTGGCAAATCATCTCTTTTAATATCTCTAATTGCGCTTTCAACAACCGAAAAAGAAATATTTTCATAAACAAGTGAATAAGCTTGAAGTTTCTTAACAACGCCTTCTAACTGACGAATATTTGATTTTACCTGTTCAGCAAGATAATTGACAATATCTTCACTCAAATTAAAATTCATTAACTGAGCTTTTCTTTTAATAATACCAACCCTTGTTTCATATTCTGGTGGTTGAATGTCAGCAATAAGACCAGCTTCCATTCTACTAACAAGTCTTTCAGAAAGTGAAACGAATTCTTTTGGTGGTCTATCAGATGTTAAAACAATTTGTTTATGAGAATTATATAAATCATTAAAAGTATTAAAGAATTCTTCTTCACAAGATTCTTTACCAGCAATAAATTGAATGTCATCAACAAGCAAAACATCAGCAGTTCTATATTTTTCACGAAGTTGTGGAGTTGTACCTGTATGAATTGCATTAATAACTTCATTAATAAAGTTTTCACAAGTTACATAAACAATTTTCTTTTCAGGATAATTTTCTCTGATTTTTGATTTAATTGCAGAAAGCAAGTGAGTTTTACCAAGACCAGAGTTACCCCAAATGAAAAGTGGGTTATAAATAACATTTTTATTATCAGCAACTGCTAAAGATGCAGCGTGTGCAAATCTATTTGAAGCACCAACAATAAAAGTGTCAAAAGTATAATCATAGTCAGGAGAAGGTGGTGTCATAATAATTGGTGCGGTAAAAGGTGCATCAACTTCAGACCTAATTTTAACCTTTACTGGAAATTTCAAAACCTCTGAAAATGCTTCATCCAACACAGGTTTAAAGTTATCAACCAAAATGCCTTTTTGAAAGTTATTTTGAACATACAAAAAAGCTTCTCCATCTTCAATTTTTTGCAATTCAAGACCAGTAAACCAAGCATTAAAACCAGATTCACTTACTTTAGTTTTACAATAATCACATATTTCTTTCCAAACTTCTTGCAATGATTCCATTTCTTTTTTTGTCACTCCTATCAGTTTTTATGTATTATTTTACTTTTAATGTCCTAAAACGACTTTTGTTATTGTGTTAGTTTTTGCGTTCCACTGATGTATATTAGATTGTGATTAATCTAATATACAACTAACCATTGTTATTGTGTTAGTTTTTGCGTTCCACTGATGTAGATTAGAATGTGGTTAATTTAATATACAACTAACCATTGTTATTGTATTAATTTTTGCGTTTCACCAAGCCTTCTCCTCAAGGAGAAGGTGTCACGAAGTGACGGATGAGGTGTTTTGCTTCGGGTGGGATTTTGCTCCACTTGATTTTTCAACAGTTCTTTAAAAAAATGTTAAAAATTCACTAATACATTCTAACACAAATTTATAAATATTGCAATACTTATTTATATATTAATATATATTTATATTATATAATACCATTAAATAGACATTCAAGGACATTTAAAATCAATATGTTGTATATGGTTAAAAAATCAACCACAAACGAAAATTTTTTATAAATTAAAATTGAAAAAAAGTGTTGACATAATGTGTCAAATAGTATATAATTCAAAAATGATTTAAATACTTTTATTATGGATTTTTGTGCGTTAATAAAAAGCCAGATAAAGGATTAAAATAAAAAAATTCTAAAGAAAGGTGAGAGAATAATGTTAAGAACATTTCAACCAAAAAAATTGCACGGCAAAAAGGTGCATGGTTTCAGAAAGAGAATGGCTGATGCAAACGGCCGTAAAGTTTTAGCACGTAGAAGAGCTAAAGGAAGAAAGAAACTCTCTTACTAATTTAAAAGGTTTGGAAAAATAAGTGTCAAAAATAATAACACTTAAAGAAAACAGGGATTTTAGAAGACTATACAGACAAAGTACATCTTACGTTTCTCCTGCGTTGGTAGTTTATTTTAAAGAAACCCACGCGGGATTTTGTCGCTTAGGAATAACTGCAGGCAAAAAAATTGGTACTGCAGTGTTAAGAAATCGTGCAAAAAGGGTTGTTAGAGAGGCCTACAAAGCGCTTTTGCCAAAGTTCAACAAATCTGTTGATATGGTAATTGTTGCACGCAAAAAAGCGGCATTTGTTAAAACTGACATTGTTTTAGAAGAACTTAAAGGTTTACTAAAAAAAGCAAATTTAGTTGATTAAGATTATGAAGTATGTATTAATTTTCTTTATAAAATGTTACAAAAAGTTTATTTCACCACTTTTTCCAAAATGTTGCCGTTTTACACCAAGTTGTTCATCTTACGCAATTGAAGCGTTGCAAACACACGGTGTATTTAAAGGAACATATTTAAGTGTGAAAAGAATTTTAAGATGTAATCCATTTTGTGAAGGCGGTTATGACCCTGTTCCACCGAAAATTAGTAAAAAAACTAAATAGATTGAAAGAGGAATAAAAAAATGGATTTTTTAATTAAACCGTTTTCGTTATTTTTAGAGTTTCTTTGTGAAGCTTTTCAAAGTTATCCAATTGCAATCATAGTTTTCACTGTTTTAATAAACGTTGCGTTAATTCCATTTAACATTAAGCAACAAAAAACAATGGCAAAACAAGCTCGTCTTAAACCAAAGCTTGACGCTTTGAAAGAAAAATGTGGCGATGATAAGATGAAATATCAAAATGCCATGACAGAGCTTTATCAAAAAGAAAATGTAAGCCCAACTGGTGGCTGCTTGCCAATGATTCTTCGTCTTGCAATCATTATGATTGTGTATTATGCACTTATTGATATTCTTAATATCACAACAAACGAAGCTGGCGAGAGAGTAATGGTTGTTTCAGAACAAATGCAAGGTTATTTTTACCTTTTTGGTATTGATTTGACCAAAACTCCACATTTTTCAACCGACATTGTTGGAATGCTTAAAAATGACCTTACTTGGATTATTCCTGTTTTGTGTTTTGTTTCTCAAATGGCATCAATGTTTATTTCAAATGCGCAACAAAAGAAAAATAACCCACAAGCTGCTGAAGCAGGCGGTGCAATGAAAGGCACAATGATGATTATGCCGGTTATTTCGTTGTTCATCACATTTTCAGTTACCTGTGCGTTAGGTTTTTATTGGATTATTTCAAGTGTTGTAAACACAGTTATCACTTTGATTGTTAACAAATTCTACTCAGCAGATAAAATTAATGCTAAAGAATTGTTAGAAGAAGGCAGTGCAAGAAGAAAAAGAGAGCAAACTATCATAAACGGCGTTAAATAATAACCGTTTGAAAGGAAAATACTAATGATTATAGAAGCTATAGCTACCGGCAAAACCTTGTCAGAAGCACAAGAAGCAGCCGTAGCACAACTTGGAGATATAGGTTCTGCAAACGTTGAGTTTGAAATTTTGGCTCAAGCTAAACCAAAAACATTAGGTATTTTTGGTGGTTCATTGGCAAAGGTTAGAGCTTATTATGAAGCGCCAGACCCAGTTGCACCAAAGAAAGAGAAAAAAGAGCAAAAAACAATTGAACCTAAAAAAGAAACAAAGTCAGCTTTAATGTCTGATGAAAAACAACAAAAAGTTTTGAACTACTTAACATCAATCCTTGAAAATATGGGTGTAGAAAACATTAAAATTGATGTTGAAGTTAAAAACGACGGTACAAGAATTAATTTTGATGGCGATAAATTAGGCGTTGCTATTGGTAGAAAAGGCGAAACTCTTGATTCAATTCAACACCTTGTTTCATTAGTTGCAAACAAAGGTGAAGAAGAATACATTAGAATTACCTTAAACCCAGGCAGCTACAGACAAAAACGCGAAGAAATTTTGATTGCTCTTGCAAACAAAAGTGCGCAAAAAGCAATTAAATTTAATAAAAACGTTATGTTAGAAGCAATGAATTCTTATGAACGCAGAATCATTCATAACGCAGTTCAAGATATTGAAGGTGTTATGAGCTGGTCAGTTGGCGAAAATGAGAATAGACGAGTAATTATCGGCACTTCTAAAGATAACAAACCATTCAGAGAAAACCGCAGAGGCGGTAACCGTGGCAAAGGTGGTTACAACAGAAACCGCAAACCTTCAAACGCTGTAAAGAGTGTTCCTGAAAGAGCACCAAAATCAGATAGCGAAAATATGCCACTTTATGGTATTATTAAATAACAAAAAACCCGACTAAAAAAGTCGGGTTTTGTTTTTGCAAAAAAAAGAGATGGCTCTTGCCATCTCCCAAGGCATGTAAAAAAATTACATACCAGCTTTGATTTGTTCGATGCAACTTTGACAAACGCCTTTAGAGTTGAATTCTTTCACATCTTCAACACTACCACAAATTGCGCATGCTGAGTTGCCTTTTTCCAAAATGATTTTATTGCCCTCAACATGAATGAGCAAAGGTGTGCCTGTTGGGATTGATAAGTTTTTTCTAATCTCCTTAGGTAAGGTAATTCTGCCAAGTTCGTCCAAACATCTTTGTACACCTGTAGATGCCACTATAATGACCCTCCTCTTAAATATTATTCGCAAGACATATTTCTTTTGCAACAAAATAATATTATCACAAAAAAATCGCGTTGTAAAGGGGTTTTTGTGAATAAATTATGAATTTTAAGTAATTTTATCAAAAAATTGGTGAAAATGTTGTCGAAATCCCACGAAAGTTTATAAAAAATAAAAAAATATTTATAATATCTTCTAAAAAATGTCAAATAATGGAAATAAATAACAATGTTTCACGTGAAACAAAATGACATCAAAGCTTAAAATGTTTCACGTGAAACAAATCAATAAAATTGCTTGAATAAAACAACAAAGTGTGCTATACTATAAACACAAAATTTTATAAGGAGCTTTTTGATGGGTAAAATAATAGCAATTGTTAATCAAAAAGGTGGCGTTGGCAAAACAACCACATCGGTTAATTTGACTGCCGCTTTGGGTGCAAAAAACAAAAAATGCCTTTTGGTTGATATTGACCCACAGGGTAATTCAACAAGTGGTTACGGCATTTCAAAGCGTTCAATTGAAAAATCATCTTATGATTTGCTCATAGGAAACGCCACATCAAGCGAAGTTGTTTTAAAAACTGATTATAAAAATGTAGATATAATTCCTGCAAACATCAACCTTTCTGGTGCAGAAGTTGAGTTGGTAGATGTAGAAGAGCGAGAGTCCTCTTTGAAAAAAGGGCTTGCAGACCAAAGAGAAAATTATGATTTTATAATTCTCGACTGCCCTCCTTCTTTAGGTCTTATCACAGTAAACGCACTTTGCGCAGCAGACACTTTGCTTGTGCCAATTCAATGCGAATATTACGCATTAGAAGGCCTTTCACAGTTGATGAACACCGTTAGAAGTATAAAACGCCTTTACAATCCACGCCTTGATATTGAAGGGGTTTTGCTAACAATGTATGACGGAAGACTTAATTTAACACAGCAGGTTGCTGCAGAAATTAAAAAATTCTTCCCTAAAAAAGTGTTTGGCACAACAATTCCAAGAACAGTAAGAATTTCTGAAGCGCCAAGTTTTGGCGAGCCAATTATGTATTATGACAAACGTTCAAAAGGAACCGAAGCTTACGCAAAATTGGCTAAAGAAGTTATAAAGAATAATAAATAGGGGGTTAGAAAATGGCTAAAAAATCAGGACTTGGCAGAGGTTATGAGGCATTAATGAGTGATAACTCGACCGAGCAAGCAAACGCGGTTGAGGTAAAACTTTCTGAAATTGAGCCAAACCCAGACCAACCAAGAAAAATTTTTGATAAAGAAGCGCTTGATGAGTTGTCAGAAAACATTAAAAAATATGGGCTTATTCAACCAATTGTTGTAAGACCTACAATAATGGGCACATATCAAATTGTAGCCGGTGAGCGTAGATGGCGTGCATCAATGCAAGCAGGGCTTAAAACTGTTCCGGTTATTATTAAAGAACTTGATGATGCGCAAACTATGGAAATTGCAATTATTGAAAACTTGCAAAGAGAAGATTTAAACCCAATTGAAATGGCAAAAGGCTTTAAATCATTGATGGATACATTCAATTTAAAGCAAGAAGAGGTTGCAGAAAAGGTTGGAAAATCACGTTCGGCAGTTGCAAACACATTGCGACTTTTAGACCTTGGTAAATATGTAATTTACATTGAAAGTGGCGTTATTTCGGCAGGTCACGCAAGGGCAATGTTGCCACTTGATGATGAAATGCGTGAAATTGCGCTTGAAATGATAAAACGTGGCGCAACAGTTAGAGATATTGAAGCTTTATCTAAAAAACGCCCAAAACCTGCCCAACAAAGCGAAAAAACAACTATTTCAAAGCCAACTTATTATAAAGAAGTAGAAATTTCGTTAAAAGAAGAACTTGGCAGAAAGGTAGAAATCAAAGGCGATAAGAAAAAATGTACTTTAAGCATTGATTTTTACGGCGAAGAAGATTTGAAAGAATTAATTAAAAAGCTTTTTAAATAGAAAGAGGAAAAAGACAAATGATTGATATTAGATTTTTAAGAGAAAACCCAGACGTTGTTAGACAAAATATGAAAAACAAATTTCAAGACCACAAATTGCCTTTAGTTGACGAGGCAATGGGGCTTGATGTTAAGAAAAGAGAAGCTCAAGCAGAAGCAGACGCTTTAAGAGCAGAGAGAAACAAAATTTCAAAACAAATTGGTATGTTAATGGGCCAAGGCAAACGTGATGAAGCAGAAGAAGTTAAGAAAAAAGTTGGCGAATATGCTGCAAGACTTGCCGAAGTTGAAGTTTTAGAAAAAGATTTTGATGAGCAATTGACAAGTGTTATGATGAGAATTCCAAACATCATTGACGAAACAGTGCCAATTGGTAAAGATGATAGCGAAAACGTTGAATTAGAGCGCTTTGGCGAACCAGTAGTGCCTGATTTTGAAGTTCCTTATCACACAGATATTATGGAAAAATTCGCAGGTATTGACCTTGATTCTGCAAGAAAAGTGGCTGGTAACGGTTTTTACTATTTAATGGGCGACATTGCACGTCTTCACTCAGCAGTTATCTCTTATGCAAGAGATTTTATGATTAACCGTGGTTTTACTTATTGTGTACCACCATTTATGATTCGTTCAAACGTTGTTTCAGGCGTTATGAGTTTTGAAGAAATGGACGCAATGATGTATAAAATTGAAGGCGAAGACCTTTATTTAATTGGTACTTCAGAACACTCAATGATTGGTAAATTCATTGATACTTTAAACCCAGAAGAAACATTGCCTTACACTTTGACATCTTATTCACCATGCTTTAGAAAAGAAAAAGGCGCTCACGGCATTGAAGAACGTGGCGTTTATAGAATTCACCAATTCGAAAAACAAGAAATGATTGTTGTTTGTAAACCAGAAGAGTCAAAAGAATGGTTCGAAAAACTTTGGAAAAACACAGTTGATTTGTTTGTTTCACTTGATATTCCAGTGCGTACACTTGAATGTTGTTCAGGCGACTTGGCAGATTTAAAGGTTAAATCTGTTGACGTTGAAGCTTGGAGCCCAAGACAAAAGAAATATTTTGAAGTTGGTTCTTGCTCAAATCTTACTGATGCTCAAGCAAGACGCCTTAAAATCCGTGTTAAATCAAAAGACGGTAACTATTTTGCTCACACACTCAACAACACAGTTGTAGCACCACCTAGAATGTTGATTGCTTTCTTGGAAAACAACTTGCAAGCAGACGGCACAGTTAGAATTCCTGAAGCATTAAGACCATATATGGGTGGCCAAGAAGTAATAAAATAATGAAGATTTATGATATTTCAAGAGAGTTGATGTCGGCACCGGTTTACGATGGCGACATTGCTCCACAATTACAAGAATTTCAATCTATTGAAAAAGGCGACATTTGCAATATTTCAAACATTACAATGTGTTTGCACAACGGCACTCATATTGATGCGCCAAAGCACTTTTTTGAGCATCGCCACGACATTGCAGACTTGGGCACAAGCATTTTTTGTGGCATTTGTGATGTTGTTTCGTTTGATGAGCCAATAACGGCTGACCACATCGAAGAAAAAGTGCCGCAAGACTGCGAAAGATTGCTTATTAAATCTTTTGGCAAAGCACGACTTACCGTTTATTCGCTTATGGAAATAAAGGCAAGCAACCTAAAACTCATTGGCATTGATGATTTGTCTATTGGAATGCCAAATGCTGAAGCATTGATTCACAAAGAATTGTTAGGAAACGATATAATTATTCTTGAAGGGCTTGATTTGAGCGCTGTGCCAGATGGCAGATATGTGCTTGTTTGCGAGCCAATTAAGATTAAGGGTGCAGATGCTGCCCCTTGCCGAGCAATTTTGTTAAAAGATATTATGCTTTATTGACAAATTTTGGCAATTAAAGGAGTAAAAGATGAAAGATAAAAAGATTTCTGTTGTAGTTTCGGTTTACAACGAATATGAATCATTAAATAACTTTTTTGACACAACTGTTGGTGTTTTAGAAAACTGCGCTTGGGATTATGAATTGATTTTTGTAAATGATGGCAGCGCAGATGACAGTATGTTGCTTTTAAAGGGCTTTTCTGAAATCAATAGTAAAGTTAAGGTTGTCAATTTTTCTCGCAATTTTGGGCATGAAGCGGCAATGATAGCGGGTGTTGACTATGCAACTGGTGACGGCATTGTTTGTATGGATGCCGACTTGCAACATCCACCTGAAAGCATTCCTGAAATCATTGAAAAATTCGAGCAAGGCTTTGAAGTTATTTCAATGATTAGAACCGAAAATAAAGATGCATCATTTTTCGGCAAAATGGCTTCAACTGCCTTTTATAAAGTTCTAAATTTGATGTCACCAATTAAGTTTGATGCAAATTCTTCAGACTTTTTTGCGTTCACAAAACAGGTTGGCGACGTTGTTAGAAACGACTATCGCGAAAAAATCCGTTATTTGCGTGGTTATGTTCAAAGCGCAGGGTTTAACAAAACAGCGCTCACATTCGTTGCAAGAAAACGTGAGGCAGGCGAAAGCAAATATAACTTTAGAAAACTTTTAAGATTTGCGCTTAACACCATTTGCTCATTTTCTGATATGCCACTTAAATTAGGGCTTTATTCAGGTGGTGTGGTTGGATTTTTTGGTGTGCTTGTAATGATTTACACAATCATTGCTAAATTTGTTTGGGGTGCGCCTGCGGGTTATACAACAATTGTTGTTGCACTTTGCTTCTTGTTTGCAGTAACATTAATGGTAATCGGAATTATCGGTCAGTACATTGGAATTCTATTTGCCGAAATTAAAAACCGCCCAATTTATATTGTAAAAGAAGTTTTAAATGACAAGAAAAAATAAAAAATGACGCCGAAAGGCCTCATTTTTTATTTTTCAGGATATGCAATATATATTTTAGAGAAATCACATTCTCCAAATTTTTTATAAGTCTCTAAAAGATTTGATTGTTTTATAAAGTTATTCATTACTTCTTCACCGTCGAATCCCGGAGACCAAACCCTATCGGTTAGTACAATGTATACTACTCCGTTTTGACAATCAACTGAATTTAAAATATAGTCTATTTGTGGCAAGGTTTTATAGTCTGCCATATACATTTGATCGCTTTCAAATAACAATCTTAACAAAGCCGTTGGATGTGATTTGTTCCCGTTGTTAAGAACGATTAACGGTTTGTCTTTAAGTTGTTCAATGATTTTTTGGTCGTTTTTTGTGCGTTCAATAAATAGATATTCGCACATATTGTTTTTTGCGATTGAAAAAGTACTAAGTAAGCATAAAAACATTATACCACAAAGCAAGCTATTCTTATTCAATTTTAATTTTTCTGCAAGTAACCAAACAGTTATAACTAATATCAATGAGATTAGAGGAAATAAATTATATAAATATCTCACATATACAAATTTTCCTGTAATATGACAAATCGTTAAAGAAGTGGCGGCAACGATTATAGCTAATATAGAAGCAAAAGAAAGTAATTTCTTTTTATTTTGAGTCCTTCTATTTTCTTTTAAACGAAAAACAAGTAATGTTGCTAAGATAATAACAAATAAAACGATTGAAAGGATTAAGATTAATGAATCTTTTCTAAAGCCATCGAACATTCCTGCAAGGGCTTGTTTGGTCATTGAAATAATGGCTGAACCCCAACCCGAAAAATTTAGAATGTTAGTTGCAACTTCATTGCCAATATTATTTGTTTCTGAACCGGTTATTTGTGTAATGCCTGCAGGAAATATAATGAATACCAAAATTACACTTATTAACATTGAGGCTGAATACATAAAAAGTTGTTTCAGCTCTTTTTTTATTAAAAAGAAAATACAACTTGCAATAGCTAAAAAGAATGCAAAAATAGCAAAATAATATTGCGTAAATGTACCAATAAATGTAATAACACCACAGGTAATTATATAAAGAAGATTCTTGTCGTTAGTTATTAGACGATAATGTTGCCAAACTAACAAAACAGTAAATAAAGTCATCATAGAATACATTCGTATAAACAGTGTTGTGTTTACAAATATTGGCGTAGCACCATAAATCATTATTGGAATTAACGCCCAAATGCTGTTGCCGAATAATTCTCGACATAATTTATAAAACACGAATTGAGAAAATAGCATTATCACAATGTTCATTGTCATACCTATCCAAGGAGAAAAGTTTCCTGGAAACAACGAACATAAAGAATGAAGCAAAAAATAAAATAGAGGCGGATGTGCATCTTTTGCATTGTTTTGGTATACAGTTTTATATGCAAAACGCTCTCCATTTTCTACAGTTAAAAATTCGTAAAAGTTTTCTCCATCTATCCAATCGTTCCACACTTCCGGAGCGTTTGAAATTGCATCTGTATCATAACTGTTTGAAAGAATATAACTATAGTATTCATCTATATGCCATCCTTCTTTTTGTGTACCAAGATAAACAAGCAGCATTGTTTGCACAATCATTACTATTGCAAATAATACAACGACACATCTTTTCTCTTTTGTTTTGCTTTTCATAAAAATACCCTTTCATAAAACAATAATTTATATGCTCTATAAATAGAGCATATAAATTATACTCTATTTATAGAGAATTGTCAATAATAAGAGTATATCGTAAAATTATAAAGGGTGATTAAATGATTAGTTTTGAACCTTTCTTTAAAACGATAAAAGAAAAAGAGATTTCGACGTATAGTCTTGTTAAAGATTATCATTTGAGCCGTAGTTTGATAGATAGATTAAAACATAACAAACCCATTACAACTGTTACTATCAATGATTTGTGTAATATTTTAGATTGTGAAATCACGGATGTTGTTGATTTTAAAAAAGACTGATTTAATATATTGGTTTAGTTTTTTGAATTCTATTTGCCGAAATTAAAAACCGCCCTATTTATATAGTAAAAGAAGTTTTAAATCATAAAGAAAAATAAAAAAATGACGCCGAAAGGCGTCATTTTTGTTTGTATCTTTTTTAATGATGGTGATGATGGTGGGAATGGTTTTTAAATTCAACGTGGCATTCTTTTTCGTGGCAATGCTCGTTTTCACTTTCCAATTCAAGAGTTGCATGCCCTACCCCATGCTCTGCTAATTCTTCTCTAATTTTATGCTTAATCTCGTGTGGGTCAGCACTTGTAACAACGTGCATTGTTACATAATTGTTTAGCCCATCTAAACTCCAAAGGTGAATGTGGTGAATATCAATAACACCATCAATTTTTAAAATATGCTCTTTGATTTCATCTAAATCAATATTATTTGGCGCTTTTTCAAGAAATAAATCAACTGCCCTTTTTAAATTTTTAATCGCGTTTATAAAAATGAATATCGCAACGCCGATTGAAAGAATAGGGTCAATAATCGAAATATCGGTAAAGCGCATAACAACCGCACCGAACAAAACAACCACCCAACCAAGCACATCTTCAAGCATATGAAGATTAACGGCTTTTTGGTTTAATGAATCGCCTTCACGAGTGAAAAATGCGGCAAAAAAGTTAACAGCAACGCCAATTATTGCGAAAATAATCATACCGTCATAATTTATTTCTACGGGGTTGATTATTCGACTAATTGCGCCAAAAACAACCGCAACCGAACCGAAAAGCAAAATCAAAGTTGTAATAACGCTACCGATAACCGAGTATCTGGCATACCCATAAGTGTAGGTTTCGTCTGGTTGCTTTTTGCTCTTTTTCTCAAGAAAATAAGCGATTCCAATGCTCAAAGCATCGCCGATATCGTGAATAGCATCAGACAAAATCGCAACGCTACTAGTAAAAATTCCGCCAAAAAACTCAAATATAGAAAAGGCAAAATTTAAAACAAACGCAATTAAAATATTTTTCTCTGTTTTCATATTTTTCTCCTATTTTGATAAGGTAACAAGCACAATTTCAGGTGGATTATTGATGCGAAATGGCACCATACTGTTGCCAATGCCACGCGAAATAATCATTTTTGTGTTATCTTTTTGATAAAGCCCACAGTCATATTCAGGGAAAAAACCCTGTCCTGGTGCGGCAATGCAACCAATAAACGGCAATCTAACCTGACCACCGTGGGTGTGGCCGGAAAGCACCAAATCAAACCCGTGTTTTGCATAAACATCTAAAACCTCAGGTCTGTGCGCCAGCAAAATTGAAAAATCCTTTGTGTCAAATTTAAAATGCTCAAGTTTAATATCCATAAACTCGCTGCTTGAATAAATTGTGTAGCCAGATTGAAATGTTGGGTCTTTAAGTCCTGCTAAAGTGACCGTTTGACCACCTTTTTTGAGTTTTGTTTGGCTGTCATTTAAAATAATTACACCGGTTTCTTCTAACTTTTTCTCAAATTCGTTGTAATTTTCAATTCGTGCTTCGTGGTTGCCGGCAACATAATAACAAGGGGCAATTTTTACCGCTTTTTTTGCAAATGTGAGCACAACATCTATGTCGGTGTGGCGTGAGTCAACAACATCGCCAGTAATTGCAATGATGTCAGGCTTTGTGCTTGCAAGTTTGTTAATAAGTTTCTCGTTTTTCTCCCCTATTTGAGCGTTATGTAGGTCAGAAATCTGTGCTATTTTGTAACCATCAAACGCTTGTGGCAATCTCTCACTTTTTATTGTGAAATTTGTAATTCCAAGCGCGTTATTATCAAAAATTCCATATGAAACAATGCCAAAAAGAACTGCCACAACAAGCAATATTATAATAATTTTCTTTTTAGTCATAGCAACCTCTAAATATCAATTTCGTTTAGGTTTTTAACAATTTTATCGGCAAGTGTTAGGTCTTGTTTTCCTGAATTTAGGTTTACATAACCGATACATTTCATACCTGCAGATTTTGCAGCCTTTACCCCGTTTGCCGAGTCTTCAATTACAATGCAATTTGTGGGGTCAATGCCGATATTTTTAGCAGTTATTAAGAAAATATCAGGCGCTGGTTTGCAATTTTCAATTGTTTCACCTGAAATTATAAACTTGAAATATTTTTCAATGTCGAAAAACTTAACAGTGTCTTCAATAATATGTTTTGGCGAGCCAGAAGCAAGCGCCAAAACATATTTTTTTGACAAATTTTTAATTAGTTCCAACGCACCTTCAATTGCAATGTGACCTTCTTGTTTTATAAGCTCATCACGAGCAACAAGGTCAATTTCGTGCAACTGTTCAGGCGTAGCATTTATACCAAAATCATCAATAATTTTTTGCCAAACCACAATGTTTGAGTTGCCAGGGAATTGCGAATAATATTCGTAATCAAAAGTTACATTGTAAGGTTCTAAAACCTTTAATTTTGCTTTGTAATTGCGTTCTTCACTCTCGACAATTACCCCGTCCATATCAAAAATAACTGCTTTAATATTTTCCATTATTTTAATTTAAATCCTGTTACAACAATACTTGAATTTTCATCATATTTATAGGTTAAAACGCAGTCGTCCCCTGCTTTTGCAAACGGCAAATCGTTAGAAAGCGAAATGTCCAAAACAACTGGACCTTTAATTGCCAAACTTGAAGTTGGCGCTTGAGTAAAGTTAACATAATACTTTGTATTGCCATTTACAACTGCTGTGCTAATTTCAACAATTTTAGCGTCGGTTTCAAAAGTTTCAACAACCGGTTGTGTATCTTCAACTTCAATTTCTTCACGTTTTAAGTTTGCAATGTAGTTTTCTCTTGCAGTGTCAACATTAGCGCCTGTACCAAGCACTTGATAAGCTTGAACATCAACAAATGCGTACATTTTAACAAGACCTGCGTCGTCTTTAAGCGACATAAA
Source organism: Acutalibacteraceae bacterium (assembly GCA_045649405.1). GTDB lineage: Bacteria > Bacillota > Clostridia > Oscillospirales > Acutalibacteraceae > RUG11462. Next base: position 52,792 of record JAZRPW010000021.1, read on the forward strand.
ATAGGTTGGTCGGTCAGAAACATTAAGGAGAATTGGGAATGTTGCATCATAATCTTTTTCTTGCACAGCGCCCTCTGCAGAGTTCATTGCAGAATACTCTTTTGCACCAGGAACTTCGTAAAATTTTGCCTCTTTTGTACGAAGATTTACCAAAACAAAGCCAACGTTTGACTCGTCAGAAACAACAGAAGTCATACCGGTATAAAGCCATACATCATCGTTAAGAGCAAGGTAATTGTAGCCCTCGGTTGGTTGCAAAACGCCCTTTTGACCGAAGATTGAGTTCCAGTAACCGTTTCTGTACAAGCCGTTATATTCCAACTGCTCAATAATCATACTTGACGAATAAACTTGGTCAACCCAGGTTGGCACATCTGCCAAATCGTAATAGTTGCTTTCGCCTGTTACAGCGTTAACAAGCACTGCTCCGCCAATGTCTTTACCTGACCAGAAACCAATTTTAAATTCAACGGTTGAAGCCACCCAGAAAGGTGTGCCGTTTTCATCAATTTCAAAAGAAACATCATCAAAAATTTTGGTTGGATATTTAAAACGCAAATATCTGTGAATGTTTCTCATAAAATATTCGCTTTCAGAATATTTAATACCATCTGCAACTCTAACTGTACTTGTTTCTTGGGTTGTCATATTAACTTTAATGTAAGCAGGAATACCACCTTTTTGGTTGTTAAACCATTTAATCAAATCGCCATAAACAAGTGGTGTTACTCTGCAAGGTTCGTCTTTATAGTTAATTTGTGTGTAGTTGTTTGCAATTTCAAATTGTGAAACATAATCTGCCATTTCGCCGAGTTTACGTTTACCGAGCGTTTGCGCGCTGTCTTTGTCAACAACAGGAATTTGGCTCATTTCAATTTCGGCAACGTCTTTTACAAAATCACTTGTTTGAAGTGTTACAAGTTGATTGTATTTCTTTGCATTGAAAATTTGCGCACCAATAATGTTCATTACAAATGAAAGCGCAATGATAATTGCAATGGCGCCAACTGCAACAACAATTGGTTTGCCAAGAGTTTTAATTTTAAACTTTTCTCCACCATTTTCAATGTAAACATGGTTGGTTTTGTCGGTTCTAAGTCTTTTAATAAAAGACCAAACATAAGAAAAAGCATTAATAACCGTGAAAATAATAATGCCTTGAATTACAAAGCTCCAAAAGTCGCCACTTTTGATGTTAAGTGCTGGCATTTCAAACCAGAAAATCAAAAACAAAACAACAAAAGAAAGCAAAAGTTTAACAATTGCACCAAAAAATTTTTTACCACTCATAATAATTTCCTCTTTTCAAAAACGGCTATACAAAGTATAACCGTTTTAATTTAAATTTATGAATTTATTGCCTCTTTATAAAGGTTTACATAACTGTTTGCAGAGTTTTCCCAAGAGTTGTCGGTTTTAATGCCACGCTCAACAAGTTTTGCCCACTCATTTTTGTTGTAATAACAGCCAAGCGCTCTGTAAATTGCGCCAGACATATCGTGTGCGTTGTAACTTTTGAATGTGTAACCAACACCGTTGTCGCCTGCGTCAAGAATTGTGTCTGCAAGACCACCTGTTTGACGAACAACCGGCACTGTGCCATAGCGCAAAGATACCATTTGCGCAAGACCGCAAGGCTCTTGTTTTGAAGGCATCAAGAAAATGTCTGCACCTGCATAAATTTGGTGTGCGAGTGATGGAATAAATCCACATCTAAATGCAAATTTGTCAGGATACTGCTGTGATTTTTCATGGAAAAATTGCTCATACTCTTGTTCGCCAGAGCCAAGCAAAACAAATTGAACATCACGCTCAATAATTTCATCAAAAACAAATTTCAAAAGTTCAAGACCTTTATGCCCTGCAAGACGAGTAACCATTGAAATAATTGGTGTGTCAGGTTTTACTGGCAGACCTAAATCTTTTTGCAAAGCTTCTTTGCATTTTGCTTTGCCTTTAATATCATCTGCTGAGTAATTTGCAACCAAATGCTCATCAGTCTCAGGGTTATAAACATCAACATCAATGCCGTTAACAATGCCAGAAAGTTTGAAACTTTTATCTTTCAAAATGCCATCAAGATTGTAAGAATACCAAGGGTCCAAAATCTCTCTTGCGTAAGTAGGGCTAACGGTTGAAACCTTGTCAGCACATTCAATGCCGGCTTTAAGCATATTTGCGCAACCGTCATTTTCAATCATAGAAGCCGCCCAAGTAGGAATAGCAAAAACATCGCCAAGCAATTCCATTCCACATTGACCTTGATATTGAATGTTGTGAATTGTCAAAACAGTTTTAATGTTTGCAAAACCTGGTCGGTTAAAATACATTAATTTATAATAAGGTGGAATAAGCGCAGTTTGCCAGTCGTTACAATGAATAACATCTGGCTTGAAATCAATGTAAGGAATACACTCAAGCACAGCGCGAGAGAAGAATGTAAAACGCTCAATGTCATCGCCTTCACCATACATATCATTTCTCTTAAAATAAAACTCATTGTCAAGGAAAATATAAGTAACGCCGTCATACTTTGCCTCAAAAATACCGCAATATTGGTTTCTCCAAGCAACCGGCACAGAAATTGATGTAATAAATTTCATTGAATCTCTAAATTGGTCGGCAATTTTAGAGTAAAGTGGCATTACAACACGCACACCAACCTTTTTCTTTTTCAAAGCTTTTGGAAGAGCGTAAGCCACATCGCCAAGTCCACCAGAAACTGCGAATGGAAAACATTCAGAAGCAGCAAAAAGTATTTTCATCATTTTCTCCTTTTTTAAAGCAAAAAGCCTTAAACCTTTCGTTAATATTTTGCTAATTTAATTATACAATAAAAATTTTACTTTTTCAATAGATGAATATTGTCGGCATAAACTTTTTTGCCACTTTCCCAGTTAGCAACAAAAATTCTCATCTTTTTAGTGCCTTTTGGCACGGTAAACACTGTTTCAAAGGTTTCATAATCGGTTGTTGTAACCATAAAAGCAAGTTGATTTAAAATGTTATAATTATTATCCATAAAATGAATGCCGAATTCGGTTGTCATACCAAACAACCCAACTTTAATATCGCCTTTATAACAGAACATTTGACCTTCTTGTACGTCAATTGTTTTTTCAAGCCAACCACTTTCAATTTCAACCGCCCAATTGCCAGTTGAAGCGTTTGAATTAATGTTAGAATAACCCGAACCGCCCCAATCGTTTGTCGAATTTTCAAAAGAAGTGTTAGAAATTACATCTGTTTTAAAATCATCTATTTCTAAAAACGGTCTTGATTTTATTGGAACAAAGTTTTCGTTTTTTGGTGTTAGAGAAAATGAGGTTTCATAACTTTTTTCAAAATTATGTCCAACTTCAAAAGGTTCTTTGCCATATTCATACGCACCAATATCATTTGTTTTACCAATTTCTGTTTCAATCGCTTTGCCAATTGCAATTGAATTTTTCCCCAATGTATAATCTGCGTTAAAATTAACGTCAGGATTTGTGCTTAAAAGGTTATTAGAAAATGAAGCCCCTGTGCCATAATGAAGCGATGGCATAATGTTATTATAAAACTGGTTACCATTCCAAACAGCACCACAAAATGCGTTGTTTTCCCAAGGGTTTTGCATATTTCCTGTTTGAATTGCTTTTCTTGATAAAAATGTGTTGTTATAAATCTTATTGTTGTAATTTGGATTGTTCAAAATCATTGATAAATCAACATCAAAGCACACATTATGATGAACAAGATAATTCATACTACCATTATCAAGATAATAAGCAACAAAAGCGTGGTCATCATTACAATCAAAAATCACATTGTGGTCGATTTCGGTTGTGCCTTTAGCATCGAATTTATAAGTACCAATACCTGAAACATCATGCATATTAACAGCACATCTCGAGATTTTATTATAACAAATTCGCATATTTTCACTGTTTGCAACAATCGCCGAGCGAGCAATATTATCAATTGTGTTGTGTGAAACAAGGGTGTAGTTTGCGTATTTAGTTTCAACCGCCGCCGCATTTGAGTTTATATAATTAATATCGTGAATATAATTATTAACAACCGAGCAATTGTCAGCGTAAACTTCAACGCCACCCTCAGCAGAATAAGCAATTTCATTGTTTTTTACAACCGAATTTTTACCCCACAACTCAATGCCGTACCACTCGGCTTCCCAAGGGTAGTTTCGAGATTGAACGGTGTGATAATAATATAAAATTTTGTTGTTTTGCAAATTCAGGTTTGTGGTGTTTTTGTTGGTTTTAACATTTGCCCCAAAAATAGTTATGCCATCAATTGTAACAAATGGTTTGTCTTTTAAATCAAATGCATCAGGGCGTACAGAATATTCAAAACTTAAATCGTTTGGATTAACATTTTCTTGTGGTTTATAATAAAGTGTGCCGTCGCCGTCATAATACCACTCGTTTTCACTATCTAACAAATTTAACTTATCATAAAAGAAAAACTGGCTATTGGTTGTTGGCGAATCCCAACCGCTATCAACTTTGTCAAAATACGCGGTTTTGTTTTTATAAGAATTAACCCTCGAAGAATAATGAATGTAATGAGATGTGCCTTCGATTGAGATTTTAGCATTATCAAAATAGCCATCTTCAAAGGTTAAATCTTCGTCATAAACATAACTA
>JAZRPW010000022.1:0-18769 GCA_045649405.1 Acutalibacteraceae bacterium
ACGCCGCTGTTGCAGCAGGTGATAAAAATGTGTATTTTATCGATGGCGAAACCTTTTACGGTGAAACCGACCGTAATCTTTGTTCAGCTGATAACTGTCATCCTAATGATTTGGGCTTTTTCAGTATGGCTTCTTTAATACGACCTGTATTAAAGAGAATGTTAGACAGTACTATTTAAAATGCGAATGAGATAAATATGCTTTTCTTTTTTTTGCGTATTGCGGATAGACTAACATTAAAGAGATATAATTTAATTACAAAACAAATCCCCGCCGAAATCGGTGGGGATTTGTTATTTATATCTTGACAAGCATATTGTTTATGGTTTTGTAATCTACTATAACAAGCATGGTTGAATAAAAATCAAGGTATAAATCATGTTACAGTTTTGTAAAATTTGTTGAAAAATGGAAAAGTTTATGATATAATTTTTTATATAGAAAAATCTATATAAAAAACAAAAAGGGGCATAAATTTATGAACAGAGTAGAATTAAAATCATTAGCAAAAGAACAAATTAAAGGAAAAATTGGTATTTTATTTGTTATCGCATTGATTATTGGCTTGATTTCAGGCGTAGCAGGTGCGATTTTATCAATTATTCCTGGTGGCGGTGTGGTTGCATCAATCATCATTACACCTGCATTCACACTCAGTCTTGTTAGAGTTTACTTGAATGTAGTAAAAGGTGGCAAACCAGAAGCAGGCGATGCTTTTTCTGGCTTTGATGATTTTTGGTCAGCATTTAAAGTAACTTTCCTTGTTGGTTTGTTTACATACCTTTGGTCTTTGTTGTTTATCATTCCTGGTATCATTAAATCATTTTCTTATTCAATGGCACCATACATTTTGGCAGAAAACAAAGGCAAAGCTGCTTTAGAATGTATCAATGAATCAAAAGCAATGACAAATGGCCACAAAATGGACTTGTTTGTTCTTGGTCTTTCATTCATCGGTTGGGGTTTGCTTTGTATGGTTACATTTGGTATTGCTTTCATTTGGGTTGGTCCTTATATGCAAGCAACATACACAAATGCTTATCTTAGCATGAAACCAGTAGTTGTTGAAGAAGTACCAGTTGTTGAAGAAACAGTTGAAACTGCTGAAATTACTGAATAATTTAATTTAAAATCAAAAAACTCCCTGCTTTTTGTGGGGAGTTTTGTACTGTTTATGGTACTAAACTTTGTTTATAATGCTATTGTGATTTAGAAAAATGTGTTGTATAATTATAAAAAATATAAGGGGTAAGTGATGAAAAGTTTAGATATTGCAAAACAAAAATTAGATTTGTGCTTGAAAGATTATGAAAAATTGATTTTAGAAATCAAAGATTTTTATGATTTAGATAATGATTATGATAGTTTAGAATCGATAGAAGATGCTATTGACTCAGAAGAATTTTCAATTGACTGGCAAGAACGTCGTGAATTTGATTATGCTTGTGATATGGTTAGATGTCAACAAATGCTTGTTGATGCGTTAAAACTTGTTGAATGCGGGAAAAATGCTAACAAGGAATTTGAAACATTAATTCACGAAGCGAGAAAAGCGAAAAAAGAAAGAGAGCAAGACATAATCAAAGCGCAACAAGTAATTTCATTACTGGAAGAAATTTTAAGCGAGTGTGATACTCACCGTAATAAATGAAGGAGTTTTGAAAATGGACAAAAAGTATTTAGTAGTTTATACTTGTCATAGCGAAAAAGAAAATGCAGAGTGGTGGCAAGACCAGTATTACCAAAACGTTAAGGCAACTGAATTTGAAAAATTTGAAGATGCTAAAAAGTTTATGCGAACCGAAATTTGCAAAGTGTTTAACAATTGCGTTGATAAATTTGTTGAGCGTTTTGTTGAAAAATTTATGCCCGAAGATAGAGTGAGAGAAGAATTATCACCAGAAGTAGCTTGGTTTTTTGAAACTATTGATAAGCCATATATAAATAATGAAATTTTTGATTTTAAAGAAATCATTGAGACAATAATCACAAAGCCAGAGTGGTTTGCTGACAAAGACTTCAAAAAATCAAAGTGTTTAGACCCAGACCAGTATTGGGCATTCGTTTGCGATGAAGAAAGCGTTTTGTTTAGAAACGATGATGATGTTTTGTCTTTTAATGTGCATAACATGGAAGATGAGAATAAATTTTATTATTTTGAATGTGGCTTAAATTGCAAGCAAGCAATTTCTTTTAAACTTATGAATACTGAAAAAACAAACACAGGAGACTGTGAAATAAAGTTTGAAGTCTAAACTGCTGAAATTAATTTAAAATGAAAAAACCACTCTCAAAAGAGAGTGGTTTTTGTTTTGTTTAAGCATTTGCCCATTTGTTGATAAGTTCAATTTGTTCTTCGGTATAATTGTTTTGCCAATTTTCATTTTCACAAACTTTGCTTGCAACAAATTTTGCGCTTCTGCATGAAACAGTGTCAGAATAAATTATTGTTGTTTTATCATCTTTTGTGAGTTTTAAATAACCTCTGCCCACAAAGTTTCTTGCAATGTTGTAATCTCTAATTTTAACAATTGAGCCAACAATGCCGACAAAATCGCCGTCGGTGTAATAATTGTCAGACTCGTATTTAGCAACTTGGAAAAGTTTTGTATCAAATGTCAATTCATCTTCAATTAAATCTTCTGGGGCAATGAGTGTACCCATTTCAACTGTATAACCTAAATCTTTATAACTTTGAATTTGCTTTTGGTCAACTTCAGTGTAAAAACGAATACCAGTATATTCATTAAGTCTAATTGACGCTTGCTCTAAAGTTTTTATATCAACGCTTGGCTCAACATCTGCAATTTTTGTAAGTTCAAGGGCATTTAAATATAAATTACCGGAATTTGAGACATCAGTTACAACAATTTTAACTTCAACTTGTGTTGGCTTTTTAATTGTAACAGTGTTTTCTGTAAGGTTAATAGGAATATTATATCCATCTACGCCAGTGTTAGAAAAAGCATTTTCGCCTTTGTTACCGGTGTTAAGATTTGTTGCAACTTTAACATCGTTGATAGAAACATCAATTAAAGCGCGAGCGCCTGTTACTCTAGCAAAAAGTTTTGCTGAATAAACGCCTGGCTTAACAGTAGCAATAGATGTAAGCGTTACACTATTTCCAACCGTATTGTTAGATGAGAAGAAATAAGTTCCTTCTTTTGCATAATGAGTATTCAAAAACGGTTTTCCGTTTGAGGAATTCTTCATTGTATGGTCGGAGTTATAAGTGAAACTATCAGTATAAAGATTCCATTTATAAACACCTTCAATTTCTTGGTTGGTTGTTGGCGGTGTAACAGTAGTTTCAACAATAGGTGCATTAACAGGTGTGTCAGAATCAACAGTTACAGTTGCAGTTGATTTTTCATTTTTAACCAAAACTAATGAGTCTAAATAACCAGTTTGAGAAGCATCGCCGTATAAAGAATCAACCTGCTGGGCATCAATTTGAATATTATGCGCGCCATTTACAATATCAACTGTGCCGATATAAATTGACCTAGTGTTTGAGTATTCTCTGCCAAAATCATCTTTATAATAATCTGATAAGTTAAGTCTTGTATCAACCGAAACGCCGTTTACAAAGAATTTAAAATCCTTGCTGTTTTTTCTAGCAATACCACTAATATAAACATCATATTTACCTTCAGGTTGCTTGGTCAAAGTTTTAATAGTACCACTATTTTTAATGGTGCAAATATTACCACCGCTTCTATAAGGTGCAACCCATAAAGAAGATTTTGTTGCGCCGTTTGAAACTTCACAAGAATTGTTAATGTTTAAAATTTGAATGTTAGAATAAGCATCGGTTACTTTGTTGTAATATGAAACAGGCTGGTCAAGGTCATTAAGTTCAGGGAAACCATAAGCACCTTGATAGTTTTCATCTGTATTAAATCCGTCATCTGCTTGATAAATTCTAACATAGTCAACCATATAATCTGCAAAATCGAGTGCAGGGTTAGGGTCGCCAGGAACAGAGCCGCCAATAGGGAAGGTTAAGAACATATATTGTGGACATTCACGAAGTTGGAAAAATTTTGGGTCAGTAATATCGTGGTAACCAACTATTAAATCATCATAATAATAAACAAGTTGAGTTGGTGTCCAATAAACGCCGTAGGTGTGATAACCTGTGTCGCCCAACATCGCATTTCCTGCAGCACCTTGGCTTACTTTATAACCACCGCTAAGCGCTGTTGTTTTCTCATTTGGTACAGTTACACCGCTAACAAGTGAGCCGTCAAAACGCTCGCCAGTTCTGTAATGCAACTGAGATGTTGCTAAAGTTGCTGAATTATAGCAGTTACCCTCTGTGTCAACAATTGTTTTGTTTTTATTGTCTGTTATATAAATTTTTCCGTCTGTCTCTTGACGAATAATATGTGATTTTGAATTTATTGTAATGCTGTCAGCGGTAGTAGTGAATTTTGATTCGTAACCCTCTGCTACAACAACATAACTGCCACCTGACTTATCATATTGTACAAGATGATTTCCACTTTTGTCATTAATAAGAATTTTGCCTTGTGAGTCAGTTTTGATTAACATATCACTCGCTTTGATTCTAATTCCGTAAGAATCAATGTCTGTTTTGCCGGTTGAAGAATTATATGTAGAATAGCCAGATGGAGTTGTGTAAGCTTCGCAAATATCAATCTCACCACAATAAGGCCATGTTGATTTTTCACTCTTGTTTCTAATAAACGCTTGTTCTTCACTCATATCAGGGTTGCCTGAAGTCCAAAAACCATTCCAAAGACCTTGTGAATATTTTGGGTCTTGCATAATATTGCCATCTCTGTCAAGCACAGGGTTTCCGTTTTCGTCAACTTTTGCCCTACCGTTAACGGTGTAAATTCTCGCTTCCATCATACCAAATCTAAAACCTTGAAGATTTGCTTGACCTGTTTTGGTGTCAAAATAACTTGAACGAAGACCATCAGCTGTCCATTTATAAGTTTTCTTTGTAATTGGATCAAGATATCCGTTTTCTTCTCTTTGACCGCGAAGATACAAAACACCATCTTCAGTCCAAGAGTTTCTGCCATCAACACCTACGTAATGTTGCAACTGACCATTACGAGTTTTAGGGTCACCATTACGATATCTCTCATGAGCCCATTTAGCGCTCGCTCTAACTTCGTCAGAAGTAGGATTTCCGTTTTCATCAAAACCGTTAGTTGTAGGAAGCGCTTTTTTTGGCGCGCCACAACCAATTTCGCCACCGAACTCATCGTTCCAAACAAGCTCAAGCGAATCTCTAATAGCAGCAATAGAAGAAGTTGTTACATTAGGATTAGGGTTAGCACTTGTTTGTGCAGTTGGGTTAATTGCAAAACAGCAACTAACAAGCACAATTGCAAGTAGAATACAAACTATTTTTTTCATAAAATATACTCCTTAAGTTTGATAAATTAATTATACAACTTTTAAAAAACAAAGTCAATTGCAATATAGACTGTTGTTTATTGCATTTTGGAACCTATTGAAATCTTGCAAAAAATCTTGTATAATAAACACAAAGAGGTGGAGTTATGTTTAAATATGAGACTCATTTGCACACCTACCCAGTTAGTCAATGTGCAAAATTTGGCGTTCGTGAAAATTTAGAATTTTATAAATCGCTCGGATACGCAGGTGTTTTTATTACCAACCATTTTGTAGATGGCAATATTAATTCAGCTGCAGGAGAGAGTTATAAAGAGCGAATTGAATATTTCTTTTCTGATTATGAAAAGGCGTTAGAAATTGCCGAAGAAATTGGCATTAAAGTTTTTTGTGGCGCCGAACTTTCTTATGGTGGCACAGACTTTTTGGTTTACGGCCTTGACAAGCGGTGGTATCTTGACCACCCAGAAATTATGGATATGAAAAAGAGTGAAGAGTTGCCGTTTTTAATTGAAAACGGCGCACTTGTAATTCAAGCCCACCCATTCCGTGAGGCCTTTTACATCGACCACATTCGACTTTTTCCAAGATGTGTTGAAGGCGTTGAGATTATAAATGCTTGCAGAAGTGAATTTGAAAATAAAATGGCAAAAGACTATGCTAAAAATTATGAACTTTTAGAGTTTGCAGGCACAGACAACCACATTGCGCATGAAAAAGACTTTTTGGCAGGGGTCCAATTTGAAACAGAAATAAAAGATGAAAAAGACTTTGTTAAAAAGGTAAAAGATAAAAAGGCAAACATCTTTACTTTAAAAATTTAAAGGGGTATATATTATGAATGAAAACATTAAAAAATGTGTTGATGCCAGAGTAGATTTTTTTGATAAATATTACACCGTGCCTGAAAATTTGAAAGGGCAGGTTGATGAATTTATTGAAGAAATCAATTTGCTTGGCGAAACATCAGCCGATGTGGCAGAGTTTGAAGCAAGATTTTCTTCAACCGCGCTTCAAGAAAAATTTAACGAATTGCTTATCTCTTGCACCCCAAAAGCATATAAAATGACAAAAGAAGAAAAAGAATTTTCAAAAGAAGTTGCAAAACAAAACCGTGGCAATGTTGTAAAAGATGTTGCAAAAGAAGTGTTTGACTACGCTTCGGTTATGGCAGAGGAAGAGCTTATTGCACAGTCAAGAAAAGCAATGATTGAAGACGAAGTTTTTGATGACTACACACGCACTTCTAATGCAATTGACATTGCCGCCAAAGCAGGTGGATTTTTAAGCGGTTTGTTTGGTAAAGGCAAAAAAAATAAATAAAAAGTAACAAAAAACAAAAACACTTTCCGGTTTATTGGACAAATCATATTGTATAATTGAATTAAGGAGGCGAAACAAGTGATGTTATTAAAAAAATTATTGTGTGTTATTAAAGATGATTGGATTTATAGATTTCCTTTTCATATAAAAAATAATAGATATTATGGATTCAGTAAAGTTTGTTTTGGCTTTTTATGTCTTTTGTACTACTTTATGAAAACTTTAGTAATGCTTGTTCCGTTTCTAATATGTGTTCTTTTCGCTATTCTTTATTATGTGTTTTATGGTGTGTATATTATATTGAAAATGTTTTTTGATAGAGACAGTTTCTGTTTAGATAACGAAGAAGAAACAGAAGATATAGATTATGATAAATCAATTGAATTTATACATAATACTAACGAGTATGAATCAAGCGGATTTAGAACATTGTGGAATAGCGAGTTTGAAAGTGATTGGAAAGAAGCACTAAACCATTATTGGGAAAAATTAAGAGATGACCAAAAACCATTAGAGCGATATATTGAAAATATTAATGCTGATGATGTTGAAAAAATGACTGAAGAAGAGTTTTATAATTTTCTTTATCACAAATATTTTGTTTGGAAATACACCGCCAAAAACAGACTTGCAACAACAAGAAAAAGTTTGCAAAAATATATTGAGAACAATGAACTTTATTTATTAAAAAGCATTCAAACAAGATTATTTAACGTATCAAAAAGCGATGTATATAAATGTTTAGAAATAGCTAGTGAAATACGTGGTCTTGGAATTGCAGGTGCAAGCGGTTTAATTTCAATCTTATTTCCTGAAAGTTTTGGTACAGTTGACCAATTTGTTGTAAAACGATTAAGAGAAGTTGGACATCAATATTATGATTTTGAATTGCAAAATATGAATCCTGATTCACTTAAAATAAATGATGGAGTCATTCTGATTGAGATAATGAAAGACAAAGCAGATGAATTGAATTTTAAGTTTGATACGGACTTTTGGACACCGAGAAAAATTGATATGGTAATGTGGGCTTTTGGCAGATAAAGCGATACAAAATTTAAAAACACTTTCCGTTTTGGAAGGTGTTTTTTTGTTTGCAATAACATGTCCTTGAATGTCCGGTTGACAGTGTGTTAGTTTTAACTTGCGGCAGGCGAGAACTCAAATACTAGTTACGACTTCTCGAGTGCTTGCATGAATAACGACAAAGTAATGTTGAAGTCGTTGGGTGGGATTATGGGTAGGAACAATTATTTTTTTTGGAGGGATATTTGTGGCGAAAAACAAAAATTCGCTGTCTTCTTCAATAAAAACAATATTATCCTTGAAGCCCGATGAAGAATCTGAAGAAAAGCTTATTGCAAAGGGCGTGCCGAAAAGCCAAATCAACAACGGCACCGCCATTATGCAAGCGTTGGTTGAAAAAGCAACCAAAGGCGAAGTAAGTGCAATTAAAGAAGTTTTGGCAATTTTAGAAAGAGATGAAGAAGTAAAAAAGTCAAATCTTTCAAAACTTTACAAGGCGCTTGAAAGTGAAGATTGAGAAGTTATCAGAAAAACAAAAAGTCGTAATGCGCTTTGGCCACAGCAAAAAATATGAGCAGTACAATGCAATAATTTGCGATGGCGCAGTGCGAAGCGGCAAAACCGCGGTAATGGTACTCTCTTTCGTTCACTGGGCGATGAGACATTTTGACAAATCTTACTTTGCAATTTGCGGAAAAACAATTTCTGCTACCGAGCGAAACATCATTTCTCTAATGCGTGAAATGGTAGATATCACTTCGTTTTTTGCGCTGTCTTACAGTGCTTCAAAGCACGTGTTAACAATCAAAGGCAACGGCAAAGAAAACTATTTTTACATTTTCGGTGGTAAAGATAAATCTTCTGCGGCATTGATTCAGGGCTTAACATTAAACGGTGTGTTTTTTGATGAGGTTGCATTGCAAGACAAAGGTTTTGTTGAGCAGGCGGTGGCTAGAACTCTGTCTGTGAGCGAAGCAAAACTTTGGTTTAACTGCAACCCCGAACACTCTGAACACTGGTTTTACAAAGAATGGATTAAAGATGCTGACGGCAAAAACGAGCGAAAAGCACTCCACATTCGCTTTTTAATGGAGGACAATCCAACATTAACTGAGCAACAAATAAAACGTGCCAAAAGTTTGTACACCGGCATATTTTTAAAACGTTTTGTTTTTGGCGAGTGGGTTAAATCTGAAGGTCTTGTTTACCCAATGTTTTGTGATAAAAACATTACAAAATCAACCGACTTTGAAGGGGAATATTATGTCAGTATCGATTATGGTACTTCAAACCCTTTTAGTATGGGGCTGTGGGTTGACACAGGTGATAAAGCAGTCAGGTTAAAAGAGTTTTACTTTGACTCAAAGCGTGAACAAAAGCAACTTACCGATGAAGAGTACTATGAGAAACTGCAAAAATTTACGGCAGGGTACAAAATTAAAACGGTTGTCATTGACCCCTCAGCAGCATCTTTCATTCAAACAATAAAACGGCGTGGTGACTTTAAAGTCAGAACCGCAAACAACCATGTTTTGGGTGGAATAAGTTTTGTTTGCGAACTTTTAAATTCAGGTCAACTTTTAATTAACGAAAATTGTACCGATATTATAAGAGAATTCAACCTTTATCGGTGGGATGAAACAAAACAAACCGACGCAGTTGTTAAAGAGTTTGACCATGCGCTTGATGAAATGAGATATTTTTGCGCAACAATTTTGAAAAACAATATTTCTTATCAAAAACACACCAAACAAAAAGCAAAACAACCAAAAACTTATGGCGAAAATTCATTTTCTGATTGGGGTGGTAATTTACGATTGATTTAATTTTTATTTTATTTCTTTTTGCATTTTTAGTTTGGTGCTTGTTAAAAAACAGACAGCAAAAACCAAACGACCAGCAAGCATCAAGAGTGGTTGAAAAAATCTCGGCAGAAGACTTGAAAATGCAAAGAAAAATCGCAAAAGAAATAGAAAACTTTTTAAATTATAATGGTGAAATTCAGGACGATATTTAAATAATTTGGGAAAGGAATTGACCTAGTGAAGACAACAGAAAAAGAAAAATTCAAGGTTAAAATCGGCTTACAAACCATTGGATTTGATGAATCTCAAGTAGAAGAATACATCAAACTTGGAATGAAAGCCGAAAAACACAAATCTGTTTTTTGCACTTTGCAGGGTTTAGCAGACCGCGAAAATCTGTCAGTACAAGAGTTTGTTGAAAAAATTAAACTTCAAAAAGATGAAGCGTTAAAATCACAATTGCTTGAAAAAGTAAGTGGCGATGAAGAGTTAGCTCAAAAACTTTTTGAAATGGAAAATCAAACTAAAACACAAGAAAAGAAAACCGAAACTGATTTGATTTTTGAAAATTTCAAAGAAATAAAATCGCTTGATGATATTCCAGATGAAGCAAAAATTTTGAGTGAAACCAAAAACATTTCACTTTTTGACGCACTTTTGCGTTGTCTGTTTTTTCAATCAAAGCAAATTGAAAAAGAGCAAAAAAACAGAGAAAAAAACAAACAAAGAGCAGTTGGCTCTTTAAAAACAACCGGTGCAGAATGTGGGTTATCTTATATTTCTGCAATGTTAAAAGCAATTAATAACTAAAATTTTAAAACAAAAGGAGAAAAAATATTATGTCATTAAACAACGAAGCGTTCGCTACAAAATTCACAGGCGAACTCGATAAAATTATTACAGAAAAATCTAGTGTAGGATTTATGGCCGACAACACACTTAGAGCAAAATTTGTCGGCGCAAAAACAGTAAAAATTCCAAACATTTCATTGCAAGGTCTTGGCGACTATGACCGTGAAAACGGCTTTATCAAAGGCACAGTTAATGTTCACAACACTGCTTATGAAATGCAAATGGACAGAGCAAGAACATTCACAATTGACCGTGAAGATATGGATGAAACAGGTATTGCTTCACTTGCTGGCTCTGTTATGAGCGAATTTGTTAAAACAAAGGTTGTTCCTGAAACAGATGCCTATGTTATTTCAAAATTGGCGTCATACGCAGCAATCAATAGTCAAGTGGTTACGGATATTAACTTAGAAAAACCACTTTCATCATTTTATGATTTGCTTGACAAAGTTCAAGACGAAATCGGTTTAGATGAAGAAATTGTTTGCTTGGTTGACCGTTATTATTGGAACAAACTCAGAAAGAGCGATGAGCTTTCAAAGGTTGTTGAAGTAAGCACATTCAAACAAGGCGAACTCAATTTTGAAGTTAGCAAGATTGACAATGTTTCAATCATTCCTGTTTCAAACTCAAAAATGATGAGTGCGTTTGACTTTTTGTCAGAAGGTGCAGGTGGCTTTAAAGCATCATTAGGCTCACGAGGCGTTTATATGCTTATGCTTCCTAAAAAAGCTTGCTCTTTGGTTAAAAAAAGCGAAAAAATTAGAATCTTCACACCGGAAGAAAACATTAACGCAGACGCTTATAAATTCGATTACAGAATTTATTATGATGTGTTTGTAAAAAATGCTTATGCTACATCAATTTGGGCAGCGCTTGCACCAGAATTAGCAATTTCAGAGTTGTCTAAAACAGTTAGTGTAACTCAAGATATGGGCGCAAAAGAAATTGATTTTGAAATTTATACAGCGAATGAATCAGATGAAATTTCAATTAGTTGGTATTCTTGTGCTGATGAAAACAAAGCAAATTCAAGAAGAGTTTCTAACTTTGAAGGTACAAGATTATTCTTTGACTGCTGTCAAGAACCAGGCACATATTATCATTTTGCAAGAGTTACAGTTGCAGGTGCCACTGTTGCTGAAACTAATGTTTGTGCAATTACTATTGAGTAAAACAAAAAACTTTTGGGCAGTAGAAATTCTACTGCCCAAACATTAAAAGGGAGTGAAAAATTTGAAGTTATATAGTGATGTTTGTAGAGAGATTTTTTTGCAACACGAAAATGCAGAAAATTATAAATGTGGCATTGGCAAAAAAGGTCTTTATGAGCAGACAAAACAAAATCGCAGATTTTATTCAGGCGACCAATGGTATGGTGCAAAATGTGGCAATGACAAACCACTTGTAAGACACAATGTTATCAAGCGTATTGCTGATTATAAAACAGCCATCGTTGGTGGCGAAAATTTCAAAACAACCTTTCAACCTGTTGGTGTTTCTAGTGTGAATTCAAAACAAGCACAAACCGATTTGTACAACGAATTTTTATCTGGCAAAAGAAAAACTTTCGACAAAATGTCAAATGCAGAAATTCATTTAGCAGCAAAAGCCATTTCAGAATATTTTAACATTTGTGCAAAGCGTATTAATTTAGACGATGTTTGTAATACAGCGCTAAAAAATGCTTATATTTCAGGTAGTGGTGTGGTTTATGCTTATTGGGATTGTAACATAAAAACCGGACTTTTTGCAGATGAAAAACGCACTGTACCAATTATGGGCGACATTGTTGCTGAAGTTATTGAAATTGAAAATTTTGACGTATCTGATCCAACTGAAGACAATGTTCAAAACCAAGAATACATTATTATTACAAGCAGAAAAACAGTTGGTGACCTTATTAGAGAAGCAAAGGCAAATGGTGTTTCAAGAGAGCAAATTGAGAACATTAAGCCAGATAATGAATATGCTGATATGGAAGCCTTTTATTCGCAAAAAGCAACCGTTTTGACAAAGTTTTATAAAGAATATTCAGGCGATGATTTTACAGTAAAAGCAATTAAAGTTTGCAAAAACGCAATCATCAAACCAGAGTGGGACACAGGTCTTAAACTTTACCCAATTGCTAAATTTAACTGGGAAAACGAATCGGCTTGCTACGGTGATTCTGAAATTACAAACTTAATTCCAAACCAAATTGCAATCAACAGAATGCTCACTGCAACCGTTTGGTCGGTTATGATGATGGGTATGCCAATTATGCTTGTTAATGGCGATGTTGTGAATGAAACGGTAACAAATAACCCAGGTCAAATTATTAGTTTTTATGGCAATGCTGATGAGTTTGACAAAACAATTAAATACATTGAGCCACCACATTTTTCAGGCGACTTAAATTACATTACAAACGATGTAATTGAAAAAACTTTAAGTCTTGCAGGTGCAACTGATGCGGCACTTGGCACAATCAAAGCGCAAAACTCATCTGCAATTAATGCAGTAAAAGAATCAGCAAGATTACCACTCACACTCATCAAAAAGCGTTACAATGTATTTTTAGAAGAAGTGGCAAAAATTTTCTTGGAATTTATGATTAATATGTATGCTTTCAGACCGTTGTATCAAAAGAATGAAAACGGCGAAGTTTGGTATTTTCCATTCGATGCAAGTCGTTACAAAAACTTATCATTCATTTGCGAAACTTCTGTTGAAACAAGTTCAAGTGAAGATATTAAACTCATTGCCGAAGAACTTGACAGTTTAGACAAAAACAGCAAACAAGAGTTGGCGGAAGTTTTAACAAGTGAAAATCAAGGCGGTGATGTTAGTGACAGCTGAGCAATTATTTAATACAGCATTAGAAATTTCAGGTTATAACACCAACGACATTTTTGAAACTTCTAATATTGGCGAGCGACTTTTAAGCATTGTTAATACAATTTATTCAGACCTTTATTATTTAAATGGCAAAAAAGATTTTGTGCCAGTAACAGAAATTTCTCAAGAACTTGATTTAGAGCCACAGGCTTTGAATAATTGTGCAGTTTTTGGTGTTGCTTCACTTATTCAAAACATTTTAGGAACAACAAATGATTATGATGTTTTTAAAGTTATTTATGATTGTAAAAAGCAACAACTTAAAAAGCATTGTGAAATTGGGCAAATTAGCGACACGTTTGTGAAGGGGAGTGACTGCTAATGAGTAGCAAAAAACTTCAAGAATTTGTAATAAACTCATTTGATGGTGGCCTTAACACGCGTGATGTGATTAGTGATTTATCAGACAACGAGCTTTCTGAATGTTTGAATATGTATTATCAAGGCAAAGCATTAAAAACAAGAAAAGGTGCTGCTGTTAAATCAAAAATTTCTTTGTCACAAACCGACTGCACTGTTGTACCTATTAGCACTGGTTCATATGTTGATGGTTTGGGTTATAAAATGTTTTTGGTAACAAATAAAGATGATACATCTTGCAGTGTGAGAATACTTGTCGTAAAGTCTGATTCATCTTACTCTTTTTTAGATTTGAAAACCATTAATTTTTCTGATTATTCTAATGGTTTTGCAAGAATAAATTGTTTGTCATTTTCAGGTAAAGAAACGGTTGATGGTGGCTGTTATTTGCTTTTAGGTGTGTTTGACAACAAAAACATACTTTGCGATAAATATATTTATGAATTAAATTTAAAGTTTAATAAAATTAGTCAGCTTGGTTCAAAAGATATTTACAAGCCTTTAGTTAGCATTCATGGAAAAGGAAACAACTACTCACAGTTGCAATCATCAAAAAGAACCTTTCCAACTTCAAGAAGATTTGAAGATTTTAATATGCTTTCAGGTGGGTTTAGAGCAGGCTTTACAACCGATGGTCTTTCAACTACCTTTTATTTACCGGCAAACAATCTTTCAAATAATTCTGGCGAAAATATAGTTATCGATTATACCGATAACACCGGTGCGAATTATCTAATAGAAATTCCTTATAACAGCAGTACGTCTTACCCAACTAAAATTGGCGAAGTAGAATTTACGTTTACAATTGACCGAGTTAATGGCAAGATAGTTACATTTAACGTGCTTGGAACAGAAATGGCTTTGCCAATGTCAGACTCAATAAGAAATAATCTTGTAATAACTGCATATAAAGCAAATGACAAAGACGACTTTTTTAGAATGACCGTTGCTGAAAACTTTAATTCAAGGGTGTTTGTAACAGGCAATAAAATGAAAAACAATGTTGTTCGTTTTTCAAGAGAAGATAATCCGTTGTATTTTCCTGAAAGCAATTTTGCCTATTTTGGCGAGCGAAGCAGTAACATTGTGGCACTCAAACAAAACAATGATAGATTGTTGGTTTTCAAAGCACACCAAATAGGTGTTTGCTCAGCAATAAGCGGCTCTTCGCTTACTCCTGACCATATTTTTGGTGGTGGCACAATCACTAAAGCAATTACTGAAAAAATCACAATCAAAACATTAAAAACAGGAATAGGTTGTTTGTATCCTGAAACTATTATGAGTTGTTCAAATCGCTTGGTGTTTTTAGGGTCTGACAACCGGGTTTACGCCATTACAAGTTCAAGCAATTACACCCACAGATTTTATCGCATTTCTGACAAAATAGAAAACAAATTAAACGAAAAAGAGTTTAGCAACGCATTTTGTGCCGATGATGATGGTTACTATATGCTTTTTGTTGATAACAGATGTTTTTTGTTTGATTACAATTCTTCGCATTTTTTGTCGGCTTCTTCGGCTAATGGTAACAAAAAAGCATTTGACAAAATAGCTTGGTTTTATTTTGAATATGACTTTGGAATTGCAAATGCGCTTTTGTCATTGAACTTCCAAGGCAAAGCATTAATTGTTGCAAAAGCAAGTTCAACACATTCTCCAGAAAAGGTTTTGTTATATGCGCTTGAAGGCTCAATCGACCAAAATATGGGGAACACTATGACTTTGTCAAATGTTAGCATAAAAAGCAAATTTACTACCGGTGCAAATCGCCTTTTAAAAGATGGCAGAAAAAATATTGTTGCAGTTGAACTTGTTTTGCTGAAAGATAAAACCAACACCAAGAAAGCGGCAAAACTTGCCTATTTAAATGAAAACCACAAACAAGTTGTAAGTGAAATTTCGGCCGCTGAACTTGAAGGTACTGAAAATATCATAAGAAAAACGCCATGTATTTTTGGCATTCGTCATTTTGGTGTAGGTTTAGAGCGAGCAGGCTATTTTGCAATCAGACAAATCAAGTATATTTATAAATCTTAAGGAATGAAAAATATTGCAAATTTCAACATATTATAATTTGTCAAGCAAAGATTTAAAAATCGATGTTACTGATATTATGAGTTTCAAAAACAACTTGAAATTTGAAGTCCAAATTGAACTACAAGATAAAATCATAGTTTTAGACAAATATCATTTACAACAAAAATGTGAAGATGATGAATATAGCTTTTATTTGATTTTTGATTTAAAAAATATAAATATACAAGAAATAAAAAGTTTGTATTTAACTCAATTTAAAAGGCAATATTTTTCTGATGAAAGAATAATTTATTACAATTTTAAAATAATCTAAGGAGGAGATAAAATGTCGAAAAAGACAGCAAGTGGATTGGTAAACTATGCAAAAGCACAACTCGGCAAGCCATATTGGTACGGTACTTTTGGACAAAACTCAACAAAAGAACTTTATTACTCCAAGAAAAGGCAATATCCAAATTACTACACTGCAACTAACTTTTTAAGCCAGTTAGATGAAAAGGTGCACGACTGCATTGGACTTATCAAGGGCTATATTTGGTGCGATGATGAGAATGACAAAACACCAAAATATCAGTCAAACGGTTGCCCTGATGTGAATGAAGAAATGATGTATAACGAAGCTAAAACCAAAGGCGACATTGACTCAATGCCAGACGTTGCAGGCATTTGTGTTCTTATGCCAGGGCATATTGGTGTTTATGTTGGAGAAGGCAAGGTTGTTGAAGCAAGGGGACACAGTTTTGGAGTTGTGCAAACGCAACTCAATGCTCGAAACTGGACAAAATGGTGCGAGTGTCCTTATATTGAATATGACACAAAAACAAAAGTGCGCAAAAAGAAGAAAAAAGAATATGTTATAGTACAAACCAACAAAAGTGTGCTAAATTGCAGAGAAAAGTCAAGCATTTTAAGCAAAGTTGTTGGAACCTTTTCAAAGGGAACTAAGTTAGAAGTTAAAATGAAGAAAAAGAATTGGTACAAAGTTGAAGGAAAAGCCACATCAGGCAAAAGAATCACAGGTTTTTGCTCGAAAAAGTGGTTAAAGCCAGTTGAATGAGCGAAATTTTCATTGCAATAATTTCTTTTTTAGGAACACTTTTAGGCACTTTTGGAGGCATTTTAACAAGTGCAAAGTTAACTAATTATCGACTTTTAGAATTAGAAAAACGTGTTGAAAAACACAACAGTTTTATAACCAGAATACCTGTAATTGAAGAACAAATTAAAGTTTCAAATCACAGAATAACCGACCTTGAAGGGAAGGTGAGATAGGTGCAAAACAGATTAAAATCATGGGGGTTGTGGGTATCAATCGCAGCACTTGTAGTATTTTGCATAAAACAATTTACTGGCCTTGACATCAGCGAAACAATGAATGAATTTTTAGATATTGTTTTGCCTGTTTTGGTTGGCTTTGGCATCATTAACAACCCTTGCAACAAAGGAAAAATCTAAAATAAAACCGCTTTGAAAAGTTTTTCAAGGCGGTTTTAATAATTTACTTTTTATTCATACTCTTTTTGAAAAAATGAAGTATAATGATAATACAAAACAAAAAAAGGAGAGTTTTGATGAATAATTATAATAACAATTTTGACCCGTTTGGCAATCAATATTCATATTATCAAAAACCACCAAAAGAGCCAAAAAATAAATTCTCAATTGGAGCGCTTATTGCTTGTTGTTTGATTTGTTCAATTTTAGCTTCTGCGGTAACGGTTGGTTTTGTTTATTCAAAAAGTTTAATTCCAAGTCAACCACAATCACAATCTAGTGGAATAACAACAAACATAACAGTAGATGAAAAGGCGACCAACGCAGTTTCTGCAATTGCACAAAAGTCAGTGCCAAGTGTTGTTGGCATTGGTGTAACAGCAGCAGTAAACACATTTTTCGGCTTCTCAACCGACACAAGCAGTGAGGGCTCAGGTGTAATTTATAGTAAAGATGGTTACATCATTACAAACTATCATGTAATTAGTATTGCGACTGATTCTCAAACATCTTCAACTGCACGAATCTCGGTATATTTATCAACCGACCCACAAACACCAATTGTTGCAAAGGTTGTTGGTTATAATTCAGATTATGACTTGGCAGTTTTGAAAATTGAAAAACAAGATTTGGTGGCAATTGAATTTGCAGATTCAAATGAAGTTGCAGTTGGCGATATGGCGGTTGCAATTGGTAGCCCGGGCGGTCAGCAGTTTATGAGTTCGGTTTCATCTGGCATTATCAGTGGTCTTAACAGAACACTTCAACTTGAAGGCACTGCGCAAATGAAACTTTTGCAAACCGACGCAGCAATAAACCCAGGTAACTCAGGTGGCGCATTGGTTGATTATAATGGCAAGTTAATTGGCATTAATTCATCAAAAATCAGTAGCGAAGCATATGAGGGAATGGGTTTTGCAATTCCTTCAAATACAGTTAAAAAAGTTGTTAGCAATATCATCAACAACAAAGACAAAAAATATGCTTATGTGGGCGTTAAGGTAAGCACAGACTACTCAGCACAAGACCTTGTTTCAATGGGTTATCCTGCAGGCGCAGTTGTTGAAGAGGTAACTGAAAATTCTCCAGCAGATGAAATTGGAATTCGCAGTGCAGATATTATTGTTGAGTTTGCCGGTGCAAAAATCAATGATTATGATGATTATAATAACGAAAGATTAAAGCACAAACCAGGCGAAACAGTTAGCATTACAATTTATAGAAACGGTAAAAATTATGAAGCAAATCTAACTTTAGGCGAATCAAATAACTAAATAAAAAACACGGGCCATTTTCAGCCCGTGTTTTTTGTTGCTTATTTAACTTTAACTTTTTTTACCTTTGCCCAAGCTGAATAAGCTTTTTTCTTGCCACTTTGCACAAAAGCTCTAACTTGCACTTTGTATGTACCTTTTTTGAGTTTTTTGATTGCTTTTGTAACTGATTTTTTTGCAGCAAAAGTTTTTGTTTTCCATTTGCCTTTAAGTTTATATCTAACTTGGAATCCAGTTGCGTCTTTTACTTTTGTGTATTTAACTTTAAATTGCTTTTTGCCTTTTTTGAGTTTAAACTTAGGAGTTTTTAAAGTTAAT
>JAZRPW010000023.1:0-71686 GCA_045649405.1 Acutalibacteraceae bacterium
GGGGGGGCACACGATGTGTGGGCCTTGGGGGGGCACCCACACATTGTCACCCCTACTAAAACTAATGATGTGTTATTTGTCAGCAAAACGAATATTTTTATTTAAAACAAAGGAGAAAAAATGAAAATTACAAAATGGCAGATGTTTGTCGCTTGGTTGAAACAACGCGATTTGTTAGTATGGTGCTTTTTGGGTGTTCTGCTACTTGCAAGATGGGTTAGTGATGAAACATATGTTTTAGGTTTTATTGCTATTATCATTCAAGCAATTTTAATTTTTCTTTTTCTACGTTATGCAATAAGAGAAGTTTTTCCTAAAGATACTCCAAAAAAGACGATTATAAAGTTTATAATTTATGTTACAATTGTACCGATTGGTGTAGACATTTTAAACTTTGTTTTTTACGATAATTTTATCAATTTATTTGTTATTCTATTGGCTGTTGTAATTGCAATACCGGCAATTGCAAGTTTTATAAAATTAACCCCTAAATCTAAATAAAATTTAACCTTTCAAGAAAGGATTTTGATAAAATGAAAACTAATGTTGCTGTATTTTTTGGTGGCCGTTCTGTTGAACACGAGGTTGCAGTAATCTCGGCAGTTCAGGCTATGAACTACATAGACACCGAGAAGTATGACATTACACCAATTTACATTTCAAAAACTGGCGAAATGTACACATGTGAGTGTATGACAAATATTGAAGAGTACCGTGACATTCCTGCTCTTCTTAAAAAAGCGCAAAATGTTACAATGGTGCGTCAAGGCGAAAAGTTCAATTTAATTGAGCTTAAAAAAGGCCTTTTCAAAAAGGTTTTGTGCTCTGTTGACATTGCTTTTCCAATTGTTCATGGTACTAACTGTGAAGATGGTTCTTTGGTTGGTTGGTTTGAACTTTTAGGTATTCCTTATGTTTCTTGTGATGTGCTTTCAGCATCGGTTGGTATGGACAAAGCAGTTTGCAAATACATTTTGCAAAAAGCAGGTGTGCCTGTGCTTGACTGTGTTGAGTTTTATTCAAAAGAATATGTTGCGCAAAAAACTAAAATCTTAAAAGAAATTGAAGAAAAGTTTTCATACCCTGTAATTGTTAAACCTGCAAACCTTGGCTCTTCTGTTGGTATTTCAAAAGCAGACGACCACGATGAGTTGTTAGCATCAATTAAAGATGCAATGAACTACGCTCAAAAAATTATTGTTGAGCCTGCAGTTGTAAACCTTCGTGAGCTTAACTGTTCGGTTGTTGGCGACACTGATGAGTGCGAAACTTCGGTAATTGAAGAACCAATTATGACAGGTAAAATTTTATCTTATGAAGATAAATACAAAGGCGGAGAAAAAGGCGCAAAGGGTGCAAAATCATCTGGCACAAAGTCAGCGGGTGGTATGGCTTCACTTTCTCGTCAAATTCCTGCAAACATTACCAAAAAAATTCAAGCAGACGTTGAAAAATACGCTAAAGAGACTTTCAAAGCGCTCGGTTGCAACGGCGTTGTTAGAATTGACTTTTTGTTTGATGAAGCAGAGAAAAAGGTTTATGTTAATGAAATCAACACAATTCCTGGCTCACTTTCGTTCTATCTTTGGGAGCCAAAAGGGGTTAAATACAGCGCGTTGTTAGATAGAATGATTGAACTTGGATTCAAACGCGCAAGAACTAAAGAAAATCTTAAATTCTCTTTTGAAACCAACATTTTAGAGAACAAAATGTCTTTTGGCTCTAAAGGTTCAAAAGGAAGTAAGATATAAAAATTTAAAATTAAAGGAGCAATAAAAAATGGAAAAGAAAACAGGATTTTTCAAAGCATTCAAAAACTTTTTGTTAGAGGGCGACGCTATCTCTATGGCTGTCGGCGTTATCATTGGTGCTGCCATGAAAGATTTGGTAACATCACTTGTTGATAATATGTTTAGCCCAATTATCGGTTTGGTTTTAGGTAAAGTTGATTTTTCATCACTTTCAGTAACAATCGGTAGCGCAAGCATCAAATATGGCGCATTTATCACAGCACTTATCAACTTTATTTTAATGGCGTTTGTTGTTTTCTTGATTGTTTATCTTATTGATAAAGCAAAAGAAAGCTTCAAAAAATTATCAAAGAAAGAAGAAGTGGAAGAAGCTCCAACAACAAAGGTTTGTCCTTACTGCAAATCTGAAGTTGATGTAGAGGCAACAAAATGTCCACATTGTACTTCTGACATCTAATTAATTTTAAAAATTTTTACAAGCGAGGCGAGAAAAATGAAACAAATAAAAAACTTTTTTGAAAAAACTAAAAGGGTTTCAAACAGTGTTGTTGGCAATTTGTCTGACAGCACAAAGCCTTGGTTTGTTCAAAACATTCTTGCTTCGTTTGTAATTTCGTTTTTCACAATTTCATCACTTTTTATGGTAATTAGCAAAGACAAATATTTTACTGCCGAATACATAACATCAAAAAGCGTTTTTTCTTTTGTGATTGATATGTTGATAATAATGGCAGTTTTAATGATTTTGTCAACCTTTGCTTTTAAGCCAAAAAAAGTGTTGTCGGTTTCACTTATTCTCTCGGCAACTTCGTTTTGTTTGGCTTTGCAAAAGGGTGCTGAAAGCAATATTTGGCTTAATGTTGGCATAGCGACAATTTGTCTTATTTCTTGCGTTTGGATTTTCAACCGATTTGAAGAACCAATTTTCGAAAAGGGATTTTCTTTTAAAACAGTGAAAATCATTGTTGCAGTTTTGTTCTTTGTTTTTACTGTGTATATGTCGTTAATGGGCGTTTGCAGATATTATTCTTTTACATATGACACATTTGACTTTGGCATTTTTGCGCAAATGTTTGATTATATGAAAGAAACTGGCGTGCCTAATACCACCGTTGAGCGAAATATGCTTTTGTCACATTTTGCGGTGCATTTTTCACCATTTTTTTATTTGTTGTTGCCAGGTTATTATATTTTTTCAACACCTGCTTATCTTTGTGTAATGCAAACTTTGTTTGTGGGTGCAGGTGTGTTTGTTGTACTCGGCATTGTGAAAACATTGGGCTTTTCACCAAAAATGTCACTTGCAACCTGTGTAATGTATTTGGCTTATCCATCACTCACATTCGGTTTGTATTTTGACTTCCACGAAAACAAATTTTTAACTTTCTTTGTGCTTTTAACAGTTTATTTTATGCTAAAAAGAAAGTTTGTTCCGTTTTACATTTCGGCTCTTGTGCTTTGCTCAATTAAAGAAGATGCCGCAATTTATCTTGTGGCAATTGCGCTTTATATGTTGGCAAGTCAGCGCCTTTTAAAACACGGCAGTTTAACACTTTTATTGGCAGTTGGTTACTTCTGCTTTGCAATGAGCATTAAACCTGCTTTTGGCACACTTGAAGATATGCAGTTTGTGCATAGATATTCAAATTATGCCATTGATAACCAATCAAGTTTAACTAATATCATAAAAACAGTATTTTTGAATTTTGGCTACACAGTTTCGCAAATGTTCACAGCAGAAAAATTTGAGTTTATTTTGTGGATGTTCTTGCCTGTGTTGTTTATGCCACTACTTAATAAAAAGGTTTCAACACTTTTGCTTCTTACACCAATGGTGTTAATTAACTTGATGACAAACTGGGTTTATCAATACCACGTTGATTATCAATACACATTCGGCAATGCAGCGCTTGTAATTGTTTGTAGCATTTTGGCATTAAAAGATATGTCAGCTAAAAACAAAAAGGTGTTGGTAACAGCTGCCGTAATGGTTAGCATTGCAATGACAATGCCAAGAATGGTTGCAAGAAATAATAGTTACATTAAAGATTATTTTGCAGGCAAAGAGAAGTTTAGTCTTTCATCACAGCTTATTGATGAAACACTTGATAAAGACAAGGTAATAGGTGTTGAAGGTATTGTTATGCCAATGCTTTATGATTACCCTAATTTGTATCTTGACCCACATTCAGATGAGTTAGCGGCAAAAATTGAATATTTTGTTGCACCTTCTAATGACAAAGAAGACATTGCAACAATGGTGCAAAAAGGGTTTAAAAAGATTTGTGATAACGGTCACATTTCAATTTATGAAAATCCTAATTATCAAAAAGTTAAACAATAATTTTATTGATTATTTACAAGTTTTATGATATAATATTTTGAACACACATTTTAATTTTGTTTTGGGGTGAGAAAATGAAAAAGATTTTAACGCTTGTTTTGTCAGTTGTTTTGTGTTTTTCATTTGTTGCTTGCTCACAAGAGTCTGAAATAACCCCTGACACAACAGTTACAACTCTTTCTCAAGAGCAGGTACTTACAACCCAAAAAAAGGTTGAAAAAAGAAAACAAATTGCACTTTATTTCAGCTTTTCTGACAGTTTGAATCCGTACGCCGCAACAACAGCGGGCAACAGAGCAGTTTGTTCACTTTTGTTTGACCCACTTGTTAAGTTAGACGGCAATCTAAACCCGCAAAACGTGGTTGCGAGTGATGTTTTTCAAAACGGCAAAACAATTACAATTGCACTTAACTCTTATCAATTTTCTGATGGTAGTTATGTGAGCGCTGAAGATGTTGTTTATTCAATTGAACTTTTGAAAAAAAGTGAAAACACCGAATACACCGGCGCGTTAGAAAACGTTGAAAGTTATACTGCAACTGCCGGCAAGGTTGTTTTGACATTAAAGCGTGATGATAGAAATGCCGTTCGTTTGCTTGATTTTCCTGTTGTGAAAAAAGGAACTGCAAACAAAACCAATGATGATGGAAAACCAATTCCGCCAGTCGGCTCTGGAAGATATGTTTTTGTTGATAACAAAGGCGAGTTTTCATTAACAGGAAATGAGCATTACTTTGGCGGTAAACCTAAAAAAGATATTACTCTTCAAAACGTGCCTGATTATGAAGCGTTGGAATTTTTAATTCGCTCTGAAGAAATTGATGTTTATTATAGCGGATTTGATTTGAAAGAAATGCCACAAATTAACGGCACAACTAAAAATGTTAATTTAACAAATTTGGTGTTTGTGGGCGTCAATCAAACCAGAAGCAAACTTAATGATAAGAATGTCAGAAAAGCGTTGTCGCTTGCGGTTGACCGTTTAGATGTAGCAGAAAAATGTTACTATTCATTGTCGGTGCCGGCATTGTCACTTTTTAATGATAAAAATGAAATTACCAAAAACGAAGGCAGCATTTTTAACCTTGAAGACAATGTTGTTTTGGCTCTTGAATATTTGAAAAAAAGCGGTTATAGTAATATTAACAACGAAGGTTATTATGAAAATAAAAGCGGTGAAAAAATTGAACTTTCATTGCTTTATAATATGGATAACAACACACAAACAATGGTTGCTTCAACACTCACTAAAAACTTTAAAGCAAGCGGGCTTAACGTTAAAAGTTTTGGTGTGAGCGCAAATGAGTATAAAAACGCTGTTAAAGATGGCGACTATGATTTGTATGTTGGCGAGGTAAAGTTAACAAAAAGTTTTGATTACACCAATTTGTTAACAACCAAAAATGTTTTGGCAGGTTCTACTGATAAAAAAGCAACAGATTTCTTATCTGTTTATAAAAAATATATGGCAAGCAAGGTTGAAGTAAAAGAAATGCTTGAAAGTTTTGAAAATGACAGTCCGTTCATTCCACTTGTTTTTAGACTTGCAACGGTAAGTTATTCGCAAAGACTTTCAGGAGAACTCATTTCAACAATTAGCGACCCATATTCAAACATTGAAAAATTATATTTAAGATAAAATCACACGAAAGGAAGAGTGAATATGATTAATTTTGAAACAAGATACGGCAAAGTTATTATTGAAAATGAATTTTTTGCAGAGTTTATTGGTAACGCAGTAACTTCTTGTTACGGTGTTGCAGGTATGGTTGCAAAAGGT
This sequence comes from Acutalibacteraceae bacterium, assembly GCA_045649405.1. Lineage (GTDB taxonomy): Bacteria > Bacillota > Clostridia > Oscillospirales > Acutalibacteraceae > RUG11462. The sequence goes on from JAZRPW010000023.1 coordinate 5,877, forward strand.
ACACAAAAGGTTCGTAATTTGATTTCTAAAAAACAGTACAATGACACAGGCATTGTTGTTACAGGTAACATTGATAAAATCAATGTTGATTTGTACATTACTGTTATGTATGGTGTAAATATTAATGCTATTTCAAACAGCATTGTTCATAAAGTTAAATATTCTGTTGAAGAAGCTACTGGAATTGAGGTAAACAAAGTTACAGTTCATATTGACGGAATGCATATTGATGATTAATTTTAAAAATTAATTATCTATGAAAGGAATGATTTATAAAGTGATTACTGGTGAAATTTTAAAACAAGCCGTAATTTCAGGCGCTAATAATATTTCAAATAATCGCGTTCAAGTCGATGAGCTTAATGTTTTCCCTGTGCCAGATGGTGATACAGGTACTAATATGTCGCTCACAATCGGCAACGCGGCTAAAGAACTTAATGTTTGTGATGAAACATCTGTTGGCGATATCGCAAAAACAACTGCAGGCGCACTTCTTCGTGGTGCTCGTGGTAACTCAGGTGTAATTTTGTCACTCATTTTCAGAGGTCTTTCAAAAGGCTTTAAAGACCTTGAAACTGCTGATGGCGCAGACCTTGTTGAAGCATTCAAACAAGGTACAAAATCTGCTTACGGCGCAGTTATGAAACCAACTGAAGGTACAATTTTGACAGTTGTGCGTGAAGCTGGTGAAGCGGCAGAAAAAGCTGTTAAAGATGGCAAAACTGACTTCGTTGAAGTTTTTGAAATTGCAGTTGAAGGTGCAAAAGAAGCGCTTGCAAAAACACCTGAAATTTTGCCTGTTCTTAAAAAAGCAGGCGTTGTTGACGCAGGTGGTGCAGGTCTTGTAAAAATCTTTGAAGGTATGCTTCAAGTGTTCAAAACAGGTGAAATTGTGGCTTCTGATAACGCGGCAAACACTTCTGCAAACATCGAAAAAACTGCAACAAATGCTGCTGCAGAATGGGAAGGCGAAATTACCTTTACTTACTGCACAGAGTTCATTGTTAAAAAACAAGCAGACATTTCTGCTGATGCAAATAAACTTCGTGCTTATCTTGAAACAATCGGCGACTGCGTTGTTGTTGTAGATGACGAAGAAATTATTAAAGTTCACGTTCATACTGATAACCCTGGCAAGGCGCTTCAAAAGGGTTTAGAAAACGGTTCTCTTATCAATATGAAAATTGAAAATATGCGTGAGCAACACGAACAAGCAAAACGTGAAGCAAAAATTGAGTCAACAGTTCAATCTGATGACAATGGCGCTTACACACCTGTTAAACCAGAAAATGATTATGGTTTTGTTGCAATCGCAGCGGGTGATGGCATTCAAAGTTTGTTTACTGACCTTGGTGCAGACCAAATTGTATCAGGCGGTCAAACAATGAACCCTTCAACTGACGACATTTTGCGTGCAGTTGAACTTACACCTGCAAAAACAGTTTTCGTTTTGCCAAATAACAAAAACATTATTATGGCGGCTGAACAAACTGTTCGTTTGGCAACAAGAAAGGTTGTTGTTTTGCAAACAAGGTCAATTCCAATGGGTATTTCTGCAATGCTTATGTTTGACCCAGATGCAGATGCCGACACAAATGCAAACACAATGCAAGCAGCGGCTGACGCAGTTGGTACTGGTAGCATCACATTTGCTGCAAGAGACTCTGATTATGAAGGCCACAAAATCAAACAAGGCGAAATTTTAGCGCTTGCTAACGGCAAACTTTCATTTGTTGAGCAAGATGTTGAAAAAGCCGTTGTTAAACTTACAAAATCACTTTTCAAAAAGGAAAGCCAATTTGTAACTTTGATTTATGGTGAAGATGTGTCTGAAGAAGACGCAATGAAAACAAAAACTGCTTTGGAAGCAAAATTACCTGCTGATGCAGAAGTAACTTTGATTCCTGGTGGTCAACCGGTATATTACTATATCATTTCAGTTGAATAAATTTTAAAGGGCGAAATGATATTTCGCCCTTTTTATGTTTGAAAGGCAGGTGAATTTATATGTTTGACAAGAATTTTAAAATTCAATATCTCAAAGGTGTTGGCGAAAAGCGTGCAAAACAGTTGGCAAAGCTCGGCATTGTAACGGTTAAAGATTTGTTGGAATTTTACCCAAGACATTATGAAGACTGGAGCAAATGTTACTCTGTGTCAGAAGCTCCTTTGGGCGAAAACTGTTGTGTAAAAGGTTATGTTTCAACAAAGGTTTCAACTGTGAATATTAGAAAAGGTTTAACATTATATAAATTCACTGTGACCGATGGCATGGCAAATATGCAGGTAACTCTTTTTAATCAAAAATACGCCGCAGAAAAGATTTTTTATGGTGGAGAGTTTTTGTTTTTTGGCAAGGTTACAGGCAATTTGTTCAGAAAAGAAATGTCATCTCCTTCGGTTGAGCCGGTAGAGTCGGACAAAATCAGACCAATTTATCGCACAACAGAAGGGCTTAATTCAAAATATATTGAAAAATGTATGGCAAAGGCGCTTGAGTTGGTTGGCGATGATTTGAGCGACAGTTTGCCAGATGAAATTCGTGCAGATTTAGAACTGTGCCACAAAAGATACGCCTTGCAAAATGTGCATTTTCCTGAAAGTACCGAAGCGTGCGAAATTGCCAAAAAGCGCTTGGTGTTTGAAGAATTGCTGAATTTGCAATTAGGTCTTTTAATGTTAAAAGGGCATAATTCAAATGCGACTACTGCACCAATTGAAAAAGATTTTACAAATGAATTTATAAATGATTTTCCGTTTGAATTGACAAATGCGCAAAAACAAGCCATAAAATGTGCAGTTGAAGATATGCAAAGCACAAAACCAATGTCACGCCTTTTGCAAGGGGATGTTGGCTCAGGTAAAACTGCCGTGGCGGCAACACTTTTGTACAATGCCGCAAAAAACGGCTTTCAAAGTGCGTTAATGGCACCAACCGAAATTTTGGCAAAACAACATTACTCATCAATTGCAAAGTTGATGAATGGTAAGGGTATCAGCGTAATGTTGCTAACTGGCTCAACCCCGACAGCCGAGCGTAAAAAGATTTTAGAACTTTTAGCTTCTGGCGAAATTGACATTTTAATTGGCACACACGCTTTAATTCAAAATGGTGTTGAGTTCAAAAAATTAGGGCTTGTTGTAACAGATGAGCAACACCGTTTTGGCGTTAAACAAAGAAGTGATTTTGGCGAAAAAGGTCAAAATCCGCACACATTTGTAATGAGCGCAACCCCAATTCCAAGAACATTAGCACTCGTGGTTTATGGCGATTTGGACATTTCGGTGCTTGATGAAATGCCGGTTGGCAGAAAACCGGTTGAAACTTACAGCGTTAAAACCGAACTTCGAAAAAGAGCTTACACTTATGTTAAAAAGCATTTAGATGAGGGCTTGCAAGGTTACATTGTTTGCCCAATGGTTGATGAAAATGAAGATTTTGACTTGGTTTCGGCAACTGCATTTTATGAAAAATTGCAAAATGACTTTTTCAAAGATTATAAATTAGGTCTTTTGCACGGCAAAATGAAGGCTAATGAAAAGCAAGATGTAATGTCAAAATTTTTGTCTGGCGAGATTAATTTGCTTGTTGCAACAACAGTAATTGAAGTTGGTGTTGATGTGCCAAATGCCAATATAATGGTGGTTGAAAATGCCGAGCGTTTCGGACTTTCACAACTTCATCAGTTGCGTGGTAGAGTGGGCAGAGGTGGAAAACAGGCAACCTGCATTTTAATTTCTGATGCAGAAAATGAAGAGGCAGTAAGACGCCTTACAATTATGAGCGAAACTACTGACGGCTTTAAAATTGCAGATGAAGATTTGAAAATGCGTGGTCCTGGCGACTTTTTTGGCTCAAAACAACACGGTTTGCCAACGCTTAAAATCGCAAGCATTTTTGATGACAGAAGTGTGCTCAAACTTACTTCAAAAGTCGCTCGTGATATTTTAAAACAAGACCCAGACTTGTCAAGCGACAAGTATAAACCTCTAAAACAAAATGTAAAAGACTTGTTCGAATCAAGCTTCAAAGCAGGGTATAATTAAAAGGAGTGCAAACGCACTCCTTTTTTACTGCCATAATTTTGGGTAAGGTTTTTTGTAGGCGGTTTGACCAAGTAAATAATCAATGCTTGTTTCGTAAAATCGAGAAAGTTGAATTAAAACCGCAGTTGGAATATCATTTTCTCCCGTTTCGTATTTAGAATAACCCGTTTGTGACATTCCAAGAATGCTTGCAATTTGTGTTTGAGTTAAATCTTTGTCTTCGCGTAAATCTCTAATTCGTGGATACATAAACAACACCCCTTTTAATTAAAATATAGATATTTGTATTAACAACGACCATACGCATACAGATAGTATCTGAACTATATTTTAACTTAACCTGTTTTAGGGTATTGACTTTTAACCTAAAACAGGTTATAATTAATTTAACCTGTTTCAGGCTAAATTAATTATATGCTTTTAAAGGAGATAAAAAGAAATGAAAACAAAACGAATTTTATCAATGTTTTTAATGCTTGTTATGATTATGGCGATTATTCCTGTTGCAGGAATTACTGCAAGTGCCGAAGTGTGGATTGATGATTTTGCGTATTGGGTTGACAATAATGGAGATGCACATATTGCAGATTTTAATAGTTCTTATGTTGGGGCATTAAAGATACCAAGTTCAATAACTTATCGTGGTAGAACTTATACTGTAAAATATATTGATGAAGAAGCATTTCTTTATAAAAAGTATCTTGAATCTGTTGAAATTCCAAGTTCTGTTATTTTAATTGATGAACAAGCATTTTATGGGTGCAATAATCTTGAAGAGATTATTTTTAATGAAGGTCTTGAAGAAATAGGGATAGAAGCATTTTATGATTGTTCAGAGTTGAAAACAGTTACTTTTCCAACCACTCTTAAAGAAATAAAACAAGGAGCATTTTATTATTGCGACTCTTTGTCTACTGTAACCTTTAACCATCAACTCGAAGAATTAGGTCCACAGGCATTTTCTTATTGTGGTAATTTATCAAAAATTATTATGAAGAAAGTACCACAAACTTGGTGGACTTCCTCATTTAATTATGGACAAAATAAAACTTTTTACATTCCATGTAGTTCTTATAGCAGTAATTTTTGGAAAGATGTTGAAGAGCAAGAATGGAATGCAACTATAATAACAACTCACGAAAGTACTTCGTTTGTAAATATACCTGCTACTTGTGGACAGAAAGGTTATAATAACAGAGAAGTTTGTACATTTTGTAACGCAACTGTAAAAGAAGGTACAGTTGTAGCAGAATTGGCACATACAGAAACACTTGTTAATGCAAAAGCATCAACATACTTTGCAACTGGTTATACTGGCGACAAGGTTTGTGCTGTATGTGATAAAATTATTGCAAATGGCAAAACAATAGCAAAATTGACTTTGGAAGTTCCTAATTTCAAGCTTACATCTGGCAAAAAACAATTCAAAGTTAAATACACTAAAGTAGCAGGAGCTACTGGTTTCCAAGTTAGATACAAACTCAAAGGCAAATGGGTAACAAAAACATTTAATACCAAGAAAAATGCCACAAAAGCAATCAAAAAACTCAAAACTGGTACTTACCAAGTGCAAATTAGAGCTTTTGTCAAACAAGGCAAACAAAAAGCATATTCAACTTGGTCAAAAACTCAAAAGGTTAAAGTAAAATAATAAAAAAAGGAGTGCGTTTGCACTCCTTTTTTTAATCACTTTTTATTGACTAAACAAAACAATTATGATAAAATGATTATAATTGAAATTATTTAAAAGAAAAGGGTAAAATTATGGACTTTAAACAGTTTAAAAGTGGCACAGACATTCGCGGTATTGCCGCAGAAGGTGTAGAAAACGAACATATTAATTTGACTGATGATGTAATTAAATCAATGACTCACGGTTTTCTTTGTTGGTTTGAAGAAAAATATAATAAATCTGCAAAGGAATTGACAGTTTCAGTTGGTCATGATTCAAGAATTTCTGCAAACAGAATTAAAAACGCAGTTATCAGCGTTTTGTCCTCTAGTGGTGTTAATGTGCTTGACTGCGGTCTTGCTTCAACCCCTTCAATGTTTATGACAACCGTTTGCAAGGGTTGTGACGCGGCAATTCAAATTACTGCTTCACACCACCCATTCAACAGAAACGGTCTTAAATTCTTTACTCGTGAAGGCGGCGTTTCTGGTAGCGACATTGGTGCAATGCTTGAAAATGCACAGAACGGCAAAACTGCAAACGAATCCCAAGGCAAAGTTACACAAATTGATTTTATGAGTGAATATTCAAAAATCCTTAGAGATACTATTATTCGTGAAACTGGCAGTGAAAAACCTTTGGAAGGCTTAAAAATCATTGTTGATGCCGGTAACGGCGCAGGTGGATTTTATGCTTACAAAGTGTTAGAGCCACTTGGTGCAGACATACAGGGAAGCCAATTTTTAGAGCCAGACGGAATGTTCCCTAACCACATTCCAAACCCAGAAAACGAAGTTGCAATGAAAGCAATTTCTGATGCAACTGTTTGCGTTGGCGCAGATTTGGGTGTAATTTTTGATACTGATGTTGACAGAGCTTCTTGCGTAAGTTCTGACGGTAAAGAAATCAACCGCAACCGTATTGTAGCGCTCGCTGCTGCAATTGCACTTGAAAATAATGCCGGTGGCACAGTTGTTACAGACTCTGTAACATCAAGCGGACTTAAAGTGTTTATTGAAGAAAATTTGGGCGGTAAACATTTAAGATTTAAACGTGGTTATAAAAATGTAATTGATGAAGCAGTTAGACTTGAAAAAGAAGGTATTTGCGCTCCTTTGGCAATTGAAACTTCAGGCCACGCAGCATTTAAAGAAAATTATTTCCTTGATGATGGTGCTTATCTCATCACAAAAATCATCATCAAAATGGCTAATCTTAAAAAGCACGGCAAAACAATTGGCGATTTGATTTCATCACTTGCAGAGCCAAAAGATTTAGTTGAACTTCGTTTTAAAATCAATGTTGATGACTTTAGAGCTTACGGCGAAAAGGTTATTGCAGATTTGTTTAAATATGGAGAAGATAAGGGTCTTGAAATCGCTCCTGACAACCATGAAGGTATTAGAGTTTCTGTTAACAACGGTTGGTTCTTGCTTCGTCTTTCAGTGCATGACCCAATTATGCCACTTAACATTGAGTCAGATGACGAAAATGGTTGTAGACAAATCGCCAAAGTGGTTTATGACTTCTTGAAAAATTATGATGAACTTGATTTATCAGCAATTGAAAACTATTTAAAATAGGAGTAAATTATGAAGTTTATTAATGAACAACCAAGACAAACCGCAGTTTACGGTGAATATGATGTTGTAGTTGTCGGTGGCGGTGTTGCTGGTGTTTCTGCGGCACTTGCTGCAAAAAGAACTGGCGCTAAAAAGGTGCTTTTAATTGAAAAACAATTTGCTTTGGGTGGTCTTGCAACACTTGGCATTATTACTATTTATTTGCCACTTTGCGATGGCGAAGGCAAACAGGTTTCTTTTGGTATTTCAGAAGAACTTCTTCATCTTTCAATGAAGCATGGATATGAAGATAAATATCCAAAAGGTTGGCTTGAAAACGGTACACTCGAAGAGAAAAAAGAGCGCAGATTTGAAATTCAATACAACGCAAACTTGTTTGCTATTTTAATGGAACAATTGCTTTTAGAAGAAGGCGTTGAAATTCTTTATGGCACATCTGTTTGTGATGCAATTGTTGAAGAAGATAGAATTTCTGCTGTTATTATTGAAAACAAATCTGGCAGACAAGCAGTTGTTTCAAGAACTGTTATTGATTGTTCGGGTGACGCTGATATTTGTAAATTAACAGAGGTTGAGACCGATACTTACACAAAAGGCAATATTTTAGCAGGCTGGTATTATTTCCATAAAGATAACGGATATAAATTGAAAATGCTTGGTTTTTCAGAATTGCCAGAAGACCTTAAATCTCCTGAACAAAAAGAACTTGAAAAAACGCTTACAAGATTTACAGGTCTTGATGCAAAAGAAATGTCAGAGGTTACTTGTAAATCTCATAAATATACTCTTGATGATTTCTTAAAACGCGGAGAGATTTGCGAGAGTTATAATATGGGTAAAATTGCAACAATTCCACAGGTTAGAATGACAAGAAAACTCGTGGCTAACTATGTGCTTGATGAAAAAGAAGTGCATAAAGAGTTTAAAGATTCGGTTGGTATGTTCTCTGACTGGAGAAGAAGAGGCCCTGTGTTTGAATTGCCTTATTCTTGCCTTTATGCAAAGAACATTAAAAACCTTATTACTGCAGGCAGATGTATTTCTGTTACTGAAGATATGTGGGACATTACACGTGTAATTCCGGTTTGTGCAGTTTCAGGTCAGGCGGCAGGCACAGCGGCTGCTATGACCGATGATTTTAAAGCGTTAGATGTTGAAAAATTGCAAAAACAACTTGTTAAAGACGGTGTTGTTTTGCACGAAAAAGAACTTTAATTTTTAATTTATAAAGAGGGTTAATTTATGCCTATTAAAATTTCCGATGCGTTGCCGGCAGCGAAAATTCTTGAGAATGAAAATATTTTTGTAATGACAGAAAAAAGAGCGAATACTCAAGATATTCGTCCTTTGAAAATTCTTATTTTGAATTTAATGCCAACAAAAATTGAAACAGAAACTCAACTTTTGCGTTTGCTCGGTAACACACCGCTACAAATTGAAATTGATTTGTTGCAAACAGCAACTTATCAGGCTAAAAATGTTTCAAAACAACACTTGTTAGACTTTTACAAAACCTTTGATGAAGTAAAAGACAAGCGTTATGACGGCTTGATTGTAACAGGTGCTCCGGTTGAGCATTTGAAGTTTGAAGAGGTTGATTATTGGCAAGAACTTTGTGATATTTTGAAGTGGGCAAACAAAAAAGTTTACTCAACAATGTACATTTGTTGGGGCGCTCAAGCCGGACTTTATTATCATTATGGCATTGATAAAAAGTATATGGACAAAAAACTTTTCGGCATTTATTCACACAAAGTTTTAATTCCAACTCATCCACTTCTTCGTGGCTTTGATGACACATTTTTAGCACCACATTCAAGATATACTTATAACGATGTTGAAGATATCAAAGCAGTAGAAGATTTAGATTTGCTCACATTTTCTGAACAAGCAGGCGTGCATATTTGCGCAGACCGTGCTTGTAGAAAATTCTTCATTTCTGGTCACTCTGAATATGACCGTTGCACACTTGCAGGGGAATATGCGCGTGACTTGGAAAAAGGTCTTGAAATTGATGTGCCAAACAACTATTTCCCAGAAGATAATGCAAACAAATTGCCGCTTATGAACTGGAGAAGTGCTGCTTCACTCGTTTTCTCAAACTGGGTGAACCACATTGTTTATCAACATACACCTTTTGACCTTGAAGACCTTGACAAAGAGGAAGAATAATGAAATATTCTTATGTTTTGTGGGACTGGAACGGCACACTTTTAGATGATGTTGATGTTTCGGTTGAGTGTGTTAACGTTTTGCTTGAAAAACTAAATCTTGAAAAAACTAATCGTGATGAGTATTTTGTGCATATGGATATGCCTATAAAGAAATACTATGAAAACTTGTTTAAATCGAGAAATAGTGAACTTGATTATGAAACCTGCACCGAGAATTTTCACAAAAATTACCCGGCACTTTCGCACAAGGTTGGTTTGCAAAAAAACGCGGTGCAAATGTTAGAGTTTTTTGAAAGTTTAGGTGTTAAACAGTCAATTGTTTCTGCCTTTGAAAAAGGAATGCTCAACAAACAGGTAAACGACCTTGGTGTGCGCCGATTTTTTGAAGTTGTCAGCGGAAATGATGATGTTTATGTTGGCTCAAAATCAAGCCGAGCAATCGATTTGGTAAAGGATGTTGACAAGAAAAAAGTGCTTTACATTGGGGACACAAAAGATGATGTTAAAACCGCTAAAGATGTTGGTTGTGACTGCATTTTGTTCTCAGGTGGGCATTATTCGAGAGAAGCATTAGAACAGTTTGATTTGCCTGTAATTGATGACTTAATTGAACTAAAAGAATATGTTTAAAAGCCAGTTTTTAAAACTGGCTTTTTTCTTTTGCAATACAACATATTGAAAAGAAAATTTTCTTGCACAATAGATATTGCATAAATTCCAGAATTTTTTTAAAAAAATTGCTATTTAGGTATTTAAATTTTTTTCGCTTTGTGATATAATTAAACTAGCTATAAATAGGTTTACAAGAAAGGGTTAAAAATTATGCCTTTTGAAGATAAAATTCCAAGCGATGTTATTGCCGGCAGAAACGCAGTTAAAGAAGTTTTGCGCTCTGGCAGAGAAATTGAGTTTTTAATGGTTGCCGCTGGTAGTGGTGGCAGTGTTACTCCAATTATTGCTGAATGTAAAAAACGCAAAATCCCAGTTAAAGAAATGCCAAGACAAAAGTTAGATTTAAAATTGCCTGGCGTTAATCATCAGGGTGTTGCGTTGGTGGTTTCTTCTGGTCATTATGTTGAGTTAGAAGAAATTATTGAAGCGGCAAAAAATGATGAAAAAAAAGCATTCATTTTGGTGCTTGATGAAATTGAAGACCCACATAATTTTGGCGCAATTATTCGTACTGCAGAGTGTTGCGGTGTTCACGGCATTGTAATTCCAAAACGCCACAGCGTTGGCATTAACAACACCGTTTATAAAACTGCTTGTGGCGCTGCTGAATATGTTAAGGTTGCCCGTGTTGCAAATTTGCCAGCGGCAATTGACACATTAAAGCAAAACGGCATTTGGGTTTACGGCGCTGATATGAATGGCGAAGATATTTTTCAAACAGATTTTAATTCTGACACTGCCATTGTTATTGGTAACGAAGGCAAGGGCATTGGCAGGCTTGTTAAAGAAAAGTGCGATTTTCTTGTAAAAATTCCTATGTTTGGTAAGATTAATTCTTTGAACGCTTCGGTGGCGGCCGGCGTTTCAATGTATAGTGTTGTTAAAAATCGCAACAAGTAAAAAAGGAGTGTGTAATGATGAGCGAAAGATTTTCAGTTGAAGATATTTTGAAAGAAGTCAAAGAAATAACAGGCGAACATTATGTGCCTTCTTCTGTTGAGCCGGTAAAAAAAGCAGAAGAAGTTGAAACTCAAATCGATTTGTTTGAAGAGGTTGTAGAAACCAAAAATAAATTGGTTGAAGAAGTTGAAACTCCTGAAATCAATGTGGTTGAAAAAACAGCAGAAGAAAATCAAATCAATTTGTTTGAAGAGAAGAAAGAAGAGCCAACTGATTCGGATTTTTATGAACAAACAAAATCACGCAAGTCAGAATATGCCGACCTTTCTGCAGATGACTTTTTGGCTGCTATAAACAAAAAACTTTCTAGTGAATCAAAAGAAAAGGCAGAAATTGTTGACGGTTTTACCGTTGTTACAGAAGAGCCTGAACAAATAGTGGCAGAAACAATTGAAGAAGAAATTGAAAAAACTCAAATTATTGATGAAATAAAGATTGAAGAAAAAGCAGAAACTGCAGAAACTTTAGATGAAACAGTTGTTTTTAACAAAGAAGAAGTTTTAGAAGCAGTTGCAAAAAAACCACAATCTGAAAATGAAGAAGACGATTCTGAAGTTACTGTTTACAAAGAACATAAACCAGAGCATCTTTTGAGTGCAGATGAAATTAAAAGTGGCGAAATGAAATCAAGCTTGGGCTTTAGACTTGGTAACAAACTTAAAGATTTGGCAAAAGGTGAAAACAATGATTTTGCCATTTTCAAGAAGCCAACCAATGTTGAAACTGAAGAGCCAGTGCCACAAATTGAGGTTGTGCAAGAAATTCCTGAAGTTGAAGTTGCCGAAGAAAATCAAGAGTTTTTTGAAACACTAAGTGAGCAATATGAAGAAGAGCAAATTGCAAGCGATAACGAAGAAAAACAACCAGATGTTCTTGTTAATGAAATAGAATTAGAGTCAGAGAAAATCGAAGAAATTCCTGTTGATGAAGTGTTCGCTGCCCCTATTGTTAATGACGCAGTTGACCTTGAAACAGAAGTTGTTAATACAAGTGATAACCGTTTTTCAAGAAAAACCAAAAGACAGGTTGAACAAGTAGAGTTTGATTATTCTGAAACAATGTATGGCGAAGATGAAGTGATTGATGATTACTGCAACATTGAAGATGAAGAAGCAGTTAGATATGATTTGGATATGAGTTTTAAAAGGGTTTCAAACCGTTTAACACTCACAATTGTTGCTTTCATTTTAAGTTTTGTTGTCAGCGTTTTGCCAGCAATGAACATTGATTTGTTGCCATTCATTTCTCCAACCGAAAACCTTACTGGATTTTTAATTGCAAATGCAGCAATTTTGGCATTCACTTTAATTGCAAATGCAACTGGTTTCTTTAGTGGTTTGGGTGCATTTTTCTCGTTCAGAGCAAGTGCAGATTCTGCACTTTCATTTGCAAGCATTTTGGTTGCGCTTCAAAGTGGCTTGGCATTTGTGCCAGAATTTGGTGCAACTGTAGATGTAGCACCTTTCTTCACAACCGGTTTGATTTTTGCTTATATTTTGAATTTAATTGGCAAAAAATCTATGGTTATGAGAATCAAGGCAAACTTTAGAATGGTTGCAACAACAGCAATCAAACAATCTTGCTTTATGGCAGATGAAAAGTTTAGCGAAATGTTAGAAAACGATGAGTTTATTGGCGCTCCTTACACTGCTGTTTCAAAGGGTACTTTGAACTTGCAAAATTACTTAAAAAATTCTTATTGCGAAGACCCTTCTGACAACATTTCAAAATTGTTTGGTGTAATTTCACTTGTTGTTTGTGCAGTTGCTTTTGCATTTGTATATTTCACAACAAAAGATGTGATGAGTGGTTTGGCTTATGCTTGTGCAATTTCATTGCTTGCAACACCTGTTTGTGCAATTATTTCTGTTAACTCTCCAATTAAAAAAGCGGCAATGCACTTTAGACAGCAAGACGGTCTTTTAACAAGTTATGCAACTGTTAAAGAGTTTTCTGATGTTGAATGTGTTGTTGTTGAAGCAGAAAAACTTTTCCCGGCAGGCAGTGTTGAAATGCAAAATCTTTCTGCTCTTGGCGATATTTCAATTGAAGATGTAATTTTGAAATCTGCAGCACTTACTGTTAACGCAGGTGGCCCACTTGCAGATGTGTTTGATAAAATTATTGATGGCAGAAGAAAAATGTTGCCACCAGTTAGTGATATTGTTTATGAAGATGGTTTTGGCTTGACAGGTAATGTTGATGGCAAAATTGTTAGAATTGGTAATCGCAAATTTATGGATGCTTATGGCATTTATGGTTTGACAGATGAATTGCTTGAAGAAAAGGCAAAACGCGAAGGCTTGTTTATTGTTTATTCTGCAATTGAAGATGAAGTTTGTGGAATGTTTATTCTCAAATACAAATCAATTGACCCTGACATTGAAGATGCGGTTTATAATTTAGTTGCAAATGGTGTGACATTGGCAATTAAAACTAATGACCCTAACATTACACCAGAATTGATTGAAACAGTTTTTGAAATTCCACAAGAATATGTTTTGGTAATGGAAGCAGGGACAACCCAGTGGTATGATGAAATATCAAGACCTTCTAAAAAAGCAGACAGTCTTTTGGCTTATGGTGGAAGATTTGCAACACTTGCTAATCTTATTATTGCTTGTAAAAAAATTGAAACCAAAATTTCAGTAACAGCAATTGTGCAAACCATTCTTTATGTGGTTGGTTTTGGCTTTGCGTTGTTCTGTGCTATTTTAGGTAAAGGCTTTGAATTTATTAATACACAAAATGTTGTTTTGTATCAATTAGTGGTAACAATAATTACAATGTTCTTTTCATCTGTTGTTAAAAGAATAAAATAAACAGAAAGGCAAATAATTTAATGTCGTTAAACAAATCTTATTACAGTGCAACCGAAAATGATAATAAATATACAGCGCTTAAAATTGTTTTGAGTTTGTGCTTGGTTGCTTTGGTTGTTTTGGGTGCAGTTTTTACCTATAATTATGCATCAAAACAAATAAAACTAAATCAAATCGACACAGAAATTGGAAGTCAAAGCAGTCAGTCTATTATAAATGTTTTGGTTTGCGTTTTAGATAAAGACAATAAAAATCTTGACCCAAAATTTACTCTTGTTGGTTTTGATAATGACTCGCAGACAATAACTGTTGGTGAAATTCCTGCGAATGAAACAATTGTTGGCAAGGAAAAGAAATTAAGCGCAAAAGGGCATTTTGAATACGGCGGTGCAAGATATTTAAGAGATGCAATTGTTAATCATTATGGCATTGTTGTTCAAAAATATATTAGTGCAAGTTTGCCAGAGGTTGAGACTTTTGTTGACAAATTAGGTGGCGTTAATTACAACATCAAACAAACTATGCAGTTTGCAAACCAAGAAGGCAATTTGATTACAAACTTGGTAAAAGGCAAACAAAAATTGAATGGTAATCAATATTGTCAGTTTTTAAGATATGATAAATGGGAATCTGCAAAACAAAAACGCCAAAACAGAGAAGACTTGTTGGCAACTTTGTTGAATGAGCATATTGCAGAGTTTGACAGCGAAACAATATTGAAAATTTACAAAAGCGTTGCAAACAAAATTGACACCGACATTTCAATTGTTGAAATGAATGATTTTAGCATTGATTTTGCGTCTTTTTTAGATGCAACAAACCCTGTGATTTGCGCAGATATTGACTATTCTGATAGCGAAATTTCTCGTGCGCTAATTAAAAAAATGTATGAATAAATTTAGAACCCGATAGAAAATATCGGGTTTTTTCTTGACAAATAATTACAAAAAATGTATAATTATTACAAATTGAAAGGAGATTTTCACAATGAAAAAAGTTTTAAGTTTAATTTTAGCAGTAATTATTGGTGTTAGTGCGTTATCTTGCGGTACAATTGCTGTATCTGCTGACACAAATGCAACATTTGGTAAAGATTATGTTCATAATTACACTTCAAATGATTGCAAAGGAACACTCACTGTTCCAGGCAACGGTATTGTAACAGTTGAAGTTACTTTGCCAAGAACAGAATATGGCGACCGTTATGTTGAATTGTATGTTTATAAAGGTTCTGAAGCTTTAGTTAGTGGCGAATATATAGATGCAGACGGCAAATATTATTTGTTCTTAGCTGCAGGTACTTACACATATAATTTTGAGACTTATTCTTATGATTCTATTGTATCACCATTAAAATACAAATTCACTTTCCAAGAGAGTTTTAACAATCTTGTAAGACCAATTTCTTTTGGCACAACCTACACACATACATACAATGTTGAAAACTGCTATAATTCATTTACATTGAGTGAAGACAGCACAGTAACATTTGATTTAACACAACCTTTGAACTACAAAGGTCAAGCAGAATATGCAAAATTGTATATTTATGATATGAATAATGCTGGCAAAGAAATTTGGAGCAAATCACACAATACAGATGAAGCTTATAATTATACTCAAACAGTAAGACTTGCAAAAGGTAATTATAAATTTGATTATAACGCATTCGTATATGGAACTGATTATTTTGCAGACCAAAATGAACTTGTAACTGCATCTTTTACAGTTACAGCTACACCTGCAACTGCTCCAAAAGCACCTCATATTACTCAAACAGTAGAAGAAACTAAATATAGCACATTTACAAGTTATGATGTTGATGCTTTGTTTGCTGATGACCCTGAATATGACGGTGTTGAATTGTGGACAAAAACAAACAACGGCAAATGGGTGCTTGAAGACTCTGCAACAAACTCTGAATATTACAGACACACTAAAGTTTCAATTTATGTATCTGGTAGTTCACATTATGTAGTTTATTACAAAGTAAGAGCTTATTCTATCTATGGTGCAAACAAGAAATATAGTGCTTTTTCAAACATTCTTTACACAAAAACTTCTTTGAAACCAAGCAAACCAATTGGTTATGCAACTGGTTTGAAAAAATCAGTAAAACTTTCTTGGTCTAAGCCTGGTGATGTTGATGGTTATGTTATCTATCGTTCAACAAAGAAAAACAAGGGTTATAAAAAGATTGCAACTGTAAAAGGCGCTTCAAAAACTACATTTAAAAACAAAAAATTAAAAGCCAAGAAAACTTATTATTATAAAATTAAATCTTACAAAATTATTGATAATGTAAAAATTTACAGTTCTTATAGCACACCAATTCAAGTTAAAACAAAATAGAACACAAAAACCTCTTATGGCTTAAAACCATAAGAGGTTTCTTTTTTTATTTTAGCATGTAAGAAACATTGTCCATAAAGTCAGAGACTGTTTTTACTGCGTTACTGATTTTTCTTTTTGTGCTTTTGGTGTTTTTCATTGTGCTAACTGCGGCGACAGCTACCACCCCAAGTGCAGCTCCTGTGCCAACACCCTTTATAAAACTTGACATTTTGTTTTGCATAAAAATCTCCTTTTAACTCTTTTTAATATTATTTTGTATTTTTAAAAGGAAAAAATACATCAAAATTTTTGGTTGTATTGAAAGTAAAAAATGTAAAATTTTGTTGAAATTGCCATAACAAAAATCGAATTTTTATCTTGAATTTTTTATCAAAAAGTAGTATAATAGTTTCGTATATCGAAATCTCCCTTGCCTGGGGTTGATTTTGATTTCAAAAATCTTTTGTTAAAGAGAGGAAAAAAGAAATGAATTTTAAGAAAACATTCAAAAGAACATTAGCAGTATTAATATGTTTTATGTTAGTACTCACAAGCTTTCAGTTTGTAGCAAGTGCTGATGCAAATCTCAGCCTTGACAAAACTGAATACAATTTAGGCGATGAAATTAAAGTAACTGCAAAGGGTTCTGGCGACCAATGGGTTGGTCTTTTCAACGCAGATGATATTCCTTCAGAAAATTGCGGTTCTTATTTCTGGTACTATGTTGCTAAAGATGGCTATGTTTCAGGCGAAACTTATGTTATTCAAAACCAACAAGTCAACGCAAATAAAGGTTCTTTGCTTCCAGGTGAATACAAAGTTTGTTTGTTTGCAGATGAAGGTTACACAATTGTTGAAACAGTTAAATTCACAATCACAGGCAATGTTGATGCAACTGCTGGATTTACTACAGATAAGACCGTATATGGTTTAGGCGAACCTATTATGGTTACAGCTTTGTCTTTCGGCAAAAACTGGATTGGTATTTATGAAAAGGGTACTGCTGTAGCTCAAGCAAACCCTTCAATTTATTGGATGTATACATCAGACAGTAATGGCGAACCTTTCGAACTTCAACAAGGTTTTCGTGGTAGAAAAAATTATGACTATTCAGATGGTAATTTTGCAGGTCTTCCAGCAGGCGAATATGATCTTGTTTATTGCTTGAACGATGATTATATGGAATACGAAAGAAAAACAATTACTATTAAAGAAATTGTTTTAGATGACCTTAAAACTGATAAAACTGCTTACACTGAAGGCGAAAACGTATTAGTAACAGCAGGTGGTGTAAACGGTCAAAAGGTTGCAATTTATCACAAAGATGATGAATTAGATGCAACACCTGTTTATGAATACACACTTTCAAATGACTCAAACAACAAAGAAGTTGCCGTTTCAAATCTTACATACGGCGCTTACAAAGTAGTTTTGTTTAGAAATGATGGTTCAGTTGCAGGAACAGTTTATTTTGCTGTTTCAAAAAGACCTTTTGATGAGGTTTTGACACCAGAAGAAAACGTTGCACAAACTGGTGCAAACGGTTTGCTTTCAACTGACAAATTGCAATACAAAGTTGGCGAACCAATTATGGTTGCAACAAATGTAAGTGAAGAACAAGCAGCAAACAAAGCATGGGTTGGTATTGTTCCAATGGGCAGTGTTCCAACACCAGGTGGTACAGTTGCTTCTTACTGGCACTATGTAAATGATGAAAAATTCGGCGCACAAAATGGTACTCCATTTAACATCTTTTTGGGTAACTCAGACAACGAACAATACCAAGGTTACACACCAGTAACAACTGGTTATTACGACATCATCTTGTTCGCAAATGATGGTTATGAAATCTTAGACAAAGTAACAATTGCAAGATATTCTCCTGAAGATGTTGAAATTAGCTTGACAATGGACAAAACAACCTACACAGAAGGTGAAAGCATTTATGTAACAGCTTCATCTCCACATTACTATGCTTGGGTTGGTATTTATAGAGCAGACGTTGCTCCTGGTCCAGAACTTGCAATTTACTGGTACTGGGTTGATTACTCAAATGCTATTCCAAAAGATGTATTCAATTGTGCAATAGCAGAAGGTAGTGCAATTGGTGCAGGCGACTACAAGGCAGTATTGTTCAATGACGATGGTTATTCAGCTATTGCAGATGTAGTTTACTTCACAGTTAAACCAATGGACATTTCTAACACAACATTTGACTTCTCAGTAAATGGTCAAGATGTTGAAAATGGTGCTTATATTGAAATCAAAGAAGGCGACCAAATCATTGTAAAACCTTTCGCAGAAGGTGATGCAATCGGCTATTCTTGGATTGGTGTTTACAACGCACAATTAGGTGCAGACACTGACTTCTCACAACTTAAATCAGTTAACTGGCAATACATTACAGATTGTAACGGCGAAGACTGGGATGTTACAAAAGACCTTAAATTAGGCGAAAACACAGTTGTTCTTTTCACAAACAGTGGTTACAGCTCAATTGCTAAATATGTTTGGATTTATGTTGAAAGAGAAGACGTTGAAACAAAAGAAGTTATTACAGAAGCTACATGTACAGAAGCTGGTGTAATTCATTATATTTATGCTGACGGTACAGAAGAAAATGTAGTTATTATGCCACTTGGTCACAACTTTGTTGGCGACGAAAAGGTTGAAGCAACACCAGACAGTCTTGGTGGTGTTAAAAAGAAATGTACAAGATGTGGCATTGAAGATGTTGTTGACACTTACAAATTTGACATTTCAAAAGCAGAAATCACAGTTTCAAATTGTGGTAAAGAAAATAATCCAGAAATCACTGTTGTTTACAACGGTCAAACATTGGAAAAAGACAAACATTATATTGTTGAACTTTCAGGCGACGCAAACCCAAGAGTTGCGAGAATTATCGGTACAAACACATGTGGCGGTATTGTTGAAAAAACATATGAAGTTATTGTTCGTGATTTGTATGATGCTGAAATTACAGTTGGCAACGCAATTTACACTGGTAAAGCAGTAACTCCTGCAGTAAGCGTTGTTTATGGCGGTAAAACATTGGTTGAAAATGTTGATTACACATTGAAATATGCAGATAACGTTACTGTTGGTTATGGTAAAGTTACAGTTGTTGGTATTGGCGATTATGAAGGCAGTGTTGATAAAACATTCGAAATTAAAACACTCGCTAAATTAGGTATTAGCATTAAATTGTCAAAAACTAAATTTGTTTACAATGGTAAAGCTCAAAAACCAAAAGTAACAGTTAAAGTTAAAGGCAAGAAAATGGCAACAGATAAATACAGTGTTAAATTTGCAGCTGGTAGCAAAAAAGTTGGCAAATACTCTGTTGAAATTACAATTAATGGCGACTACTCAGGCACAATTGTAAAAACTTATGTAATTAATCCAAAAGCACCAAAACTTAAAGGTGTTAAAGCAGGCAAAAAAGCAGTAACAGTTAAATGGGCAAAAGTTGCTAAAGAAATTAGCGGTTATCAAATTGCTTATTCAACTAAAAAGAACTTCAAAAAGAGTGTTGTTGTTAAAGTAACAAGCAAAAAAGCTGTTACAAAAACAATTAAGAAACTTAAAGCAAACACAAAATATTTTGTTAGAATTAGAACATTCAAAAAGGTTGGTAAAACAACATTTAAATCTGCTTGGTCAAAAGCAAAATCTATTAAAACAAAATAGTTTTCAGGAGTATTAATTTATGAATTTTAAGTCTTTTAAAAAAGTAGTAGCAATAATCATTTCGGTGATTATTGTTGCTGCTTGCATTCCAACAATTTCGTTTGGTGCTAATGCTGCAGCTACACCAAAAGGTGTAAACATTAGTGTAACTAAGACACAAGTTATTATTAAAATTAACGGCATTGGCAAAAGCGGAAAAGCAAGCGTTTATAGATATGACGCTAACGAATACTTCGAGAAAGATACCTATACAGGTTTGAGTAAAGAAGTAGGCTTTGATGGCGATATTGTAGGTTTTTATAAATGTGGCACATCTGCTACAATTACAACAAATCGTTATCAAAACGATGGTACAGATAATTTGTACGCAAAATATTATGTTATTTTAAATAACGAAATCCTTGCAGGTCCTTGTTATGCAAATGAAATGACATCATTAAAAACAATTCCTGCATTTGAAATGAAAACAAAAAAAGGTTTGCACCTCGAAGACGATAAAACCGTTTACGAAGGCAAAGAAATGGGCATTTCAAACACAGTTATCAACTTAGACTTGGGTAGTCTTATCGTTGATAAAAACGCTCCTTACAAAAACAATGTAATTGAGTATGAAAGCAATGGCGAAACTTACTATTTTGACGCTAACTATATTAGACAACAAGATGGTTTGATTTCTGCTTACACAAAAGAAAATATTAACGTTTCTCTTGTTCTTATTACTTGGGCTTCTGCCGAGAAAAACGGTAAATACCCTGAATCACTTTTATATGTAAAGGGCAACCGTCAAACATGTGGTTGGAACACAAGTAATGAAGAAGGTATGAAATATTGGATTGCCGCAATGGAATTCTTGGGCAAAAGATATTCACAACCAAACAGATACGGTTTTGTAAACAAATTCATTGTTGGTAATGAAATTGACTATACTTATGACTGGTATTTGATGCAACCAAACTATAAAGATGGCAAAGTTCAAAGAATGGATTTTGATATCTTTATGGAAGAATATGCAAGAACATTGCGTCTTGCAAATATGGCGCTTAAAAAATACAACTCAGAAAGCAAAGTTGTAATTTCTTTCACTCACAACTGGGCTGAAAGCTGTTTGATTAGTTATGGTTATTCTGCAACAAACCAAACAACACTTCGTTACAACTCTTATGCTCCAAAAGATATTTTGGACTGGTTGATTAAAAACGATAAAGTTCGTGGTGACTTTGACTGGGGTATTTGTGGACACCCATACCCAATCGGCACATCACCTTCTAACCCAATGACAACAGATATGGACCCTGCAGGTGCGGCTAAACCAGTTACCGGCGACTACAAAACATCTCCTTGGATTACTGTTATAAACCTTGAGCTGTATCAACAATATTTTGAACAACCAGAAAATAGATATAACGGCGAATTAAGAGAAGTTTCTGTAATTGAGGGCGGTATTTGTAACTTGCCTAAAGAATCTTCAGACGCAAAAGATTATAAAGTAGCATTAGAAGAACAAGCAGCAACAATTGCTCAACTTTATTACAGAGCAGCATTGCTTGAGTGCGTTACTGAAGTTGCTTACTTTAGAATTCTTGACATGGAAAATGCAACTTTAAGACTTGGTCTTAGAGAAATGGATGGTACTTTAAAACCTTCTTATAACATTTGGAAATATGTTGATTCTAACAAGGGCTTTAATTATGCTAACAAATACTTGAATAGAATTGACTGGACAGGCAAAGCAAAATCTTATAAAGACATTATGGACCGTGTTAAATCTGGTTTTGACTGGAACAAAGCATGGGATGAATCTAAACTTGCTGTTAGGACTTTGCCAATCGAAGAAAATGTTGTTTCAGTTAAAACAGATAAAACCGAATATGCCGGCAATGAACCAATTAACGTTACTGCTACTGGTTCAGAAGGCGATATGGTTGAATTATATGCTAAATCTGATGTTATTGGCGTTGCTGACCCAATTTATTCTTACCCTGTTTCAGGTCAAGACGGCAATGTTAAATATAAATCAGGTAAAACTTATAACATTTTAGCATTTGGTAAAATTACTACTTCAAGAATTTCTGATGCTAAGTTAAAAGCAGGAAATTATGTTGTTGCTATTTATGATGGCGATGCAGGAAAATATGTTACTGCTGAGTTCAAAGTAACAAGCAATTATGTTTACAATCAAACAACACCATCGATTTCAACTGACAAAACAGTTTATCAAGCTGGTGAACCAATCGTTGTAACTGCAACTGGTGGTAGCAACGCTTGGGTAGGTCTTTATAAAGACACCGACTCTTATGGCAGTGGTGCTGGCAAGGTAGTTTCTATTTACTGGTATTGGGTAAATAGCAACAACAACTTCTCTGGCAAACCAACTGTATTACAATCTGGTAATCACGACACAGGCAGTAGTAACCCTGGCGTTATTTTGAAACCTGGTAAATATTATATTTACATTTTCAGCGACGGTGGCTACAACGCTGTTAATAAGGTGGAAATCGAAGTTGTTCCAGCAGATATTAAAGACTTAGTATCAATGGAATATAAACTTGACAATGCTACTGACGGCTTTGCAAACGGTACTGTTACTGTAACAAAAGATTCTAAAGATGAAACAGCAACAGACTGTGTGCTTTATTGGGGTGATGCAAATGGTAACCCACTCCAAAACTACACTCAAATTACAAGATTTAAGTTGGGCGATGTTACAACAAAATTCACAATGCCAACCCACCTTGTAATTCCAACCGAAGCTAAAAAATTGTTGGCTTATGCTTCTGACGGAAGCACAACATCAAAATCAGCTAAAGTGGCTGACTTGCCAGCAAACAGTCAATACAACTTGACAACTGACGGCATGATTGCTGAATTCCAAGTAGCAAGTGATATTCACCTTACTACTGATAAAGAAGCAGTTAACGAAGTTAAATATTCAAACAAACACTTCAAAATGTTGCTTGAAGATGTTGTTGAAAACAGCCCTAACAGTTTAGGTATTTTCGTTGCTGGTGACATTGCAAACACTGGTTCAAAAGCAGAATTTGACAAAGGTTATAACATCTTTAACCAAGTTAAAGCTGAAAAAGGTTCTGTTCCAAGTCTTCACTTGTCAATCGGTAACCATGACTGGATTAAGGGTAACCCAACATCACAATTCCAGGTTTATGCAAAATTGTTTAACAATAATTTAGAAAAACAACCTGAAAATGTTTATTACGACGAGGTTATTAATGGCTACCACTTTGTTTACCTTGGTAGTGAAATGAATGGCTTGCACGCAAGTATTTCTCAAACACAGTTAGACTGGTTTGATGATATTATGGCTAAAGCTACACAAGAAGACCCAGACAAACCAGTATTTGTATTCTTGCACCAATCATTCTACAGCACAGTTGCTGGTTCACTTCCTGGTCAAGGTTGGCACGGTGTAAACAATGAACAATATTTGAAGAGAGTAATGGCTAAATACAACCAAATCGTTCTCTTCAACGGTCACAGCCACTGGGAAGAAGACTCAACTAACAATATGTTTGCTGGTGACGAAGAGTCAGCAGTTGCATTTAACACAGCTTCAATTAGTTATCTTTGGACAAGTTACAACATTATGGGTGGTGAACATTTAGATGGTTCACAAGGTTATTATGTAAGAACTTATAATGATAAAACTGTTATCTTAGGTAGAGATATTGAAAATGGCAAATTTGTTGCTTCAGCAATTTATGTTGTTGAGAAAAACAAACTTGACTTAGACAAAACAGATTATGTTGTTGCTGCTGGTCAAGAAATTCAAGTTATTGATGTAAAAACAAACAACGATGTTACAGTTACTTTTACACCAGAAGACAGAAAAATTGTTTCGGTTTCAGATGAAGGCGCAATTATTCCAAAAGCAGTTGGTGAAACAAAAGTTGTTATTACTGTTGAAAGTTCAAAAACAAAAGTAATTGCAAGAAAAACTGTTAACATTAAAGTTCTTGAATCTGCTAACAATTGGTCTAAGTGGGTGCATGACCCTGAAACCAAAACACACAGCAGAACAAATCTTGACACCGGTGTAATTGAAATTAAATCTTGTAACTCAACCCTTAAAAAGAACATTAAACGCGCTACATTTACCAAAAAAGGTAAAGTTGTTGCTAAGTGTACTGTTTGTAAGGCTACAGTTATTAACAAGGTTGTTTACCCAATCAAGAAGGTTGCATTGAAGAAAGCTGCTTTTGTGTTTGACGGCAAGACTAAGACACTTACCGTTAACGCAACTACCACAAAAGGTAAAAAGATTGCAGCAGAAAACTATACAATCAAAATGGCTAAGAACAAAACACAGGTTGGTACTTATAAAGTAACTATTAAATTCAAGAATGAATATTCTGGTAAAAAAGTTCTTAAATATAAGATTAATCCAAAACCAACTAAACTTAGCAGTGTAAAAGCAATTAGTGGTGGCGTTACTGTTAAATGGAAGAAAGGTAACGCAAAAACTACAAAAGCTTACCAAGTAAGATATTCAACAAGCAAGAAGTTTAAAGGCGCAAAAATTGTTAAAGTAAACGGAATTAAAAAGGTTTCTACAACAATTTCAGGTCTTACAAGAGGTAAAAAATACTTTGTTCAAGTAAGAGCTGTTAAAAACGGTTGTTACTCTACTTGGTCAAAAGCAAAAAATGTTACTGTAAAATAACATAATAAAACACGGGTTGAATTTTCAACCCGTGTTTTTGTTTGTACTTTTAAATTTCTGGTTTAAAGCAAGGCATTAATTGAAGTTTAAACAAGTTTTGTGCGTGCTTTCTATCAATAACCTCTTTTGTTTGCTCGTTTTCAATAACGCCTTCTCTAATATATTTATCAAGCTCTGCATAGGTAAATCCCAAGTTTTCTTCATCAGTTTTGCCGCAAAGCCCATCAATCGGTGTTTTGTCAACCAATTCTTTTGGCAAACCTAATTCATAACCGATTTGCTTAACTTCTGTTACAGTAAGGTTTGAAAGTGGAGAAAAGTCGCCAACTGAATCGCCATATCTTGTTGAATAACCCACCCAGTCTTCTGATAAATTGCAGGTGTTTGCAACTCTGCCATTAACGCTTTGTGAAACTGCATAAAGAGTTGTCATTCTAACCCTTGGTGGAATGTTTTGAATTGTTTGTGGTGTAATTTCAATATCTTTTGGTAAATTGTCAATAACACCTTGCACCGCATCTTTAACATTAACAACAAAGTGCTTAATTCCAAGATGGTTAACAAGCATATAAGCCATATCAATGTCGTGTTGTTCGCCTTGTGGCATCAACACACCAATAACACGGTCAGCGCCGAGCGCTTCAACCAAAAGGGCTGCCACAACCGAACTGTCTTTACCACCGGAAATTCCAACAACGGCGTTGCAGTCTTTGCCATTGTTTTCAAAAAATTCTCTAATCCATAAAACGCATTGGTCTTTTATCTTTTGAGCATTAAACATAATCTTCACTCCTTAAAAATAATGATACCATAAACTTAATTTAAATACAAGTTGTTTTATTATTTATAATGTGATATACTTAATTTATAAAATGATTAGGAGAAACTTTTATGCAAATTGCAGGTTTTCAAAAATTAACAGCACTTGACTTTCCAAATAGAGTTGCGGCCATTGTTTTCACAAAAGGGTGTAATTTCAGATGTCCATTTTGTCACAACGCTTCACTCGTTACTCATACAGAAGATGCGCAAGAAATTTCACAACAAGAAATTCTTGACTATTTAGAAAAACGCAAAGGCATTTTAGATGGCGTTGTTGTAACAGGGGGAGAACCATTAATTCAAGAAGATATTGAAGATTTTTTGAAAAGCGTTAAAGCTTTGGGTTATCAAATCAAACTTGACACAAACGGCACAAACCCTGACAAACTTATTTCGCTTGTAAACAAAGGTCTTGTTGATTATGTTGCAATGGACATTAAAAATTGCAAAGAAAAATATTGCGAGACTGCAGGGGTTAAAAATGTTAATTTGGAAAAAATTCAACAAAGCATTGACTTTTTGCTTTGCGGCCTTGTTGAATATGAATTTAGAACAACTGTTGTTAATGAGCTTCACACTACACAAGATATAGAGTCCATTGCAAAATGGATTTCCGGGGCTGAAAAGTACTTTTTACAAAATTTTGTCGACTCTGGCGACGTCATTTGTGGTACACTTTCATCAGTATCAACAAATCAACTACATCAAATGTGTGCAGTTTCAACAAATTTCGTCAAAAAGTGCCAAATTCGATAAAAATACACAATATCTTGTATTTTGGGTATTGACATTCTACAAAATATGCATTATAATAAATTTGCTCTCGAAAATAAAAACGCTGTTTTTCGCATTACGAAAAGGGGCGTTTTTAAATCTAAAAAAACGGAGGAGATTATATGTATAGAGTAGTAAAAAGAGATGGAAAAGTTGTAGACTTTAATCTTTCTAAAATTTCTGATGCTATTGCTCAAGCTTTTGAAGCTTGTCAAAAAGAGTACAACCAAGATATTATTGACTTCTTGGCATTAAAGGTTACTGCAGCTTTCACCGACAAAATTGAAGATGGCAAAATTTCAGTAGAGCATGTGCAAGACAGCGTTGAGTCTGTGCTTATCAAAGCAGGTTATGATGATGTTTCAAAAGCTTACATCATTTACAGAAGACAAAGAGAAAAAATCCGTAACATCAACGCAACAATGGTTGACTATAAAGAAATTGTTGACAATTATCTTAATATTAACGACTGGCGTGTTAAAGAAAACTCAACTGTAACTTATTCAGTTGGTGGTTTGATTCTTTCAAACT
Source organism: Acutalibacteraceae bacterium (assembly GCA_045649405.1). Taxonomy (GTDB): domain Bacteria; phylum Bacillota; class Clostridia; order Oscillospirales; family Acutalibacteraceae; genus RUG11462. The sequence goes on from JAZRPW010000023.1 coordinate 32,639, forward strand.
CAGGCGCAGTTACTGCTAACTATTGGTTGTCAGAAATTTATGATGATGAAATCGGCAATGCTCACAGAAATGCTGACATTCATATTCATGACCTTTCAATGCTCACAGGTTACTGTGCAGGTTGGTCATTAAAACAACTCATTCAAGAAGGTTTGGGCGGTGTTCCAGGTAAAATTACATCTGCTCCTGCTTCTCACCTTTCAACACTTTGTAACCAAATGGTAAACTTCTTGGGCATCATGCAAAATGAATGGGCAGGCGCTCAAGCGTTTTCATCATTTGATACTTACCTTGCTCCATTTGTAAGAGTTGACAACTTGTCTTACAAAGAAGTAAAACAATGTATTCAGTCATTCATTTATGGTGTTAACACTCCTTCACGTTGGGGTACTCAATCACCATTTACAAACATTACTCTTGACTGGGTAGTACCTGCCGACTTAGCAGAACTTAACTGTATTGTTGGCGGCAAAGAAATGGATTTCAAATATAAAGATTGTAAAGCTGAAATGGATATGATTAACAAAGCGTTCATCGAAGTTATGGTTGAAGGCGATGCTAACGGCCGTGGTTTCCAATATCCAATTCCAACTTACTCAATCACAAGAGATTTTGACTGGTCTGAAACAGAAAACAACAAACTTCTCTTTGAAATGACTGCTAAATACGGCACACCTTACTTCTCAAACTATATCAACTCAGATATGGAACCTTCAGATGTTCGTTCAATGTGCTGTCGTTTGCGTCTTGACCTTAGAGAACTCCGTAAAAAATCAGGTGGTTTCTTCGGTAGTGGTGAGTCAACAGGTTCTGTTGGTGTTGTTACAATCAACTTGCCACGTTTGGCTTTCGTTGCTAAAGACCCTGCTGATTTCTATGCAAGACTTGACAGAGTAATGGACATTGCTGCTCGTTCATTGCACGTTAAGAGAACAGTTATCACAAAACTTTTAGACGCTGGTCTTTATCCTTACACAAAAAGATATCTTGGTACATTCAACAACCACTTCTCAACAATTGGTCTTGTTGGTATGAACGAAGTTGGTCTTAACGCAAAATGGCTTAAAGCTGACCTTACTAATGAGTCAACTCAAGAATTTGCTAAAGAAGTTCTTAACCACATGCGTGAGAGACTTTCTGACTACCAAGAGCAATATGGCGACCTTTACAACTTGGAAGCAACTCCTGCTGAGTCAACTGCTTTCCGTCTTGCAAAACATGACTTGAAGCATTACCCAGACATTATTACTGCAGGCCAAGGCGAAGGCGAAACACCATATTACACAAACTCTTCACACTTGCCAGTAGGCTATACAGAAGATATCTTCACAGCGCTTGACGTTCAAGATGGTCTTCAAACTCTCTACACATCAGGTACAGTTTTCCACGCTTTCTTGGGTGAAAAATTGCCTGACTGGAAGTCATGTGCAAATCTCGTTAGAAAAATTGCAGAAAATTACAGACTTCCTTACTACTCAATGTCACCAACTTACTCAGTTTGTAAAACTCACGGCTACATTGCCGGCGAAGCTTTCACCTGCCCAGAATGTGGCGAAGAAGCAGAGGTTTACAGCCGTATCACTGGTTACTACCGCCCAGTTAAAAACTGGAACGATGGTAAAACTCAAGAGTACAAAGACAGAAAAGTTTATGATATTGATAAATCAAGTCTTACTCATGAAGGTGTAATTGAAGAAAAATGTGCTTGCGAAGAAAAGGCAGACGCTGCAATGGCTGACGGCACTTACATTTTCGCAACTGCTACTTGTCCAAACTGTAAAATTGCTTATTCACTTTTAGAAAAAGCAGGCGTAGATTATACAAAACTTCTTGCTAACGAAAATGTTGAACTTACAAATGCACTTGGCATTAAACAAGCTCCAACATTGGTTGTTGTTAAGGGTGGAGAAGTTGCAAAATACACAGGCGTTTCAGAAATCAAAAAATATTTGAACGCGTAAAATCAAAGAAATTCAAAAACGCCGAAAAGAACCTTCTTTTTGGCGTTTTGTTTTGGAGTAAAAATTTATGTATGATATTATTGTAATCGGTGGTGGCCCTGCAGGTCTTACCGCTGCGGTTTATGCAAAAAGAGCAAACAAAACCTGCCTTGTAATTGAAAAAGGTGCGTTTGGTGGTCAAATCACATATTCGCCAAAGGTTGAAAACATTCCTGGCTTTGCCGAAGTAACAGGCAACGAGTTTGCTGAAAAGTTAGTTGAACAAGCGCTTAATTTGGACACAGAAGTAGAAGTCGCCGAAGTGCTTGAAGTTAAAGATGGCGCTGTTAAAACAGTTGTTACTGACTCAGGCGATTTTGAAGCAAAAGCAGTAATCGTGGCAACTGGTGCAAAACACAGACTTTTAGGCCTTGAAAACGAAGAAAACTTAATTGGCGAAGGCATTTCATTCTGCGCAGTTTGTGACGGTGCTTTTTATGAAGGCAAAACCGTTGCAGTAATCGGTGGTGGTAACTCAGCTTTGCAAGAGGCAATTTTGCTTTCAGAACTTTGTGAAAAGGTTTATGTTGTGCAAAATCTTGACTACTTTACCGGCGAGCAAAAGTTGGTTGAACAACTTAACAAAAAGCCAAATGTTGAAACAATTTTGGGCACAACTGTTAAGGCTATCAATGGCGAAACAGAGCTTGAATCTATCGTTGTAAAATGTGAAGCAACAGGCGAAACAACCGAACTTAAAATTGACGGAATGTTTGTTGCAATTGGTCTTATTCCACAAAATGATATGGTAAAAGACTTGATTAAACTTAACGATTATGGTTATGTTGAAGCAGGCGAAGACTGTGTGACAAACAAAAACGGTATTTTTGTTGCAGGCGACTGTCGCTCAAAAAGAGTGCGTCAGGTTGCAACAGCAGTTGGCGATGGCGCAGTAGCAGCGTTAGCCGCTTGTGATTATATTGAAAATTTATAAACTAAAAAGGAGTTCCAAAACGGAACTCCTTTTTCTCTCGGCGGTTTGTAGGGTGCGATGCCTACATCGCGCCGCATTAATCTATCGCGAATGCGATACACACAGAGCCTTCTTTTGGAAGAAGGTGGATTGACACGAAGTGGCAAGACGGATGATGGACAAAAACCGCTATTATGTCTGCCCGTTTAATTTTTTGTCATCCTGAGCGAAACGAAGTGAAGTCGAAGGATCTTAAGATGGTTGCGTCTGCTCACCATGACACGTGGGGAGATTGCGCAAAAAACGGGAGCGCAATGCGCTCCCCTACGAGTGTATATTAGATTTCAAAATAATTTGAGAATTTTTTAAATGTTGGTTCAAAGTAAAAATACTTATCTAAAAGTTTTGAGAAAAAGCCGATTATAAAACCGTTTAACGCTGTCATAATAAGTGTACCAAAGTTAATTCCAACAAGTTTTTGGAAGAAAACAAAGGTTAAAATCAGCGATAAAACAAGGAAAGAAACATCAAAACAAGTTTTGAATTTTGCTCTGTCAATATTATAACGCTCGGTTACACCTTTAACAAAAAAGTCATAAACTTGTGGGTACAAATAGGTTTTAAAACAAAGTGCAATTGCGAATGATGTCATAACCATTCCAACGATAAACAAACCAATTCTTAATACAATGTTTACACTTTGTGGGGCTGTAACAGAAGTGTCAAAGAAGGGAATTGACTGCCACAAATCAAGCACCGCGCCATAAATTATACCGGTTAAAAACGAACTGAAATAAACAAGTTTTACCTTTCGCATTACAATGCACAAAATAATGAAAAGTAAACCTTGAACAACATATTCGCCTTGCCCAAAGGTTAAAAATTCAAATTTTTCACTTAGCATAAAGGCAGGCGCTACAATCATTGAAATGCCAAAGTCGGAAACAACAATCATTGAAACCGAAAGTGCCAAAACTATAATAGAAATAAAATAGGTTAATTCGCTTGAAACCTTAATTTTTTTGTTTTGCATTTTTTCTTCCTTTATCTTTTATAAATGGCAATTGCGCCATTTTCAATTAATATCTTTGCGGCGTCAGAGTCATTGTCAAAAACAAAAAGCTCGCAAAGTTTGTTTTTTAAACAATAGTTTGCGCCTGAAAAAGTGCCGGAAATTTTTGAATTTACTTGGCAAACAAAAGCATTTTCTGCGTTTGCATAAATATATTTGTTACGCCTGAGCGCAGTTTTTGAGCTAAACGGTGCAAACGGATTGCAGTCCCAACAAACAAGAAGTTTGCCAGTTTCAATCCACTCTTTAACCATTCGGTTTTTAACAACTTCATCAACCGGCACAGCAACAAACCAAATTGCTTTGCCACCGTTTAAAATAGCAGATTTTGTGGCTTCAAGGTCACTACCCCTAGCGCCACCACTAACCAAAACTTTTTGCTCTTTTGCAACCGACTCACTAATGTCAAATGCAAATTTTTTGCCACTTTCATCAATTTGTCTAGCACCGATTACTGCGGTGCTTTTTTTGTTTAAAAGTGTTTCATCACCCAAACAATAAAGCAAAATTGGAGCATCAATTTTCATCTTTTTTATGAGTCTTTTTGGGTAATTTTGATGAGAGTTTGCAACTAAATTAATGCCAAAAGCATCAAGTTTTTCAAGTGCGTTTTCATCAAAGTTTTTAATCGCTGTATAGACCTTTTCGGCAAGGACTGTATTAGATATAACATCAACCATTTTCCACAAAGGCATATCAAAAAGTCCTGATAAATCTTTGTTAAAAAACTTACTTTCAACTGTGAAAATTTCTTCGTTTGTCAATAGTCCATCGCCAGAAAAATCGTTTGCAAGAATAAAACGAGCAAGAGTATTTTTATCAATCATTGTTTTCACCAAAAAACTCTTTGTAAGAGTGATTTAAGTCAATTTTAACTGCGTCGTGTTTAGGAATTCGCTCTTCTTCTGGTGGTAATGTCATATAGTCGCCAAAAGCCATTTTCAAATATTCATCGTATCCAACCGGCGCTGGAATTTGCGCATTTTCAAAAGGCAAATAAACCACATTTTCAAACCACTTTGCATCATATTCATTTTTCATATATTGATACCAAGAGCAAAGTTCGGTTAACTTTTCGCTTTTTTTGTGCTTGCTCATTTGTTTTTCTAAAAAACGCCAAACTTTGTAACGAGCCTTTGCAGTAGGGAAACACAAAAGCAATGCGCGTGAAACAAACTCTAACAATTTACCTTTGCTTGTGTGTGGCTCGCCAACAATAAACATTGAAAAAAGTAGCGCCAACAAAATTTGCATTTTGCGTGAAAATTTGTTTTCAGGGCAAAAGTCAAGCGGAATAATGTCAATTCTAACTCCGTGATGAACGTCTTTTAAATCTTGTTGTCTTGCCTTTACAAAGGTTGTGTTTTCATCAACAACTGCGCCAATTTGCAAGCGTGTGTAATGCTCTTTTGTGGTTTTTTCAAAGAAAAGTTTGCTTGTGTCAACTTGTTTGTTGAAGTTTTCACAAAACCACTCATAATCTTCTCTTAGCATAAAAACATCAAGGTCATCGTCCCAAGGAATAAAGCCACTGTGTCGCACTGCGCCAATTAATCCTCCGCCGATAACGAACATTTTTTTGTTATGCTTTTTACAAAATTCATCAAGTGTGAGCAAAAGGTCTAAACTCTTTTGCTGCAACTGTTTAAGATTATTTTGTTCCATAAACCCCTCTGTTTACTTAATTTTTCTGCCTTTCATTGTCATCTTGAGCGGAGTGCTTTAGCACGAAGTCGAAAGATCTTTAGCAAAGCAAAAGATTCTTCGCTTGCGCTCAGAATGACAAGGTTTTATTTTATTCTTCTGCCTTCAATGTAATATCTTTTGTCTTCGGCATGACCCATTGAAAATGTTTTTCGAGGGAGTGAGCCGTCTTGTCTGATTGCTTCAAACAATTCATCTTTTTTCATGCCTTCAAACAAAAAGCCGATTGTGTTTTGCGCTTTGCAAAGGTCTTTTACTGCGCCTTCGCCGTGAATGTAGTCAATTTTAATTTCACTATGTTTTTTAAGATATTTATCAAGATAGGTTTGTAATGTGCCAACTGGCAATTTTGCAGTTGGTTTAAGTCCCACTTTTGTTTCACAGGAAGCTGTTACAACTGTGAAAACTTGAGCATCATCGCCGTCATATTGGCCACCGTTGTCTTCAATGAAATCTGCCAACACTTTATCTGTGTCGCAATCAAAAAGAACTCTGTAAATTGGCTCAAAGTTGATTGCAGGGGAGTGAATGTTAACAATTTCAACCATTGCAGTTTGATTCAAAACGCCATCAGTTGTGTCTGCAATTTGTTTTGCGGTTGCAAGTGAATGGTTGCCGTCGCCAACTGCAAATAAAAGTTTATCATCATCATTTTCAACAAGATTGTGGAGTGCTTTTTGTACCTTTGCAATGGTTTTTTCATCAAGCAAATAACCTTCAACTTCACCGCCGTTTTCCATCAAGTTAAGGTCGTAAAGTTTTGTGAGAGTTTGCTTTTGATTAAAAATTGGCTCAATTACTGACAATGTCGGGTCATCAATAAGAAGCAAAATGTGTGGGAATTCAAGCGGAGCATCACGACGGATTTCAACCCTTGGTGGAATTCTCTCAACAACTGTTTGCTCACTTGCACGCACAAGTGCTTTTGCGCCTTTTTTGAAGTCATAGTCAGACAAGTTAACAGCACCGATAATGCCATCTAAAACAAGACCGTCACTTTGTTTGCGTGATACAAAAATCATACTATCTTTATATTCTTGGAATACGCCTTCATCAAGATATTTTTGCATTGTTGCATTGATGTTTTCAATGCGTTCTTTTGCACCATCTTCAAGAAAAATCTCAGGCAAAATCATATTAAAAGTTGAGTTGTCATCGCCAACCGTTTGCTTAACTCTTTCCCAGTAAGCCTTGTCAGAAGTGAACTGGTCGCAAGCAATAACTGCCCAAGTGTCTTTGATGTTTTTTGGTAAAAGAATATCGGTTTTTTCGAAAAAAGCCATTTTAAATTAATCCTTTCAAATAAACATATAAAACTATTATAACAGAAATATTTTTATTTTACAATAAAAATACGCATAGTTTGGTGTTTTTAGCAAAAAATATTAAAAATATTTTGAAAAGAGCGTTTTTATGAATGTAAAAGAAAGATGTTTTGTGAGAATAGTCAGTTTTTCGGTTGCAGTTGTTGTCGCTTTGTGTGGGTTTATTTTGAAAGAATGCGATGCGAAAAATAGATTCAAACAAAGACTAGAACTTTCTTATAAACAGTCACTTTCAGAGTTTTCTTCGTTTTTAAACGATATTAACAATGGTTTGAAAAAGCAACTTTACTCTTCGTCTGCGCAAATGTCAACGGCAATTTCAACAGATGTTTACAAAAACACCGCCAGCGCAAAAGAGTGTTTAAGTCGCTTGCCAATTTCACAAGAAAACAGTGAAAACATTTATAAGTTTTTAGCAACGGCAGGGGATTTTTCAAAAGCAGTTGCCGTTTCAAAAGACGAAGAAACTTTGCAAAAAAACAAAAAGCAACTCAAAAATTTAATTGAGTTTAGCGAAAAATTTACAACGCAAATTTCTCAAACTGCAAGCAGTTTTGATGATAGCAGTTCTTTTGCAAAAGATGTTGATAATTTGCTAAAGAGTATAGCCAAAGACACAGAGTTTTCCTCACAAACAGAAGATATTGCGCAAATTTCAAGCGAAATTCCAACACTACTTTATGACGGTCCGTTTTCTGACCACGTTGTATCACAAAAAGCAAAATTTCTTGAAACAGGGGAGTTTGTTTCAAAAACTAGGGCGCAAGAAATCGCTAAAAAAATTACCGATGAAGATGATTTAAAATACATTGGCGATGAAAAATCAAAAACCGAAAGTTATATTTTTGAGTCTGACGACAGCGTTTGCGCCATTACAAAAATGGGCGGATTTTGCCTTTATATGAATGAGCAAACCGATCCTGATGTTTCTAAAGTTTCGATTTCTCGTGCAATAGAAATTGCTAAAAAATTTCTTTTCAAAACCTACAATTTGAACTTTAAAGAAAGTTATTATATTGTTAGCGAGAACATTGCCACAATTAATTTTGCGTATTTAGAAAACGATATAACTTTTTATTCTGACTTAATAAAAGTTGGCGTGGATTTGCAAGACGGGGATGTAGTTTCGCTTGACGCTCGTGGGTTTATTATGAATCATCACAAAAGACAAGTCTACAAATTCAAACACACAGTAGAAAAAGCGCAACAAAAAATAAGCAAAGAATTAAGCGTGAAATCTGTTAACAAAGCATTGGTTGTTGATGATGCTTTAAACGAGATTTATTGCTTTGAAGTTCATTGCAAAACTCAAGAAAATGAAGATATGCTAATTTATATAAAAGACAGTGATTTAAGTGAGCAAAACATCTTTTTAGTTGTTCATACAGATGGTGGAGATTTGGTTTTGTAAAATAAAAAAGGAGCTTTTTCAAAAAGCTCCTTTTTGTGTTAAATTTCAACTGAAAGCATTGCTTTGCCAAGGTTGTCAGCAGTAGCGAAAAGTTTAAGTTCGCCGCTTGTTTCTTTAACTCTAACTGCAACACCAATTCTGCCTGCGTACATTTTTCTAAATGTGCTTGGCACTGGTGTGTGGTCTGCAACAGATGAGCCGGTACCAACAATTGTTCCAAGTTCATTTGAAGAAAAATGAACAAGTGGAGCAGCGTCTGGCACTTCTCTGCCTTCGCTGTCAACACAATAACAGGTAATCATTGCAATGTCTTGACCGTTAGCAGTAACGTCGCCTGCGTTGTCAAGTTTAAGTTTAAGAGCAACTGCTTTGCCTGTTGTTTCACGCTTGTCGGTTGCTACTAATTTGCCATCAATGTAAGCGTTGCATTCTAACACGCCTTTTTCATAAGGTACGAACCATTCGCCGTGGGTGTGGCGTTTTACCTTTTGTTTGTCAACAACTTTGCCGTTGAGCACAAGTTCAAGTTCATCACAGTTTGTATAAGCATAAACCTTAATTTTTTCGCCTTCAAAACCTGCCCAGTTCCAGTGTGGCAAAAGGTGTACCATTGGTGCATCTTTACCTTCTGTAAAGTAAGAAAGGTTTTGATAAAAAGCGTCTTTCTTTTGCAAGAACAAATCAATTGCGCCTGATTGTGAGCAAACTCTTGGCCAAATTGCTTCGCCTCTGTGCTCAAAAGCAATCCATTGATAAAAACCGAAGAGATAAGGGGTGCTATCAAATCTTTCCATAAATTTTTCACGTGAAGTCCACCACATATTCATATCGGTGTCATAAGCGTGAACAAATCCGTTTTCAGGAGAGTCAGGGAAGTACCAACCACGTGTTGTACTTGTAGCACAACATTCGCTAATGTACATTGGTTTGTCTGGATTTATGTCGTGAACATCATCCCAAGACCAGTGGTTGTAGTTAACACCAACTGCGTCACATTCATCAAAAACGGTTGATTTTCTTGGTTGAACTGAAACAGCAGAAGTAATAAGTCTTTGGTCGTCAAGTTTTTTAGCAAGATGATAAAGAGTTTTGTTAATTCTTCTGCCTTCATCTGTGATGTGGTGGAATTCTTCATTACCAAGTGACCACATAAACACAGAAGGTCTGTTTCTGTCTCTTTTAATATGAGTTGTAAGCGCTTGTTTGCCTTCTTCTGCAGAGTCAAACCATCTTGCTTCACACATAACAATGAAACCGTTTTCGTCCAAAGCATCCATCATTCCGTCTGCTTGTGGGTAGTGTGAGCAACGATAACCGTTAGCGCCCATTTCTTTCATTAATTTTGCCTTGTATCTGAAAATGTTGTTTGGTACTGCTTTACCAGTAAGACCAAAGTCACCGTGGCCACAAACACCATTAATCAAAACGTGTTTACCGTTTAAGAAAAAGCCTTTTTCAACATCAACATTAAAGTATCTAAAACCTGTGCGTGTTGTGTATGTATCAACCAATTCGCCGTCAATAGAAACCTCTGTTACAACATCGTAAATATAAGGGTTGTCAAGGTCCCAAAGAACTGGGTCAGAATCAACATCTGTGCCATAGCAAATATAAGCTTTATCTCTAAGGTCAACTGTTAAAGAAGCGTCAGCACTACAAAGTGTGTTGCCACACTTGTCAATAATTTTTGTGTTAATTTGAGCAGTTTTTGGCTCGTCATAATCGTTAACAAGTGTTGTTTCAAATTGGACTGTCCAGTTGCCGTCATCATATTGTGGTTTTACATAAACGCCATAAAGGTCAACTGCTAATTTGTCAGTTTTGATAAGATGAACGTTTCTGTAAATACCGCCACCTTGATACCACCAACCATCGTTGTCATCAAAGTAGGTGTAAACTGCAAGAACGTTATCTTCATTTTCACCAAATTTAACAAAATCATTAATCTCAACTTCAAATGGGTTGAATGATGTTAAGTTGTGTTTTAATTCGCAACCGTTAAGATAAACAATACATCTTGTTGCAACGCCTTCAAAGTAAAGAGTTAAACGTTTATCTCTATCTTCTTCAGAAATTTTAAAGTGCTTTCTGTACCAGCCGTTGTCATATTCAAAAAAGCCAAGGGCAGGGTTGCCGTTTGCTTTTGGTTCACCCTTGATAATGTAGTCGTGTGGAAGGTTAACATACTCCCATTTGTCTGGGTTAAACTCAACGTCTGTTCTAAAATCATCAAGCGCATCGTTGTAATAAATACAAGCAGGGCCTTGTTTTTTTCTTTCGGTTTTAGCCGAAGCATAAATAGGACCTTTTACTTGAGGTGTTGGTGTTTCAACATCGCCTTTGTGAAAAAGCCAACCATCATTAAATAAAATCTTTTCTCTCATAAGTTTTTTCTCCTTAAAAAGTTAATTTTATTATACCATTTTTTTCTGCATGGTCAATGCTTTTTTAAACAAAAAACATAAAACTTTTTAAAAAAGCAAAAAAATATCAAAAAAACAAGAAATTTTGCAAAAAATCTTTGCTTTTAAGGTAGATTTTTTGAAAGTAGTGTGATATAATGGATTAACACTATGTGTTATAGTGTGTTTTGGCGCGTAAAAGATTGTTAATTTTTTCACAATCTTTTACCAAAGCAACTATTCACAAGGTTAAAATTCATATTTAGCAAGGAGAAAAAAGATTATGAAAAAGCGTAAGGGTACATTGCCTTTCAAAGGTACACCTGAGCAAGAAGCACAATTGATGCAGGTAATTGAAGCACACAAAGGCGAAGAAGGTGCGTTAATGCCTGTTATGCAGGAAGCACAAGAAATCTATGGCTACTTACCTATCGAAGTTCAACAAATGATAGCTAAAGGCCTTTGTGTTCCTGTAGAAAAAGTTTACGGTGTTGCAACTTTCTATTCACAGTTTGCACTCACACCAAAGGGTAAATATAAAATCTCTGTTTGCCTTGGTACTGCTTGTTACGTAAAAGGCGCTCAAGATGTTCTTGACAGAATTGAGCAAATTTTGGGTATTGGCGCAGACGAATGTACTGAAGACGGTAAATTCTCAATCGAAGCTTGTCGTTGTATCGGTGCTTGTGGTCTCGCTCCAGTTCTTACAATCAACGAAGATGTTTACGGCAGACTCGAGAAAACAGATGTTGATGATATTCTTAAAAAATATCAAGAAATGGACTAATATTTTTTACAAATTTGGAGTAAATTATGAAGATTAGGGACATTAAAGAATTATTGAATGCAGAAATTCTATGCTATCCCGAAGGGCTTGAAAAAGAGGTAAACTCTGCTTGTGGTTCTGATATGATGAGTGATGTTTTAGCTTATGTAAAAGACCAAGCAGTGTTGCTTACAGGACTTCTTAACTCACAGGTTATTAGAACAGCAGAAATGATGGATATGATTTGTGTTGTTTTTGTAAGAAGCAAAAAACCTACTGATGAAATGTTAGAACTTGCAAAAGAGCACCAAATGGTTGTGCTTTCTACTGACCTTCGTATGTATGACGCTTGCGGTAAACTTTACCAAGCAGGTCTTGGAAGTGGTGAATAGCAGTGAGTGATGTTGTAAATTTCCATTACGAAGTTGATGGTGAAGACTTTACTTCTGCTGGTGAAGCCAGTGTTAACGTTAAGCGTAAACTTCGTCAATTAGGTATTGACCCAGCAATTATTCGCCGAGTTTCAATTGCAATGTATGAGGGCGAGGTAAATATGGTTATCCACGCAAGTGCCGGTTTTGTTGATGTAGATGTTTACAGTGACAAAATTGAAATAACTCTTACCGATGAAGGCCCTGGCATTGAAAACGTTGAACTTGCAATGCAGGAAGGTTTTTCAACTGCTCCTGATTATGTTCGTTCACTTGGCTTTGGTGCTGGTATGGGACTTCCTAATATGAAAGGTTACACCGATGATATGTCAATTGAGACACAAGTGGGTGTAGGAACAACTATTAAAATGGTTGTAAATTTGTAAGGAGGCAAGAGTCATGAGTGAATTTATACACTCTGTTTCTCTTAATGTTTCTAAATGCAAGGGCTGTACTTCTTGCCTTAGACGTTGCCCAACAGAAGCCATTAGAATTAAAGATGGCCATGCGGTAATTGATTCTGAGCGTTGTATTGATTGTGGCGAATGCATTAGGGTTTGTCCACACAAAGCAAAAAAAGCAGTTTGTAGCCCGTTTGATAAAATCAATGAGTTCAAGTATAAAATAGCACTTCCTGCTCCAAGTCTTTATGGCCAGTTTAACAATCTTGATGATGTTGATTACATTTTGCAAGGACTTTTGGATATTGGTTTTGATGATGTTTATGAAGTGTCTTATGCGGCTGAATACATTTCGGCTTACACAAGACAGTACATAAAAGAAAACCAAGACAAAAAGCCGTTTATTTCTTCGGCTTGTCCTGTAATTGTAAGACTTATAAGTCTTCGTTATCCTTCGCTTTGCGACAACATAATTCCAATTATTCCACCAATGGAGTATGCGGCAATTTGTGCAAGAGCCAAAGCAAAGGAAAAACACCCGGAACTTAAAGATGAAGATATTGGCGTGTGCTTTATATCTCCTTGTCCTGGCAAATCTTCTTACGTTGTTAACAACGAATCAGAAGAAAAAGAAAATGTTGATGTAGTGCTTGCCATGAATGATATTTATTTCAGGTTGTTACCTGCAATGAACAAAGCAAATCCTACTGACACACTTTCAAAATCAGGCATCATGGGAATGGGCTGGGCTGTTTCTGGCGGAGAGTCGGCATCATTGTTTAGTGATAAACACTTAGCGGCTGACGGGCTTGAAAACGTTATTCAAGTGCTTGAAGAAATTGATAATGGTAAATTGCCAGACCTTGAGTTTGTTGAGCTTAATGCTTGCAACAGTGGTTGTGTTGGCGGAATTTTAACGGTTGAAAATCCTTACATTGCAAAAGCAAAAATGCAGGCGTTAAGAAAATTCTTGCCTGTTTCGGGTGCAAGACCAGAAAAGAACATTCCTGACAACATTTATATCAAGCAATTGCATGAATATAAACCAATTACACAATTTTCTGACAACATTCAAGAGTCAATGAAATTAATGCAGCAGATTCACACTGTTTGTAGCAATTTGCCTGAAATTGATTGTGGCTCGTGCGGTGCGCCAACATGTCTCGCTTTTGCAGAAGATGTTGTGCTTCGTGGGGTTGACATCAATAATTGTATTATCAATATGAAAGAATATCTTTTCAAAAAACTCGAAGAAAAAAAGGATGAGAGTCTTGACAGTCAAAGCAATTCTTGAAAATGACATTTTTAAACCAGTTGTGCTTGTTGATGAAACAAGAGAAATTAAAGGTGCTTACTGTGGCGACCTTTTAAGCTGGGTAATGGGCAGGGCCGAAGAAGACAATGCTTTTGTCACAATAATGACAAATGTTAATGTTTTAGCCGTTGCTTCACTTATTAATATGTCTGTTGTAATTGTTTGTGAAAACGCAGAGTTGTCTGACGAGTTTTTGTCAGCGGCAGAAGATAAAGGTATTAATGTTGTAAAAAGCAGTTTGCCTTCATATGAAACCTGCGTGGCTCTTTCAAAAATAATATAATGCAAAGACTATATTATGATTTGCACATTCATTCATGCTTGTCACCTTGCGGTGATAATGATATGACTGTGAATAACATTGCCGGAATGGGCAAGTTAGCAGGGCTCCAGATTATGGCGCTTACCGACCATAATACAACAAAAAATTTGCCTGCGTTTTTCACTGCTTGTGAAAATTATGAAATAGTGCCAATTGGTGGAATGGAACTTACCACTGCTGAAGAAGTTCATGTTGTGTGTTTGTTTCCAACACTAAAAAGCGCAATGGATTTTGGCAACGCAGTAGATGAAAGGCGAATTAAAATTAAAAACAGGCCTGAAATTTTCGGCGAGCAGATAATACTTAATGAAGACGATGAGATTATTGGGCATGATGAGAATTTGCTCATCAACGCCACAACCATTTCAATTGATGAGGCATATGACCTTGTCAAACAGTTTGATGGAATTTCTTATCCTGCTCACATTGACAGAGATTCAAATGGTATTATTGCAATGCTCGGTGTGTTTCCTGAAACTCCTGATTTTAAAACTGTTGAGATTTATGATAAATCAAAACAACAGGGTTTAGAAGAGCGATTTGAAGGGTTAAAACACAAAAAGAAAATTTATTGTTCAGATGCTCATTATCTTGAAAAGATAAGAGATAAAGAAAATTATTTCGAGTTTGAAGAAAATTTATCTGATGATGAAATACGCAAAGCAGTAATAGAAATATTATCATAAGGAAACAGATTAAAAGTGAAAGAACTATCGTTAAATATTCTTGACATTGCGCAAAATTCATTAAAAGCAGGCGCTTCGCTTGTTGAAATTTTGCTAAATGAAAGAGGAAATGTTTTAACAATTGTAATTAATGACAATGGTCATGGAATGTCAAGAGAAGTTTTGCAGGGTGTAACAAATCCGTTTTACACCACAAGAACTACTCGTAAAGTTGGGCTTGGAATTCCGTTTTTTAAAGAAGCGGCCGAGCAAACAGGTGGTAGTTTTAGCATTGCTTCTGTTGAAAAACAAGTAGATTCGCAAAATTGCGGAACACGTGTTACTGCGGTGTTCAAAACCGACAGTATTGACTTTACACCAATCGGTGACATTGTTTCAACAATAATAACTTTAATTCACGGCTCGCCGGAAGTTGATTTGGTGTTTTTGCACCAAACCGAAAAAGGCAGCGTGTCAATTGACACAAGAGAAATGAGAGAAGTTTTAGGAAATGATGTTCCGTTGAACAGTTTTGAGGTTATTGAGTATATTCGAAATAGTCTTGAAACTGAATATGAACTAATAAAATAAAAACTTTAATATGAAAGGACCGAAAACAAATGAAATCTTTAGCTGAACTCGCAGCAATCAGAGAGAGAATGAAAGACAGCGTTATCTTGCGTGAAGGCAGTGCCGCAACTCGTGTAGTAGTTGGTATGGCAACTTGCGGTATCGCAGCAGGTGCTCGTCCAGTTCTCAACGCTCTTGTACAAGGAGTAGCTGCAAACGACCTTACTGAAAAAGTAACCGTAACTCAAACAGGTTGTATTGGTATTTGCCAATATGAACCAGTTGTTGAAGTTTATGAGCAAGGTAAAGAAAAAGTTACTTACGTTCATATGGACGCAGAAAAAGCTCAAAGAGTTGTTGAAGAACACCTCAAAGGCGGCAAAGTTGTAACTGAATACACAATAGGAAAATAATTAGGAGGAAATAAATTATGTATCGTGCCCACGTGTTGATTTGTGGTGGTACTGGTTGTACATCATCAGGTAGCCCTGCAATTCAAAAAACTCTTGAAGAGCAACTTAAATTGAATGACCTTGAAAATGAAATTAAAGTTGTTCAAACCGGTTGTTTTGGTCTTTGTGCATTAGGCCCAATTATGATTGTTTACCCAGAAGGTACTTTCTACAGCCGTGTAACAGAAGAAGATGTTAAAGAAATCGTTGAAGAACATCTCTTAAAAGGTAGAATTGTTGACCGTTTGGTTTACAATGATGCTGCAACAGATGAAATTGTTGAGGAGCAAGCTGTTTCTCTTAATGATACAGCTTTCTATAAAAAACAAAAGAGAATCGCTCTTAGAAACTGTGGTGTTATTAACCCAGAAGTTATTGATGAATATATCGCAACAGGCGGTTATTCTGCACTTGGTAAAGTGTTAACAGAAATGACTCCTGAACAAGTAATTCAAGACATTCTTGATTCTGGTCTTCGTGGCCGTGGTGGCGGTGGCTTCCCAACAGGTCTTAAATGGAAATTGGCTGCTGGTAACCAAGCTGACCAAAAATACGTTTGTTGTAACGCCGACGAAGGTGACCCAGGTGCATTTATGGACCGTTCAATCCTTGAAGGTGACCCACACGTTGTTCTTGAATCAATGGCTATTGCTGGTTACGCAATTGGCGCTTCACAAGGTTACATTTATGTTCGTGCTGAATACCCAATCGCTGTTGACCGTTTGAAAATCGCTATCGCTCAAGCTAGAGAATATGGCCTTTTAGGTAAAGACATTTTCGGTACTGGCTTTGACTTTGATATCGACCTTAGACTTGGTGCTGGTGCGTTCGTTTGTGGTGAAGAAACAGCTCTTATGACTTCAATCGAAGGTAACCGTGGTGAGCCAAGACCAAGACCTCCATACCCAGCAGTTAAAGGTCTTTACGGCAAACCAACAATCCTTAACAACGTTGAAACTTATGCAAATATTACACAAATCATCAACAATGGTGTTGAATGGTTTAAAGCAATGGGTACTGAAAAATCAAAAGGTACTAAAGTATTTGCTCTTGGTGGTAAAATCCACAACACTGGTCTTGTTGAAGTACCAATGGGTACAACTTTGCGTGAAGTTGTTGAAGAAATTGGTGGCGGCATTCCAGATGGTAAGAAATTTAAAGCTGCTCAAACAGGTGGTCCTTCAGGCGGTTGTATCCCACCAGAACATCTTGACATTCCAATCGACTACGATAACCTTATCGAAATCGGTTCAATGATGGGTTCAGGTGGTCTTATCGTAATGGACGAAGACAACTGTATGGTTGACATCGCTAAATTCTTCCTTGAATTTACTGTTGATGAATCTTGCGGTAAATGTACACCTTGTCGTGTTGGTACACGTAGACTTCTTGAAATTCTTGATAAGATTACAAGCGGTAAAGGTACAATGGCTGACATTGACAAACTTGAAGAACTTTCATACTACATCAAAGCAAACTCACTTTGCGGTCTTGGACAAACAGCTCCAAACCCTGTTCTTTCAACACTTCGTTACTTTAAAGATGAGTACATTGCTCACGTTAAAGATAAGAAATGTCCAGCAGGCGTTTGTAAAGACCTTCTTGAATACAAAATTGTTCCTGAACTTTGTAAAGGTTGCTCACTCTGTTCAAGAAAATGTCCAGTTAACGCAATTTCAGGCGAAATCAAGAGCCCATTTGTTATCGACCAAGATAAATGTATTAAATGTGGTGCTTGTCTCAGCTCATGTAAATTTAATGCTATTATTAAAGGTTAAGGGAGGAAAAAAGCAATGTTAAATTTGAAAATCAACGGCATTGGTGTGCAAGTAGAAGAAGGCGCAACTGTCCTTGAGGCAGCAAGAAAAGCTGGAATCGAAATTCCTACCCTTTGCTACATGAAAAAAATTAATGAAATCGGTGCTTGCCGTATTTGTATGGTAGAAGTACAAGAAATGCGTGGTCCAGAACTCGGACCTGCAAGAATGGTAACAGCTTGTGTTTACCCTGTTACTGAAGGTATGGTTGTTAAAACTAATACTGAAAAAGTTATTGCTTCAAGAAAAACAACTCTTGAAATGATTCTTTCAACACACAATCGTTCTTGCCTTTCATGCGTTCGTTCAGGTAACTGCGAATTGCAAACTCTTTGCTATGAATATGGCATTGAAAACCCAGGCAACTATGATGGTGCTTTCCCAGAAAGCATTTATGATGATAGCGCAATTCATATGATTAGAGACAACTCTAAATGTATTCTTTGCCGTCGTTGTGTTGCTGCTTGTAACGAGCAAGAAGTTGGCGTTATCGGCGCTAACGACCGTGGTTTTGATACACACATCGGTTGCGTTTATGATAAAGAATTAGACGCAGTTGATTGTATTTCTTGTGGTCAATGTATTGTTAACTGCCCAACAGGTGCTTTAACTGAAAGAGATGACACACAAAAAGTATTTGACGCAATTGCTGACGAAACAAAAACAGTTATCGTTCAAACTGCTCCTGCAGTTCGTGCTGCTTTAGGCGAAGAATTCGGCATGGAAATCGGTACTGATGTTGAAGGCAAAATGGTTGCTGCACTCAAACGCCTTGGCTTTGACAAAGTGTTTGATACAAACACAGCTGCTGACTTCACAATCATGGAAGAAGGTACAGAACTTATCAACCGTGTAACAAATGGTGGCGTTCTTCCTATGATTACTTCATGTTCACCAGGTTGGATTAAATATTGTGAATATCATTATCCAGAATTTATTCCAAACCTTTCAACATGTAAATCACCACAAAATATGTTTGGTGCTCTTATTAAATCATGGTACGCTGAAAAATATGACTTGAATCCTGATGATATCGTTGTTGTTTCAGTAATGCCTTGTACAGCTAAAAAGTTCGAAGTTCAAAGAGATGAGCTTAGAGCTGATGTTGATATTTCTATTACAACAAGAGAACTCGCTCGTATGATTAAACGTGCAGGTATTCAGTTCACAAAACTCCCTGATGAAGAGTTTGATAGCCCACTCGGCGAAGCAACTGGTGCTGCTGTAATCTTCGGTGCAACTGGTGGTGTTATGGAAGCAGCGCTCAGAACTGCTTATGAAGTTATCACAAAATCAACATTAGATGATGTTGACTTCACAGCTGTTCGTGGTACAGAACCAGTTAAAGTTACTGAAATCAAAGTAGGCGACTTAAACATCAAAGTTGGTGTTGCTTCTGGTGCTAAAGCTGCTAAAGAATTGCTCGAAAGAGTAAAGGCTGGCGAAGAGTTTACATTTATCGAAATCATGGGTTGCCCAGGTGGTTGTGTAAACGGCGGTGGCCAACCAATTCAACCAACTTCAGTAAGACAAACTGTTGACCTTAAAGCAGAACGTGCAAAAGCTCTTTACACAAATGATGCTAACAAGGCAATCAGAAAATCTCACGAAAACCCATTCGTAAAAGAAGTTTATGCTGATTATCTTGGCGAACCAAACTCACATAAAGCGCATGAAATTCTTCATACAACTTATGTTGACCGTTCAAAAGATGTTATTATGTAATTAAACATTTTAAACCCCCACACTCACTCGAGCGTGGGGGTTGTTTTTGTTTGTAAATTAAAATTATGTGTTTTTACCGTCATTCTGAGCGAAGTGAAACGAAGTCGAAGAATCTTTTGCTTTAAGATGGTTCGACTCCGTGCTTTCGCACTCTGCTCACCATGACACGAAATAAGATTGCTTTTTATCCACGGCGGGATGTGGGCATCCCGCCCTACGAATTATATTTAATCTTTGTGTAATTTTGTAGGGCGGTATGCCCACATACCGCCGAACGGGCGACCACACAGGGTCGCCCCTACGAAAACAAATAAACTTTCATCCTAATCCATAAATTCCATCGGCTATTTTTTTGAAAATTGGTGCGGCGGTTTTGCTTCCTGATTCTCCGTTTTCGCAAAGCACAACAATTGTGTAAATTGGGTTTTCATCAGGATAAAATCCGCCAAACCAGGTTTGATAAACCATTTCTCCGTTTTTGTCATAAATGCCTGTTTGAGCCGTTGCAGTTTTGCCACCTGCACCAGAATAAGTTGGTTTTGCATTTTTGCCAGTGCCGTTTTCAACGGTGCTAACCATATATTTTTGCAAAAGTTTTGCGTCTGCACTTGACAAAAGATAGGTTGGCAAAGTTGCCGTTTGCCTTGTAATTAATTCGCCGTTTTCATCTGTAATTCCTTCAACAAGCGTTGGAGAAATAAGTTTGCCATTATTTGCAATGCAAGAAATCATACTTGCAATGTGCAAAGGCGAAGTTAAAACCACCCCTTGTCCAAACGAAAAATTGGCAAGTTCGGCAGGAAACGAACACAAAGTTTCTTCATCTGGTAAATTTGCTCCAGTTGAAATTAGTGAGTCGCAAAGTTTAATTTCGTTGCCAAATCCAAAAGAGCGTGCAAAAGACAAAAGTCGTTTTGCACCAATTTTTTGCCCAAGTTTAATGAAATAACAGTTACAAGATTGGGCAAGTGCTTTTTTCATTGTGGTAAAATTGTGAGGACTTATACAACTAAAAGTGTTTTTGCCAATTGCAATACTGCCTGTGCAAAAGTGGGTTAAACTAACATTATAATAAAGCGCCGCAGCGGCAACTAGCACTTTGAAAACCGAACCGCAGTTGTAAGCCGCTAATGCACGGTTGAAAAAAGGCGAAGCATCGCTTTCGAGTGCGGCGGCAACATTGTTTGCGTCAAAAGTTGGGCTTGACACAAGCGCCTTAATTTTGCCACTTGCGTTTTCGATAACAACAATTGCTCCTGCCAAAATATTTTCATTTGCAATGTTTTCGCAAAGGTTTTGAATTGACTTGTCAATTGTCAGCATAACACCATTGCAATTGCTATTTGCATTTTGGTCTGAATTTGTTGTCGAAACAACCTTGCCGTTAACATCAGTATTAAACTCAACCGTGACTTTTTGCCCTTTCAAATATCTGTTAAACCCCAACTCAATGCCACAAATTCCATCGCCCTCGTTGTTGCAATAACCAATAATGTGCGAGGCGGTGTTTTCATATCTTTTTGGAATTTTTAGTTTGACAAGACCTTTTGCGTTAAAGTTTTTGTCTACCTTAATTTTAATCGGAAATCCAGACAAAATAGTGTTTCTGTCGGTTTCATCAAGATAATTATTAACAAGGTTCAAGTTGTTTGAATTTGGTGCAACTGCGACAAAATATTCGTCTTGGCAATTGGTAAGTCGCACCTTGTTGCAATCAAAAATTGTGCCACGCAAAAAACCAAAATCAATCACCTTTTTTGAGTTGTTTGCCAGCGCTGTGTAGGTTTTGTTGGTGGTAATAAAAGCAATTCTGCAAACCGCCAAACCAAACGCTAAAATCAAACAAAGATAAGTAAATAAAATTCGTTTCATTTTTTCACCCATTTTTATTTTTGACAAATTTGCGAATAAAATTAAATTTTGTTGGCAAAACTAAAAACATAAAAATAAGGAGATGATTTAAATGCTTGATAAAATTGCTTTGATTTTAAGTATTATCGGTGGACTCAACTGGGGTAGCATTGGCCTTTTTGGTTTTGACCTTGTGGCATGGATTTGCGGTGGACAAGATTCAATTTTTGCAAGAATTATCTACACAATTGTTGGTCTTTCTGCAGTTTGGTGCATTTCGCTTCTTTTCAGAGATGGCGTCAAAGACTGCAACGAATAATTACAAATAATAAGTCATAACATTTAATGTTATGACTTATTACTTTTTTAAGGTGGTTTTTAATGAATTATTCAGATGATTTTAGAGAAATGATTAAAATGTATAACGACCAGTTAAGGCAGTTGCAACAAAAGTCAAAGCAGACAGTTGCACCTGTGCAACAAAAAGCGCCAGCCGAGTTTACAAATACATATAATTTGCCAACAATTCCACAAAGCGAAGTGATAAAAGGACAAACCGAAAATTTAGAAGGCGAAGGAGGTTTAATTGTAAAACTTACCACTCGTTTTTCGGCGTCTCCAATCGAGAATGGGGTTGTGCTTGTGTCTTTTGATGATGAAGATGGCGAAAAATTAGTAAGAAGTTTAGTCACAAATGTAAATGGCGAAACTGCCAAAATCAGTTTGCCGACTGTCAAAAGTGAAGAGTCGCAAAACCCGGGGGTAAAAAATCCTTATGCTTCTTACACCATTCGAGCAACAAAAGAAGGTTTTTTTACAATTGACTCTGTTAATGTGCCAATTTTTGACGGTCAATTGGCAATTCAAAAGATTGAGATGATACCACTGCCAGAAGATTATCAAGGCAAAACGATTTTAAAATCAAACGATACTGGTCCAATTACTTTGAATTAAAGGAGAATTTATGGCTGAATTTACAATTCCAGAATTAATAACCGTGCACATTGGCGCACCTTCATCATCGGGGCAAAACATAACATTGCCGTTTGCCGATTACATAAAAAATGTGGCTTCAAGTGAAATTTACCCAACCTGGCCTGAAAACGCAATTAGGGCAAATGTTTATGCGCAGATTACCTATGCGTTAAACCGAGTTTTTACTGAAAAATATCGCGCGCAGGGTTATGATTTTGACATCACAAACAATACCGCTTTTGACCAATACTTTGTGCCAAACCGAGATGTTTTTGAAAACATTTCTAACATTGTTGATGAAATTTTTAATTCTTACATATCACGTCAAGGCACAACAGGACCGATTTTTTCGGCTTATTGCAACGGAACAACAGTAACCTGTGCAGGTCTGTCGCAATGGGGCAGCGTGCCACTTAGCAAAAGAGGACTTGTGCCATTTGAAATTTTGCAAGAGTATTACGGCGATGATATAAATTTAAACACAAATGTTAAAGTTGCGCCAAACGTGCCTTCTTTTGGCGAAATTCCAATTGGCCTTGGCGACAAATCAGAGGCAGTTGTTGCAATTCAATCACGGCTTAATGAAGTCGGCACAAATTACCCATCAATTCCAAAAATATTTCCGGTTGATGGCGTGTTTGGGCAAAACACCTTGTCGGCAGTAAAGCAATTTCAAAAAATTTTTGGACTTACTGCAGATGGCATTGTCGGTGCTTCTACTTGGTATAAATTAATTGGCATTAGCAACGCTGTGCGTCGACTTTCTGAACTTAATTCAAAGGGACTGACAATCGAAGAATACAACCAACAATTTCCTGATGTTTTACGCGTTGGAGACAGGGGCCGAACAATTGAAGTTTTGCAATATTATCTTTCGGTTGTTGGGTCTTATTACAACGAAATTCCGACCATTACACAAAACGGAATTTTTGATGATGAAACAAAAAACGCAGTCATTGCTTTTCAAAAATCATTCGGTCTTGAGCCAGATGGAATTGTTGGGCTTAACACCTGGCAAGAGTTGTACAGGGCGTATTTGGGCGTATTGCCACTTTTCAAAAGTGATTCAAACGGCTCAAAAATTAACGAAGGTCAGTTTGCGGGCTATACTTTAAGAAACGAGGGTTGAAAATGGAAATAGATAAGTTTGAACGAAAGGAAAAAATCAAGCAACTGCAAAAATATCTTCGTGAAATTGCAAAGGTGGATAACAGAATTCCGCTTTTAAGTATTGATGGATTTTTCTTTGATGAAACCGAAAATGCCGTTAAAATTTTTCAAGAAATTTACGGACTTTCATCAACCGGTGAAGTTGATGAGCAAACCTGGAATAAAATTTATCAAGAATATTCTTCGCTTGTCGGCACTAAAAATCCTTGCGTTTGTTTTAATCCTTTTGAAGAAACCGACAGTGTTTATGCCATATATTTTGTGCAGGTAATGTTAAAGCGCCTTTCAGAAAAATATAACAACCTGCCAAGTGTTGAAATTAACGGCGTGATTGATGAAAACACAACTTTAGCGATAGAAGAAATAAAAGCGATATATGGCTTTGATGAGAGCGTAAACAAAAAGGACACATTTTCTGCAGTTGCCACAATTTATTGCACGGTTTTTAAATTATGAAAGCTAAAAAAACATTTTTAATAAATACTGCAATTTTGACTAT
Source organism: Acutalibacteraceae bacterium (assembly GCA_045649405.1). Taxonomy (GTDB): domain Bacteria; phylum Bacillota; class Clostridia; order Oscillospirales; family Acutalibacteraceae; genus RUG11462. The sequence continues at coordinate 56,425 of JAZRPW010000023.1, forward strand.
CACGGCGCTTTTGCTTCGTGGCATTGGCCTTGTTTTTAGAGTTTATCTTTCAAATGTAATCGGCGCAGAAGGAATGGGACTTTATCAACTGATTTTGTCGGTTTATATGCTTGCTTCTACCTTTGCAACCTGTGGAATTTCAACCGCAGTAACACGCCTTTGTGCCGATGAAATAGCAATTGGCAACAACAAATCGGTAATAAAAGTGTTAAAGCGAGCAGTTGTTTTGTCGGCAATAATCGGCGCAGGTTTAAACCTTTTGGTTTTTGTGTTTTCTTACCCCATTTCAACTGTTTTCATTGGAGATGCAAGAGCAAATGCATCGATAAAAATTTTGTCATTTTCGCTTGTGCCAATGGGAGTTTGTGCAAGTTTTAAAGGTTATTTTTTTGCAAGGCGTAAAACAATTTTGCCGTCAATTGCATCGATTGTTGAGCAGGTTGTCAGAATGGTTGTTGTGGTTGTTTTGCTTGTTGTGTTAAAAGGCAAAACAATTGAAACGGTTTGTTTTTATGTTTTGCTTTCAGATACAATTGCCGAAACGGTCAGTTGTTTAATAATGTTTTTTGCAACCGTTTGCGACAAAAGAAAACTTCAAACTGCAAACAAAAACGGTGGCATAAGCGGAAGCATTGTAAAAGCAATTTTGAAAATTGCATTGCCAATAACAACCGGCAAGTATTTAACAACCGGACTTCGCACGGCAGAAAATTTGCTTGTGCCAAAATGCTTGTCTTGGTTTTCAAGCAGCGCAAAGTCAGGGCTTGAAACCTTTGGACTTCTTAAAGGAATGGCAATGCCAATAATATTTTTTCCATCATCATTTTTGCAAGCAATTTCAACCCTTTTAATACCCGAAATTTCGCAGTCGGTTGCTTTGAACCAAAAAGAAGTAATTAGAAAAGATGTTGAAAGGGTAATTAGCATTACAATAACCGGCTCGTTTTTGGCAGGCGGTTGTTTTTATCTTTGCGCAAACCAAATTGGCGTGGCGTTTTACAATTCAATTGAAACGGGTGCGCTAATCAAAGTGTTAGCACCACTTGTGCCGATAATGTATTTAGAGTCGGTTATTGACGGCATTTTAAAAGGGCTTAACAAACAAAATGCCACCCTTTTGTACAACACAATCGACTCATCAGTTCGCATTTTTTTGGTGTTTTTGTTTGTGCCAAAGTTTGGAATGTTAGGTTTTTTAGCAATAATGGTGTTTTCAAACATTTTGACCTGCAGTTTAAACATTGCAAAACTTTTAAGCGTAATTGTTTTAAAATTTAATATAAAAAACTGGCTTGTAAAACCGCTTTTTTCAATTGTCATTGCGGTTGTGTTTAGCAATCAATTTTTAAGTGGGGTTACTAACAATATCGCCTACATTATAATATCAATAACACTAATCTCTACCATTTATTTGTTGTTGATGTGGAACTTGAAAGCATTAGATTTAGCGCCGTTTTTAAGGTGTAAAAAAAGCAGTAAACTTTAAAAGTTTACTGCTTGTTATTTTTAATAAATTCTTCAATTATAACTGCGGCATCTCGCACGCATTTTGCACAAGGTCGTGTTGCATAAAAACTTTCTGTGCGCTTGTCAGGTGTGCCACCAATTTGCGCTTGACCTTTTAAAATGTCTTTGCAAATAATTGACTCATGTTGCTTTTTAAATTCTTCACAAAGCTCTCTTGTTTTTTCATAAAGTTCTTTTTTAGTCTCGCCATTGTCAGGGGTGTCATAGCCATACAAAACGCCAAACACCATTAACATTCCGCTAACGGCACCGCAAACCTCACGAAGTCTGCCAAAGCCACCGCCAAAAGGGCTGCTGAGTTTAAAACACAAACTTTCATCTAAACCTACTTCATCTGCAAAAGCGCCAAAAACTGCCTGTGAGCAGGAGTACCCTTGCAAGAAAAGTTCGACTGCTTTTTCACTATTTTTCATTTTGTTTGTCCAACTTTCTGTTTCTAAAATAAAGAATAATGTCAAGACTAACCATAAAAATGTTTAAAAAGTAAAAGAACAAAACATACCATTTTTCTGAGAAGCTTGCCATATAAGTGACATTCACAAATTTTGAAGCAATACCTGCGATGTAGCCAAAGAAAATGAGCAACATAAACGCAAGACTTTTGCCTTTTGCGGTTCTTGCTTTGTAAGATTTAATAACATTCATTGGCCAAGAAGCACCAAAACTAACAATCATAATAATCTCTAATAATTCTGCCATAGTTTTTCTCCTAAATAATCATACTAATTAATTGCAAAACACCCAGGTGAACAGGGTAGAAAATGTAAAAAAGATATTTTAGTTTTCGGTTGCCATATTTTCCATTGTAAAAGCACAAGAAAATGAGTGACATTGCCGAAAACAATATGAAATAAACATTTTTGTCCAAAACAATCATTGGCACAACAATGCCAAATGCAAACAAAATGAGTTGTTGTGGCTTTTTTGTAAAAGCACAGGCACAAAGCGGAAGCAAAACACCACGAATGCCATAGTCAACCGAAAATGGCATACCAATAACATTATCGGTAAAACGCATAATGCAGTAAGTGCCCAAAATGGTAATTGCAAACCAAGTTGCAGTTTTAAAAATTTGTTTTTTATCGTTGCCTTTAAATGCATTGTCTAAGTCAATGAAGGCAAAGCAAATTACAGCAGACATTGAAAATGTGATAAGAATGTTGCAATATAAATTGTTGAATTTGCCAATACTTAACTCATAAATCGTATCGACAATTTGACAAAACACGCCAAGTAGGAAGATTTGCAAAAAGTATTTTAATCTGCTTTTTGTGTATCTGCAACCTTGACCAATAAAGAATGCAAAAATTGGCATTGCAATTCTGCCTAGGTATCTAAAAATAATATATTGCGGGAAGAAAAAATACCCAATGTGGTCGATAAGCATAGAAACGCAAGCAATAATTTTTAAAGCTGTGTTACTCATAAGCCACCTCTTTTGAAAAAAGCCACACTCAAATCCCGAGTGTGGCCTTTATGTAATTTAATTAGAAACCAAACATAGCAGACATTGGTTTGTCTGTGTAGATTCTTTCAATTGCTTCTGCAAATACAGGAGCAACAGGAAGCATTGTGATTTTGTCACATTTTTTGCTTTCGCTAAGTGGAATTGTGTCAAGCAATACAACTTCTTCCAAAACAGAGTTGTTAATTCTTTCAATAGCAGGGCCTGACAAAACACCGTGTGTAGCACAAGCTGAAACTGAAAGCGCACCGCCGATTTCAACAATAGCTTTAGCAGCGTTGCAAAGAGTACCAGCAGTATCAATCATATCGTCAACGATGATGCATTTTTTACCCTTAACATCACCAATGATGTTCATAACTTCACAAACATTTGCTCTTTGACGACGTTTGTCGATAATAGCAAGTGGAGCATCAATACGAGCTGCGAAGTTACGAGCACGAGTAACTGAACCCAAGTCAGGAGAAACAACAACGATATCATCATCTTTGTTGTGTGAATATTTTTTATCAAAATAAGGGGCAAGAATTGGCACGCCTAACAAGTGGTCAAGTGGAATGTTGAAGAAACCTTGAATTTGTGCAGCGTGAAGGTCCATTGTAAGAACACGGTCAGCACCTGAAGTTGTAAGAATGTCAGCACAAAGTTTAGCACTGATTGGGTCTCTTGCTTTTGCCTTTCTGTCTTGACGAGCATAGCCAAAGTAAGGAATAACAGCAGTAATTCTACCTGCAGAAGCTCTCTTCATTGCATCAATCATAATGAGCAATTCCATAAGGTTGTCATTAACCGGTGCACATGTTGATTGAACGATAAACACGTCAGAGCCACGAACTGATTCGTTAATTGAAACAGCAATTTCGCCATCTGAGAAGTGTTTTACATCAGCTTCGCCTAATTTTAAGCCTAAGCGTTCTGCCATTGCTTTTGCTACTGGCAAGTTTGAGTTGCAAGCAAAAATTTTAATGTCTTTTCCGTGGAAATTCATTTTTTTGTCCCCTTAATTTATATTGATTTTTTATTTTAAAATGATATTGTTAAAAAATTATCATTTTCTGTTTATTATTATCGCATTTTACGACCTATTTTTCAAGCCGAAAAACCATTTAATTTTATTTTCTACAAACATTACAAAAAGGGTAGGAAAAACAACCCTTTTTTTGTTATTTTATACATCCCATTTAAATACTGTTTTAAACGGTGTGGTCAAATCATTACCAAAAACACGAATAATGTCTTTAATAGACTTAACTGGCTCGTCCTCACTGATAATAATTTTAATTCTTTTTTGGAAGTCTTTTGACTCCATAAGTTCAACTGCTTTTTCGAAGTCAGCACGACCTGAACGAGAAGAACCAATGAAAGTAAGACCTTTTTCCAAAATGTCACGAGTGTTAATGCCAACCTTGTTTTCAGAAACACCCATAAGCATTACAGTACCTTGTGGGTTGATGTGTCTAATAATATCATCAATTGCGTAGAAAGAGCCTTCGCCACCACAACATTCAAATGCGTGGTCAACATTAAAGTCTTCTGGAATGTTGTTTGCAAGATGAGTACCATCAACAAATGAGAAGTGTGAAAGTTTGCGTGAGTCCATACCAACAACATAAAGTTTTGAATTTGGAAAACGAAGTTTTAACACATTTGCAACTGAATAAGCAAGTGAGCCGTCACCCCAAATACCAATAGAATCACGAACTTCGTGAGCAGCCAAATCAAATCTTGTTGAAGCGTGAACGCCAACACTAATAAATTCAGTGATTGCTGCTACTGCGTCTGGCACATCGTTATAAGGCACAACTCGGTCAACCGGCAAATCAACAAACTCACGCATAAATCCGTCGTGGCCTGATGATAAGAAGTAAGAGCCTTTGTCATAGTTTTCAAAAATAACTGGGTTTTTGCGAATTGGTGTGTTAGGAATCATAACAACCTTTTGACCTTTTTCATAAGTGCCAGTTGGGTCAAATTCAACAATACCGCAACATTCATGAATAAGCGCCATTGGCAATTTCTTATTCAACACCTTAATGTCACGTTGGCCCAAGAAATAACGTTGGTCAGCGTGGCACAAAGCCATATAATTTGGTCTGATGATAACTTTATCAGAATTAAGACTTAAATCGGTGTATTTAATTGAAAAAACCTTTGGACTTACTAATTGATAAACGTAATTAATCAATTTTAATTCCTCCAACCATAGCTTGAGCAATCTTATAGTCGCTCACAGTTGTAATTTTAATATTAGAAATTTCGCCCTCAACCATAAAGACAGGGTGGTTTTTAACAATGCAAATTTTACAAGCATCTGTCAAAATTGCCTTTTCATCTTCAGTAAGCTCATTGTAAAGCTTTTTCAAAAGAGAAATGTTAAAACTTTGTGGTGTTTGGCCTTGATACATTTTGCTTCTGTCAGGAATGTTTGAAATAAACTGACCATCTTCGCTTTCAACAATAGTATCAATAGCACTTGTAACAGTATCAACTGCACCATATTTAATTGCAGCGTCAATGTTATCATTAATCATTCTTTGTGTAACAAATGGTCTAACAGAGTCATGTGTTACAATAATGTGCTCGTCAGACTCGCCAAATTTTTCTTCAATGTCAGCAACAATGTTGAAAATTGTTGAGTTTCTGTCAGTACCGCCTGCAACAACGTGAATGTTGTCAGAAGCAGGTGCACCAATGTATTTTTTAATAAGGTCATTCATATGTGTAACCCAGTCAGCGTGAACACCAATGTAGATGTGGTCAAGACGTGAAGCCAATTTGAACTTTTCTAAAGTGTGAACAATAATTGGTTTTTCATCTAAATTCAAAAATTGCTTTGGCATATCAGAAATATTCATTCTTGAACCAACGCCACCAGCTAAAATTGCACCAAAAATCATTTTTTATTTCCTCCGTTTGTAAAATAATATTTACCTTTATAAATTTTATATGAATTGTCAGTATCGACAAATTCAATTTCATGATGAACAACTCTGTCTTCTTCTGGTGGCAATTCCAAATAGTCACCAAAAGCTTCTTTTAAATAGTTGTCATAACCGACCATTGCCGGAATGTCGTGCCCTTCGAACTTTAAATAAACAGTGTCTAAAAAGTCTTTTGCAAAATACTTTTTCTTCATATAATAAGGGCCAGAGCAAAGCTCGGTTGCATGTTCACTTGTTTTAAGTGAATATTTTGTCATTCTTCTCTTACAACCCATTGCAATTTTCCATCTAAGCGACTTAAACGGAACAAGTGCCAACAAAATTCTGCCTATAATTTCAATAAGTTTGCCGTTGTTAAGCGGTGCTTCGCCGATTAAATAAAGCGAATAAAACAGTGCATTCATCATTTGAAAAATGCGTTTTACTTTTCCGCTTGGTCGCCCGTCAATTGGCAAAACATCAAGCACAATTCCGTGATTTATATCAAGGTCTTTTTGATAAGATTTGATATAAGTTGTTTCGCTATCACAAATTGTTGCAAAAAGATTTTTTGTAAGATTTTCTTTTGTTGAAACCTGCAAAAAATATCTGTCTGAATGGGAATGCTTGTTGAAAAGTTCAATCAGTTTTTCATAATCTTCTCTTGGCATAAAAACATCAACATCATCATCCCAAGGAATAAACCCGCCTTCTCTGACAGCACCGATAAGGCAACCACCACAGAAGTAGAATGTAAGGTTGTGCTTGTCACAAAAATCTTTGAAAAACAATAACATTTCAAGCGACTTTTTTTGCAAGTTAATTATTTCTACATCACTTATTTTGTAAGCCATATTTTTTACCACTTTTTAAAAGCAAATTTGAATATTCCAACAAAGAAACCTAAGCCATAAGAAAAATGCAAAACAAAATGTACCCACATTAGTCGCAATCGTCCTATTGTATAAGTAATGTGCTTTGACTTGAATGAAACCAAAAAGTCAATAGCAACATAAAGCGCCAAAACTGCAAGATAAAGCACACGAATTGGTTGGCAAATTAATGCTAAAAGGCCACCAAAAACAATGTACATAAAAAACAAAAGTGGCACAAGGTGGGAAAGGCGTGCAGGTTTTTTGTGCTTTTTAATAACTGCAACCTTCCAAAAACCATAAAGATAATATTGTTTGAAAAGCGCTCTGTAATTATCTCTTGGGTAATAGGTACTTCTAATTTCAGGAGTAATGTAAACCTTACCACCGTTTTCAATTAATCTAAAGTTAAAATCATCATCTTCGTTCAAAGTCAAATCTTCATCAAAATAATTCAACTTTTCGGCAGTTGACTTTAAAAATGAGCCAAATGAAACTGTGTCAGAATAACCCTCATAATTTTCAATGTGGTTTCTGCCACCACCCAAAGCAAAAGGTGAGTAGTAAGCCGCAGCCACTGCTTTTTGAATTGGATTTTTGCCCATAACAATGTTTGGACCACCAATATTATCAGCATCAGTTTTTAAATGATATTCAATACACTTTGAAACATAGTCAGTTGCATATTCAGAGTGGGCATCAAAACGAACAATATATTCGTGTTTTGCCGCTTTAATACCATAATTAAGTGCAAACTGAACAGACTTTTCAGGGTTGTCAATCATTTTAATAAAACTGTATTTCGAGGTGTATTTTTCTCTAATTATCTCTCTTGTAGCGTCGGTTGACATACCATCAACCAAAACTGCTTCAATCAAGTGCATAGGATAGTCTTGGTTAAGAAGTGAATCAAGACAAGCCTCAATATATCTTTCCTCGTTGTGAATAGGAATAACAACCGAAACGGTTGGGAAAACTTCCATAAAATTTACCCCGCATTTTTATTATTGCCTTTTTAGCAAGACATAATTATACACGCTAGCATAATTAATATTATTATAACTTGTAAAATTCAATATGTCAATGATTTGGCAATAGTTAAGTTCAAAAAACTATGCTATTTTTGTAAAAGTGCGTTTAACATTTGTGTACAATTTACAAAATATTTCGTTTTGTTTATGCAAATTGTAGAACAGCGTTTTGAAAGTTAAATTTTGCTTGATTTAAGATGTAACATTTGGTATAATGTATGTGGATTATGGGGTAGTTTATTTAAAACCCCTTTCAAAAACAAAAATTTTCATTAGACGGAGGTAAAATAATGAAAAGAAAAACATCTTTAATTGCAATTATTTTGGCATTTTTAATTGCATTTTCTAGCGTTTCATTCGGCTCAATTTCAGTTAACGCTGATGCACCAGGTGACGCTAACAAGGACGGTTATATCAATGCGCAAGACGTTCTCTGGGTTAGAAAATATCTTGCAAAGATAAGTGAACCAAGAAAAATCAGACCTGGCGACCCAGCAGACGTTAACTCTACTGACGCTCTTGATACTGATGATATTTTCCAATTGAGAAGATATATTGCTAAACTTCAAAAAGAGTTTTATGTTCGTGGTTACACAACAGTACCAACTACTAAAGCAACCACAGCAACAACAACTCATGGTAACGACCAAGCTCCTTTCTATGAAGGTGGCGTTCCACGTTACTATTTCAATCAATTAGCACAAAGAGCTGTTGCATTTGACAACCCTTATTACACAGTTGCTGTTAACCAAGCTGGTTACTCAACAAACGCTAAGAAGATTGTAAAATTGGTTGAAGGTTTTGAAAGAACTCCTCAACTTTCATTGATTGAAAACAGAGATATTTATTTGGTTGATGAAGCAACAAGACAGGTTGTTGCAACATTCAAATCAGGTAAAAAATATTTGTGTACTCCTGGTAAATTGAACGGTACTGATGATGCTTGGCAATCAAGTGTTGACATTTCATCATTCACAACACCTGGTACATATAGACTTTATGCTCCAGCTGGTTATTCATATCCATTCACAATTTCCGACAATCCATATGCAAGAGTAATGGATTATATGTTGATGGCGCTTTACTATCAACGTTGTGGTGGCGCAGTTGAAAAATCAGTTCTTCAAAAATACGCTGATTATCTTGAAGAGCAATATGGTGAAAGCGCTGCAGATTATATGAAGAAATACGGCGCTCACGCTCGTACAGCTTGTCACTATGAATCAACCGGTTCAAACAAAGGCAGAGAAGTTGTAATTGTTGACCAATGGGACGGCTCAAAATTCACTGCAAATACTGATGAAAAAGGAAACGTTATTAGACTTCCTGCTTCACAATTTGCTTACGGCTTGCATGACGCGGGTGACTATGGTAGATATACTCAACCTGCTTCTCAAGTAGTTGCTGACTTGTGTCAAGCTTATCAAATGTATCCAGAAGTATTCCAAACAGATATTATTCAAGATACAAACTCAAAAGGCGAAAAAGACAACTTGCCTGACATTCTTGACCAACTCAGATGGGAAGCTAAATTCCTTCTTAATATGCAAAACTTGAACAAAGATAGCTCATCTTATGGTGGTTTCTACTTCAAGATTTGTACCGAAACATTTGCTTCTGCTCAAGGTGCAAAACCTGAAACAGACGGTTCATTTAACGGTACACGTGGCGATTACAAAGGTCTTGGTGGTTTCCGTGTAATGAGCGTTAACTTTGCTACTTCTGCAGGTGCTGCAGGTGCATTGGCAAACACAGCTATAATCTTTAAAGATATCGACCCTGACTTTGCAAAACAATGTCAAGACGCTGCTGAACTTTGCTATGATTGGTATACAAACAATAGAAAAAGCAGTCCTAGAGATATGACAGAAGCTGAAAAGAACGCAAGAGATAAAGTTCCAACTTCAACTGTCGCTTCTGGTTGGGGCACAGGCGGCGGTGCTTATGGTGGTACTGCTAGCGAAGCAAACAGTTCACAATTCTATATGTGGGCAGCGCTTTATAGATTAACAAAAAATAGTAAATACGCAGCTAAAATTTCTTCTTCAACAGTTGACTACACAATGGGCTCACAAGCTCACGGTGGTTATGGTGCCCTTCAATATGTACTTATGAACAAATACAATGAAGGCACAACAGACCAAAGCTTGGTTGACACAATTATTAACAAATGGAAATCTTCAGCTATTGCTAACAACACCACAACAAGCAAATCATCATTCGGTGACTTGGCTCAGTATGGTTGGGGTTCAATGGGTCAAGAAGGTTCAATTAAAGCAAACGGTCTTGCAGCTTATTTCGTTAATGATGGTACTGACTATGTATTGGGCGCTCGTTCATTGCTTAACTTCAAACTCGGTACTAACTGGTTGGGTTACTGCTTTGTTACTGGTCTTTCTGAAGGTTCTTCAAAGAACATTCACCATTATCCGTCAGTAGTTTTGAAACGTGAAAACAAAGATACTCAATGTACTCCAGGTCAAATGGCTGCTGGTTACTCACAAGGTCAAGGTTCTGATACTTCATTCCACTATTCTGATAAAGATGGTGACTATGTATCAAACGAAATTTGTGTATACTGGAACTCAAGCTGTTTGGCAGCTTATGCAACAGTTGTTCAACAAGATATGGACACATCAGGCATTGCAGAAGCAAGTTCAATTGACTAAAATTTAAAGCAAAAATTTAGGGGTTGGTTCTTTGCCAACCCCAAATTTATGAATAAATTAGGTGATAATTATGTGTAAAATTACAATTCCAGAAGATTTTTCAAAAGAATTAAACATTGACATTGCGGTAAACCAAATTGCTTATGGTTTAAATGCGCCTAAAGTTGCAGTTTGTAAAAACGATATTACTGGTCAATTTTTTGTTGTAAATTCAAAAACAAAAGAAGCTGTTTTCGAAGGAAAACTTAGTGGCAAAAAGTTTGATGCTACTAATGCAATTTATGTAACACACGCTGACTTTACCGGCGTTAAAGAAGAAGGCGAATATTACATTGCAACTGCTAAAGGTGTTTCTTATCCTTTTAGCGTTTCACAAAAACCTTATGAAGATGTAACAAAAGCAATGATTAAGGCGCTTTATTTCCAACGTTGCGGTATGGATTTGGAAGAAAAATATGCAGGTCCTTATACACACAAAGCTTGCCACAATCTTCCTGCTTATTTGCTTACCGACCCTAAGGTTATTATTGATGATGTTTCTGGTGGTTGGCATGATGCGGGCGACTACGGTAAATACATTACACCTGCAAACCAAACTGTTTTTAATATGATGTATGCCTACGAACTTTTTGAAAAAGGCGTAGATTTTGACTTGAACATTCCTGAAAGTGGCAACGGCGTGCCTGACATTTTGAGCGAAGCTAAGTATGAACTTGACTGGATGCTTAAAATGCAGACCGAAGAAGGTGGCGTTTACCACAAGGTAACAACAGATACTTTTGCGGCTAATGATATGCCTGATACCGATACAGAAAAATGGGAAATTCAAGCAATGAGCCCTGTAATGATTCCTGCAACTGCAGGTTTTGCAGCAGCAATGGCAATTGCGGCAAGAGTTTACAAGAAATTCTACCCTGATTATGCAGATAAATGTCTTGAAGCTTCAAAACGTGCGTTTGATTATGCAATTGCTAATTATAAAGATGCAAAAGAGTTCCAAAATGTTCCACCTTGCAACACCGGTGGTTATGGCGATGGTTGTTGTTTAGATGAAGTTTACTGGGCGGCGGCAGAACTTTTCAGAACCACAGGCGAAAAGGTTTATGAAGAGCGTTTTGCAGAATTCTTTGAAATGAAATTTTCAAAAACCGCTTTTGGTGCTTACAACCAAGGTGGTCACGGCTCATTTGCTTACTGTCTTGCTGAAAATGCAGATGCAGAATTAAAAGCAAAAGTTTTAAAATGTATTGTTGATGGCGCAGAAGCAGCCCTTACAATATATAATAGAAACCCATATCTTCTTTGTTTGCATGATGGCGTTAATGCTCACGAAAATGAATATTATTGGGGCTCAAATGCCGTGCTTACAAACAAACTTGCTAATGTAATTTCTGCGGCTTATCTTTTGAAAACCGATAAATATGACAAAATGATTAGAGATAGCGTTTCTTACATTTTTGGTAGAAACTACATTTCAAAATGTTATGTAACAGGCTTTGGTACAAGCACAGTTGAAAATCCACACCACCGTCCATCAATGTTTGATGGCGTGAAAGATGCAATTCCAGGTCTTGTTGCAGGTGGCCCAAATGATAGAAAATGGCAAAGACCAACAGTTGTTAACGGGGTAAAACAATCTGAAGGTATTGACTGGGATAATATGCCATCGGCGGGTTGTTACATCGACTGGGAGTGGAACTGGACAACAAACGAAGTTACAATTTATTGGAACTCATCTTGTTTCTATGTAACAGCTTATCTTAACTCAAAATAAAACTTAAAGAAGGAATCGGTTTTATCGGCCGATTCCTTTTTGCATTTTTTGGTAGAAGTTGTTGACAATTTTTCGCCAAAGTGTTAAAATTAAATCAAAATAAAAAGCGAATTTAAAGGAGTAGCAAAAATGAACACAAACAAAAAACTTATCGCTTTGTTATTAGCAATTGTTATGGTGGTTTCTCAACTCACAATGGTAAGTGCAGGTGCTACCGAAGACCAACCAATTGATGTGTGGCATGAGGAATATATCGACAGTGGCGACTATACTTATGGTTTTATAACCGAAGAGTGCATTAGAATTTACTGGTATTACGGCGAAGAAACCGACCTTGTAATTCCAGAAGAAATTGACGGTTATAAAGTAACCGAAATTTATGATGAAGCTTTTTATGAAAATCATACACTTAAAAGCGTTACTGTGCCTGACGGTGTTGAATACATTGGTTATTCTGCTTTTGCTTGTTGTGAAAATCTTGCAAGCATTACATTGCCTGAAAGCGTTATTGCAGTTGGCTGTGATGCTTTTTTCGGCACTGCTTATTATTATGATTTGAACAATTGGGAAAATGACCTTTTGTATGTTGGTAACTATTTGGTCGCTTCTATATATATGAGTGAAGACTATGAATTTGAGTATGATTCAGAAGACTGGTGGGGCGATGATTGGATTGATTTGTGGAGTTTAGAAAGCAAAGAAACAATCGACTATAAAGAACCATCTGGTGAAGTTGTTGTTAAAGATGACACGGTTTTAATTGCAGATTGTGCTTTTCAAGGTTGCTATGAAATTGAAAGTGTAGTAGTGCCTGATAGCGTTTTGTATTTAGGTTACAATGTATTTTCTTATTGCGAGTCTTTAAGAGGCGTAACTTTGGGTAATGGTATTAAAAGTATTCCAATGAATACATTTGAAGAATGTTGGAATTTAACAAGTGTTAAATTGCCTGAAAATTTGGAAGTAATTGAAGACTATGCTTTTTATTCTTCGGGTTTAGTAGAAATTGAAATTCCAGCAACTGTGCAATACATTGGCCTTCAAGTGTTCGATTACTGTCCGTTAGAAAATATTTTTGTAGCAGATGAAAACGAAAACTATGCTGATGTTGATGGTGTTTTATTTACTAAAGATTTATATACATTAATTCAATATCCAATTGCAAGAAATAAAAGTAGCTACGTAGTGCCAGATGGTGTTGTTGAAATTGGTTTTTGCTCTTTTAACAGTGCAGAGTGTTTAAAAGCTATTAATATGTCTGACTCTGTTGAATTAATTTCAGAATATGCTTTTTCTGGCGCAACACAATTGAAGGTTGTGTTGTTTGGTGAAAATGTAAAAGAAATTGGTTATGGTGCTTTTAACTGGTGCGAATCTCTTGAAGAAATAACCATTCCAGATACTGTAACAAGCATTGGCGACGAGGCCTTTTCAGGTTGTGCCGAATTGTTAGACATTAAAATTTCACAAAACATCAAACATATTGGTTATGGTGCTTTTAATGATACGGCTGCATTTTACAAGAAAAGCAATTGGGATGACACAGTGTTGTACATTGATAATTGTTTGATTGTTGGTTATTCAATCGAAGAGTCATATGACGATTTTATGTCAACAGTAAACAATACCAAGAGAAGTTATACTGTGAAAGAGGGCACAAGATTTATTGCCACAGCAGCTTTTGAAAATTGCTATTTGTTGAAAGAAATTGTGCTTCCTTCATCTTTGAAAATAATTGATGAATATGCTTTTTATAGTTGTAAAACCTTGCGCAATGTGTATTTTGGTGGAACAACTAAAATTGGAAACTATGCTTTCTATGATTGTTGGGCTTTAGAAGAAGTAGCAATTCCAGAAACAGTTCAAGACATTGGCTTTAACGCATTTGGTTTTTATTATGACTTTGAAAACGACATTGAAGATTGTCAGTTTGAAGAATTTGTAATTATAGGAAAGACAGGTAGTTTTGCACAAATGTATGCGCAAATGTATGGATTTGTGTTTGTAGATGTTGAAGACGTGGCAACTGTCCCTACAACTGCTCCTACAACTCAACCAACAACTGTTCCAATAGCTCAAACTACAACTACAACTCAAACTACAACCACAACTCAACCAACAACTACAATCACACCTACAACTACAACTCAAACTACAACTGTCCCTACAACTGTTGCATGCGTTCATCCATTTAAACTAATTAAAATTGCAAATTCAAAACAAGCGACATATTTTGAAACAGGTTTTACTGGTGACAAGTTCTGTGGCGTATGCGGAGAAATTTTAGCCATTGGTGAGCAAGTAGAAAAAATCAAACTTGCCATTCCAACCTTCAAACTCCAAAAGGGTAAAAAGCAATTCAAGGTTAAATACACAAAGGTTGCAGATGCAACTGGTTTCCAAGTAAGATATAAAATTAAAGGTAAATGGAAAATCAAAACATTTAACTCAAAGAAAAGTGTTACTAAAGCAATTAAAAAGCTTAAAAAAGGTAATTATCAAGTGCAAGTTCGTTCAATGATTAAAAAAGGTAAACAAAAAGCATTTTCAGCTTGGAGCAAAGCACAAAAAGTTAAAGTAAAATAAATATGCAAGGCGGGAGTTAAACTCCCGCCATTTTTTTCTCGAAAAAAACTACCATATATATAATGTATATAATATAAGTATAAGAAAGATAAAAAGATAAGAGGAAAGGAAATTGTATAATATATGGTAAAAAGGCACAATATATAGGCATAAAGAGGCGAAAAAATGTATAAAATGAAAAAAGTAAAAATTTTTTAAAAAAAGTTGAAAAAAATGCTTGACATTGTAGAACGGATGTGGTAATATAGTCAAGCGCTCGCAAGAAGCGAGGGCAAACAGTACCTTGAAAATTAAACAATGCATAGGGACCCAAGAGATTATTTTGAGTAATAAAATCTTGAAACCAAAGTAAGTATCTGGACAAGATACAAAGAAGCGAACGCAAAGCGTTAGCGTAAAGTTAGATGAGCGAAAAGC
>JAZRPW010000024.1:0-76578 GCA_045649405.1 Acutalibacteraceae bacterium
GCTTTAACTTCTTCTTCTGTCAAAGCATATGGTCTGATAGTAGCATGTGGACAAACAAATGCACACTTGTTACAACCAACGCAAGTTTCTGCATTCCATTCAGGAACGTTTACAGCAACAGCACGTTTTTCATAAGCAGCAGCACCGTGTTCAAATGTACCGTCTGCGTGGTCAACGAATGCTGATACAGGAAGTGAGTCACCATCCATTTTAGCAACTGGTTTCATGATACCATCAACCATTTTAACGAGTTTAGCGCTACCTTCAGATTTATCTGTGCAACCACAATCAGTAGCATCTGCCCAATCAGCAGGAACATCAATTTTAGCGAATGCGCCAAAACCAGCATCAATAGCTTTGTGGTTCATGTCAACGATATTTTGACCTTTTTTAAGGAATGATTTTGTAGCAGCATCTTTCATGTATTGGATAGCTTCATCTTTTGGAAGAACGTTAGCCAAAGCAAAGAATGCAGCTTGGAGAATTGTGTTAGTTCTCTTACCAAGACCGATTTCTTCAGCGAGGTCAATAGCGTTAACTGTGTAAAGTTGAACGTTGTTCTTAGCAATGTATTGTTTTGTTTCAGCGTTCAAGTGTTTGCCGAGTTCATCAGCAGACCATTGACAGTTGATAAGGAATACACCGCCTGGTTTAACATCGTTAACCATTTTATAACCTTTAAGGATATAAGATGGGTTGTGACAAGCTACGAAGTCAGCCTTGTTGATGTAGTAAGGGCTCTTGATTGGCTTGTCGCCGAAACGCAAGTGAGAAATTGTAATACCACCGGTTTTCTTTGAGTCGTATTGGAAAT
Organism: Acutalibacteraceae bacterium; assembly: GCA_045649405.1. Classification (GTDB taxonomy): domain Bacteria; phylum Bacillota; class Clostridia; order Oscillospirales; family Acutalibacteraceae; genus RUG11462. The sequence continues at coordinate 815 of JAZRPW010000024.1, forward strand.
ATGCTTGTACATATTTATCAGTATGGTCACCGATGATTTTGATTGAGTTTTTGTTAGCACCAACAGTACCGTCACCGCCAAGGCCCCAGAATTTACATTCAATTGTGCCTTCAGCAGCTGTGTTTGGTGATGGTTTTTCTTCCAAAGAAAGACCTGTAACGTCATCACAAATACCGATTGTGAATTGGTTTTTAGGTTGGTCTTTAGCGAGTTCTTCAAATACTGCGAATACGCTTGAAGGAGGTGTGTCTTTTGAACCAAGACCGTATCTACCGCCTACAACTTTAGCGTCAAAGCCTTGAGTTGCAAGAGCTGTAACAACGTCGAGATAAAGTGGTTCGCCAAGAGCACCTGGTTCTTTTGTTCTATCAAGAACAGCAATTTTCTTAGCTGTTGCAGGAATTGCTTCAACCAATTTTTCAGCGCTAAATGGACGATAAAGTCTTACTTTTACAAGACCAACTTTTTCGCCAGCAGCTGTCAAGTAGTCGATAACTTCTTCAGCAACGTCACAGAATGGACCCATAGCAACGATTACACCGTCAGCATCTTCTGCACCATAGTAGTTGAAGAGTTTGTAGTCTGTGCCAAGTTTAGCATTAACTTTGTCCATATATTCTTCAACGATTGCAGGAACAGCATCGTAATATTTATTACAAGCTTCTCTGTGTTGGAAGAAGATATCACCGTTTTCGTGTGAACCACGCATAACTGGGTGTTCTGGATTCAAAGCTCTATCTCTAAATGCTTTAACAGCATCCATATCGCACATTTCTTTAAGGTCATCAAAATCCCAGATTTCAATTTTTTGAAGTTCGTGAGAAGTTCTGAAACCATCAAAGAAGTTGATGAATGGAACTCTTGATTTGATTGTTGCTAAGTGAGCAACAGCACCGAGGTCCATAACTTCTTGTGTGTTTGTTTCAGCGAGCATTGCAAAACCTGTTTGACGACAAGCGTAAACGTCTGAATGGTCACCGAAAATGTTAAGAGCGTGTGAAGCTACGCATCTAGCTGAAACATGGAAAACTGATGGTAACAATTCACCAGCAATTTTGTACATGTTAGGAATCATAAGTAAGAGACCTTGAGATGCGGTATAAGTTGTTGTAAGAGCACCTGCGTTGAGTGAACCGTGAACAGTACCTGCAGCGCCTGCCTCTGATTGCATTTCTGATACTTTAACAGTAGTACCAAAAATATTTTTTAACCCTTGAGCTGACCATTGGTCTACATAGTCTGCCATTGGGCTGGACGGAGTAATAGGATAAATACCTGCCACTTCAGTAAACGCATAAGAAACGTGTGCTGCAGCGTTGTTACCGTCCATGGTTTTCATTTTTCTTGCCATTGGAAACATCCTCCTAAAAATATATGATTTGGAACTTAATTGCTTGAGAAAAGCATTTTTACCCAAGCATAAAATTTCACAGTACTATTTTACTACATTTCTTTCAAAAAGTAAATATCTAAATCGTTAATTTTTTAACTATTTTTGAAATAATTTATAAAAAAATAATGAATTTTGAATTTTTCATCGTATATTTTGGTTTTACAAATAAAAAAGAGCGTTATCACGCTCTTTTTTATTTATATGAATTAGGATAATTCTTCGAGAAATATTCAGTTGCTGTTGAAAAGCTACTATCAACCAATAGATAATACTTTCCATCGATAATAGCCAATACACCGCTTGTTGTAACAGTCATGATATATGCAGATTTAGACAATTGACCAGAACGAAATGCTTGATAAAATTTAGTAGCATATTTGAATTCTTTACCAAAAACATTTTCAAAATAATAGTTGTGTTTGTCATCTTCATAAAGTTTTCTAAATGTTTTATAAAGATTGTTATAACCTTTTTTAGTTAATTCGATTTTCGCTTTAAACCCATAATACTTTCCTTTGGGCTTTTTATTATAATAATCTGTATAATAATTAGTTATTTTAAACTCTTTTAACTTTGAATTTTTTGGAATTTTTAAATTATTTGTAAAATCTTTTTCAATCAACTTAAACTTTTCATTTTTAGTCATATGTTGAATATATTTTTTTGGATTTTTATAATCAGTTGGCTTTTTAGTTTTTACTTCTAATTTTTCAGTAAAGGATTTCAATAGTTTATTATTTTCATCATAAACAAAAGCTTTAACAACATATTTATACTTTCTATTGCTCTTCAAATTTTCATCTCTGAAACTTAAAGAAGTTGTATTTTCACAAACCAATTTATATTTAGCGTTTTTAGTTGCTCTTTTTCTATATACATTATAATAAGTTGTTATATCATAATCATGAAATTCACAAGAATTATTAAAATCAGTCCATTTAAAGTTAACCGAAGTCGTTGTGCGTGTGTAACGAACATAAAAAGCTAAAACAAGCGCAGATGAATCTATAAATCCAATCATCGAAAACATTAAAACAGAAACAAGAATAATAGAAACTATCTTTTTCATTAAATACACACCCTTTCATGTTTTAATAATAACACATATTACCAAATAATGCAAGAAAAAGTGTCTTGGTTTCCCAAGACACTTTTTAAGTTAATCAAAAATTATTTAACTTTTTTAGATTTAACTTTAGACCATTTACCGTAAACTTTCTTACCGTTAATTACTGAGTAAGCTCTTGCTTTAACAAAGTATTTTTTGCCAGATTTAAGCTTTTTGATTGTTTTAGTAAGAGAAGTTGTTGTAGTTGTTGTTGTAAGTTTCTTCTTGAATTTCTTGTTAGTAGAAACTTTAATTTGGAAACCTGCAACACCAGTGCCTTTAGTTTTGATTTGAACTTTCATCTTCTTCTTAGATGGCTTCAATGACTTAATTACTGGCTTCTTAGAGAAGTTCATAACAGTAATTGCAGCAACATTAGATTCAGATTCAGCTCCAGCACTCTTAACAACAACTTTGTATTTGTAAGTGTTGCCACCTTTAATAGCATTATCATTATATGATGTGCCAATAACGTTTGCAGCAATCATTACAAAACTGTTTGAATTTCCAACTGCACGGAAAACTTGATAGTTAACAGCGCCTGAAACTGATTGCCAGCTAATTGTTGCTGATGTTTTGCTAATGAGTTTAGCAAGAACAACAGGTGCTACTGGTTTAGTTACAACAGGAGCAGTTGTAGAAGCTTCTGCAGTAGTTGTTGTAGTTGGAGCTACAGTTGTAGGAGCCTTTGTAGTTGGGGCTACAGTTGTAGGAGCCTTTGTAGTTGGGGCTACAGTTGTAGGAGCCACTGTTGTAGGCGCCTTTGTAGTAGTTGTTGTAGTTGTGCCTGCCTTTGTAGTAGTTGTTGTCGAACTTGTGCTACTTGGAGCAGTTACAACAATGGCACCTGATTTAAATGAGCATGCAACATTTTCATTCAAAGCATCTTTATAGTTTTTAGCATCATAGCTTTCGCCACCAAATGCAATGCTATAAGTGCCTGGTTCATCGGTCAAAAGTTTAAACTTCATTACAATGAATTTACCAGATCTATTAGAATCAACAATATTTCTACCATCTTTAGGACAAATGTCATATGTCAAGATACCCTTATCGTATTCAATAGGGTCAAAGTTATAGTCAACCAAATTGAATACTGGAGGCATTGTTGGAGCTACAGATGAGCCATCAAATTGTAACTTATCGGTATCATAGGCAATTGTGAATTTAGCGCTTGCAATACCAACGTTACCTGAAAGTGAAATGCCAACTTCAAATTCTTCATCTGCTGAATATACACCTTTAACAGTCTCGATTGTGAATGTTGTTGAACCATTGTTTTCTGGATATGGTTTTAATGCATCATGGTCAGCTGGTCTTGTTACAGTACCATCTTCTGAGTCAACAATTACATAACCAGTTCTAAATGAACATGCTACCTTTTCGCCGTTAAAGTTAAAGAAGTTTGCTGGAATGTAACCAGAACCCGCAAATGAAATTGGATAATAGTTACCAGTATTTCTGTCTAACGATCTAAACTTAAGGTTAGCTACCACACCATTCAAGGTAGTATCACTTGAATCTTGGTATAAAGTAATGTGGATAATACCATCTGTTTTCTCATCTTCATTGATATCAATGTTTTCAAATACATCGCCATTTGTGCATTCTTCATATTGCAATTTTTGTGGGTTGAATTTGATTGAGAATTTAGCGTTGTAAAGACCTTCGTTGTTTGAAATAGAAATTGGTACATTAGCAACAGCTCTTGGACCACATTTTACATCGCCAACAGTAAATCTTGTTTTACCACCACCGTTGTTTGATGGATAAGCATAAGTTGGAGTAGATGTAGTAGGTTGTGTTGTAGCTGTTGTAACAACAGTTGATGTTGTAGTTTTATCTGGATTTTTAACATTTACAAGATATGGAGCTGTAAGGAAGATTTCAGCACCTTGAATAGCTCTCCAACCTGGTGCATATTCATAAGAGTCAAAATATACACTAAACTTACTTGAACCAGTAGGAATATCAAATGGGTCAATGTAATATGTATATCTCTTACCAGCATTAATCTTGAACTCTTTAATATTTTTTGGCCATGCAAAGCTACCTTCTGTGAAGTTAACTTTGTCAATTGTTAATTCGCCTGCTTTTGTACAAACAAGTTTAATTGTAACATCGCCACTTTGAGCGAGTTTATAAGTATCAGCCAATGTAACTGAGCTACGTTTTTCTTCAGAAGCGTTAAATGTTACTTTGCCAAATTTTTGTTCGTTAACATAAACTTGGAATTCAGCACCGTTAGGTGAAAGCATTGCAGGAACTGCAATTTTGTAATTTGCAGCATTAAGACCTGATACTGTGTAAATGATTTCATCATCAACTTTTACTTCAGTATATTTAGCATAAGTGTTTGCATCTTCAGCGTCATCAACATAAAGTTCTGAGTTAGATGCTGAGTCTGCAAGAAGGTCTTCAAATTCGAATGTTTCATCACTTGCTTTTGTTGTAGCCCAAGATGTGTTCATATGAACATACAATGAGCCACCATCAGACATGCCAAATGATGGATAAACGTCCATCGCAAGCCAAGCACCTGCTTCTCTTGCATATTGAACATAGTCCCAAACATTTTCATCAGTGTTGTTAAATGGTCTTGTAATTGAACCACCGTTCAAGTTAAGTTGTGCACCAATTTGTTGTGCTTTATCACCACTTACACCGAATTTGTAAACCTTGTTGTTTTGAACACGAGTACCAGTTGAACCATTTGCGTTCCAATCTGCAGCGTCAAACTTACAATCTACATAGCTCAAATCAACTTTGTCAATTGATGTAAAGTCATAAGCTGGTTTTTGTGTTGGTTTAGTTTGAGTGGTAGTTGTTGTAATACCTTGAACAGGAGCACCCATTTCAGCACCTTCAATGTAAGGAACTGTCATGTAGAAGCGACCAGTTGTTGACCAGTCTCCGCCCCAGCTACCGTTACCCCAGATAGCTACTGCTACTTGTGTACATTTTTTAGCGAGTTCTTCATTTGAGTTTGGAGCAACTGTTGTTGTTTCTTCTTCTAACAAATCAGTAACTTTAATGCTATCAAGCATCAATGCTGTGCCATCATAATTACCTTTTGAAACGAGTTTAACTTTAACGTCGCCATCTTTATCAAATGTGAAGTCGCCTAAATCACGAGTGTTATAAGTTTTTGTATTTGCGTAAAAATCAATAGTATCAACCAATGTATCATTGATGTAAACATCAAATTCACCACTTGAAGCTAAATCACGTGTGTTAAGTTTAATGTTGTAAGTTGATGCTTTAACATTTGGAATTACATATTCAATGTAATCGTTCTTTTTAACATTATCAAATTGATGTAATTTTGCACTCTTTGGTTCAATATCATTTTGTGTAAATGTTGTTGGAGCTAAATCGCCTGTATAACTTAAACTCTCAACTTGTTTTTCAGATTTATCAACCTTTACAGTTGTTGAAGTACTTCTTAAATAATCAAACATTTTTTGTGGGTTGATTTTAAGAGTAGTAACCTCTTTTTGCTTAATAGTCAACATTTTGTCGCCATTAATATCTGTCTTGTCAGGGTTATCGGTTCTTGAAGAAGCACCGTACCAAATACCATTACCAACATTAGCACGAATTTTAGCAGTACCTGCTTTAGTTAAGAAGTTACCATAGAAGTCAATACATACGTTTTTACCTTCTTCAGCAGCTTGAACCATCAATGCTGGCAAGCCAGAAACATAACCCATCATTTGAAGCTGGTTGCCATATGAACTAAAAACATTGAGATATGAGACTTTACCTTCGCTTGTGAGATAGAAAGCTTCTGGGTTACCCCAACCACCAGTATATTTAACTGTTGATTCTGGAACTTTAAGTGGAAGGTCGCCTTCTTCGTTTATATCAATTGTTGGCTTTGGAGTTGTTGATGCAGTAGTAGTTGTTGTTGTAGAAGTAGAAACATTTGGAATAGCAGTTTCTTTCATATCTGATTCAAGGTAAGGAACTGATACAACAAAATTACCACCGATTGTGTATGGGCTAAATGAATAGTTTTGCATTGTAATAGAAATTGAAGAAGCACTACTTGCTGACATTTTTTCAACATCTAATTCGAGAGTGTGTTTCTTGTTGTTATAGATTTGACAATCCATAGCACCTGAAGTGAAACCACCCAAACTTACAAAGAAGTAAGCTGCAGAGTTAGTTCCTTTAGCATAAAGGTCAATGAACATTCTTTCTTCATTGTCTTTAGCTTTTTGAATGAGAGCACCAAGACCAGTAACAGGAATTGGACCTGATTGCATTTGTTGACGAGGTGAACTGTCAACATGAACATAGTTTTTAACTGTTTCGCCAGTTGACAATGTAGTTATACCTGCTTCAACTTTACCGTTTGTAAGATTTGACCAAGATGGTTTGCCTGAATATTGAACACCATTGTTATATGTAACGAGTGTTTCGCCATCCCAAGTTTCATTCTCAGGTTTTGTTGGTCTTGCTGTTGTTGAAGGAGTAATTGGTGCGAGTGGAGCATCACCTTCAACATAAGGCGCTGTTACGATAAATTTAGCATCAGTAATGTTTCTATAGTCACCGTAAGAATAGTTTTGGAATGTAAGATTCCATTTTGTACCATTTTCTTTAAGTTTATCAGCACTAAATACAATTGTTTGTTTAATGCCACTCTTAATTGTGATTCTTTCGTTTTGAGCATCGCCACCGATTTGACCGGCGCCAAAATTCATGTAAGTATCACACTTAGCGTTTTTGCTACCACCATTTGTGAAGTCATTTGCATAAATATCAACACAGATTGATTTGTCAGCAGCAATAGCTCTTTGTCTTAATTGTTCAAGACCGTTCATAGTCATATTAATCAACTGAATTTGTTGACCGTCACCATCGATATGAACATATTTGTTTTCATAACCTTGATAGTTACCGTAGTAAACAAAACATTCATTTTTCAATGAACCATATTGGCCTTTTGCTGCTTCATGTGAGCCAGCAAATGTTACACCACTATCATAACAAGTGATTGCACCACTATAAGCTTCATCGGCTTTTGTGGTTGTTGTTTTGATAGATGTGATGTTAACAGTACTTAAATTCTCGCCATCTTTTGCAGGAATGTATGGAGCTGAATAGAAGAATGTACCTGTAACTTTATCTTTAAGTTCAGGATATACTGTAATCATTACTTGATTAAGTTTGTCAACTGTGCCAACTTGCACAATGTCATCAATCCATAATTTCAAAGTAACGATTTTGTTGTTAACAAAATCTACAGCATGATCAGATGTAGGATTTGCTACGTTAGTGTTCTTTGCTTGTGGCAAAACGTCACCAGCACCAAAGTTTACAGAAGCTGCAAGACGTGTGTTCTTTAATTCTGAAACAAATTCAGCATACAAGTCAATACACACATACTCACCCATTGCTTCAGACTCTGAAACGAGTTCAGAAAGTCTTGATGCACTTGATTGGAACCAAGCGTCAACGGTAAACTCTTCAGAGTTTGCATAACCAATTTTACCGCTTGCTTCGTACATTGGCACGTTTTGTTTACAGTTTTGTGTTTTACCACCCGACAATGTTACATAAGTATTGTGGATTGGAAAATCAACGCTCGCACCTACTGAAACGAAAACGAGTGTTGAGAACACAACTGCAAGTGCTAACAAAGCACTTAAGGTTCGTTTTGTAAATTTCATAAATTATACCTCCAAGTTACATAATTATTCATAATATTTACGTAAATATTCTATCAAAAAATCATTAAATTGTCAATGAATTTATATATATTTGGTGATTTGAATAAATTATAAATGATAATATGTGCAATTTAACTAAAAAAGGCGTTAAAAAGCAAAAAAACAGACCAAAATTTGGTCTGCTTTTTTTACAAAAATTTAACACTTATTTAGTTTTCACAACAATCTCATCATTTTTAACCGAAACAACAAAGTTTTCAGGTGGATTTTCAAAGTTTTCAACAATCAAAGTTGTGATTTTATCTTCAACCATTCTTCTGATTGCGTTTCTAAGTTCTCTCGCACCCCTTGGTTTGTTTTCAGCTTCTTTAGCAAGACGTTTTAAAACATCACTTGAATAAGAAAGTGTGTTGCCTCTTTTTTCAAGAGGTTCTTTAATATCATCAAGCATTAAAACTGCGATTTTTTCAAGAGATTCTAATTCAAGCGGTTTGAAAACTGCAATTTCATCTACACGACCTAAAAACTCAGGTCGCAAAATCTCTTCTAACGCTTTTATTGCTTTATCTTTTGCCATTGACTCTGCAGTTTTACCAAAGCCCAATGAACCTTCCCTTTTTTCAGAGCCGGCATTAGATGTCATTACAATAATTGTATTTTCAAAATTAACAACTCTGCCATGAGCGTCGGTAACTCTGCCATCATCAAGAATTTGTAACAAGATATTAAGTACATCTGGGTGTGCTTTTTCAATTTCATCAAACAACACAACAGAATAAGGTTTTCTTCTAACCTTTTCAGTTAATTGCCCTGCCTCATCATAGCCAACATAACCTGGAGGTGAACCGATAATTCTTGAAACTGAATGTTTTTCCATAAACTCTGACATATCAAGTCTGATAAGGGTTTCAGGGGTATCAAACAATTCGTTTGCCAAAACTTTTACAAGTTCAGTTTTACCAACACCAGTAGGTCCAACAAAGATGAATGAAGCTGGTCTGCGTTTGTTATTGATTTGCACACGTGAGCGACGAACTGCAGATGAAATGACATCAATTGCTTCATCTTGACCGATAACTTTTGATTTTAAAACATCAGTCAAATTAATTAACTTTTTAAGGTCGTTTTCTTGAATTTTAGAAGCAGGAATACCTGTCCACAATTCAATTACTTTTGAAATATCTTCAAAGGTTACAACTGTATGCAAATGGTCTTCTGGAATTGCACTTAATTCTTCAGCATTTTTAGCAAGTTCTGATTTAACAGTTGCTAATTGCTCATAATCAACCTCTTCGCAGGATTCAAGCTCATCTTTCTTTGCTTGAAGAGTTGTTGTAAGTTTCAAAAGTTTAATATACAAATCCGCTTGTTTGTTTCTTAAAGAAGCGCAAGAGCATGCTTCATCAACCAAGTCAATTGCTTTGTCAGGCATAAATCTATCTGTAATATATCTTTCAGATAACTCAACACATGTTCTAATAATTTCATTAGACAAAGTTACATTGTGATGAGTTTCATAATAAGATTTTACCCCTTTTAAAATGCCAATTGTATCTTCAATTGAAGGCTCTTCAACAGTTACAGGTTGGAATCTTCTCTCAAGCGCAGCATCTTTCTCAATATACTTTCTATACTCATTAAAAGTCGTTGCGCCAATTACTTGAATTTCACCACGAGAAAGGGCAGGTTTCAAGATATTTGCTGCGTTCATTGTTCCTTCAGAGTCACCTGTTCCAACAAGATTGTGAACTTCATCAATAAACAAAATAACATTGCCTGCAGCTTTGATTTCTTCGACCAAACCTTTTACTCTGCTTTCAAACTGACCTCTAAATTGAGTACCTGCAACAAGTGCAGTAAGGTCGAGCAAATAAAGTTGTTTATCCATTAATTTTGCAGGGACATCACCGTTAGCAATTCTAAGTGCAAGGCCTTCAGCAATTGCAGTTTTACCAACACCAGGCTCACCAATAAGACAAGGGTTGTTTTTAGAACGACGGCTTAAAATTTGAATTACACGATAGGTCTCTCTATCTCTACCAATAATTCTATCAATTTTGCCTTCTGCTGCTCTGCGAGTTAAATTGTTGCAATAACCTTCAAGAAATTTAAATTTCTTTGGCTTTTGTGGTTTTTGCTTATCGTTAGGTTTATCTTGCTTGATTTCAGCATCAATCGACCCATCATCGTTCATTTGAGGATTAGGGTTTTTAGCAGGAAACATATTCTTTAAAAAAGGAAATGTTGCCGCGCCACCAGGAATAAACTCATCTAACTTTTCGTTAACAGCTTCTTCATTAATCTCGCCTGTTTCCTCATCAATAATGCCTTCCATAACATCGCTCAAACTTTCGTTTAATTCAGCCATTGCTTCTTCAGGTATATTCATACTGTTAAGCATATCATTAATTGGCCCAATATTAAGTTCTCTTGCACATTTAAGACAAAATCCCTCAGGGTATGATTTATCGCCCTCTACTCGAGTGATAAACACTACTGCAGGTCTTTCTTTACATTTGCTACAAATTTTCATTTAAATTTCTTTTTCCTTTCCAACGGAGTATAAAAACTAATTACTTAGACTTTTTTTCATTTTCAAATTCATATTCACCACTTTGGATTTCTTTGAAAATTGGATAGTAATTAAACAAAGAAAAAACAAGGCAAATAGCAGTAATTATACACAAAACATTAATAGCTTGGATTGGTATTACCTTTGCAGAAAAAATATCTTGCATAAGAATCATAACAAACAAAGCATAAATCATTATTGTTCCAAGTTTTCCCCACCATTTTGACTCAGAAGGTCTTGTACCACTTTTGAACAACATAATAGCACCTAAAAGCATTGTGAATTCTTTTGCAAACAACAAAATCAAAACAAAAACTAAAAGTGTGTCTTCATCATTATAGTGATTAATAGCCAAACAAACTATGATTACTGCTTGAGTCAATTTATCAGCAATTGGGTCTAAAACCTTTCCAACAGTGGTAATAAGATTAAACTTTCTTGCAATTATTCCATCTAAAACATCAGTAAGTCCAGAACTGAGCAAAACAACTGTTGCAAGTTCGTATCTTGCCTGGAAATACAAAACCACAAACAATGGCGAAAGTAGTATTCTAATTAAAGTTAAAACATTTGGAAGAGTAAAAACCTCTTTTCTAATTTCTTCTTTCATTTTTACCTCTCAATTACAAATTAGAAAATAAATTATATAAGTGTTTAAATAGATAGGTTTTTTCAATAAGTCGAGGTGTAATGTTAAAAATTTCATTTTTAAACAAAGGTAAAATTATCGAAATTAAACCAGCTAAAGCTAAGCAAATCAAACCACCTTTGCACATTCCAGCAATGCCACCTAAAAATTTGTTCGCACCTTTGAAAATTGACTTATTAAACATTCCACCTATTAATTTTGCAATTAATTTAACAAGCAATATTAAAACAATTAACAATATTGCTGTAACAGCAAATTTCACTGCAGAAACAGCAATTGGTTTGATAACATTCTCACAAACAGACAATGCCAATTCTTCGGTTTTTGAAGTTGTTACTTCTTGTTGCTGTTCAACATAATCTCTTATCTTTTCTTTATCAATTCCGGCAATACCAGAAAACGCAGAAATGTATTTAGGCATTGAGTCCCAAATCACATCAACATTTTCATTTACATTTTGACCAGTTTTTTCAGCAGTTTCACTTACAATATCAGAAACCGATTTAACAACCGAAGGTCTGATTTTTTTCTCATATACATAATCAGCAGTATAGTTTGCAACAGAAAACGCAACCATAAACGCTAATACAAAACCAACAATTTCAATCATTGTTCTAGCAAAGCCTTTTTTAGCTCCTAAAATTGCAAAAATCAAAACTATACATACAAGAATTATATCAAGGACAAAATTCACATTAGCCCTCCTTTATAAAATCGACACCTGAAGAATGTAAAACTAAAACACCCTTTGGTGTAGCAGTAATTTTAGAACCACCGTTGTTTATTTCTGTAGCCTTAATAAGTTTGCCTCTAAAATTATATTCGTTAACTTTTTCAGCCAAAGTATAAACTCTTCCCTTTGAAACAGAAACATCAACAACATTGCCTTCAATTTCAAAAGATGCTTTTTTTCTACCCTTTTGATTTAAAACATAAACAAATCCTTTTTGAGAATTGCTGTCAGCGGTATTGTAAATCAAGATATAATCATCATTAATTTCAAATTTATTCAAAAACTCAGGATTATATATCAAGTTATTTGAGGTTTTGTTATTTCTCAAGTTAAAATATTGTTTATCAGTCAATACACAAATATTATTAGCATCAGTATATTCGACAGCATAAACAACTTCGCCTTTAAGTTCAGTTTGTGCTAACACTTCAGTTTTATCAAAATCATAAATGCTCAATGTTGAAACAAACTCAGCTTGATTTGTTGCTAATGTTACAATGCATATTCTTTGACCATTTTCACTAACACTAACGCCAGATACGTATTTGTTAGCAGAGTGATATTTGTAAATTTCATTTCCATTTTTATTATAAACACTAACAACTGCAACATCTTCATCAGCTTCAGTTGCAATAGCATAAACGCCAGAATCAGAAATATCAGCACAAATTATTGAAGCATTATTTTCTGTTCTTTTAGACAAAACCTCTTCATGTGCATTCTCAATCTTGTAACTTGAATTGTTAATGCCATAAATCAAAGTTCTTACTTTAGAGGTTTCAACAATAGGATTTGCAAAGCCATGAATACGTGAATAAATTAAATTTCCAGATTTATTGTAGCATTTCAAATCTGTTTCTGTTGAAACCAAAACACTGCCATTTGAGTATGAAATATCTCCAACTGAATTAAAATCATACGAAACCGGAAATTTACCACCTGATTTTGACAATGCATATTTAGAACTAACATATTCAACAATGCCAGTTGGTGCATTTAAAACCGAAAAAACAAGATACACAACTAAAAAAGCTGCAACAAAAACAACAACTAACTTTGGATTAAAATTAGATTTCTTTTTTCCGTTTAACAAAGTCAATCCATTAGCTTTAAATTGATTAACAATTTGTCCGATTTTAACATTTGGTTTAATGATTTTGTCAGACTTTGCAACTACAGGTTTTGCCCTTTTAGTGTGCTTTTCTTTCATATTAAGTTTTTTATGTGGCTGTTTGCCTTTTCTCTTAATAGGTTTTCTTTTATCGTTCATAAAAAACTCCAATTAATAATTTACTTTAGTTAAAAACAATCCATTTGCAGGTGCAGTAACACCAGCCCTTTCTCTGTTTTTAGACAAAATAATATCTTTAATATCTTCAACTTTAATTTTGTCTAGCGAAACAAAATATAAAGTCCCTGCCATAATTCTTACCATGTTGTAAAGGAATCCGTCTGCCTCAACATAAAACACAACAGTGTCCCCTTCTCTTTTAACGCCAGCGTCAAAAACAGTTCTAACTGTATCTTTCACACTCGAACCAGTTGAACAAAAACCACAAAAATCATAAGTGCCAATAAACTGTTTAGCCGCTATATCAAGAATTTTTTCATCAAGTTTATTTTTCATAAACCAACTAAATTTTGAATGAAATGGATTTCTAACATCTCCATCATAAAAACAATATTCATATCTTTTTGATTTAACAGAATATCTTGAGTGAAAATCAGGACTTACCTTTTCGCAATGAAAAGCAGCAATATCATCAGGTAACTTTGTGTTCATTGCTTTGACATAAGCAATTGGTTCAATTTCGAGTTCACTGTCAAAATGAAAGCAATATTCTTTCGCATGAACACCACTATCAGTTCTTGAACAACCAGTTACATTCGGTCTAACGCTCAAAATTTGTTCAAGAGCATTTTGCACCTCACACTGAACTGTATTTGCATTATCTTGAACCTGCCAACCATGATAATTTGTTCCATCATATCTTATTTTCATTAAATATCTTGACATATTAATCTCACTTAAAAATAAATATTAAACAAAATAACGCCTGCAATCAAAATTGTAACAAATGCTAAGCACAAATAATCTTTTGAAGAACTTTTCATAACTTTAAGTCTTGTTCTGCCGTTACCACCGTGATAGCATCTGCACTCCATAGCATCTGCAAGTTCGGTTGCCCTTCTAATTGAACTTGCCAAAAGAGGAATCAAAATTGGAATAACAGCTTTAATCTTTTGAATTAAATTGCCGTCATCTAATCTTGCGCCTCTCGCCTTTTGCGCATTCATTATTTTTGCAGTTTCTTCAACAAGAGTAGGAATAAATCTTAAAGCGATTGTCATCATCATTGCAAAAGTGTGTGTATTAACACCAACACAAGCTACTGGTTTTAACAATGTTTCAATTGCATCAGTCAAAGAAGTTGGTGTTGTTGTATAGGTTAACGCTGAGCTAATTATCAACAACAAAAAAATTCTAAGCGCAATAAACAACGCTTTTTCGATACCGCCAGTGTAAATCTCTATTTTCCAAAACTGAACAATTAAATCACCAGTTTTGATGAAAAAGACATTGATAACTGCAGTTAGCAAAACAAAAAACCAAATTGATTTTATTGTTTTCAAATACATTTTCACAGGAATTCGTGATGACAACATCAAAGCAACTGTCGCAACACTTACAAGACCCAAAGAAACAAAATTAGTAGCAACAAAAGCAATAATAATCATTGCAAATGTTAAAATAATTTTAAATCTCGCGTCAAGTTTATGAACAATTGAGTTGCCAGGATAATATTGTCCAAAAGTTATGTTGTTAAGCATTAAATCTTGCCCCCTTTTCTAAAAAGGTCAAGAACATATTCATAAGCTTTATCAACGGTATAAATACCTTTTGGTACCTCAATTCCCTTTTTTCTAAGCCCTAAAATAACCTTAGTAATGTGTGGAATGTTCAAACCCATTTCGTGAAGTTCATCGCCATGAGAATAAACATTTTCAACAGAGTCAAACATTGCAACTTCGCCATTGTTCATAACAAGAACTTTATTTGCTACCTTTGCAACATCTTCCATTGAGTGAGAAACAAGCAAAACTGTTGTGCCAATTTCATCTCTAAACTTGCTAATTCTTTCTAAAATTGTATCTCTACCAATTGGGTCAAGACCAGCAGTTGGTTCGTCTAAAATCAACACTTCTGGTTTCATTGCAAGAACACCCGCAAGTGCTGCTCTACGTTTTTGACCACCTGATAAATCAAAAGGAGATTTTTGCAAAACATCTTTTGAAAGTTCAACATAATGAGCTGCCATTTCAACACGCTCTAAAGTTTCACTTTCCGAAAGACCCATATTTCTTGGTCCAAACGCAATGTCTTTTTCAACCGTTTCATCAAACAATTGATATTCTGGATATTGAAAAACAAGACCTACTTTAAAACACAAATCATTGCTTGCTTTTCCATCTTTCCAAATATCTTCTCCGTTAAAGTAAACCTTACCTGAAGTTGGCTTAACAATTCCGTTAAAATGTTGAACAAGAGTAGATTTTCCCGAACCAGTATGCCCAATAATTCCAACAAAATCGCCTTTTTCGATTTCTATATTAACATTTTTTAAAGCAGCCATTTCAAATGGCGTGTCTTCTGAATAAATATAATTTAAGTTCTCTGTTTTTAAAATTGACAACTTTTATGCCTCCAAAGCTTTAGATATAGCTTCGACACACTCATCAACATGAAGAATGCTTTGGTCAAATGCTACTCCTGCTTCTTTCAATTTATAAATTAATTCTGTAGGTTGTGGTACATCTAAACCTACACTTTTTAATAACTCTACTTGGTTAAACACATTTTGTGGTGTTCCGTCAGAAATGATTTTACCTGAATCTATTACAACAACTCTGTCAGCTTTAGCAGCTTCGTCCATATAATGCGTAATCAAAATTACAGTTTTATTCATTTCTTTGTTTAATTTGGTAATGATGTTCATAACATCTTTTCTGCCTCTTGGGTCAAGCATTGCAGTTGGTTCATCAAACACAACACACTCTGGTTGCATTGCAAGAATTCCTGCAATTGCAACTCTTTGTTTTTGGCCACCAGAAAGTCTATGTGGTTCGTGATGCATATATTCTGTCATTCCAACTGCTTCTAATGACTCGTCAACTCTTTTGCGAATTTCTTTTCTCTCAAGGCCTAAGTTTTCAGGTCCAAAAGCAACATCTTCTTCAACAATTGTTGAAACAATTTGGTTGTCAGGATTTTGGAAAACAAGACCAACCTTATTGCGAATTTCTAAAGAATTATTTTCATCTTTAGTATCAAGCCCATCAATCAACACTTCACCTTTGCTAGGCAAGTTTAATCCGTTGAAGAGTTTAGCTAAAGTTGATTTTCCTGAACCATTGTGACCTAAAATTGCAACAAATGAGCCTTTTTCAATGCTTAACGAAAAGTCTTTTAAAACATCTTCAAATTCTTCATAACCAGTGTTGTAATAAAAGTCAACATTTTTAACATCAATAAATTTCAAAGATTTTCACCTTTCAATTTTAATCAATTATTGCCATTGCACTTGAGCCACATGGCAAAACATAACCAGTGTTTGTAACCGGCAATCCAATCTCATCACACTTAATAGCACCTTTGCGATTTTTCATTACAGTAACGCCAAGTACATATTCCATTACCGCAGGAGAAAGACCAGCAGTATAAGAATTAATCAAGAAAAACTTTGCGTCATCATATAAAATCTCATTACAAAGCGAAACTAAATCAAATATCTCGTCTTCAATTTTCCAAACCTCGCCACCTGGTCCTCTGCCATATGAAGGCGGGTCCATAATGATGCCATGGTATTTCTTGCCTCTTCTAATTTCACGCTCAACAAACTTTTTGCAGTCATCAACAAGCCATCTAATTGGCTTATCATCAAGACCAGATGTTTTAGCATTATCTTTAGCCCAAGCAACCATTCCTTTTGAAGCATCAACATGGGTAACTTCTGCACCTGCATTTGCGCAAGCCAATGTAGCACCACCTGTATATGCAAACAAATTCAAAACTTTAAATGGTTTTTCACTTTTTTGAATAATGTCGGCCATTGTGTCCCAATTGACAGCTTGCTCTGGAAAAAGTCCAGTATGTTTGAATCCCATAGGTTTCAAATTAAAAGTTAAATCTTTATAATTAATACTCCAAACATCAGGAACAGCAGAATATTTTTCCCATCTGCCACCACCTGTTTTGCTTCTTAAATATCTTGCATTCGCTTTTTTCCACCTTGGGTCTTTTCTTTCTGTTTTAAAAATTGCTTGTGGGTCAGGTCTAATTAAAATTACATCTCCCCAACGCTCTAATCGTTCACCAAAAGAACAATCAAGCAATTCATAATCCAACCAATCTTTTGAGTATCTCAATTTTAACTCCTAAATTTTCAAATTTCTAATTTTATCTGCAATAGATTCTGCCATTGCAGTAATTTCGTCTTCATTTTTACCTTCAATCATTACTCTGACTAATGGCTCGGTACCTGATGCTCTAACCAAAACTCTACCATTAGAACCTAATTGTTGTTCAGCTTTTACAATTGCATCACGAACAATTTTGCTTTCAGCATAAAACTCTTTAACTTCTTTTGTCACAGTAACATTAACCAGAACTTGCGGGAATTGTTCCATAACACTACTAAGTTGTTTCAAAGATTTACCTGTTCTTTTCATTGTTGCAATTAATTGAAGCGCAGATAATTGACCGTCACCGGTAGATGCATGCTTCAAATAAATAATATGACCTGATTGCTCGCCACCGATAACAAATCCGTTTGCTCTCATTTCTTCAAGAACGTATCTATCGCCAACTTTTGTTGTTTTAACATCAACACCAACACGTTCTGCAAACTTAAAGAAACCAATGTTAGACATAACTGTCATTACAACAGTATTTTTATCAAGTTCATTTCTTTGCTTTAAGTCATTAACAGAAATAGCAATAATCATATCGCCATCAACAATATTACCCTCGTTATCAACTGCTAAACATCTATCAGCGTCGCCATCAAAAGCAATACCACAATCACAATCATTTTGGACTACTGCTTTTTGCAAATTTTCAAGGTGAGTTGAGCCGCAATTCAAGTTAATGTTTACACCTGTTGGTTCTGTGCTTAAAAAGATACAGTCGGCACCAAGTTTTGTGAAAACCTTCTGAGCAGTTTGATAAGATGCACCGTTTGCACAGTCAAATGCAATTTTCAAACCACTAAAATCAACATCAACTGTTGAAATCAAATGGTCAACATAAATATCAATAGCATCATCTCTGTAATAAACTCTACCTATATTTCCATCAGTTGCTTTTTCGTGTTTACCTTTATCATCAAGCACAATTGCTTCAATTTCTTCTTCCAAAGCATCAGGAAGTTTAAAACCATTTTTATCAAAAAGTTTAATGCCGTTATATTCAAATGGATTGTGAGATGCAGAAATCATAATACCAGCAGAGCAACCCAACTCTCCAATCAAATATGCAGCACACGGTGTTGGAACAACGCCAACACTAATTACATCTGCACCAACAGAGCATAAACCAGCACTTAATGCAGATTCAAGCATATCACAAGAAATTCTAGTATCCTTTGCAATTAAAATCTTTGGTTTTTTTGCTTCTACAGCCAAAACTTCTGCTGCTGCTTTACCAATTTTCATTGCAAGTTCAATTGTCAATTCTTTATTAGCAATACCTCTTGCTCCATCAGTTCCAAAAAGTCTTCCCATAATATTCTCCTTTAAGACAAAAAGCTGTTTTGTCTATCTTTAGCAATGCCTAAATGTTTATATGCCAAGTCGGTTACACATCTACCACGAGCAGTTCTTGATAAAAATCCAATCTGCATTAAATATGGTTCATAAACATCTTCAATAGTAACAGTTTCTTCATTCAAAGCTGCGGCTAATGTTTCAAGGCCGACAGGACCACCATTATATATATTAATAATTATATCTAAAAGTCTGCGGTCAAATTCATCAAGACCCAGTTCGTCAATTTCAAATCTATTGAGCGCAGAAATAGCTACTTCTTCAGTAATTACACCGTCAAACTCAACTTCAGCAACATCACGAACACGTTTCAAAAGTCTATTTGCAATTCTTGGCGTACCTCTTGAACGAGATGCAATTTCTAAAGCACCGTCATGAGTTATATCAACGCCTAATATGCCAGCAGAGCGAGTAACGATATCAGCTAATTCTTTAGGAGAATAAAGTTCAAGTCGAAGTAGTATACCAAATCTATCTCTAAATGGCGCTGTAAGTTGACCTGAACGAGTTGTAGCACCGATTAAAGTGAACTTAGGCAAATCAAGGCGAATAGATCTTGCAGAAGGCCCTTTGCCGATAAAAATATCAATACTATAATCTTCCATTGCAGGGTACAAAACCTCTTCAACCGAACGAGAAAGTCTATGAATCTCGTCGATGAACAAAACATCGCCTGGTTGCAAATTGGTCAACAAGGCAGCCAAATCACCCTGCTTTTCAATTGCAGGACCACTTGTCACTCGCAAATTAACTCCCATTTCTTTTGCAACAATTCCAGCAAGTGTTGTTTTGCCAAGACCAGGAGGGCCATAAAGCAAAATATGATCAAGAGACTCTCCTCTGCCTTTTGAAGCACTCATATAAATTGAAAGATTTTCTTTTGCTTTGGTTTGACCAATATACTCATCAAGAGTTTTTGGTCTTAAAGAAACTTCGATTTCAGCATCAGCATTTTCAGAAAATTCTGTTGCTACAATTCTGTTTTCAAAATCCATTTCATTCATAATAATTCCCCATTAATTAAAACAAATATTTTAATGCATCTTTAATAATTTGTTCAGCATTTTTTGATAAATCACATTTCTCAACTGCTTTTGCGGCTTCTGAATGAGAATAACCAAGCACTTGCAAAGCAGAAATTGCCTCTGATTTATTATTTGAGTTTACTGCAGATAATGAAATATCGTTTCTATCAATTCCATCATCAGAAACAGTAATACCAACTTTATCTTTTAATTCAAGCACAATTCTTTGAGCAACTTTAGGGCCAACACCTTGCGCACGAGTTAGAGTTTTTGTATCACCCATAGAAACGGCTGAACAAAATGCCTCAGGTGTAAGTTCAGATAAAATACTGATTGCTGCTTTAGAGCCAACACCGTTAATCTTTAACAATAATTTAAAAACTTCTAACTCTTCTTTGGTTGCAAAGCCAAAGAAATCAACAGCATCTTGCCTAACGTTCATATAAGTAAATAAAAACACTTCTTGTTGTGGTTCTGGAAGTTGTCTTAATGTGTTATTAGTTACTCTACAGCCATAACCAACGCCGGCGCATTCAACAACAGCAGTTGTTGGGTCAACATAAATCAATTTTCCTTTCAGTGAATAAATCATAACAATACTCCATTTATCTTAAATTTCTTAATTTTCCAGTAAGCGAGCTCGCCGAGTGAGCGTGACAAATTGCAACAGCAAGTGCGTCAGCAGTATCATCAGGTTTTGGAACCTTTTGCAAATTAAGCAACATTCTTGTCATTTCTTGCACTTGTTGTTTAACTGCCTTTCCATAACCGGTTACAGCTTGTTTAACTTGCAAAGGTGTGTATTCTGCTATATCGAGACCTCTTTGTTTAGCGGCCAACAAACAAACACCTCTAGCTTCAGCAACACCAATAGCAGTTGTAGCATTTGTGTTAAAGAAAAGTTTTTCAATTGACAGTGCATCTGGCTTATATGAATCCATAATTACACACAACTGATTATAGATTTGCAAAAGTCTATCATTCAAATCATCATCTTTAGAGGTTGTGATTGCACCGTAGTCCAAAACTCTAAATTTATTGGCCTTATATTCTATTACTCCAAAACCTACAATAGCGTAACCTGGGTCAATACCAATTATAATCATATTACACCTTTCAAATAACAAAATTTCTCCAATTTACATTCTCAACTATTATACCACAAGTAGTTCAAAAACGCAATTAATTTTACAAAAAAATAATGATTTTTATTAAATAAAAATGCCTTGGCACTAATAATTAGTACCAAGGCATAAATCAAACTACTTTTTGATATAGTTCAACATCAAACTTTGCTAAAAATTGTCGTATTTTCAACAAGTCAGCAATGTCTAAATTGTTGTTACCATTAACATCTGCTGCCGTAGGGTCAATTGTAACTTTTTCTTTAACTAACCATTTTACCAACCACAAAGCATCAACTAAATTTACTTTTTTATCAAAGTTAACATCGCCAGGTGTAGTTTTATCAAATGTTCCAGGAATCCAATAATCTCCGCCAACTTCATAAGCACCAACATCAGGAGAATCCCCCACAAAATCATCTTCAATGTTTTCGAGTTTAGCGCCTGCGTCAATCAAAGGCGAATCTTCATTTGGAATGAAATGCTCATCAATTTTGAAATCAGTTTTAAATACATTAGCAACCAAAGTTGGTGCATTTGCACCAGTAATAAAATCTGCTGTTGGATTAATTGCATTGTTAGCAATTAAAGTCCCTTTTTGCGAATAACCCGCTGTCTTAGGCCAACCTTGAATTCCCTCGTAGCAATCAAAAACAGTGTTTCTGTAAATAGTATTATTCAAGCTACTGCAATTTATAACTATTCCTGACTCGTTAAAATTCCAAACAACATTGTTTCTAACAACAAAATCAGTACATTCGTTGTCTAAATAAATGCCACAAGACTTATCACTATCATGCACCCAGTTGTTTTTAATAACTACACCTTTACCGTTTCTGTGATAAGCATAAATAGCACCACCATCACGAGTCAAATACATTGCATTGTGGCAATCATTATACTCGATAACTGTGTTGCCATAACCATCGCCTGCAATACCTGTGTTTATGAAGTAAATTAAAAATCTTCCTGATTTATAAAGATTATTATGACTAATTAAATTGTTTTCTGCTCCACCTTCAATAGAGATGCAAGCGTTATAACCGCCACCGTAATTTACATCGTGAATATCACAATTAATAACTGTGTTATTATCGCCGTTTATAAGCAAACCACTACTGTATGTATAAGCAATCTCACTATTTTTCCAAATATTGTTATTGCTATTGTGAAAACGGGTTGTATTGTATGCATTTATGTGTGAGTTATAACCATCATTTGTTCTAAAAAAGTCGCCATAATAAACATTAACATCATCAAAAACATTATTGTTAGAATCTTGAACAATAAAGCCACCATAAAAATCAATATTTTTAAGATGAATATTACTACCAGACCAATATTCAGCACCACTATTTCGAGTTCTAATGTGAACCTCATTTTTATCAGGAGCTTGGTTATCAGGCATAATTATATAAAAATAGCCGGTTTCTTTATCATAATAATATTCTTTTGCAACATCGAGTCCAGCAAGAGAATTAGTTAAATAATACCAATCTCCTTTCATTGGAGTATAAGTTACAGATTCTTCGCCAACATAGTCAAACTTTAGTTTTTCTCCTGCAACATACTCTTTTATAACGCGAGCATAAGAAAGATACTGTTCATATTCATATCCTGTCCAAAGATATGCAGTAGCTCCTGTCCAATCGCCCTCTGGCAAAGCATCATCAACAATGGTATAGTGGTCAGAACCCTCATCCATAATAGCTCTTTCCATTTTAAGAAAATCATCTGCAGGAGCATTAGGCCATCTTGCTTCCATTAGATTTTCAAATTCGCCATTGTTGCTAATTAATGCATGTGGAATATCATCATATTTACCAATATTAGTTCTATAAATATTATCTTTGTACCTTTCCCAGGAAGATGTTATCGGATCATAAGCCGTGAATAATACTCTTCCACCCTCTTCTCCTTCAATTTTCAAAGGATATTCTTCGCTTCCACCACTATTAACAAAAACCAACTTTTGATTATAAGTACCAGGTAGCAACACAATTGTATCATCTTCACCCATAACTTGTCTTGCCCTATCAATTGTTTTTAAAGGTCGTTCTTTAGTGCCATAATTAGAATCATTACCAACTGTATTTGAAACGTAAATCTTGTTTCCTTGAGCCAAAATCACATTTGGAAACAAAGCAAAAGCCATAGACAAAACCAAAATTATACTAATAATTTTTAATCTCATACATACACCTCTTAATTGTTAATTATTTTACCTTAACTTTTCTCACTTTTGACCATTTAGAATACGCAAATTTATTACCTTGTTTTAATATCGCTCTAATTTTAACTTGATAAGTTCCTTTTTTGAGCTTTTTAATAGTTTTTGTAACGTTCTTCTTTGCAGTAAATGTTTTTGTTAACCATTTACCTTTAAGTTTATATCTAACTTGCAAACCTGTAGCGCCCGGAACTTTAGTGTATTTAACCTTGAATTGCTTTTTACCGCTAACAACTTTGAAAGAAGGTACTTTTAAAATGTATTTTGCAATAGTGTTGCCTTGTTCAAGTAATCCGCCACAATCGGCACAAAACTTGTCTCCAGAATAACCTTCATTAAAGTATGACGCTGGTTTTGTATTCTCTAATTCAAATGAAGTATGTCTGCAAAGTGTTGGCAACTGAGTTGTAGATATAGTAGGTTTAGTCGTTGGTTGAGTTGCAACGGTAGTAGTTGGTTTTGTTGTTGGTTGAGTTGTTGAACTAGTTGTAGTGGTTTCAATCTCATAATCGTATGACACAACATAAGACTCAGAAAACTCACTTTCAAACACCAATCCAGCATATTCTCTACACGCTACTACAACATATTTGCAATTTTTAAAGGCATCAAAACTCAAATCACTATACATATTTGAACGCGAAGTTCCAATACACTCAAATTCGCCGCCTTCAGTTGATTTATAAATTTTATAATAATCAGCATCAGAAATTTTGGTCCAATAAACGCTCAATTCAATATCGTTATAAATATAATATTTTACGTCTTGAACAATACTCATTTTAATGTCTGGAATTGTGGTAGTTGTTGTAGTTTTTAATGTAGTGGTTGTTGGTGGCATTGTTTTATATGTTGTGTTTGCATTTGGATTTGTGTATGTTGTTGCTGCCGGCATAATACCAAACGCTGAATTGTCAATCAAAGCAGAAACAATTTGCGGAAATAACACGCTATAATTTTGTCTGCTAATTAGTCTAAAATCTCCACCATCATCCCACCAAACAGGTTTAATTCCATATTTAACGCAGTTTTTCGCAACAACTTCGGCATATTGCGCTCTGTCATATTCATTACTCTTATCAACTGCACCAAACTCACCTAAAATTACCGGAACACCTTTTGAAACAAAACTTTCATAGAATAATCTACAATAAGAATCAATTATACTGCCATCAGAGTTTGACCATGTTGATTTTGAACCAGCAAAACAGAATCCCTGTGGGTCATAAGCATGAAATTGCACAGCCAATTTATATGGAACAACATCTGTTGGCATAGCAAAACCATAAACTTCTCTAATAGCACCATAAGTATTAATAATCAAAATTCTTTTTTCATTATTATTACCTGTTGCTCTTACTGTATCAACAAAAACTTGTGCAAGTTCATTTGCATTTTGATAATCAATTTCATCTGCTGGCGACCAATCGCTTTCTTTTTTCAAGATTTCATTAAAAGCTTCAAACATCAAGTTTTCATCATAATATTTGAATCTTGTAGCAATATCAGTCCATAAATTAGCAAACTTTGTCTTTCTCATAGTCATACCACTACTGTTAGTATTCAACCAATTTTGTTCGTGGTGTGTGTTAAGAATACACTTTAAATCTTCTTCTAAAATCCAGTCCACAACCTCTTGAACTCTGTCAAGCCAAGCACTTTCCGGAAAACCACTAGCATCAATATGGGTACGCCAAGTAACCGGCAAACGAATTGTATCAAATCCAAGCTCTTTGTACTTTCTAATTAACTCTTTAGTTATTTTTGGGTTGCCCCAAGAAGTTTCAGAATTACCTACTGAGTCAAGAGAGTTACCAATGTTAACACCAATTTTAATTTCCGAAATTAAATCATACGCTGTAACATCTCTCATAGATTTAGCGTTTACATTCATTACTCCTCCAACAAAACACATTGAAACAAACAAAAGAACAGCCATTAAAAACGATAATGTTTTTTTACTTTTTTTCATAATACTCTCCTATAAATAATTTTGTATAATAATAACATATATTGATATAAAAATCTATCAACTATAGCATAAAAAATCGCAAACAAAATATGTGCATAATAAACAAAAACCTGACTAAACAGGGATTTAGCCAGGTTATTAAATTGTTAACTTACTTTTACTTTTCTACTAACAGTCCATTTGCTATAAACTTTTTTGCCACTTAATTTTCTAAACACTCTAATTTGTACTTTATAAGTGCCTTTGCTTAAACGCTTGATAGTTTTAGTAACTGCTTTTTTAGTATTAAAAGTTTTTGTTTTCCATTTGCCTTTGATTCTGTATCTAACTTGAAAACCAATTGCTTTGCTAAGTTTTTTATAATTAATCTTGAATGATTTTTTACCTTTTGTAAGAGTAAAATAAGATTTTTCTAATGCTTTTTTGTCAAGCACTTTTCTGCTAATTTCAAGACCACAGAACATACAAGTTTTTACCTTAGCGCCGGTTTTAAAATAAGTTGCTGCAGTAACTTTAACTTCTGTTTTATGTGACAACATTGGAACTTCTTGTTTGTAAGTATCGCCACAATCACATGTAAATGTTTTCTCGCCCACATTTGTACATTTTGGCTCTTTTGTCATTTTACCAGTATAAACATGTGTATGAGTTGTCGCTGCAGTTGTAGTAGTTGTTGCGGTTGTTGTAGCCTTTTGTGTTGTTTTATCTGGATTGGTTGGGTCAGGATTAGTATTTTCAACTACTGAACCAGTAGTACCTGTTACAGATGCCACGCCCGAAGTATTAGAACCAGTTTGAGATGTAGCATTTGTAGCATCAGTTGCATTGCCAGTATTAACAACAGTAGTTGTGCTTGTATTAACATCAGAAATAGTAGTTGTTGCAGGTGTTGTTTCAGTTATTGTAGCAGTTGTTGCAACAGTTGAAACTGTTGTAACAACTGCATCAAAAACATCTTCAGCATATGGGTCATCATTAGCAAAAACTATTGCAGGAATAATTGTCAACACCATAATAACAATTAAAATCATTGAAATCAATCTATTTTTCATAAAAACACTCCTAAACAAAATTTACAATTACATTATAACACAATTACTCTCATTATTCAATAGCAAATTATGAAAAAAAGAAATCTCCTGTGAACAACACAGGAGATTCAAACTACATCATTTCTTTAACAGTTTTAACAATATTTTCAGATGAGAAACCATAGTGCTCTAACAAGTCAGCAGCACTACCTGACATACCATACTCGTCGTTCATACCAATTTTCTTAACTGGTACTGGGTATTTATCAGAAAGCAAATCACAAACAGCTGAGCCCAAACCACCAATTACAGAATGCTCTTCAACTGTAACAACTTTGCCGGTTTTCTTAGCAGAAGCAAGAACTGCTTCTTCATCGAGTGGTTTAATTGTGTGAATGTTAAGAACATCTGCATTAATGCCTTCAGCTTTAAGTTTTTCAGCAGCAATTACTGCTTCGTTAACCATTAGACCTGTTGCAATAATTGTTACATCTGCACCGTCGTTCAATTTTACTGCTTTACCTACCTCAAATTTGTATGTAGCTTCATCATTGAATACAGGCACTGCAAATCTGCCAAAACGCATATAAACAGGACCATCGATTTCAGCAGCAGCAATTACAGCAGCTTTTGCTTCAACAGCATCAGCAGGGTTAATGATTGTCATGCCCGGAATTGTGCGCATAAGCGCAATATCTTCGTTACATTGGTGTGTTGCACCATCTTCACCAACAGAAATACCAGCGTGGGTTGCGCCGATTTTTACTGGAAGGTGTGGGTAACCGATTGAGTTTCTTACTTGTTCAAAAGCACGACCTGCAGCAAACATAGCAAAACTTGAAGCGAAAACAAGTTTACCAGTTGAAGCAATACCTGCAGCAATACTCATCATATTACCTTCTGCAATACCACAGTCAATAAATTGTTCTGGATAAGCAGATTTAAATTTACCAGTTCTTGTAGCACCAGCAAGGTCAGCATCAAGAACTAACATATCTTTTCTTTTTTTACCAAGTTCAATAAGGCCTTCACCGTAGCCATCACGAGTAGCTTTTTTAATTACATCTGCCATCTTATTTGCCCTCCAATTCTGAAAGTGTAGCATTTAATTCTTCCATTGCTTTATTATATTGTTCTTCATTAGGAGCAACACCATGCCACTCGCATTCATCTTCCATGAATGAAACGCCTTTACCTTTAATTGTTTTAGCAACAATACAGGTAGGTTTGCCTTTGATTTCTCTTGCTTCTTTATATGCAGCTTCAACTTGTTCGATATCATTACCGTCAATAGTAATAACATGCCAGTTGAATGCTTTGAATTTTTCATCAATTGGAAGAGTTGACATTACATCTGTCATTCTGCCGTCAATTTGCAAGTTGTTAAAGTCAACAAAAGCAACAAGGTTATCAAGTTGTTTGAAACCTGCAAACATAGCAGCTTCCCAAACTTGACCTTCTTGAATTTCACCGTCGCCAAGAACTGTGTAAACTCTGTAATCATCGCCTGCTTTTTTAGCTGCAATAGCCATACCGCAAGCTGCAGAGATACCTTGACCGAGTGAACCAGTTGACATATCAACACCAGGAATATTTTTCATATCTGGGTGACCTTGCAACAAAGCACCTTTATGTCTTAATGTTTTAATTTCACTTTCAGGGAAAAATCCTTTTAATGCAAGCGCTGCATACAACGCTGGTGCAGCATGACCTTTTGAGAGAACAAATCTGTCTCTTTTAGGATTTTTAGGATCTTTTGGGTCAACATTCATCTCATTTGTATAAAGCCAAGTAAGAACATCGGCAATTGATAATGAGCCGCCTGGATGACCTGCTTTTGCACAATAAGTTCCTTCGATTACGCCCATTCGAACTTTTGTGGCAAAAATTTCGAGTTCTTTTTTTGTTTGTAAATCCATTTTTTTCTCCTTTTTCCACTATAAAAGCGGGAGTTCAAATTATATTAAACAGTATAACTGTTTCATACTATAACACAAAGCAAGCAAAATTGCAAACTATAAATTAATAATATAGTCAACAAATTCTGCAAAACCACCATTTTCACAATCTTTATCGGTTATAAAATCAGCATAACACTTTAAATCATCAGGCGAATCGTTAACAAAAGCACCGATTCCTGCTGCGTTAATCATTTCTAAATCGTTATAATAATTTCCGATTGCACAAACGTTAGAATGTGGTACTTCTAACATATCTGCCAATTTTAAAATTGCGGTTCCTTTATCTGTATATGTAGTTGAAAATTCCATAAATTTGCGATGAGTATCCATAAGTCGCAAATCTTCAGGGCAATTAGCTCTTGCAAAATCACGAACCTTTTGAATTTCGTCTGGTTCATCTTCAAACAAAACTTTTTGCCAGTCTAAATCTTTAACATCATCAAAGCTTGCATCTACATAATCAACCTTTTCATAAATCAAATGCTCTTTAGTTACCTGATTAACATGCAAACAATAAATTGTTCTGTCCGAATAAACTTCAACACCTGCATTTGGAAAGTGTTCAAGCAACAATTTTAAAAATTCTTTTGAACTTTCAGGCAAATTTTCTGTTGAAATAGGTTTGCCTTTATAAAAATCATAAAAAGTATGGCCACCGTTTACAATCAATGGACAGTTGAATTCAATCGCTTCTGAAATAAATTCCGTAGTATTAATTCCCCTGCCTGTGCAGATTGTAAATTTACCGCCTAAACTTTCAAACTTTTTTATTGCTTCTAAATTTTCTTTTGGTATAAAATTTTGATTTTTATACAACGTGCCATCTAAATCAGACACTAAAAGATAATTTTCAAGTGGTTTCATTTTTAACTCTTTCTCAACTTTCTAAGTTGATTTTCAAAATAATTTGGCAGTTCGCTTTCAAACTCTAAATAGTTGCCGTTTGGATGCACAAAACCAATTTTTTTAGCATGCAAACATTGACCTTCAAAGTCTTTTGTTGTATCACGACCGCCATATATATCATCATTAAAAACAGGTTTATTTAAATAAGCCATATGAACTCTTATTTGGTGGGTTCTTCCTGTTTCTAATTTTAATTTCAAATAAGTATGTTTTTCAAAACGCTCTAAAACAGTGTAATGAGTAACAGCATTTTTCGAGTTTTTCTCGGTAATTGCCATTTGTTTTCTTTTAACTGGATGTCTGCCAATCGGAGCATCAACCGTGCCGCAATCATCTTTGAAAACGCCAGTGCAAATTGCAACATATTCTCTTGTAAAAGAATGTTCTTTAATTTGTTCAGCCAAAAAATTGTGTGCGTTGTCATTTTTTGCGACAATCAAAAGACCACTTGTATTTTTGTCAATTCTATGAACAATACCTGGTCTTATCACACCATTAATTCCAGACAAACTATCACCACAATGATAAAGAAGAGCATTGACTAATGTGCCACTATAATTACCAGGTGCAGGATGAACAACCATTCCTTTTGGTTTGTTTACAACCAATAAATCATCATCTTCATAAACAACTTCAATTGGAATATTTTCAGGCTTTGCAGTTGTTTCAACCGGTTCGGGAATCGCAACTACTACCTCATCATTATTCTTTAATTTATAGCTTTTTGAAACCTGTTTGCCATTGACTAAAACATCACCTTTTTCAATCAACAAACCAACAGTATTTCTGCTTAACTCTTCAACATTATCTGCAACAAATTTATCAATTCTTTCAGTGTTTTCGCCTAAAAAAATCAACGACAATTTATCCATTGTTTTTTACCTTAAACATATCTAACAAAATATATAAAATCCACAAAGTGCAACCAATAACTACGCAACAATCAGCGAAGTTAAAAGAAGGAAAGTCAAAAAAACCAAAAGTAATAAAGTCAATTACTTCTCCGGTTGAAATTCTATCAACCATATTTCCAATGCCGCCAGCGATAATTAGCATTACAATGTAACTTAAAAATATCTCATTAGATTTAAGTCTTATAAAATAAATCAAGCCAATTATCAAAAACAAAACGGTTGCACTCATAAACACCCATCTTTTATCATCTAAAATGCCAAAAGCGGCACCATCATTATACAAAAATTGAAAGTCAAAAAGATAAGGTATTACTGTAATTCTTTCATTTTTAGGCATATATGCAAGTGCTAATTGTTTAGTAACAAAGTCTAAAACAACAAACGACAGACACATTAACGCCGAAAAATATTTGTGTTTGTATTTTTTAAAATGCAAAATTACACCTCAAATTATTGTTGATATTGGAAGAATGTGCCTTGAGATTCATCGATTTCTTCTTCCTCAATTTCATCAAGCAATTGTTCTTCTTCATCTTCAAAATCAATTTGAACGCTTTTCTCTGGAACAAAAGTTTCATCAGCAATTTTTTCATTAAAATCATCGTTTGAAATATCTTCATTCGCAATAGAATCCAAAATCAACTCAGAGTCTGAAACATTGTTCAAAATTTCTAATTGTTGTTTACAACTTTCAATAGAAGCATCTCTGAAAGACAAAATTTCTTTCTTTAATCTTTCATAAACTTGCTTTTGAACATTGATTTTCTTGTCAGTTTCATTTCTTAAAACGATTGCATCATTTTCTGCTTGTGCAATGATTGAATCGCTTTTTTCTTTTGCAGCAACCAAAAATTCTTCGCTTTTCTTTTTGGTTTCTTCAAAAATATAATCGGCTTTTTTATGTGCTTCTTGAATTAATTCTGAAGCAGATTCTTCTGCTTTCAAAATCATATCTTTTGCTTTGTTATCAGCATCACGAACCACTTTATCAGCCGCAATTTGTGCATTAATCATACAAGTTTTAACAGACTCTTCATTTTCTTGCAACTTTTCAATGTGCGCTGCCAAAACCTTTATTTTTTCAACTAAATCCCTATTTGAATTTTCTAAAGCTTCATAATTTTTTGCAACTAATTCTTTGAATTCATCAACATCAGCCGCTTTATAACCAGTAAGACCAGCCTTTGAAAAACCTGTTTCTCTAATATCATTTGCAGTGAACATAATTAAACAATCCTTTTTAAACATATTTTTTTAAAATTAGTTTATTTCTGCCTTTTTTAGTTTTTTCATCAATACTTTCAACAATAAACTTTCCTTGACTTTTTACAGACAAAACATCGTTTGTGCAAATTTGTTTTGTAACACTTTCACACAAAATATGATTAACAATTAAGTTGCCACTCAAAATAAATTCTTTTGCATTTTCTCTTGAACAATTGCAAATTGCAGCAACAACACAATCAGCCCTATTTGAAGCAATTGTTTTTGTGATAATTTCAAAATTAACATTTTTTGAAACCTCACCATCAAACACAGAAACTTCTACGCCAACGCCACCAACTTTTCTTATGTTTTCCATACAAAAGTCGGCAATTGTTTTACTAACAAATGCAAAACTTTCT
This sequence comes from Acutalibacteraceae bacterium, assembly GCA_045649405.1. Lineage (GTDB taxonomy): Bacteria > Bacillota > Clostridia > Oscillospirales > Acutalibacteraceae > RUG11462. Next base: position 32,564 of record JAZRPW010000024.1, read on the forward strand.
CCTTTGTTTACAACAATATCGCCAATTTTATCTCGCTCAATTCCAAGTGACATAAGTGTTCCCAAAAAATCTCTGTGAGAAAGATTATAAATATCTTTATAAACAAACTTCAAAGTCACAAAAGGAAAATCAACAGAATCAGCCCAATCAGGCAAAATTGAAATAAAAACTCTTTCTGCTTCCTCATAACCACCAAAATACAAATAGTTAACTTTGTATTTATCTAAAGTCGATTTACAAACAGAAAACTCTTTACTATTTAAAAAGCCCAAGAATGACGGAATGTTCTTTGTTTCCGCCATTCTTATGGCATCTTCGAGTCGGGCACTAACTATCTTCTCTGAATCAATTGACATCAGATATAAATACCGCTATTTTCTGTAAAATCTTCTAACATTTCATCACCCATAATATCAACGTTATAAGGAGTGATGATAAATGTGCTATTTGCAACTCTTTTTAAGTCACCATCGTTTGCATAAGCAACACCACTTAAAAAGTCAACAAGTCTACGTGATACATCTTTACCTGTTGATTCTAAATTCAAAACAACAGTTCTTTTTTGATTAAGATGGTCAGCAATTTCTTTTGCTTCAGCATAAGACTCTGGCTTTACAAGCACAACAGAGAGTTTTGAATTTGCATGAATATTCAAATATTTGCTTCTTGCTGGTGCTGATGTCTCTTTTGTTTCAAAAAATGATGTTGAAACTGGCTCTTTTTCTTCAAAAGTCTCTTCTTCTACACCAAAATCTTCGTCTTCAAGACCATCATTAACATTCATAAAGTTTTTAATGTTATCCATAAATCCCATATCTAAATACCACCTTTAATTATAAATTCTTTTTCCATAAAGTGCCGAGCCAACCCTTACCATATTTGCACCACATTTGATTGCAAGGTCATAGTCGTCCGACATTCCCATAGATAAAATATCCATACTTACATTATCATAAATTTTTGCTCGATTGTCAACAAAAAGTTTATACATTTCGTCAAAAAATTTAGATTTTTGTAAATTAGTTTGAAAAAGCGGTCCTAAAGTCATCAAACCTTTAACTTTGATTCCTTCTAACTCGCTAATTTCTCCTAATAATTCAAACAATTTTGACTTATCAATTCCACTTTTAGCTTCTTCATCACCAATGTTGATTTCAACAAGAATATCAGAAATAATTTGCTTGTTTGCGCTATGTTTTGAAATCTCTTTAGCAAGTTTTAATGAGTCAACTGATTGAATTAATTCTACTTTGCCAACAATTTGTTTTACTTTATTTGTTTGCAAAGTGCCAATAAATTGGCGATGAAAACCTTGATTTAATTCTGCTTCTTTTGACAAAAACTCTTGCACTCTGTTTTCGCCCATATATTTAATACCTTTATCAAAAGAGTAATTAATCACTTCAACAGGCACGGTTTTAGTAGCAGCAAGCAAAACAACATCATCAATTGTTTTTCCAACGCTTTGCGAAGCTTCGTTGATTTTATCAAGAACTATTTTATAATTTTCATCAAAATTTCTAAAACTATCCATCTAAATTCTTCCCCTTCACAATAACATCATCATATATTTTCAACTGACCATAATTGTAATCCGTGTCAACAATAACATAATCTTTTGAACTATAAATTATATCTGTCTCAACAAATCTAACAATGTTTCCTAATTTAACATAAACACCTTTTTTGCCATCTTTAATTCTAATAGCTCGAGAATTAACTTTAAGACCATTGTAAGTTTTCAAAACAATTTGCATTTCTTTTTCTCTCAAAGTTGCCAATTCTTCGTTCATTTTCATACAAGAAAGAACCAAAGCAGATTGTTTGCCATCTTCACTTTTATTGACTGCTTCTACTTTTACAACAAGTTCGTTAACAGTTGATAATGAAGTGCCAATTTTCAATTTATCTCCCTCGTTAACATTGCTAATTTCAGCAGTATCAACAACGCATACTAAATACCACTCGTTTTCGCTAATAACTTTACCAACTTCATTTTTTGCTACTTGATTTGGCTTTATCGATTCAATTTCCCTAACAGAAACATCTTCAATTGTTTCATAATTCAAAACATTTTCATAACCATCAGTAAAATTGACAAAATAACCTGAACAATCGCTTTTAACTGACTTTTCAGTACTAACATACTTTGATTTCAAATCAGCCAATTGTGATTTTAAATCTTTGATTACTGCTTGGTAGTCTTCTTCTCTTCCAGTAGCAAGTTGACCTTGAGCCATATAAAGTTTTAATGACTCTAAACTTTTTTGTACTTTAACAAAATCATTATCATAAACATTAAGCAACATATCTTTAACATAGTTGCTTGTTTGAGAAGAAATTATGTCAAGGTCAGGAATATGAATAGAATTTTGTTTATCAATTTCTTCAATTGAATTTAAATATTTTTCTAAATTTATAATTTCGTTGGCTAACTCAACATCGTTAGCATCTTCATAAAAACTAACAACGGTCGAATCTTTAGAAACTTTACCACCGTTTGAAACTTTAAATACTTTATAACCTTGATTGTCAGATAAAACGATATTTTCTTTTCTAACAACAATGCAGTTTGCAGAAATGGACTTTTTAATAGAAACTTCTGCAACTGTTTCTGTTACATAAGGGTCAAAAAGTGAGTTGAATGTATGATAAAGCACAAAAGCAACAATAACAATACCAAAAAATGAAAATATTAATTTTTGAAACGAATCTAACTTTTTCTTATTGTCACTCAATTGGCTCATCTCCTTTCAAAAATTCTTCTACTAATTTTGTACACTCACTTAAAACATCAACAAACGGTTTTTCATCAAAATAAAACCAATTAACTTGTTTATTTCTTTTAAACCATGTAATTTGTCGCTTAGCGTAACGTCTTGTTTCTTGTTTCAATTTTTCACAACATTCTTCTAAAGTTGCAACACCATCAAAATATGGCTTGAATTCTTTGCAACCAATAGCTTGCAAAGCTGTTTTAGAAACAGGTATTTTATAAAACTCTTCAACCTCTTTCAAAATGCCGTCTTCAAGCATTTTATCAACCCTTAAATTAATTCGTTCATACAACTTTTCTCGGTTTACATAATTTGTACCTATAAACAAAGCTCTATATGGAGAAGGATTTCTTCTTGAATCAATCATTTGCTCTGTTTTGCTTTTACCAACAGAGTAATACATCTCCAAAGCCCTTTTTACACGTTTAACATTATTAGGATGGATTTGTTGTGCTGCTTGGTCATCAAGTTTACATAACAATTCGTGCAAACCATCAGTGCCAAGTTCTTTTTCTAACTCATCAACCTTATTTCTAACATCATCATTTTTGTTAGAAACAGAAAAGTCAATGTTATTTATAAAACTATCGATGTAAAGCCCAGTACCACCTACAAACAGCGGTGTTTTACCTTTTGCAACAATATCTTCAACAATTAACTTTGCTTGAGTGCAAAAGTCTGCAACAGAAAATTCATCGCAAACACTAACGCAATCAATTAAATGATGTTTTATTCCACACATTTCAAGAGTTGTTGGTTTAGCAGTGGAAATGCTTAACTCTTTGTAAATTTGCATTGAGTCAAACGAAACAATTTCACAACCAAACTTTTTTGCAAGTTCAATTGAAAGTGATGTTTTTCCACTTGCAGTTGGGCCAACAATAACAATAACAGATGTTTTTTTCATTCTAAACAATCCTTGAAAATCTCTTTTTAAATTCATATAACGACATTTCTGCAACCACTGGTCTGCCATGTGGACAATATCTAATATTGCTATCATTCAACACAATATCAGCAAGTGCAGAAAGTTCGGTCGCAGAAGTTTTATTACCACCTTTAATAGCAGCTCTGCAAGCAACTGAATGATAAAGCCAATCCATAAACTCAGGAGAAAAATCAGTAAACTTATCATTAAGTTTTCCTGCAATTTCTTCGATTAATTCTTTAACGTTTTCTTTATCAAGTTCCATTGGAATACTTCTAACAAGAATGGTTTTAAGACCAAAATCTTCAAGTTCAAATCCAAAACTGTTAATTTCGTCAATATTAGAAACAATTGCTTCATATTCATCAGCAGAAAGTTCAACTTGAACCGGCACAATTAACATTTGTGGGTTGTGCTCTGCATCTGCTTTTAATTTTTCAAAAATAATTCTTTCATGCGCTGCATGCTTATCAATAATAAGCATTTTATCATCACATTCAACCAAAATATATGTATCAAAGGCTTCGCCAATATATTTGAATTTAACCTGTTCTTTTTCTTCTACAACTTCTTCGAGTTTTGGTTGTTCAACCTCTTTTGCCATTTCAACAGGCTCTTTTTGTTCTGTTTTAAATTCAAACTCAACAGTTGGTTCTGCAACTTTAAAAACACTTGTTGAAGCAATAAAACTTGGAGCTTCATGTTTGATTTCATCAACAACCGGCTTGGTGTAAAATTCATTTTTAACTGGTTTTGTTTCAAACTCTTTTCTAAACTCACTTGCGGTTGTTTTTTGGAAAAATTCTTGCTTTTTAACTTCAACTGATTTTTCCGGAATGTTGATTTTAATTTGCTCTGAAGCATTTTCTTCAACAAGTTGGTCAATGTTTGTTTTGAATGCAACACGTGAAACATCAACATCTAAAGCAGACATTACAGCATAATAAACTGCTCTAAAAATGCTTTGCTCGTTTGAAAAACGCACCTCAATTTTTGAAGGGTGTACATTGACATCAACAAAATTAGCATCAACGCAAACATTTAAAACGCAACCTGGGAACATTCCAGTCATAATGCGGTTTTTATAGGCTTGCTCGAGCGCTGCAATGCCTGTTTTTGTACGAACATATCTGCCGTTAAGGAAGAAAAATTGCATTGTTCTATTCTTTTTAGCAGCAGTTGGCTTTGTAACAAAACCTTTAACACTAACTCCATCTAACTCATAATCAACTTCCAACAAAGAATTAGAAAACTCGCCACCAAAAATCGAAAAACAAGCAGATTTCAAATTTTTATCGCCAGGTGTGTTGATAACTTGCTTGCCATCTTTAATAAGCTTAAATGAAATTTCTGGGTGTGAAAGTGCAATACGCTCAATAATGCCAACAACAACATTAGATTCTGTGTTGTCTTTTTTCAAAAACTTCATTCTCGCAGGTGTGTTATAAAATAAATCTTCAACAATAAATGTTGTACCCAAAGCACAACCAGATTCTTCAAAAGTTACTTCTTCCCCACCGTCTATTCTGTAATGATAACCAAATTCATCATTTTCTGTACGAGTGATGAGAGTAACTCTTGAAACTGCACAAATTGAAGCAAGTGCTTCGCCACGAAAACCTAAAGTATAAATTGCGTCAAGGTCAGCACCTGTTTTAATTTTGCTTGTTGCATGTCGTAAAAAAGCAGTAGGAATATCTGCCTTTTCAAATCCACAGCCATTATCGGTAACACGCATAAAAGTGCGGCCACCATTTTTAATTTCGACAGTAATGGCGTTTGCACCAGAATCTATGCTGTTTTCAACAAGTTCTTTTATGACAGCAGAAGGTCTGTCAACAACTTCCCCTGCCGCAATTAATTCCGAAACATTCTTCGGAAGCACATTAATTTTCGCCATTACTATCTACTCCTTTTATTATTTTACTTTAACTTTTTGTGTTTTGCTCCAAGCTGAATATGCTTTTTGTTTACCACTTTGCACAAAAGCTCTAATTTGCACTTGATAAGTACCTTTTTTGAGTTTTTTGATTGCTTTTGTAGCATTTTTCTTTGTGGCAAAAGTCTTTGTAGTCCATTTGCCTTTTAGTTTATATCTAACTTGGAAACCGGTTGCGCCTGCAACCTTTGTATATTTAACTTTGAATTGCTTTTTACCTTTAATGAGTTTAAATTTAGGCACATTCAAATTTAATTTTGAAATAACACTGCCTTGTGAAATTAATCCACCACAATCACCACAAACCTTGTCGCCAGAATAACCAGTTGCAAAATAAGTTGCTGCTTTTGTGTCTTTTACCACAATCTTATTTGAATCGTGTGTGCAAACACTAGGCACATTTGCTGGTGGTTGGTTTGTGCTTGGTTGGTTTGTAGGTTGTTGATTAGTTGGTTGGTTTGTAGGTTGAGTACTTGGTTGAAGTTTTGCAATTTGAACTGATTCAATAACTGCGCCACAAACTGTACATTTTTTAACCTGTTGACCCTCTTGAGTTTCAGTAGCAGGAGTTACAACTTCCCAAACACTTGAAACTGTGTGACCTTTTGCTACCACAACTTTTTGTTCAACCAAAACTGTGTTACAAACAGAACAATGCTTGCCTTCAGCAAGTCCAGTTGCAGTACATGTTGGAGCAACTGCTTTATCAACAACTTCGGTGTGACCGATTGCAGCAATACTGCTTGAATAACTATGTCCACAAGCACAAGTATTAAGTTGACTACCTTCTTGAGTGCATGTTGGTTTTTCAGTAATTTCTGCTGTATAAGAATGCACATGATTATAATTAATCATTGCAGTTGTTAAATAATTGTTACCAGTGCTAATAGCAATTCTGTTCCACCAAACTGAGTTGCCATCATAATAAACATAAGCAAGCCATCTACAACCGCTAAAGGCTAACTCTTCAATTATTACAACTGTTTGTGGGATTGTTACGCTTGTTATTACGCTACAATCTGCAAAAGCACCAGCTCCGATTTTTTCAACTCCATTTGGAATAATATAAAATGTTCTTGAATTGCCAATTGGGTATTGAATAAGCGTTGTCATTTCTTTATTAAACAACACGCCATTTTCTGAACAAAAGTTTTTGTTGTTGCTATCAACAGTTATATTGTTCAATGAACTACATCCTGCAAACGCAAGATAGCCAATGTTTGTTACACCACTACCAATTGATAAATCTACAAGTGATAAACAATTTAAAAATGCTTTGTCAGCAATAGCAGTTACAGTGTTTGGAATTGTGTAAGATGTTCTTGTGTTTCCAACAGGATACTGAATGAGCGTTGTTTTATCTTTATTAAACAATACACCGTCAACTGAACAATAATATTCGTTTGCAGCATCAACTGAAATGCTTGTTAAACTTGAACAATAAGCAAAAGCAACATTTCCAATGTTTGTTACCGTTTTAGGAATACTTACACTTGTTAAATAATTACAATTGTAAAACGCTTGACTTTCAATTGCAACAACTGTGTAAAGACCAATTTTTTCAGGAATAACCAATCTGCCAGTTACCGAATTATCACAATAAGTAATGGTAGCAGTAAGATTATAAACTGAATAAGTCAAGCCACCACTTGTACCACCACTTTGAGTTGTGTAATTTGATGTAGAAGTACATCTTGAACACTTGTACCAATAAGCCGTGGTGTTGTATTCAAAAACAGAATAATCGTGACCTAGTGCTGAATTGCCAATATCTCTTGTATGGGTTACATCGCATCTTGAACACTTTGAAGTTTCTGTACCGTTTTTAAGACATGTTGCATCTTTATTTGAAATGTAATTTACAAAATTATGACCAAGAGCTGAATTGCTAATATCTCTTGTATGGGTTACATCGCACCTTGAACACTTTGAGGTTTCTGTCGCATCTTTAGTACAAGTTGCATTGTTATCAGAAATGTAATTTGCAAATTCGTGACCAAGTGCTGAATTGCTTATATCTCTTGTGTGAGTTTCATCACAACACTCACATTTTGAAGTTTCTGTACCATTTTCAAGACAAGTTGCATCTTTATTTGATTTATAATTTATAAACTCATGCGCTTGATGATTGTCAGTTGCATCACATCTTGAACATTTGTACCAATGTTCGTTTTCATCATACTTCAAAACTGTGAAATCATGACCTAATGACTCTCCATATTTTTGACTACAAATCAAACAAATAGCTTTTTCTTCGCAAGTTGCAGTTCCACCAAAATGTTCTGTATAATTATTGGTTTCATCACATCTTGAACATTTGTACCAATGCTCATTGCTATCATATTTCAAAACAGAATAATCATGGCCAAGTGCAGAATTTTGCTCTATTCTTGTATTAGTTTCATCACAAGCTTCACATTTTGCTGTTTCTGTGCCGTTTTCAAGACAAGTTGCATCTTTATTTGATTTATAATTTACAAATTCGTGGCCAAGAGCTGAATTTTGTTCTGTTCTTGTGTGAGTTTCATCACAACGCTCACATTTTGCTGTTTCTGTGCCGTTTTCAAGACAAGTTGCATCTTTATTTGATTTATAATTTATAAACTCATGCGATTGATGATTATCAGTTTCATCGCACCTTGAACATTTGTACCAATGCTCGTTTTCATCATATTTTAAAACACCAAAATTATGAATTAGTGTGTTATTAACACTATTATTTTGAAGATAATTTAAAGCATAACTATTGTTACAATTCACATTTACTACTAAATTCGAGCAATAAAGAAACGCAGAATCACCAATGCTTGTTACGCTATCTGGCATTGTTACACCTGTCAATGATTCGCACCAAGCAAACGCATCTTCACCAATACTTGTTACACTATCAGGGATAGTTACACTTGTTAATGATTTGCAATAATAAAACGCATCATCACCAATACTTTTTACACTGTTACCTATTGTTACACTTGTTAATTTTGAGCAATAATAAAATGCGTAATCTCCTATTGATTTAGTTCCACCAGGAATTATTAAATCTCCTTTTAATAATTCACCATTTAAATATAATTTTTTCGCATAATACAACGGATTAGAAGAATAACTATCAAAATCAATTTCACACCAAGATTTGATATCTGTTATGTTTACACTTGTTAATGATGAGCAATTATAAAATGCATCTTCACCTATACTTGTTACACTATCAGGGATTATTATGCTTGTTAATGATGTGCATCTATAAAATGCGTAATCTCCTATTGATTTAGTTCCACCAGAAATTATTAAATCTCCTTTTAATAATTCACCATTTAAATATAATTCTTTCGCATAATACAACGGATTAGAAAAACAACTATCAAAATCAATTTCACACCAAGATTTGATATCTGTTATGTTTACACTTGTTAATGATGAGCAATAAAAAAACGCAGAACTACCAATACTTGTTACACTATTAGGGATTGTTATGCTTGTTAATGATTTGCAATATCCAAACGCATCTTCACCTATGCTTGTTACACTATCAGGGATAGTTACACTTGTTAATGATTTGCATTCATAAAACGCATCATCACCAATACTTTTTACACTGTTACCTATTGTTACACTTGTTAATTTTGAGCAATAATAAAACGCATAATCACCAATGCTTGTTACACTGTCTCCAATTGTTACAGTTTTAATATAACTTCTATATGAATACCACGGAACAGAAAAAGACGAATAATCCTTCATATTACCTGAACCTGTAATTTCAAGCACGCCAGTTGAAGTGTCTAATGACCAAGTTAAATCATCGCCACAAGTACCTGAATAAGAAGCGGCGCTTGCTGGGATTGAAACAAATGTAAGTGTTGAAACAATCAACACAAAACACATTAAAATTGACAAAAGCTTTTTCATAAATATTACTCCTAAATTTCTTTTGCTCTTTTTACAACTTCATCTAACTTTTGCATACACTCAATTGGGGTTAGAGTGTTAACATCAAGCATTTTAATATCATCAACTAATGATGAGCTCATTGCAGTTGCAAAGTTATTTTGCTCTGCAACATACTCTTTTTTAATAATAACATTCTCCCCTGATTCAAGGGTTAAAAGTATTTCTTTCGCACGGTTAACTACATTTTGTGGAACACCTGCAAGTTTAGCAACCTCGATACCGTAACTATCATCAGAGCCACCACGCACAATTCTGCGTAAGAAGATGATGTCATCGCCTCGCTTTTTAGCAGCAATATTATAATTTTTAACGCCATCAATTTCTTCTTCAAGCGAAGTTAACTCATGATAATGGGTTGCAAAAAGTGTTTTCGCACCAATTTTCTTTTTATCAGCAACATACTCAAGCACTGCACGAGCAATTGCCATACCATCATAGGTGGAAGTGCCACGGCCAATTTCATCAATAATGAGCAAACTGTTTTTGGTTGCATATTTCAAAATGTTTGCAACTTCGCTCATTTCAACCATAAATGTTGATTTACCGCTTGCCAAATCATCAGAAGCACCAACACGAGTAAAAATTGCATCACAAATTGAAATTTTTGCACTTTTTGCAGGTACAAACGAGCCAATTTGCGCCATAAGAGTGATAATTGCAGTTTGACGCATATATGTAGATTTACCAGCCATATTAGGACCAGTAATAATTGCACATCTATTATCTTTAATATCAAGTTTTGTGTCATTTGGCACAAAGGCAGTGTCAGACAACAATTCAACAACTGGGTGTCTGCCTTCACGAATGTCAATTTCTCCATCAACTGAAATTTGTGGGCAAATGTAACTATTTTTATAAGCCACAACTGACAATGACCAAATTGCATCCAGTCTTGCAACTGCATCAGCAGTGCGTTTGATGCTTTCCATATATTTTGCAGCTTCATCACGAATTGCCACAAACAAATTATATTCAAGCGCAATTAACTTGTCTTGTGCGCCAATAATTCTGCTTTCTAATTGTTTTACTTCTTCAGTAACATATCGCTCGCTACTTGCCAAAGTTTGACGACGAATGTACTCTTCAGGTGGTACAAAATCTGCAGAATTAGGAATTTCAATATAATAACCAAACACACGGTTGTATTTGATTTTAAGTTTTTTAACGCCTGTTCGCTCACGTTCTCTTGCTTCAAGCTCACTGACAATGTATTTGCCACCTTTCATATCACTTGAAAGACGGTCAACCTCTTCATTAAAGCCTTCACGAATTATGCCACCTTCACGAACGGTAAGTGGTGGGTCATCAACAATTGCACTATCAATGAGTGTTGAAAGGTCTGTTAATTCATCAATATCATTAAAAATGTTTTGTAAAAATGCCGAATCCATATTACAAATTGTTGATTTGATTCTTGGCATTTTCTTTAATGTAAAACTAAGCGCATTTAATTCTCTTGCGTTTGCTGAGCCATAAAGCACCCTTGTCATAATACGCTCTAAGTCTTTAATTTCTTTTAAAGCATCACTTAATTCTTCACGAATTTCGTGTTTTGACAAAAGTTCGCCAACTGCATTTTGTCTGCGTGAAATTTCTGCCGGAGACAAAAGCGGCAACTCAATCCAATTTCTAATAAGGCGCTTGCCCATTGGGGTTTTGGTGTTATCAAGCACCCACAAAAGTGAACCTTTTTTATCATTTGAACGCAATGTGCGTGTTAGCTCAAGATTGGTTCTTGATGAAATATCAAGACGCATATATTTATTCTCACTATAAAAATCAATGGTGTTAATTGCAGCCATATCATTCTTTTGAGTTCTAAACAAAAATCCAAGTGCTGCACAAAGCGCATTTTTCGAAACAGATGTTTCTTCAATTCCAAGTGAAGCAAAACTCTCTGCTCTAAAATGATATAAAACCTGATCAGCAATAGTTTCATCAACCAATTCACTATCAATTAAATCAATTCTGCAGCCGAGTTGTTTAACAACCAAATCATACAAAGAATTAAATCTCACACCTTCTTCGTTAATAAGCACTTCCTTAGGCGAAAAACGTGTGATATCATTAATAATTTCACTTTCAAGGCGTTTTGACTCAATTTCTGTTAAATGAAGTTTGCCTGTTGAAACGTCAGCAAAACAAAGACCTGCTTTGTTGCCAGAAACATAAACAGTTGCAAGGTAATTGTTTACACCAGATTCAAGCATACTTTCTTCAGTAACTGTACCAGGTGTGATTACTCTTATTACATCTCTTTTTACTAATTTCTTTGCTTTTGAAGGGTCTTCAACCTGTTCACAAATTGCAACACGATAACCTTTTTTTACAAGTCGCGCAATATAGCTTTCACTTGAGTGAAATGGAATACCGCACATATCTGCTTTTTCATCTTCGCCATTTGCACGCTTTGTTAAAACAAGGTCTAATTCTTCTGAAGCTACCCTTGCATCGTTATAAAACATCTCATAAAAGTCGCCAAGTCTGAAAAACAAAATACTATCAAGATGTTGCTTTTTAATCTCAACATATTGCTTCATCATCGGAGACATATTAGGAGTGATTTCAGGCAAAATATCAACTCTTTGAGCCATTGTTGTTTTACTTCCCTTTTACTAAATTTTTAAATAATTAGTGGCAACCACCACATGTTGAGCATGAACCTGTGCAAGAAGCATCAGGAATTTCAACAGTTTCAGGGTCTGCACCATCAATACACATTGAAATAATTAAATTAACTTTGTTTACAATTTCATCAAGTGCTACTTTTGCTTCATTGTAAGCAATCATAGACTCGTTTTGCATAATCTTTTTGTAACATTCTTGCAATTGGTCATTGTACTCTGTCATCTTGTCTTCATCTTTTTCAGGGTTTGACATTGCAGTATTAATGTTCATTCTAATAAGATTAAATTCTCCAATTAAATCTTGAAGTTCTTTATCATCATCATTTTTTTGTTTTGCAGCAGCATATGCTTTATATAATTCGTGTTCTTGAATTGCTGCTCCGAGTTTTTTTGCTACATCTAAAATTTCCATTGTTAAAATCCTTTCAAATTAAATTATTTTACCTTTTAAAATCCAAGTGTTACCACTGGTAATTTCAACATTTACGAAACTGCCTATTAAATCTTCAGTTCCTTCAATCTCAACTTCAAAGTTGTTCAAAGTTCTTGCATAAAGCATTCCTTCTTTTTTAGCTTTATCTTCAACAAGCGCTCTATACACTTTTCCTACTTGTTCTTTGCAAACTTCTTCAGAAATTGTTTCTTGAACTTTAAGAAGTTCTCTAAACCATTTGCCTTTTTCTTCTGCGCTGACATCATCTGGCATTTCAGCAGCAGGTGTGCCTTTGCGTTTTGAGTAAATAAATGTGAACAATGATTGATATCTAACTTTTTCTATCAAAGAAATAGTTTCTTTTACTTCGTCATAGGTTTCCGAAGGAAAACCTACAATGATATCAGAAGTCAAGGTTAAGTCAGGCATTAATTCCTTCGCTTTTTGAATTAAACTTAAATAACTTTCTCTTGTGTATTTTCTGTTCATTGCATTCAAAACTCTTGAAGAGCCACTTTGAACCGGCAAATGCAAATGTTTTTCAACCTTTTCACAGTTAGCCATTGTCTCAAGCAATTCAACCGAACAATCTTTTGGGTGCGATGTCATAAATCTAATAACAAAATCACCGCTAACATCATTACACATTTTCAAAAGTTCAGGGAATTTCACACCGTCACCATCATAAGAGTTAACGTTTTGACCGAGAAGTGTTATGTTTTTGATACCACTTTCAACCATTTTCTTTAAATCATTCAAAATGTCTTGTGGTTTACGGCTTCGCTCTCTTCCCCTAACATAAGGCACAATGCAGTAAGTACAAAAGTTATTGCAACCATACATAATTGGCAGCCAACCGTGCACATTGCTTTCATTAACTTGTGGCAAACCTTCTGCAATTACACCGTCAATATCAGGAATGTTAAACATTCTACGCTGACCGGTTAAAATTTTATAAAGCATTTGTGGTAATGTGTGAACAACGTGTGTACCAAAAACCAAATCAACGTGTGGAAAACTGTGTTTGATTTTATTAGCAATATGTTCTTGTTGCATCATACAACCACAAACTGCAATAATTGAATCTGCTTTTTTCTTTTTCAAATGCACCAATGCACCAACATTACCAAAAACTCTGTCTTCGGCGTGTTCACGCACAGCACAAGTATTAAAGATTACTAAATCAGCATCATCAGAAGAATCAACAAATTCATAACCCATTAATTCAAGCATTCCCATAATCTTTTGAGAATCTGCCACGTTTTGTTGGCAACCAAAAGTTCTAATAAATGCTTTAGGTTTTGAATATTTATTAATTACAATAGATTTTACTTTGTCAGCAAATTCTCTTTGTAACTCTAATTCTTTTTCACTAACAAAAATATCTTTCAAAAGAATTCTCCTACTCATCAAGTTTAAGAACTGCCATAAACGCTTCTTGTGGTACTTCGACAGAACCCAATTGACGCATACGTTTCTTACCTTCTTTTTGCTTTTCAAGAAGTTTCTTCTTACGTGTAATGTCACCACCGTAACATTTAGCAAGAACGTCTTTTCTAACTGCTTTAACAGTTTCACGAGCAATAACCTTGCCACCTACTGCTACTTGAACCGGCACTTCAAACAATTGTCTTGGAATATGCTCTTTCAACTTTTCGGCAATTCTTCTTGCACGTTTGTAAGCATTGTCAGAGTGAACAATGAATGACAAAGCATCAACAATTTCGCCGTTAAGCATTACATCAAGTTTTACAAGTTTTGAAACGTTATAACCCTTGTGCTCATAGTCATAAGAAGCATAGCCCCTTGTTCTTGACTTAAGCGCATCAAAAAAGTCATAAACAATTTCGTTAAGTGGCATTTCGTAATGAATGTCAACACGCTCAGTTGTAACATATTGCATATCAACAAAAACGCCTCTGCGTTCTTGACACAAATCCATAATAGCGCCAACGTAATCATTAGGGCTATAAATGTGAACATTACAAATTGGCTCTTCTGCAGTTACAATTGTTGCAGGGTCAGGATAATTTGTAGGGTTGTCAATTGCAAGTTTTGTGCCATCAGCCAAATTCAATTTATATTCAACAGAAGGCGCTGTGGTTATAAGGTCAAGATTATATTCACGCTCTAATCTCTCTTGAATAATTTCCATATGCAAAAGGCCTAAGAAACCACATCTAAAACCAAAGCCCAAAGCAGATGATGTTTCTGCTTCAAACATTAAAGCAGCGTCATTAAGTTGCAACTTTTCAAGCGCTTCTCTAAGGTCGGTATATTGTGCGCCATCTGCAGGATAAATACCACAAAAAACAACAGGGTTTACTTGACGATAACCAGGCAATGGTTCACTAGCACCATTTTCTGCAGTTGTTATGGTATCACCAACACGTGCTTCTGCAGCGTTTTTGATTGAAGCCGCAATATAACCTACTTCACCTGCACGAAGTTCATCGCAAGGTTGCATCGAAAGTGCAGTTTTTCTACCAACTTCAACAACGTTAAACTCAGCGCCTGTTGCCATCATTTTAATATTCATTCCGGCTTTGATAACACCATCAACAACTCTGAAATAAACAATAACACCTTTATATGGGTCATAATAAGAGTCAAAAATCAACGCTTTTAATGGTTTGTTGTCTTCAGCAACTGGAGAAGGTACTCTTTCAACAACCGCCTCTAGTACATCTTCAATATTCAAACCAGATTTTGCAGATACCTTTGGAGCATTATGCGCTTCAATACCAATGATGTTTTCAACATCGTCTGCGCATTTTTCTGGGTCAGCTGAAGGCAAATCAATTTTGTTAATTACCGGCACGATTTCAAGGTCATGGTCGAGTGCTAAATATGTGTTTGCTAAAGTTTGCGCTTCAATACCTTGAGAAGCATCAACAACCAACAACGCACCTTCACAAGCCGCAAGTGAACGAGAAACTTCATAGTTAAAGTCAACGTGGCCTGGAGTGTCAATCAAATTAAGTTCATACTTCTTGCCATCTTTAGCGTTGTAATAGAGTGTTACTGGGTGAGATTTAATTGTAATTCCTCTCTCACGCTCAAGGTCCATACTATCAAGCAATTGGTCGGTCATTTGTCTTTGTTCAACCGATTGAGTGATTTCTAACAATCTATCAGCAAGTGTAGATTTACCGTGGTCGATATGTGCAATAATGCAAAAATTTCTTATCTGTTCTTTATTAATCTGCATTAGAAACCTCTTTCCAAAATATATTCGATATATTATAACATAAAATAAATATATATTCAATATTAAAAGTGTTGCTTTTTACAAAAATATGTGTTAAAATCTCTATAGTTTTATTTTGGAGGAAAAAGATTTGGCAAGAAACAAAAAACAAAGAACTGTTTGGGGTAATTTAGAGCCAGGAAGTCTTATTAAAGTTGCTGATATTAAGATTTTAATCTGTTTTATTTTGTTTAGCACTAAAAAGACTTTTTCTGCAGATACAATCAGCCATATCATAAGATACAATTCTATTGCTACCTACTTTGACATTGCTCAAGCGCTTGAAGAATTAGAGCGCGATGGCAATATTCAAAAGAACGAAAACGATGAGTACGATTTAACTGAAAACGGCATTACAATTGCAAAAGAATTGAATTATGATATTCCATTCACAATTAGAGAAAGTGCTTTGGAAGCAGCTAATTATGAAATTTTGCTCCAAAAAAGACTTAAAGATAACAAAATTGATATCATTCCCGATGATGATAAGTTTATTGTTAGAATTTCTATGTTGGAAAACGAAAAAGAGTCTATGGGAATTACAGTTAGAGTTTCTTCAGAAGATGAAGCAAAAAAAGTTAAACACAACTTTTTGCAAGACCCAAGTGGTTTTTACATTATGAATTTTAGAAAACTTTTTGGCGTTAATCAGGAGGACTAATATGACTCTTGTTATTCACGCATTGATTTTGGGTGTTACCCTTGCAATGGATGCTTTATCTATTTCAATTTCTAAAGCGTTAGCAACACAAAAAATTAAAATTTCTAACGCTTTAAAATTGTCAATTGTTTTTGGTGGTTTTCAAGCAATAATGCCACTTGTTGGATACTTTGTTGGCAGTGGTTTTTATAACTTAATTAAAAATTATTTTGGTTTTGTTAGTTTCGCTATTCTCGTTGTTTTAGGTGCTAAAATGATTTACGAAAACCTTAAAAGTGACGATGATGATATTCAAAGTGGAATTATCACTTTAAAAGAGTTGTTAATTCTTGGCATCGCAACAAGTATTGACGCATTAGCAGCAGGTTTTATCTTTGCTGGAAACAACATTTTAGAAGTTATTTTAAGTTGCTTAATTATTGGTGTTATAACCTTTATAATTTGTTTTGCCGGTTATGTTTGTGGTTGTAAAATCGCTGGTATCATTGGTGACAAAGGCGAACTTTTTGGTGGTGTTGTTTTGATACTTCTCGGCGTTAAAATTTTAATTGAATGCATTATTTAAACTGCAGATTTTTTCTGCAGTTTTTATTTTTATAATTTGTCTTTTGAATCTTGACATATACTATAAAAAACAGTATAATTATTATAATTGCATTCACTATGCTTAAATTTTAATATACGAGGTTTTAAAAATGTCTGAAAGACCATTTTGGAGTTTTATAACAAACCTCTTTGTTGTGAAATGGTTTTGCAATTTGAAACTTTGCAAAAAACTTATGAATTATAAGCTTTTTCAAACGATTTTTAATTGCGAAATGATTTCTTATCTATTTTACGGAGTTGCAGCAACGGTTTTAAACTGGGGTAGTTACTGGCTTTTATGTTTAGTCTTTAACATTCCTATTAACAACCCTAATTCAAACCACGCTTTGTTATCGCTGCTTGCTAATTCTTTAGCGTTTATTATTGCGTTGATATTTGCTTTTTTAACCAACAAGTATTTTGTATTTAAAAGCACAAAAACTTCGTTAAGTGACACAACAAAAGAGTTTGTTTATTTTACATTGGCAAGACTCTTTACATTTTTATTAGAGTCTACTATTTTAACCATTTCAAGCATTTTGAGTTTTGATTTGGTTATAATGAAAATCATTGCTGGAATTATTGTAGTAATTCTAAATTATGTTTTTAGTAAATTATTTATTTTTAAGACAAAGGAGCAGAATAATGACACTA
This sequence comes from Acutalibacteraceae bacterium, assembly GCA_045649405.1. Lineage (GTDB taxonomy): Bacteria > Bacillota > Clostridia > Oscillospirales > Acutalibacteraceae > RUG11462. Next base: position 50,369 of record JAZRPW010000024.1, read on the forward strand.
TTTAAAAACGAAACTTATTCACCACTTAAAAAAGAAAAGTTCTTTTACAAACACAGATTTGTATTTATTTCTTTTTTAGTACCTGCATTTTTAATGCTTTTTGCTTTTTATAAAGCACAGTTTTATCCATTTGGTGATGAACAAATCATGGTTATTGATATGTGGCACCAATACTTCCCTTTCTTGAAAGTGTTGCAAGAAAAATTGCAAACTGGTGGTTCTTTGCTTTACACATGGCAAGGTGCTGGTGGCACTAACTTTATTGCTTTGATTTCTTATTATGCTGCTTCTCCTTTGTATTTATTAACTGCATTGGTTCCTGCAAAATACTTAACCGAGGCAATGGCTGCTATTGTAATTTTGAAAATTGCATTTGCTTCTGCTTTTATGTACATTTATCTTCGTGAAATGTTTAAGCGTGATGACTTTGGTATTGTTGCATTTGCTACAATGTACTCATTGTGTGCTTATTCAATGGGTTACTACTGGTGCTTGATGTGGCTTGATGTTATGGCACTTTTACCACTTTGCATTTTAGGTCTTAACAAATTAATTGATGAAGGTAAATTTAGATTATACACAGTATCATTAGCACTTATGATGATTACAAACTACTACATTGGTGTTATGATGTGTATGTTTATTGCTCTTTACTACCCAGTTCTTTATTTCTCAAGAGACAGAGCAAAAGGTGCAAAACAATGTGCTATTACAACCGGCAAAGCGATTTTGTTCTCGGTTATTGGTTGTTGTATGGCTGCTGTAATCTTGATTCCAACCTATCTTTCAATGCAAAACACCTATTACATTGACCAACAAGGTCCAACTGATAATAGTTTTTACAACCCAATTATGGATGTAATTTCTAATATGTTACCAAATGTTACATTGACAGTTAGAGGCGGTTTGCCAAATGTTTATTGTGGTATTCTTTCATTTATGATGGCAATTGTATTTTTGCTTTGCAAAGAAGTTTCACCTAAAAAGAAAATTTTGAATTGCTTGATTTTAGCTTTTCTTATTTTAAGTTTTAACTGGAACAGACTTGACTTTATCTGGCACGGTTTCCACTGGCCAAACGAACTTCCTTATCGTTATTCATTCGCTTTCTCATTTATTGTTGTTACAATGGCTTGTGAGGCGTATACCTACTTGAAAAAGATTACAACTGGTCAAATTGGCGCTGTTGTTGCTGGTGGTGTTATTTACGCTATTCTTGCTGAAAAACTTTACAAAGATACATTTGATTACAAAGTAATTTATATTTCAATTTTGTTGTTTATTGTTTATGGTATTGTACTTGCAATCTACAAAACAAAAAAATTCAAACAAGCAATTTGTGGTATTATGATTTTTGTTTGTGTGTTTGCTGAAATGACAAACTACACCGTTAAATCTGTTCAAGCAGTTGGTAAATCAAACAGAACAACTTACTACACAAATTATGATGATGTTCAAGCACTTAAAAACAAAGTTCTAGAAGAAGATGAAGGCTTCTATCGTATGGAAGTTTACAACAACTGGACTTGTAATGACCCTGCTTTATATGGTTATAATGGTTTGACTCAATTCTCATCAGAAATTAATAGTAATGTTACTCAGATGATGAAATGTTTAGGTTTAGCTGCTGACCCTGGTTCTAATAGTTTTAGATATTTAGTTCAAACACCTGTTTTAAACTCTTTACTCAATGTTAAATACATCATTGCAAGAGGCGAAACAATGAACGAGCCAGTGTTTGAAGGTCTTTATCAAAGTGGCAGTTCAAACATTTACAAAAACAAATATCCTTTGTCAATCGGCTTTATGGTTAACAAAGAAATTAAAGGTTGGAAAGCGCAAGAACTTAATCCTTTTGAAACTCAAAACGATTATATTAATTATGCTTTAGGCGATGAAGGAACAAGATTCCTTCTTAAAGATGTTACAGAATACGACGAAACTCTTTCTTCTTGTGACAATGGTAGTATGGGCTCATATGAAGGTTCAGGCATTACTGTAAGTTCAAGTAGCGGTACTGCTACTGCTCACCTTGCATTTACAGCAAAACAAGATGGTCCTATTTATATTTATGCAAAAGCTGATAGCGCACAATCAGTTAGTGCAAGAATTACAGAAAACGGAATGCCTGTTAAGTTTGAAAACAACAGAGGTTGTATTGCAAGTATCGGCAACGCAAACGAAGGCGAGACTATTTACTTAGATGTTACATTTAATGATGGTACTGGCGGTTATATTGAAAGTTATGTTTATACCATGAATATGAAAGAATGGGAAAACATTTACGCTAAATTGAACGATGAAATATTCAATGTTGAAAAATATAGTGACACAAAACTTTCTGGTACAGTTGTAGCTAAAAAAGACGGCACAATGTTAACATCTATTCCTTATGAAAAAGGCTGGAAAGCTTATGTAGATGGCAAAAAAGTTGCTGTTACACCAATTAGCGATGCTTTCTGTTCAATTGATGTTCCTGCTGGTGAACACAAAATCACATTCAAATATTCACCTTATGGATTTACTGTTGGTAATGTTGTTACTGTTTTAAGTATTGCTGCTTTGATTGCTTTGTATTATGTTGAACAAACAATGAAAAAACGCAAAACTTTAATCGAACAAATCGAAGCAACTGATTTTGATGTTACTTTAGATTTTGAAAACAATCAAGAAGAAACAGTTGAAACAATTCAAGAACAACCGGTTGAAGAAAACGAATAAAACTTTATAAAACAAAAAAGCGTTGAGTTTAACTCAACGCTTTTTGTTTTACTGTTTATATGGCAGTTTGTTAATAAGCCAAGCAATATACTTTCTTAAAATCAACAAATCTTTGATATCTATTTTATTATCATCATTAACATCTGCATTTTCTTTTCTTGTTAAAGCAAAGTTTTTCTCTTTAACTAAATATCTTCTTAACAACAAAACATCATCAATATTAATACCTAAATCTAAATCCAAATCGCCATAAAAAGTGTTTTCAAAAGAGTATTTGTCAACGCTTTGATAAGCTTTAACATAGTCAACTTCAATTCCTGAAGGCAAATCATTAACATTAGGTTTTCCTGTCCAGCTGCCTGCCTCAAGTGATATTTTCATATAACAAGCAACTTCACTGATATCTACCTTTTGATTTGTGATTCTGTAGGTTTCTTTCCCGTCAATGTAAAAGATATAACAATCTTCTTTCCACTCTAAAGCAAAATTATGAAATTTGCCATCATAAACATCTGCAAATACTGCATCACCAGTTGCCTTGTGTCGCTCGCCATAACCATCATAATGAACAGCATGATTAATTTCTTGACCTTTTACTGAAAAAGCCTCGTAAATATCAATTTCAGTACCATCTCGACCACCGTCTTCACCATAAAGGTCAATGTTTCTTGGCATTAGCCAAAACGCAGACCAAAAGCCACTAACTTGTTGTAATTTACAACTAATTTCAAAATAACCATAAGTCTGTTCAAACAAATCTCTTGACCTTACTGCGCCACACAACAATTCACCATTTTCATCATATTGTGTGCTTAAAATCAAATGACCTTTTCCGTCAAGCCAGGTCATATCATTATCCCATTTGCAATAATTACTTTGTCTGTACCACTCTGGCGCTAATTTCCATTTAGTTGAGTCTAATGTTGTGCCATTAAAATCGTCATTAAAAGTTTGAATATAGGTTGTGCCATTGACAACAATACTTTTCAAACTCCCATTTGCTTTGACTTGAGGCTGTGCACTTAAAACAGAACTAACCATCAAGCAAAAAGCAAGAATAAACAACAAAGCTTTTTTCATAATTTTCCTCCCCATTTTTTATATAAATATTATATCATATTAAAACAATTTTGTCTATAAAAAAGTGAAAAGCACTGGACTTTGGGTTCAGTGCTTTTCGTGAGAAAAATATTATAAAAGATTTAAACCTCTTATTATCTATTTCTTACCATTTATCGTTTTCGTATGGGTCGTATTTTGTTGTTTCAACTGGTTTTTCAGTTGGGTCTGTTGTATCTTCTGGTGAAGATGCAATGATATCAAGAGATTCATATTTTTCTAATTCGATTTTAATTGTTTCAAATTTCATCTTTACTTACCTCCTGATTAGTCATTTGCTTTTGCCCAAGCTTCTACCATTGCTTGAGTATTAGCGTCTAAGTTTGCATAATCACTGTTAACATCTGCCATATAAGCATCAGCGATGCCAGCAATGTTACGAACACATTGAACATCTGAATAGTAATATACACCATCAACCAAAACATAAGCGCGAGCTACGAAATCTCTTGCCCAGTTTTTAGGTTTAATGTTAACGATAGAACCAACGATTTCGCCATCCCAAAGTTCTTCGTTCATATCATAAGGAACGATTGCGCAATCATCTTCTGCTGTGAGATAGTCACCAGCAATGTCTTTTGGAGCGATGAGTGTACCAACTTGGTATTCTTTGTCGCCAACCAATTCAGCAAGTGCTGCTGTATCAATTTTTGTATAGAAACGAATACCGTTTACTTCACCAAGTCTGATTGAAGCTTTGTCGTCTGTTTCAACGATTGTTGTTGATTCACCAGCGAATTCTGGAATTTCTTCTGTAGCAAAGCTTAAAGCTTCTGTTACTGTAAATTCTTGACCAGCAACAAAACCGTCAACATATTGCATACCTTCTGCTACTGCAGGAAGTGTGAATGTTTCACCGTAAGCAACTGTTGCTACTACTGTGCCATCAATTGTGATGTCGAATGTGTAAGTAGCTGTTGTGAATGAAAGTGCTTCTGTTACAACGAATGTTGTTTCAGTAACATCTACATAGTATTTACCAGCTTCCAAAGTAGGAAGTGTATACTCTGTGCCATATTCAACTGTTGCTACTACTTCGCCATCAACTGTGATGTCATATGTGTATGTTGCAGTTGTGAAGCTGAGTGCTTCTGTTACAACGAATGTTGTTTCTGTAACATCTACATAGTATTTGCCAGCTTCGAGTGTAGGAAGTGTGTACTCTGTACCATATTCAACTGTAGCTACAACTTCGCCATCAATTGTGATGTCGTAAGTGTAAGTAGCTGTTGTAAGTTCGAGAGCTTCTGTAACTGTGAATTTTTGACCTACTTCGTAACCGCCAACATAATATTTGCCAGCTGGAAGTTCTGGAAGTGTGAAAGTTTTGCCTTCTCTGATAGTAGCAACAACTTCACCATCGATAGTTACATCGTATGTTGTTGGAGCAACATAGTTGTGGTCATATTCAAAGTTAACTGTTACATCATCAATGTAAATGTAGTCTTTAGCATCTACAAAGTTTGAACCGCCTTTTAGTTTCATTTGGAATGTTCTGTAACCATAAAGTGATTCGTCAACGTTTACAGTGTATTTAGAAAGCATACCTGTGTAGCCACTAGAAATTTTAACAACGTTTGTGCCGTCTGTGAATTCTACATATTCTGTAGCGCCAGCAGCACCAGAAGTTTTAGAAATCGAGAATGAGATGCTAGTTGCTTTGTAATCTTCTTTTTCATACCAATATTCTGGAAGAGTGAAGTGTGTTGGTTGGTCAGCTTTTGATGGAAGTTTGAATACCCAGTTACCATCAACTTCTTCAAACACACCTTCGCCAGGGTTACAAGCTGTTGTGTAACCTGAAACGATTCTTGAACCTTCGTCCATGGTGTAAACATAGCTTGTTGTTTTGATTGTAGAAGTGATAGCAACAGGAGCAGTTACTGTGATTTCTTCGCCGCCAACGTAAGTAGTTGTGCCGTCTGTGTAGTTATAGCCTACGCCTGGTGTTGGAACTGTGAAAGTGCCACCGTGTGTTACTGTACCAGCTACTTCGCCGTCGATAGTTACGTCATAAGTGTTAAGTTCAACTGTAAGTACAGCTTCGCCTGTAACTTCGTAGATGTCGCCTGAGTTGTAGTTGTTAACACCGTCTGTGTAGTGGTAACCTTCTTCGATTTCAGGAAGAGAAATCTTTGTGCCTTCTTTGTATTCTGCTTCAACACCGTCAATAGTAACCTTGTAGATTGGTTTTTCAACAGCATCAGCAATTTTTGCAAATTCAAATGCGTTAAGGTACAATTTACCTGCATCAGTTGTTGTGATAACGATTTCAACAGGGCCTTCTTCTGCGTGAAGGTACTCGTCTGTTACAGGAACAGCCAAGTTGTTACCTGTTTTGCCGCCTGCAGATGAAGTGTTAACTGCTGAAGCAACTTTTGTTCCGTTGATGGTAATATCGATTGGTGCACGACCAGAGAAGCATCTAGCGTACAAGTTAATCTGATAAATACCTGCAACGAGAGATTTAATCGATGTAAATGTAGCGGTTTTGCCTGCTGCAACGCTTGATGATGCGATGAAGTATGTACCGTCACCAGAATATTGAGTGCTAAAATTACCGCCTGTTGTGTTGTTGCTTAATTTAAAGTAATCTGAATAGATGTTCCACTTGAAAACAGCGGCAGTAGTACCGATAGTGATGTCACTTACAGGTGACTCAAAGAAATCTGCTGATTGAGCAATTTTGATAGCAAGTTGATAATCAGTGCCACCTTTAAGACCGGTGAACGTGTTAGATGTTTGCCAAGTTGCACCACCATCTTTTGAATAAAGAGCGTTTTCTACAGCTTTAACAGTGATTGTTTCGCCTGTTACAGCTTCTACAACAGGGGCAGCTGGTTTTTCTTGCTCTTGTCTGTTTTCTGAGTAAAGCTCTGTGTATACTGTTACGTTATCAACGTAGTAGTAAGATGTACCTTTGTTCTTGTTGAAACGGATCTCTGAGATGCCTTTTGAGATAGCTGATTGAACGTTGGAGTAGTACTTGTTACCTACTGTCAAATCGATTGTGATTGTTTTCCAAGATCCTGTAGGTGTTGTAAAACCATCGTATACTTTGTAACCTGTACCACCTGCGATAAAATCAATACCGTTTTCAATTTTGAAACCGCTACCGGCTAACATCTCGAAAGTAAGTTTTACCGGAACACCGATTTCAGTATTGATAGCGCTTTTTGGGAAATTGAAAGAAGTGCTTGTGTCGCCATAAGTAGCTAGTTTCAACACATAACCGTGACCATCGTCTCTTTCAACGATGCCTGGAGTAGTTGTGTATCTTTTGTCTTCTGACCAAGATGTTGGACGGCTGCCTTCGTCCATGTTGTAAACAACTGTAGACACAGTTTCTGCCGAAACCATTGTCATTGGTATTAATGAGAATACCATTAACAATGAAAGGGTAAGTGCCAATAATTTTCTCATAAAATCGTCCTCCTTTTGTTTATAATATTTTTGATCAAAAATAGTATAAGAAAATTATACATATTTATTATATTACACTACAAGGTGTTTGTAAATACAAAATCGTAAATATTTTTGTTGAAATTGGTAAAGTTTTATGTTATAATTTTTCCAAATAAAAATGGGGGCGAAAATATGTTAAATGGATATTTTAAAGACGATTTGAATGTTTATGTTGAAAATTGCGAAAACGCTTTAAAACAAGGTGAAACAATTATTTCCACAAGAATTAATTGTTACCGTTTCTTTGTTTGTTTAGAAGGCAAGTTTAAACTTACATATAATCACAAAGATTTTTTGTTAACAAAAAATCAAATGTTTATTTGTGACATTGGTTCTCTTTTAACAAGAACATTTATTGATGAAAAACCATTTAAATGCCTTGAAATGCATTTACATTCTGAGGTTTTTTCACACAAATCAGAAGATGAATTTTTCTTAAGAGCAATACAACATTTGCCTGATAATGAAAGACTATTCAACTTAAAATCTACTGCCTTTTCCCCTATTAAAAATTCGGTTGAATCTATTTTAAAATGCTTAAAATTAGAACTTGGAAGAACTCATATTTTACCAAGAATTTATGCAATTATTTCAGAACTTGATATGTATTTTGATGAAAATCATTACGCCGATTTGCCTACTTCTGATAATCTTTTTGTTAATATTCGCGCCTACATCAACCATCATTTTATGGAAGATATGTCTTATGAATTTATTGGAAAGAAATTCTTTGTTTCAAAACCAACAATTATTAAGATGTTTAAACTTAATACCGGAAAAACAATGCACCAATATATTGAAGATTTACGCCTTGATGCAGCGAATGGAATGTTAAGCATTGGAATGGATGTTGTTAAGATTGCAATCAAATGCGGCTATAACAACTATTCTTCGTTTTTATATGCTTATAAAAAAAGATTTGGCGTTACACCTAATAATAACAAAAATGCAATTTATAATAGGCACCCCTTTACATAAACAAAAGCCCTCAATTAGTTTGAGGGCTTTTTTTGGCTTTATGTAGCCATTAAATTAAATTCAAACCAAAGCTCACCGAAAGTGCTTTGTTTATTCCAATCATTGCATTATAGTCAAGGGTCCCCATTTTTTCTTTTAATCTTTGTTTATCAATAGTTCTAATTTGTTCTAACAACACAATTGAGTCTTTGCTTAGTCCACAGCCAGTTGCATTAATTTTTATATGAGTTGGCAAATTGCTTTTGGTTTGTTGGCTTGTAATTGCCGCAGCAATTACAGTTGGACTATACTTATTCCCCACATCATTTTGAACAATCAAAACCGGTCTTAATCCACCTTGCTCTGAACCAATAACCGGGCTTAAATCTGCGTAATAAATATCTCCGCGTTTTATTAACAATTTATATTTCACTCCTATGGCAATTCGTTTACAATTTTATTTTTGCCAAGTTTGTGTAATTTTAAACAAAAATTATAATTTTGTTGTCCAATAATATATTACGCAAATTATATAGTTTTGGGTACAAAAAAGCACTATCTTTTGATAGTGCTTTTAAAATTATTCTGCTTCGATATTTAAAGAAGATTCATAATCAGTATCAGCAAGACAAATATAAGAATTGCCGGCGTTAAGTTTCAAATCTGTTCCATCAACATTTTTGAATTTAAGTGGCGCTGTTTCAGATGATTTTTCCCACTTAATCTTTTTATAACTGCCTTGTGAGAAATAATAACCGTTACCTGAACCAAATTCAGTTTTAACATGGTAACCATCGCCAAGTTCATGAACATTTGTATAAAGAACCAAAACATTTTTAAATCTTTCTTTATCGCCTGTTTTATAATCTACCAAGTTTGATGAACTATTGCCACGAATGTACTTTTTATCATCAGCGTTATATCTCATATGAGTTGTTTGAACAGTTGAAAGTTTGATTGCAACATTTTTTGCTTTTGATTCAAATGTTTCTGGTTTTTCTTCATCATTGAATTTATAAACATTTTTTGCTGAATCTTTAATTTTATTATCGCTACCATCAACCAATTTGTTCAAGCTTTCACCAAATGTATACAAAGTATGTTCGGTTGCTAATCCATTAGAAATTCTTTTGCCTGCAGAAGAAGCATTTGAACCCAAATCATAACTTTTCACACCAATTGAACTTCTGTAAGAACTGCCACAATATTTGTTGTCAGCACCGCAATGAACATAGTTAGCACCAAGACCTGCAGCCAATTGAGCATAAGAAATACGAGCACTTCTAACAGAACCAATTTGGTCAACTTTTGATACATTTTGATAAACCGCCATAAGACGAGTAATTCCGCCTTCAGCCAATGTTTCAAACACCATGTCAGCATCGCCAACACCTGTTTGAACACGTTGTGCTAATGAAATGTTATTAATCATTACTGCAAATGGTTTTGTATCAAGATATTTTTTGTCAAAACCAGATTCTCCAGTAAGTGGATTTAAAACCTTTTGAACAACCTTTGTTGTTGTGGTTGTAGTTGTTGTTTCTTCTTTCTTTTCTTCAGCCTTCTTTTTACAACCAACAAAAGACAAGCACAATACAACTGCCAAAACCAATGCTAAAAACTTTTTCATATTTTAAACTCTCCCTTAAGACTTACTTAATTGTTCTTATATCTTCGCCAAAAAACTGAAGCATTCTATAACTACCTGCAATTCTTGACACAACTCTATCAGAATATTTTTGTTTTAATTCATCAAACTCAAGGTTTGTGTTGATGATTGTAGGTTTGTTTTTCAAAATTCTTGAATTAACAATATCAAAAATTGTTGATGAAACAAAGCTTGTTGTAAACTCTGTTCCCAAGTCATCAAAAATCAACAAATCACAATCTAAAACATTTGTTAATGTTGTTCTGTCATTGCCTGAAAAATGTTCTCTTTCAATGTTTCCAATGATTTTAGAAATTGGACCATAAACAACATTATAACCTTTTTTAATAACTTCATTTGCGATTGCAAGTGACAAATGAGTTTTACCAAGACCGGTTTTGCCGAAAAATAACAAACTTTCAGAGTCATTTTGAAATTCGTCAGCATATTTCACACAAAAACTGCAAATTTTTGTCATAATATCTTTTATATTAACGCCGTTTTCAACTGCGTCTTTATAATAATTCAATGAGAAATTGTTAAATGTATAATCGCTAAGATTTACATCTTTATTAAGTTCATCATAGCCAATTGAAACTGCTTTTTGTTTTACACATTCACAAATTCTGCCGTTTAAATAGCCAGTGTCAGAACATTTTTCGCAATTAAAGTTAGGTGTGATAACGCTAATATCAACACCATTTTTCTCAATGTACTCTGCTTTTTCTTTTTGCAACTGTAAACTTTTTTCTTCTGCTGATTTAAAATCAGTTTTTTTGCCTGCAATCATTTCTTGCATTACATTTTGAAAAACAGAAGCAATTTGTTTGTCATATTCAGCAATTTTTGGATGATCCAAATATAATTGCAACTTTTTATTTTCAGCCAAAAGCAAGGCTTTTTCTCTTGAAGCATTAATCTTCTCTAACGCTTCAAATATATATTCATTTGATTTAATAGAAAAAACCTCCCTTAATCAAAATTGTTGATTTTCTTCTTAATGCTATCAATTGAATAAGAAGTATCATTTGGTTTTTTATTTTTATCTGCTTCTTCTTGAATGTCAGCAGGTTTTTTGAACCCTTTTTTGTGCCAACTTTCAAGAATTGTGTTTATGTATCTAAAATTGATTTTGCCGGTTTGATTAATGCAAATGTCATAAGCCGTTTCAAGCATATCTTTATTAAACTCAAACTCGTTAACCCATTTTTCTGCATATTTTTTCTCTGTTGCAGATGGTTTTCTATGTTCAATGCCAAAAGCATTTTCAACCAATTTCCAAGCAGTTTTTGAAAGATACAGCGAATTCAATCTTTCTTCTGCTTTTGAAATTGTGGTAATGTCATTTTTAGCCCAATCAATGCAGACTTTTTCAACATAAGAAAATCTCAATCTGTCACTATCAAAAGCATATTGAATTGCTTGAATGATTACAGGTACCGGCAAACCATAAGTATCATAAAGCCAAACAAAAGTACTCATTTCAGCAGTTGTAATTGGTCTTGCAAATTTTTCTTGTGCAACATTTGTCAAATATTTTAACTCTTCACAATTTGCAATTCTACTAACCGCTTCTTGTCTTGTTGGTTTTTCTGTTGCAGTTTCACGAACTACCTGTTTTGCACTTGTTTTGTCAGCAACAACACTCTTTTCATCGCTAACAAGTACTCCTCTTTGCACCCAATAATCCAAACAATCTTTCACTTCATTATTTGAAAGATTAAGTCTTTTAGAAATTGTTTCAAAAACGTCTTGATTGCCTTGGTTTCTAATAAACAAAAGCAAAACTTTGAGTTGATATTCAGATGCTAATTTCAAATGGTCATCAACAATAGATGAAGGAAGTGCAAAAATTGAGTTCAATTCTTTTAAAGCAATAGAATAATTCAATTTTACTTCCCCCTTTTTTATAAAATTCCCTCACACATTTTTGAAAGTTCATCAAATATTTTTTGTTTATCTTCTTCGTTGATTAATCTTAATTTTAATAAAAAGTCTTTTTCTTCATTACTTAATTGCGAAAAAATCATATCAGCTTTGTTTCTATCTAATTGATAACCTGCAGTTGGCTCAGCAACCTTAAAAGTTTCATAAGGATAGAGTTCTCTAAAACCAACATCAAACAAAAGCATTATTTTTTGCAATGTGTAAATTGATGGTTCTGTTTTCCCTTTTTCGTAATAAGTATAGGTAGAGCGATTAATATTCAAAGCGTCAGCAACCTGTTGTTGTGTTAAGCCACATTTTTCACGATAATATTTAAGATTATTAACAATCACTCTTTCACCTTCTTTAAATAAATTTATATATATTATATTACATCGGCAACAAAAAATCAACACATTAATTTCAATTTATGATATTGACTTTGCTAATAATTATGATATATAATTTACAAAAAAATAATCACACGCTGGAATAACTCAGTTGGTAGAGTATCTCACTCGTAATGAGAAAGTCGAGGGTTCAAATCCCTTTTCCAGCTCCAGATAAAAAGCAAGCAGAAAAATCTGCTTGCTTTTTAATTTACAGTTATATAATCTTTAATGTCTTGATATTTCTTTTCGCCAATTCCACTAACTTCAATAATTTCTTCTATGTTATCAAACCTATTCGACTCTCGATAATCAATAATCCTTTGAGCAATAATTTCACCAATACCTCTAAGTTCCATCAACTCTTGCTTATCAGCGGTATTAATGTTGATTTTATTTGCATGTTCATCACTATTAGAAGTAGTTTCATTGCTTTCATTGTAGGTATCAGTTTCTATATCAACATTAGAGTTGTTATTGTTGTTAACAGCCGTTGTTTGCACTGTTGACACAACGGTCGGTGTTTTTGGAACAAAAACAGTTGCTAAAACAATAGCGCCACACAAAAACACCGCAATCGAAATCAAAACTATTTCAATTTTATAACCCATTATTCGTTTTCAACCTTTACTGTGATGTCAATTTCACCGGCACCCCAAATTGTTTTATATTTATCTGATTTAATTGTTCCTTGAACCAAAACGCTTCCAACATTGTTAGCATTTTTTGATAAATCACATTCAATATAAACATCTGTTGCAGATAAATTATCAATAACATCTTCAGGGCCTACAACTACAACTGATTTGTATGTTGTTTCAACCTTAGCAGTAGTGCCATTTTGAACGTTAACAGTTCTAAATCTTGAAACATTCAAAGTTTTTTGTTTGTAGTCACGCATTGAAATTGTAACTGTAATTTCAGTAGCACCATTTGTTGCAGTAACGCCAGAAGGCAATTTTAATGGAATAACAAAAACATTGTTATCAGGTGTGAGCAATCTATAATCAATTGCATCAAGAGTAATGCCGTCAATTTTAGAAAGTGCCTCTGTTGTACCAAGAATTTCAAGGTTTTCTTCTGACAAAGTATGTGAAATTGGATAAGACACATATGCTTCAGGAAGATTCACAAAAGTTGCTTTAATTGGCACAACCTTTGTTTGATTGATTGGTACAATTACATCAACTTCAGAGAAAGGCAAATTAAGTTTAGAAACATCAACTGCTTTGTCGTTTTTGTTCAAAAACTTAAGTTCTGTGTTAAACACTTGAGACTTTGTTAATTTGCCCTCAACATCAACCTCTGCAACAACCCTTTTAATCTTTTTCAATTGCAAAGCAGGACCAGTTATTTCAATTTCATTTCTTTCATTTTCAATAATTGGAGTGCCAACAATCAAATCATCTTGAGTTGTTATATTATTAGTTATAACCTCTACTGGGAATTTAACTGTTGAAATGTGGTCCATTGAAACTGTAATTTTTTCAGGAGCTACACTTTTGATAGTAAAACTAGCATTACTATTTGTCTTTGTAGCGGTAATTGCAATTTCATAATCACCAGAGTCAACAATGTTGCTAAGTGAATAAGAAATAGTAATATCATCTGCAGTTAATTCACTAATTGCATACCATTCGCCTGAAACTTTAACGCTAATGTTGTGCTCTTTTTCACTAATAATTTCAAGCCCTAATTTCTCAGCAGCTGAATTTTTTGTTGAAAAAGCAACAGGACAATTAATTGTCAAATCTCTTTGTGGACTAACAGTAATCCAAATGCAAATTGCAATGATAACTGAAACCAACATTATGAATTTATTGTTGTTAAGAAGGTCCTGAACAGAAAACTTAAATTTCTTCATCTTGGTTACCCCCTTTTTTACTAAAGATGTTTTTCAACTTAATTTCAGGGGCTTTTTCTCGCTTTTCAACAATCAAGTTTGTAAGTTCTTCTTTCAAAGTTTCTTTTGTAAAATTGCGACGTAATTCGCCACCAATTGCTACAGAAATGTTGCCGGTTTCTTCAGAAACAGCAATAACAATTGCATCTGAAATTTCACTAAGACCAATTGCCGCACGATGACGAGTGCCAAGAGTGCTTTCAATGTCTAAATTCTGTGTTAAAGGCAAAATACAAGAAGCCGCATAAACTCTGTTATCTCTAATAAGCATTGCACCATCATGAAGTGGTGAATTTTTAAAGAAAATGTTGTTGAGCAAATTAACCGAACACTCAGCATCAATAACAGTGCCAGTGTTTGCAATTTCATTTAATTTTGTTGTTCTTTCAATAATAATTAATGAACCTGTTTTGCTCTTTTGCATAATTTCAACTGAGTTAGAAACAACCTCAATTGTATGGATTATTTCTTCATCTTCAACATTAACTTTTGTCAAAGAGAGTGATGAAAGTCCACTTCTGCCCAACTTTTCAAGAATTGCACGAAGTTCAGGTTGGAACAAAACAACAATTACAACCAAGAAATTAACAGTTAAAATTGAAACCATCCACTTTAATGCATTAAGGTGCAAAAGGTTTGCAAAGAAATATGCCAAAAAGAATATAAAAATACCTTTGATTAATTGTTCTGCTCTGGTTTGGCGCATAAACTGAATAATTTTATAAACAATAAAACTAACAATTGCAATGTCAACTATGACAAAAAACCAGTTGCCAGATGAGAAAAACAAAACAACAAAACTATTCCAAATATACTTTAAAAAGCCCAAAATTGCTTCGAAAAATCCCATTTTTTCACACTCCTTTGTTTATTTTAAAATTAATTTCTGTTGAATTAGTATCATCAAGACAAAAAACTTTTCTAGATTTTGTTACTTTAACAGCATAATCTACAAAGTAAAAAGTTAAAAGTAATACAACCGGAATTACCATTGCCGACAAACGAGGAAACTCTGCCATTGCACCGAACACAGAAACGAATATGTGCGAGAAAATTATTGCACTCATTCCTATCAAATGCCAACAAATTCTTTTCTTAAATATCAATACGATAACCGAGAAAATTAATGCAAGCAACACCAACAAATAACAATCTCCAAAAGTAAATGGGAATGTGCATTTTAAAATTGCTGGAGAAAGTTTTTCAAATGTATTGTTACCTTCTGGAATTGGTGTATATTGCTCTGCAACATCTTCTTTTAACAAGTAATAAAACTTTTGAGCAATGTACTTATTGTATTCTTTTTTGTGTTTATCAACACAATCATTTACATAATCATCAATTTGCTTATAGCTAAAATCATAAGGTAACATTTCAATGATATCAGGAATCCAGTTACCGGCATCGTACATTTCCATTTGTCTTTTCATGTGTTCGGAAAGTTCTGGATAATCATCATTATTAATCCAACCATAAGACATTACCACAAACAATTTGTTAACAGTAGTGCTAACCGAACTAATTGTAAAATACTCATGGTTTTTATAGTTCAAACCTTGATATCCAAAAACCATACCTATGCAAAGAACTACACTTAACAATCCGGCAATTGCTCTTTTACGCTCTGTTGCGATAAATATAAATCTTGCTATAAAGAACACAGCTAAAACTGCTGTCAAATATATAAACGAAGGTCTTATCATTATCATTGCAAAACTATAAATTCCTAAAACAATTGCTAAGAAATAAGAAGGTTTTGCTAAATAAGAGAAAACAAAGTAAATCAAAAGAACTGTGCAAAACAAAGAAATAGACTCAGTTAAAGTGATAATATCCCAATTGAAAACACATGGTGCTATACCGTAAACCAAACAACAAAAAGAAAGTATGTATTTATTACTAAAAAGCTTTCTTCCTGCTAAATATAACAAAGCAACAGATGCTAATGAAATTATCGACTGAATTAATGCCACGCTTTCATAAAAAGCGATGTCACAATTTGGATTACCAGTTATAATATGAACAAACTTCAAAAAGTAAGGATAACCAGGTGTTCTAAATATATCAGTTTCACCCAAGAAAATGTTTGCACTAAAATTTGTATATGTTTTTGAGTCATAGTAAATAACAAAAGAGTTAAAATGTGAAAGATACCAAACTCTAAACAAAATCGTAAACGAGAGCGTTATAGACATCGGATGTGTGCCGAATTTTGACACAAACTTTTCTAACTTATTTTGATTTTCATCTGCACTACAAATCAAAAAAATCAAAAACACACTACCTGTAAAACCTATCAACAAAACAAGTCTTAAAGGAGTGAACAATGAGCCAGCACCACCAGTTGAAAGATACCTTCTTTGAAACAATACAAAAGCAAGCCCAATCATTATTGCGTTTATAGCATAAAGTGCGTAATTTATATATTTTTCCTTAAATTTATTCACAAACATAAAATACCCCATTTTCTTGTAAATATTTTAACACAATAACAATATTATTTCAACTTTAAATATATATATTTTTATATTTTTTTGAAATTTCAACTTTTTGTACAAACATTTGATTGATAATTTGGTTAGAATATAGTATAATATCTTTAATTCTCAAACAAAGGAATTCAAAAAATGAACTTTTTAGATAATTTTTGGGAAAACCTTTTGCACATTGACAGGATTTTAGACTTGTTAATCGAATCTTATCCTTTTTGGTCATATTTCATTTTAGGTTTTACTATTTTTGCTGAAACAGCTTTTATTGTTACATCGTTTTTACCAAGCGATGTTGTGTTGTTTGCGGCTTGTTCTTTGATGATGGTTCAAAAATCATTTAATCCATTCATTTTAATACCAATCTTCTTTGTTTGTGCCGTTTTGGGTGACAATTTAAATTTTGCGATTGGCAGAATGTTAAGGAAAAAGGTTATTAAAAGCGGAAAGGTGTTTTTCATAAAGCAACAAACTTTAGAAAAAGCCAATATTATTTTCGAAAAATCAGGTGGAACAGCAATTTTTTGTGCTAGATTTGTTCCTTTTTTGCG
The DNA here is from genome assembly GCA_045649405.1 of Acutalibacteraceae bacterium. Lineage (GTDB taxonomy): Bacteria > Bacillota > Clostridia > Oscillospirales > Acutalibacteraceae > RUG11462. The sequence continues at coordinate 67,537 of JAZRPW010000024.1, forward strand.
CTCAATAATTCCGTTTATTACTGGAATTAGCAAAAAAGAATACAACTGGTTTTTCAAAAAGAATATACTAAGCGTAGCACTTTGGACAGTGCTTTATTGCTCGCTTGGAGTGTTTTTTGGCAACTTAAATTTCGTTAAAAATCACTTTGGTGTTGTAGCTCTTGGTATTGGTTGTATAACAATTATTACTGCTGTTATTTCACTTTTTATAAGAAAAATTATTTTAGAAAGAAAACAAAGGAATTAATTTATGAATTGGTTAATTGATTTTATAAACAACCCATATTTCATTACTGGTGTTTCATCTTGGGCAATTGCGCAGATTTTAAAGCTTATTATTTATGCAATTGTGAACAAAAAGTTTGATATTTTGCGTCTTTTTGGTGATGGTGGAATGCCAAGTGGACACTCTGCAACAGTAACATCACTTGCAGTGTTAACAAGTCTTACTTTTGGCACTGGCTCGTTTGAATTTGCAATTAGTGCGCTTTTAGCAATCATTGTTTGTCACGATGCAATGGGTGTTCGTTTAGAAACAGGCAAACAAGCAATTTTAATCAATGAGATTATTAAATCTTTTGATGTTTTGGCAAAAGATGAGTTGCCAGAAGTTAAATTAAAAGAGTTTGTTGGACATACTCCAATTCAGGTATTAGCAGGCATTATCATCGGCGTTTTAAACGCAATTGTAATGTTTAATATTTTGTTCTAATTTGGCTTGACAAATTCACAAAAAAGATTATAATGTTTAATGTTCAAAGCGGAATTGTGTAACGGTAGCACGACAGACTCTGACTCTGTTTGTTGGGGTTCGAATCCCTATTCCGCTGCCAAACAAAACAGGTCATCTGTTGATGACCTGTTTTTGCTTTTTAATAATAGAAAAACTTATAAAAATTTGGGTATTCACTCAAAAATTGGCTTAATGTTGTTCTTGATTTTGAGCCAGGGTCATTAATTAAAAAGCCAGATGAATAAAGCTCATTACCACCACTAAATCCTTTTATCACAACCCAATGTTGAGTGCCGTTTGCCTTTTTAGCACCAAAAAGCACCGGCTTGTTTTGTTTAAGCAAATCATAAATTTTTTCTAAATAATTTTCACTGTTTGTTACAACGCTATACTCGCTTGGCCAATAGACATTACCACTTGATGAATATTTCAGTTTTTTACTCATTTCATCAGGGTAAATGTTTTTGCTTGATTTGTAAGACTCAATCATTGAAATTGCTGTTGTAACACAACCTATTTTGCCAATTGTTTTGCCTGAATTACCTATTTGCACATGGGCCCAACGGCTATCAGTTTGTTTAAAATCAGGCACCTGCAAACTTATCTTTTCATACTTGTTTTCTACTGCTTTTTCAAGATATTGTTTGCTAACAAAACCCGTTTTTACACCAAAGTAGAGAACTTTATAAAAATCTCCTTTTTCAGATAAAATCACTACTATTTCTCCGTTTTGCAATTTATCTTTTATCTTTGAAGTTAAACTAGCGTTTTTTCTTACATTAAGATTGCCAGATGATAAACTTACTGTTTTTTCATCATTTGACACAACCTTTATGTAATCAGCATAACAAAAGCCAAAATCAGTTTTGTTATATTTTACTTTCCACCAATTACCACTTTTTGAAACAAGTGTTATGTGCTTGTCTTTCTTTATTGTTTTCAAAATCTTTGATGTTTTGTTGGCCTTTGCCCTGATATTCAAATTACCGCTTGTTACTTTTACCTGCCCTGCTTTAAGTGTATTTTCTAAAGCAGTGGTGTTTGTGGGGACTATTAAAACAAATGCCAACAAAAGCATTATTATAATTCTTTTCAAAATTTTCACCTCTCAAATTTCTAGCATATATGCAAGACAATTATATCACGAACAGCGCTAAAATTTAATAGTCCAAATGCTTGTAATTAGTTTGGCAATAAATTTCAAAAAACTATTGAATTTATGGTAAGAAAATAATATAATATATTGTAGATTTTTAAATTTTTAGAGGTTTTTATGATTTATAATAATGTTTTAGAAGCGATTGGGCACACCCCAATTATCAAACTTCAAAAGTTATCTCCGGTTGATGGTGCTGACATTTTGGTTAAATTTGAAGGACTTAATGTTGGTGGTTCTATTAAGACAAGAACTGCTTATAATATGATTTGTGATGCAGAGGCAAAAGGTCTTATTAACAAAGATACAATTATTGTTGAGCCAACATCTGGCAACCAAGGAATTGGACTTTCATTGGTTGGTGCAGTTAAAGGTTATCGCACAATTATCATTATGCCTGACTCTGTTTCAGAAGAACGCAGAAAACTTGTTAAGCACTATGGTGCAGAAGTTATTTTGGTTCACGATGCAGGTAACATTGGCGAATGTATTGATGAATGTTTGCAAACTGCTCTTAAAATGCGTGATGAAAACCCTAATGTTTTTGTTCCACAACAATTTGAAAACCCTGCTAACCCATTGGTTCACAAATATCACACTGGTGTTGAGATATTAGAACAGGTTGCAGGTCCAATTCACGGATTTTGTTCTGGCATTGGCACAGGTGGTACAATCACCGGAATTAGTGAAGTTTTAAAAGCGCAAAATCCTAAACTTGTTGTTTGGGCGGTTGAGCCTGAAAACGCTGCAATTTTGGCAGGCGGTACTATCGGCACGCATATGCAAATGGGCATTGGTGATGGGCTTATTCCAAAAATTCTTGATACTAATTGTTATGAAGATATTTGCATTATTTCTGATGAAGAAGCAATTGGAGTTTCAAAAGATTTGGCGCGTCTTGAAGGTATTATGTGTGGCATTTCAAGTGGTACTAACGTTGCCGCGGCAATTAAACTTGCTAAAAAATTAGGCAAAGGAAAAACCGTTGTAACCGTGTTGCCTGATACCGCTGAAAGATATTTTTCAACCCCACTTTTTGAGGAATAAAAAATGAAAATTATTTTAGCTTCAAAATCGCCAAGAAGGTCTGAAATTTTAAAGAATTTAGGTTTTCAATTTGATGTTTTGGTAGCAGATGTTGATGAAACTTGCAAAACTACAATTCCACAAGAATTTGTTAAAGAATTAGCTTTTAAAAAGGCAGATGCAGTTGCTAAAACTCAAGATGGAAACACAATTATAATCGGTTGTGACACTGTTGTTGCAACTGAAGAAGAAATTCTTGGCAAACCAAAAGACAAAGACGATGCTAGAAAAATGCTTAAGATGTTGTCAGGCAACAAACACAGCGTTTTTAGCGGTCTTTGCGTTATTAAAGGCGAGAATGTTTTGGTTGACTTTTGCAAAACCGATGTTTATTTTGATGAGTTAACCGACAGTGATATTGAAAATTATTTGGCTGATGATGAATATAAAGATAAAGCCGGAAGCTACGCCATTCAAGGCAAGGCAGGTGTTTTTGTAAAACGAATTGATGGCGAATATTTTAATGTTGTTGGTTTGCCAATAAATTTGCTAAACAAAATGTTAAAAGAAATTTAAAAGGAGTGTCAAAAGACACTCCTTTTTGTTTTAAAAAATTATTATCATTAGTATAAAACTACAAATTGAGATTAATGCACCAGCCACAACATCTTTTATAAAATGCACACCTGCAAGCACTCTAACAAATGCCAAAATCACAGATAACGCTAAAAACACAACGCCTGCAATTACATTAAAATGCAAAATCATTAGTGAAATGATAAATGCCGAGAAAACGTGGCGTGATGGAAATGATTTACCAATTGTTTTTTTGTTATAAATCGGTGTGAAATCATAAATTTCATAAGGTCGTGGCGCATTGAAAAAGTATCTAAACACGCTGACTAATACAAACATTACTGCAGGTACTAATATGTATTTTAGCAAATTCTCTGATTTCAAATAAAAAGCAAGGAGCAAAAACAATGGGTATGAAACATAAACAGCAAGAGTAATAAACCTGTTCAAAAACAAAACAAGTTTTTTTGCACTCTTATGCTTTTCATAATAATCCATTAATGATAAATAATTAATCATCTTTTCTCCTTTAATTTATTACATTTCTCTAAATGATATTGAATATTCAAAAAGTTTCATTCTTTTATCTTTATGCACCTTATCAATTAACTCTTGAGTTGGCGAATTTACGCAAATAATTCCAAATACCTTTTTATCTTTAAACTCTTTGTCATTTTCAAACCATTCCAAATAAGAAGTGGTTTGTTTATAAGCATCATCATAGCCAGAATCTTTTTTTAATTCAATTACATATAAATTACCCGAATCATCTTCACATAACAAATCCAAACGACCAATAGGAATAATGTATTGTCTACCATAAACACCTTTTCGTTTGTAAATCTTTAAATTTAACCCAAAAGTTTCTCTGCCAGATTCTATTCTAGCAGTTAATTCGTCTTCCAATAATTTCTCATTAGAGAATTGTTGGCGTTTAACCCCTAAATCTATCGTTCTTTTGTGCACTGTTTCTTCAGTTGATAATTCTAAAGTATGTATTGAAGAATTTTTTATTCTTGCGTTTTTGTTTTCTAAATTCTTTACACGCTCTACTAAATCCTTTGCAATTTTGTTCTTGTTCGACCTAACAAAATCTTTTGCATCTTTATTTCTGCCAAGCGCTATAAGAACTCTAACATAGTTATTTTTAGCATATTTATAATCAGCATCAATTTCAAAACACTTTTCAAAATATGGCATAGCATCTATATACTTCTTTTGTTGATACAAACAATATCCTAAATTGTTTAAAGAATTAATATCGTTTGACGTAATTTCTAATACTTTTCTATAATACGCTTCTTCTAATTTATGGTTTTTAATTTTTCCATAGCACCAAGCTATCATAAAACACAAATCTTCTTTGTAATAAAAAACACTTTGTTCTTCAACAGACTCAAAATATGCGATTGCATTATTCCACATATTCATTAAATAATATGTGTAACCTATTAATTCTTTAACTAAAATCAAATTTGGGTGTTTTTGTAACGCATCTAACAAAACATTCAATGCTTCTTCATTAGTTTTGCATGTGAAATATTCATCAATTATTTCACAAAGTTCTGGCAGACCATCTTGCACTGGGTATAATCTTAAAATTTTTGCAAGATGTTTCCAAAACCCCTCAAAAGCTTGCTTGAATTTTTCGAAAAACAAATCGACTAATAACTCTTCATCTAAAAAAACCTCAAAAGTTTTAATTTCACTTTTAACAGCTTCATAAAGTTCTTTTATCAAACTATTCAATAATAACAAGCATTTTTCATTGTTTTTCTCGAAAAAGCAACTAATCATATGATAATATGTGTACTCTTTTGGTAGTGTTTTTGCGACTCTTAAATAAATCTTAACTAATTCATTCGTTTTAAAAAAGGTTTGACTATACTCCATATCGCCTTTAGGTATAGCAAACAAAAGCGAGTTGCAATATATCCTTCTTAGTTCGTCTTTATTTTCGAGTTGTAAATTTTCCAATACATTTACTTCATCATCGATAGTTTTACATTCAGACAATATATTTTCAAATAATTGTTCGAAGAGTTCATCATCGGTCATAATTTATATCTCCTTTATTTGCTTAAAGCCACGACTGTCTCCACATGTGATGTGTGTGGGAACATATCTACTGGTTGGATTTTTTTAACCTTGTACCCTGCTTTTGTAAGTTCAAACAAATCTCGTTTTTGAGTTTCAGGGTTGCAAGAAACATAAACAACTCTTGAAGGATTTAGAGCAACAACACTTTTTAAAAACGCTTTTGTACTTCCCTTTCTTGGTGGGTCTAAAATAACAACATCAACACTCTCGCCACTGTTTGCATAATCTTTTATAAAGTCAGTTGCATCGGCGCAAAAGAATGTTGCGTTTGTTATATTGTTAACCTTTGCGTTGATTTTTGCATCTTTTACAGCATCTTTATTAAGTTCAACACCGATTACTTGTTTAGCAAGATTTGCGCAAGCAAGTCCAATTGTACCTGTGCCACAATAAGCATCAATAACGGTGTCTTCTTTTGTAATATTAGCAAACTCAATTGCTTTGTTATAAAGAATCTCTGCGCCTACTGGGTTTACTTGATAAAAAGACTTTGCAGAAATTCTAAATGTCAAACCACAAAGAATATCTTCAATGTAACCATTGCCGAAAAGCACTTCTTCATAGTCGCCTAAAAGCATACTAAATCTGTCGGTGCTAACATTGAAAACAACATTAGTAATTTCAGGGAATTTTTCGACTAATGCTTTACAAAACTTTTCTTTTTGAGGGAAGATTTTGTTTGCGCCTACTAATACAACCATTGTTTGATTTGTAGAAAAGCCACGTTTAACAAGCACATGGCGTAAAAAACCTTTGCCGTTGAATTCGTTAAACGGTTTAATTTTAAAATCTGGCAACATTTTGCGAATTGCAACAATAATTTCATCGGCAAATTTATCTTCAATTGCACACTTATCAATTGAAACTACTGACTTTGTGGCAGACTGATAAACGCCTGAAATAACTTTGCCAGAACGAGTTGTGGTAAAAGCCGCTGACACTTTGTTGCGATAATTAAACGGACACTTCATTCCAATGATTTTGCTAACGCGATGAAACTTGCCAAGTAACTTTACAACCTTTGCTTGTTTAAAGTTTAGTTGGCGTGCATAGTCCATATTTGAAAGTTGACACCCACCACACTTTTTAGCTTGTGGGCAATTTAATTTACTATTGTTCATTTATAAAAACACTCCTTTTTAAAAAGGATGTTTTCCCAATCACCTGATTGGGTTTTTTCTAATACTTTAAAATAAGTATCATTTCCGTCATAAAAATATATTTCAGTATCGGCATCATTTAAACTAATTTCAAAGGTGTCTTTTGCTCCAAGTTTAGAATTAATGCCGCCAAATGTAGAGTAAAAAGTAATGTATTTGCCACTTTCCCTTTGTTCTAATTTATAGTTTCTAACATAGCCTACACTTGAAGATACTCCAATTTTCAAAGTAATTGTATTACACTTTTTATCATAATCAAATTTTTCTAAATACACGTCAGCACGAGCGCTGCCAGTTGAGAAAAACCACCAAACGAATAATGCTACAATTATGATGGCACTTATAATCAATTTTTTCTTCATATATCTTACTCTCTTGACAACAAACACACTGTTTCCACATGAGCAGTTCTTGGGAACATATCTACCGGTTGTACTTTTTGCACTTTATATTTTAAAGTTTCAAACACTTTTAAATCTCTTGCAAGAGTGGCTGGGTCACAAGAAACATAGACAACAGTTTCTGGTGCAAAGTCGTTGCAGATTGTGTTTATTAAATCTTCTGTTAGCCCTTTTCTTGGTGGGTCAACCACAATTACATCTGCACGAATACCTTTTTCATAAAGCACTTTTGCAGAATTTGCAGCTGTATCACAAATGAATTCTACATTTTCAATACCATTTAGTTTTGCATTCTCTTTTGCATTTTCAATTGCTTGTGGCACAATTTCAACACCAATTACTTTTTTAGCCATTTTTGCGAGTGTCAAGCCAATTGTACCTGCTCCACAGAATAAATCAAGCACGGTTTTATCTTTAACGCAAGCAAAATCTGCTGCGCATTTGTACAAAACTTCGGTCATTTCTCTATTAACTTGGAAAAACGCAAGCGGAGAAATTTTGAATTTAACACCAAGCAAACCATCAAGAATAAACTCTTCGCCAAAAAGCACTTTGATTTCTTTGCCCAAAATTACATTTGTTTTTTGTTTGTTGATGTTTAATACAACACCTGAAACAAATTGAAGTTTTGACAACCTTTCAACCAATTCATCTGCAAACGGCAAATTGTTATCATTAATAACAACACAAACAACCGACTTGCCAGTTAAGTCGCTTTTTCTAATATAAATATGTCTAATCAAGCCTTTGCCTGTCTGCTCATCATAAGGCTTAATTTTCTTTTCATTAAAAAAGTCAATACAACTCTCAACGATTTTTGCAAATTCTTTTGGTTGCAAAATACAGTCATCACACTGAATTACTCTGTGAGAATGAAGCGAATAAAAACCTGCAACACATTTTCCTTCTTTATCCAACCTTACTGGGTATTGACCTTTGTTGCGGTAACGAATTGTTTTATCATTTGACAAAACACTTTTTACAGCAATATCAATTCCACCAATTCGTGTAACTGAATCTTGCACCCTTTTGGTTTTAAACTCTTTTTCAGCGCAGTAATTTATATGACGAAAAGCGCAACCACCACAACGCGAAAAAACCAAACAGTCAGGTTCGGTTCTGTCGGTTGATGGAGTTATAATATTGATTATTTTACCAAAGCAAAACTTTTTAAGTTCTTTGACAATAAGCACTTCACACTCATCGCCAACTGCACCGCCAGGCACAAACACGGTCATACCGTCAGGCGCTTTTGCAATGCCAAAGCCATCGGTTGAATAATCAACAATTTTCATTACTGCGGTTTCGTTTTTCTTCATAAATTCTACCTTTAACAAAAAAGCGGCATCAAAGCCGCGTGTATTTAAAAATAATGCGAGTAAATCTGTAAGCCGAGTTCTGTCGTGTACGGTTATCTATCTGGGACAGATGTTACCATCTGCCTCAAGCCGCTTTTCAGGGTAGCATCGAGCAAATGCATGGCCCCTTGTTAGCGTTGCATCGAATAGGGTTTACAGGGCACCTTGTGTTACCACAAGGTCGGTGAGCTCTTACCTCGCCTTTCCATCCTTACCTTTACAGGCGGGTTATTTCTGTTGCACTTTCCCGGGGGTCGCCTCCCGCGGCCGTTAGCCGTTATTCTGCTCTGTGATGCTCGGACTTTCCTCATTTGAAAAATTCAAACGCAACCGTATAATCTACTCGCTTCTTTATTTTAAAACAAAACCTACAAAAAGTCAACAAATTAACCAAAAACCGCTGTAACAAAATTGCTACAACGGTTTTAAGTTTGCCCCTTAACGGTTCGGGGGCAGTTGTTTTATTATATGAGCATAACCTTACTTAAAATACTTAAATTTAATCATTTAATTCTAACTCTTCTATTGGATT
>JAZRPW010000025.1:0-27737 GCA_045649405.1 Acutalibacteraceae bacterium
GGTATCATGAAACCTGTTTCAAAAATGGATGGTGATTCACTCCCAGTTTCAGCATTCGTTGACCACGCTGATGGTACATTCGAACATGGTGCTGCTGCTTACGAAAAACGTGGCGTTGCTGTTAACGTTCCTGCATGGAATAATGAAACTTGTGTAGGTTGTAACAAGTGTGCATTTGTTTGTCCACACGCTACAATCAGACCTTATGCTGTTTCTGAAGAAGAAAAAGCAGGCGCTCCTGCAAACATTAGATTTGCTGAAAAAGAAAAACTCGTTTCAAATAAAGGTTATGCTTATACTCTTGCTGTTTCACCTATGGACTGTATGGGTTGTGGCGTTTGTGTTGGCGTTTGTCCTACAAACTCACTCACAATGGTTTCTCGTGAATCACAAGATGCTGAACAAGAAGTATTTGATTACTGTGTAGCTAACGTTACAGAAAAAGAAGATGTAACTGCTAACATCAATGCTATTACTTCACAATTCAAACAACCATTGCTCGAGTTCTCAGGCTCATGTGCAGGTTGTGCTGAAACATCATACGCTCGTCTTATCACACAATTGTTTGGTGACAGAATGTACATCTCTAACGCAACAGGTTGTTCATCAATCTGGGGTGGTCCAGCTGCTACATCACCATACACAGTAAACAAAGAGGGTAAAGGTCCAGCTTGGGCTAACTCATTGTTCGAAGACAACGCTGAACACGGTTACGGTATGTACCTTGGTCAAAAAGCTCTTCGTGAAAACCTCATTGCTAAAGTTGAAGAAATGATGGCTTCAGATAAAGCTACCGATGACTTTAAAGCTGTTGCTCAAGCTTATCTTGATACTAAAGATGATAGCGAAGCTAATAGCAAAGCTACTGATAAACTCGTTTGCGCTCTTGAAGCTGCTGCAAATGACGGTTGTCCAACTGCTAAAGAAATTCTTGAACAAAAAGAATTCCTTAACAAAAAATCAGTTTGGATCTTCGGTGGTGACGGTTGGGCATACGATATCGGCTTCGGTGGTGTTGACCACGTTCTCGCTTCTGGCGAAGATGTAAATATCATGGTATTCGATACTGAAGTTTACTCAAATACTGGTGGTCAAGCTTCTAAAGCTTCAAACATCGGTCAAGTTGCTCAATTTGCTGCTGCTGGTAAAGCAATCAACAAGAAGAGCCTTTCAGAAATCGCTATGTCTTATGGCTATGTATATGTAGCACAAATTGCTATGGGTGCTGATATGAATCAAACTCTTAAAGCAATTCGTGAAGCTGAAGCTTATCCAGGTCCATCACTCATCATTGGTTATGCTCCTTGTGAAATGCACTCAATCAAGGGTGGTATGGTTAACTGTCAAGCTGAAATGAAGAAAGCTGTTGACTGTGGTTACTGGAACATGTTCCGTTTCAACCCAGCACTCAAAGCTGAAGGCAAAAATCCATTTGCTATGGATTCAAAAGCTCCTACAACAAGTTATAAAGACTTCATCATGAACGAAGCAAGATACTCATCACTTACTCGTTCATTCCCAGAACGTGCAGAAGAATTGTTTGATAAAGCTGAAAAAGCTTCTATCGATAAATACAATCATCTTGTTCGTCTTGGCGATTTGTATGGTCAAAAATAATTTGATTTAAATTTTAAAAACTCTCTATGATTTTTCATAGAGAGTTTTTTCTTTTTTTAACAAAAATGTAAAGAAAAATTAACAAAATCTTGATTTTTTCAAAATAAGTTGTTATAATTAAATAAAAATAAGACAAGCTGCAACTTTTGGTTGCGAAAAGTTCAAACTAATATTGATAGATTTTTTGAAATAATAGTTGTATTATGTAATAGTAATAGTTATGTTTGAAATAATAATTACTATAAACATTAATAAGGAGATTATTATGACAATTGGTGAAAAGATTACTCATCTTAGAAGTGTAGCAAATATTTCACAAGAAGCACTTGCTGAAAAACTTTCGGTTTCAAGACAATCTGTTTCAAAATGGGAAATGGACCAAGCATTGCCACAAATTGATAAAGTTTTACAGCTTTGTGAATTGTTCAAAATTTCAACTGATGAACTTTTATATGACAAAATTCACATTGAAAGAACAAAAACAGGTGAAAAGAGAAAAAATAAATATTTTGGTACTGATGGTTTTAGAGGCGAAGCTAACTTGAATCTTACATCAATGCATGCTTACAAAGTTGGTAGGTTCTTGGGATGGTATTATTCTTCGCCACTTTCAGGTTGCAAAACAAGTGGTTATCGCCCTAAAATTGTTATTGGTAAAGATACTCGACGCTCAAGTTATATGCTTGAATATTCAATTGTAGCAGGCATTACTGCTTCAGGTGCTGATGCTTATATGCTTCACGTTACAACAACACCTAGCGTTTCTTATGTAACAAGACAGGATGAGTTCGATTGTGGTATTATGATTACTGCTTCACACAATCCTTTTTATGATAACGGAATTAAAATCATTAATAAGTATGGCGAAAAGTTAGATGACGATACTACTGCGTTAATAGAAGCTTATCTTGATGGTGACCTAGACGAATTAGGCGTGTGTGGAGAAGATTTACCAATTGCTCATCGTGAAAGAATTGGTTGCATTGTTGACTATGTTTCAGGTAGAAATAGATATGTTGGTTATTTGATTTCTGTTGCTTCACATTCTTATAAAAATTTGAGAATCGGACTTGATTGTGCAAATGGCGCTTCTTGGATGATTGCAAAAGCTGTTTTTGATGCACTCGGTGCTCAAACAGTTGTAATTGGTAATCAACCTGATGGACTTAATGTTAATGATGGCTGTGGCTCAACTCATATTGAAAGACTATGCGAACTTGTCAAATCAAATCATTTAGATGTTGGTTTTGCGTTTGATGGTGACTGTGACAGATGTATTGCAGTTGATGAATACGGAAATGTAATTAACGGCGATAAAATGATGTTTGTTTTAGCAAATCGTTTAAATTCTCGTGGAATGTTAAATAAAAATACCGTTGTTGCAACTGTAATGTCAAACAGTGGATTCTTTGCTTCTTTGAAAAATGCAGGTATTAATTGCGAACAAACAAAAGTAGGCGATAGATTTGTTTATGAATGTATGCAAAATAATGATTTTTCGCTTGGTGGAGAAGAGTCTGGACACATTATTCTCAAAAAATACGCTACTACTGGTGACGGCCTTTTGACAGCAATTATGCTTGCTGAAGAAATGTGTGATAAAAAGACTTCGCTTTTCAAACTTGCTGAGCCAGTCAAACTTTATCCTCAGTTTTTGATTAATTTGAGAGTTAAAGATAAATCAAAAGCTAAGAATGATGTTGAAGTTCAAAAAGAACTTAAAATTGTTGATGAATTAATTAACGGCAATGGTAGGGTATTGATTAGAGAAAGTGGCACTGAGCCGGTTATTCGTGTAATGGTTGAGAGTGAAAGCGATGAACTTTGCAAAGAGTATGCAAATAGAATTGCTAATGTAATTAAAGAAAGAGGACATTGTTGTGAATAAATTGGTAAAAACAAAAGATTTATATGAGTGTAATGTTTCGTATTTAAAAGATTTATTTGATTCTTGTGAATACCCTTGGGAAATGCTAAGTAAAATTAAAGAAGTGTGTAAAACTTTAATTGAAAAAGGCATTGAAGGGTTTACTGAAATAAAGCCAGGAGTTTTGGTTGGTAATGGTGTAACAATAGCAGAAACTGCTACAATTATCGCACCGGCAATTATTGGTCCTAATACCGAAATTAGACCAGGTGCTTATATTAGAGGCAATGTGATTACTGGCGAAGGTTGTGTTATCGGTAATTCGTCTGAATTTAAAAACTGCATTTTGCTTGATAATGTTCAAGTTCCACACTATAATTATGTTGGTGATTCAGTTTTGGGCAACAAAGCGCATATGGGTGCTGGCTCAATTTGCTCAAATCTTAAATCAGACGGAAAGAATATTGTCATTCATGGCGAAACAGAAATTGAAACTGGTCTTCGCAAGATTGGTGGTATTTTGGCAGATGGTGCTGATGTTGGCTGTGGTTGTGTAATTAATCCAGGTACTGTTATTGGTAAAAAAACATCTGTTTATCCATTGACTGCTTTGCGTGGTGTAATTCCTGCAAATTGTATTGTTAAATCATTAGATAATATCGTTTTAAGAAGAGATTAAGGAGAATTTTTATGAATTTTATTACTGTTAAAACCTATGAAGAATTAAGCAAAAAAGCTGCTGAACTTATTGCAGCACAAATGCTTGTTAAACCAAATTGTGTTTTAGGCCTTGCAACTGGCTCATCTCCGGTAGGCACTTATAAAGAACTTATTCAAAAGAATAAAGATGGCGTAATTGATTTTTCTACTGTTACAAGCGTTAACCTTGATGAATATGTTGGTCTTGATGGCTCAAATGACCAAAGTTATCGTTACTTTATGAATGATAATCTTTTCAATCATGTAAACATTGATAAAACTAAAACATTTGTACCTAATGGTTGTGCTGATGACTTGAAAACAGAAGGTGAAAATTACGACAAACTCATTAAAGATTTGGGTGGAATTGATTTGCAACTTTTAGGCATAGGTCTTGATGGACACATTGGTTTTAACGAGCCAGATGAAGTGTTTGTAAAAGAAACACATGAAGTTGTTCTTGATGAATCAACAATTGAAGCAAATGCAAGATTTTTTGATGATATCAACGATGTTCCAAAAACTGCAATCACAATGGGTATGATGTCAATTATGCAAGCTAAAAAGGTTCTTTTGGTTGCAAATGGTGCGGCTAAAAAAGAGATTGTAGAAAAAGCATTCTTTGGTCCAATTACACCACAAGTACCAGCTTCAATCTTGCAATTACACCCTGATGTTACTGTTATTTATAGTGAAAATTAAAAAACAAAAAAGCTTTCTCTAATTTAGAGAAAGCTTTTTATTTCGTTTAAAGCATATTCTGCAGTTAAAAGTGATGTGTTAGATACTAATAATGAAACCTCGTTTTCACTTGAGCAAATTAACAAAATCTCAATATTAAGAGAGCAAAATTTATCTAACACAAGTGAAAGGGAAGAAGACTTGTTTAAGTTATTTGAAGTTATTGTTAATTTTGAGTTTGAAGCGCAAACTGAAAATTTTAAATCATTATATTTCTGTTTTAATTCTGTCAAAATTTTAACTGCACTTTTTAAGTCACTATCATTAATGGTGAATGATAACTGAGTGTTAAAAGTGTGAGTTAATGGTCGACAAATCATATCTATCTCAATATTTTCAAGAAAAAACCTGCTGAAAAGCAATGAGATAAAACATGTTTCAGCAGGGATTTTATAAACATTAATTTGTGTAACATCCTCTTTTAAATTAAAAGAAAATTGTTCCAGAATAAAACCTCCAAAGAAAGTTATTTGTCTGCTAACATATCAGACATTGAATAAATTCCTTTGTCTTGTGTTTTTAAGAAAAGTGCCGCATTAACAGCGCCAACTGCAAAGATTTCCTTGCTTCTTGCAGAGTGAGAGAGTTTAACAATTTCATCTCTTCCTGCAAAAATAATTTCGTGTTCACCAACAATAGTACCACCACGAATTGCATGCATACCAATTTCTTTTTTAGGTCTTTTTACTCTTTTTGAATGACGGTCATATTCATAAGAATATTCATTGTCAAGAGTTTCGTTAATTGCATCTGCAAGCATAATTGCTGTGCCTGAAGGAGCATCAATCTTTTGATTGTGATGCGCTTCAACAATTTCAATGTCAAAGTCATCTGCAAGAATAGCGGTGGCTTTTTTTGCAAGCTCAGCCAAAAGATTAACACCGAGTGACATATTGTAAGTAAAGAAAATAGGAACTTCTTTTGAAGCTGCATTAATACTATCAATATGCTCTTTCTCAAGACCAGTAGTAGCAATTACAGTTGGAATATTGTTTTTTGTGGCAAAAGCCAACATACTTTCAAGTGCAGATGGATGAGAAAAATCAATAATAACATCAATTGTTTCTTTTACATCTTCAAAATTTTTGTAGATAGGGAAGTCAGAATAAGATACACCAATCGGGTCAATACCTGCAACAACGCTACAGTTGTCACGTTTTGAAACGCAATCAGCAATAACTCTGCCCATTTTTCCACAAGCACCAACAAGAAGTATATTAGTCAAAAGTTACACATCCTTTGTGTTGTTTAAATTATTTTACTAAACCGTGTTTTTTAAGTGAGTTGTAAAGTTTTGCTCTGTTTGCTTCGGTTGGTCTTACAAGTGGCAATCTACATTCGCCAACTTCCATACCCATCATATTCATTGCCTCTTTAACTGGGGTAGGGTTTACTTCACAGAACAAATCATTAATAAGTTCTAAATATTCAAGTTGTAATTTAAGTGATTTTTCAACGTTGCCATCTAAAAACTCTTGACAAATGTTGTGAGTTTCTTCAGGGCAAACGTTAGATAAAACTGAAATTACACCTTTTGCACCAAGTGCCATAATTGGAACGATTTGGTCATCATTACCTGAGTAGATTTGCAAATCATCACCACAAAGTTCAGCAATTTTAGCAATTTGTGAAATGTTGCCAGATGCTTCTTTAATAGCAACAATGTTTTTATGCTCTGATAATTTTTTGCAGGTTTCAGGAGTAATGTTAAGACCTGTTCTTGAAGGAACAGAATAAAGAATAATTGGAATATTAACTCTGTCTGCAATATAGAAATAGTGAGCAACCAAACCTTCTTGTGATGTTTTGTTGTAATAAGGAGTTACTAACAAAAGTGCGTCAGCACCAACTTCTTCAGCATACATTGAAAGTTCTGCTGCAAAGTAAGTTTCGTTAGAACCGGTACCTGCAATAACAGGCACTCTTTTATTAACATAGTCAACAGTGAATTTAATTACATCTTTATGCTCTTGGTGTGACATTGTAGCGCTTTCGCCAGTTGTACCACAAATTACAATAGCATCAGTTTTGTTATCAATTTGAAAATCAATAACTTCTTTTAATTTTTCATAGTTAACAGAGCCATCTGCGTGCATTGGAGTGATAATAGCAACGCCAGCGCCTGTGAATACAGTTTTCTTCATAATCTTCAAAACCTTTCAGAAAAATTAGTCCATATAACCTTTAGCTGTAAGAAGTTCAGCCATAAGAAGAGCACCACCTGCTGCACCTCTTAATGTGTTGTGTGAAAGACATACAAATTTGTAATCATATTGTGTGTCTTCTCTAAGTCTACCAATTGAAACTGCCATACCGTTTTCGTTCATACGGTTGAGTTTTGTTTGTGGCATATTATCTTCTTCATAATAATACAAGAAATGTTTTGGAGCAGAAGGAAGTTCTAACTCTTGTGGAACTGAAGAGAAGTTTCTCCAAATCTCAATCATTTCTTCTTTGCTTGGTTTTTTCTCAAAGTTTACAAAAACAGCACCCATATGGCCGTTTGAAACAGGAACTCTTAAACATTGAGCAGTAAAGTTTGGAGCAGTTGCAGGAACGATTTCTTCGCCTTCAATTTTACCCCAAATTTTAAGTGGTTCTTGCTCTGATTTTTCTTCTTCGCCACCGATGAATGGAATAACGTTATCAATCATTTCTGGCCATGTGTCAAATGTTTTACCAGCACCAGAAATAGCTTGATATGTACAAACTAAAACGTCTTTAACACCAAATTTGTCGTGCAATGGGTAAAGAGCAGGAACATATGATTGTAATGAGCAGTTTGATTTAACTGCAACGAAACCTTTTTTAGTGCCCAAGTGTTTTCTTTGAGCTTCAATAATTTCTGCATGTTCGTGGTTGAGTTCAGGAACAATCATAGGAACATCAGAAGTGCCTCTGTGAGCAGAGTTGTTTGAAATTACTGGACATTCGTGTTTAGCATACTCAATTTCAAGTGCTTTGATTTCATCTTTTTTCATATCAACAGCACAGAAAACAAAATCAACCATTGAAGTGATTTCATCGATATCAGCAGTTGCATCGAAAATAACTAAATCTTCCATGTTTTTTGGCATTGGTTCTTCAAGTGCCCAACGGCTACCTACAGCTTCTTTGTAAGTTTTGCCTTTTGAACGAGGAGATGCAGCGAGCGCTACAACTTCATACCAAGGGTGGTTTTCAAGCAACACTGCAAAGCGTTGACCAACCATACCTGTTGCACCTACGATACCAACTTTGTACTTTTTCATAAAAAATCCTTCCAATCTATAACAATATTATAAAAATTACTTGTAAATTTTTCAAAAATGCAATATAATATAAATCAAATATTCTTAATAAGAACATAATACCCTATTATATAAATCATTTTCGTATTATTTTATCACACAATGAAAGGAATGTCAATATGAGAAAACAGGATTTTTATTACAATTTACCTGAAGAATTAATTGCACAACATCCAGCTGAAAATCGTGAAGAATCAAGATTGATGTTGCTTGACAAAAATACCGGAAATGTTGAACATAAACACTTTTATGATATTATTGATTATTTAAATGAAGGCGACTGTTTGGTGCTTAATAATACAAAGGTAATTCCGGCACGTATTTACGGCACTCGTGTTGACACCGGTGTAGTGGTTGAATTTTTGCTTTTAAAGAACTTGGGAGATGATAGATGGGAGTGTCTTGCAGGTCCTGGTAAAAAAGCAAAGGTTGGCTACGAATTTACATTTGCAAACGGCATTTTAAAAGCAATTGTTGATGATGTAAAAGATGATGGTAATAGAGTTATCAAGTTTTCTTATGAAGGCAATTTTTATGAAGTTCTTGATAAAGTTGGTGAAATGCCGTTACCACATTATATTCATGAGCGCTTGAAAGATTGCACACGTTACCAAACTGTTTATGCAAAACACGAAGGTAGCGCTGCAGCACCTACTGCTGGACTTCATTTTACAAATGAGTTGTTGGAAAAGGTAAAGGCAAAAGGCGTAAAAATTGCTTATGTAACTTTGCACGTTGGTCTTGGCACATTTAGACCTGTAAAAGCAGATAATATTGAAGACCATTTAATGCATTCTGAACATTATATAATGCCTGAAGAAACTGCCAATGTTATTAATGAAACCAAGAAAAATGGTGGCAGAGTAATCTGTGTTGGCACAACCTCTTGCAGAACAGTTGAGTCGGTTGCATCAAAAGGCGAAATTAAAGCCGATGAAGGCGATACTTCAATTTTTATCTACCCAGGTTATGAATTTAAATGTCTTGATGCACTTATTACCAATTTTCATTTACCTGAAAGCACATTGATTATGCTCATTTCTGCACTTGCAGGCAGAGAAAATGTTTTGAATGCTTACGAAACCGCCGTTGAAGAAAAATACAGATTTTTCTCATTCGGCGATGCTATGTTTATTAGTTAGCAAAGGATTAAGGTTTAAATTTATGAATAAAGCTGTTATATTTGATATGGACGGAACTTTATGGGACGCTACTAAACAAGTTACTGATTCTTGGAATATAGTTTTCGAAAAACACGAAAACGCCTCTAAAATTTCTTACAAGGATATGCAAGATTCAATGGGGCTTATGATGGATGATATTATCAAACGTCTTTTGCCAAATTGTTCTGATAATGAACAAAAAGTAATTTTAAAAGAGTGTGAAGAGTTTGAAAACGAATATCTATGCTCTAATTGCGGTAAGTTATACGATGGCTTAAAAGAAGCGCTAATGTCTTTGAGAAATAATGGATATAAACTTATGATTGTTACTAATGCTCAAGATGGTTATGTTCAAGCGTTTTTTGCTTCAAGTGGGCTTGAAAATCTTTTTGATGATTATGAAATGTATGGACGAACTTTGCTTCCTAAAGATGAAAATATTAAATTGATTTTAAAAAGAAACAATATTGAAGAAGCTGTGTATGTTGGCGATACAATCTGGGATTACAATTCTGCTACTAAGGCAGGATTACCATTTATACACGCGAGTTATGGTTTTGGAAAGGTTCCTGAAGCAAAATATAAAATTGAAAATCTTAATGAACTTACCGAGCTTGTGATGAACCTAATAGAGTTGAAAAATTGATGGATTGAAATGTTGATTTTATTGCTACAAATATACTACAACCAAAATATAAGGAGATATAAATGTCATATAAATTAATTAAAAAAGACGGAAACGCTAGACGCGGTGAGTTTACAACTGTTCACGGAACTGTGCAAACACCTGCTTTTATGAATGTTGCTACTTGTGGCGCTATCAAAGGCGCTGTTTCCGCTTATGATTTAATGGAAAACAAATGTCAGGTGCAACTTTGTAACACTTATCATTTGCATTTGCGACCTGGTGATGAAAATGTTAAAAAACTTGGTGGTTTGCATAAGTTTACTGGCTTTGAAGGACCAATTTTGACCGATAGTGGTGGATTCCAAGTTTTCTCACTTAGTAGCCTTAGAAATATTACTGAAGAAGGTGTAACTTTCCGTTCACACATTGATGGCCATAAAATTTTTATGGGGCCTGAAGAAAGTATGCAGATTCAATCAAATTTAGCATCTACTATTGCTATGGCTTTTGATGAGTGTGTTGAAAATCCTGCGCCATATTCTTATGCTTCAGAGTCTTGCAAACGAACAACCCGTTGGCTTGAGCGTTGTCAAAAGAAGATGAAAGAATTAAATATGAGAGATGATACTATAAATAAAGACCAACTTTTGTTTGGTATCAATCAAGGTTGTACTTTCGAAGATTTAAGAGCAGAGCATATGAAAATCATTGCTGATATGGATTTAGATGGTTATGCTATCGGCGGTCTTGCAGTTGGTGAGCCGGCTGAAGTTATGTATTCTGTAATAGAAGCTGTTGAGCCGTTTGCACCAAAAGATAAAATTCGTTATTTAATGGGTGTTGGTACTCCTATGAATATTATCGAGGGTGTGCGTAGGGGAGTTGACTTGTTTGACTGTGTAATGCCTTCAAGAAACGCAAGACATGGACAACTTTTCACTTGGAAAGGTATTGTTAATCTTAACAATGCAAAATATATGCTTGATGAAGAGCCAATTGATACTGAATGTGATTGCCCAGTTTGTCAAAAACACTCAAAGGCATATATTAGACACTTGCTTAAAGCAAATGAAATGCTTGGAATGCGCCTTTGCGTTATTCACAATCTTTATTTCTATAACACTCTTATGGAGAAAATTAGAAAAGCAATTGACGAAGATAGATATGAAGAATTTTATCAATCACAAAAGGGCGTAATTGATAAGCGAATCTAGAGGTGATTTCGTGAAAAAGGTTTTATCTGTTATTTTGATTTTAGTGTTTTTTTCTTTTTCGTCTTGTAGCAATGCTAAGATTTTAAATGAAGTTGAATTTAACAAAACTAATTACAACAATATTCAAGATTTTTTTACTGACGATTTTTGGTACGATGATGGTAATGTTTATTACAGTAGTGATGATTTGTATAATTTAAGGTGGTTTTGTAAAAACAGCGAAGGTACAAAGAAGTTATTCACTGAATATCAATTTATGAAGTTAAATAATTGTGACTATGGACAATTTAATAATTCATTACAATCTTATGGAAATATTGTTTATACTTGGTTTTCTGCTGATAAAGAAAATATTTTTTACAAGTATGATAAAGATAATAAAAAACTTGAAGAAATATTTAGAGTTAAAGACCGAGTGCATCTATGGGCAGTTAAAGATGAAAAGTTGATATATTCTGTTTACGAAAGTGAATTTAATATTGTTTTATATGTTTATGATTTGAAGACAAATTTAAATAAAATTATAGCAAAAGAATTATTGGGCTTTGGAATTGTCGAAGATAGTGTAAGATACATATTAAGGTTTAATCCGAGTGCAAGTAGTAACCAAAATGTTTATGAGTATAGTTTGAAAAGCAATGAATATGAGCCTATTTGTGGTTGCGATGAATTTGTCGAAATGTATGAGCAAGATTTGGTATTCAATTTCACTAAAAACAAAGTTGTATTTTATTCAGATGAAGCACCTAAAGATTTGTATATTTTGAATACTGATACTTCAAAAGTGAATAAATATAGTTTGCCGCACTCAATTCAGTTAATTTCTTGTTATGATGAGTATGCATTTGCATCTTTGTACAACAAAGATGATAATTCAATAATTGCTCATATTAATTTAGATAATGGTGAATATAAAACCATAAAGGAAAATATAGATTGTCAATTAGTGAACGCTATCAATGATAATCAAGCGTTTATTATAGCCTATACTAATGAAGTGATTAGAACAAAGGTTGAATACATTTTGATTGATAAAGACGGAGTTTGCGATAAAGTAATTTAAAAATAGAACAAAAACACTTGACAAAGCGGTAAAGATGTGGTAAGATATCATCAACAACAAAGAAGAACCGTCCGGTTCTCGCCTTGTGGTATTATCTTAACAAGGCCAATCTTACCGCTTTTTTAGTGTAATTATGCGGTTTTGTGTCGGACGGAAATTATTCCGTCTTTTTTTGTTGTAAAATTTATCGGAGGTGTTTAATCATCAGTAAAAAAGAACATTCCATTAATGAAGAAATCAGAGATGAAAAAGTAAGACTTATCGGTGCAGACGGTGCACAACTTGGTATCGTGTCTTCTGACGACGCTTTGAAACAAGCTGAAGCAGCAAACCTTGACCTTGTTAAAATTGCGCCAAACGCTGAACCACCAGTTTGCAAAATTATGGACTATGGTAAGTTCAAATTTGAGCAAGCAAAGAAAGAAAAAGAGGCAAGAAAAGCCCAAAAGGTTATTGAAACCAAAGAAATAAGACTTGGTCTTAATATTGATGTTCATGATTTCAATACAAAACTTAAGCACACACAACGCTTTATTGCAAATGGCGATAAAGTAAAAGTATCTATTCGTTTTAAAGGCCGTGCAATTGGTCACACAGAGCTTGGTCTTGACACAATGAACAGATTTGCTGAAGCTTGTACTGAATTTGCAGCAATTGAAAAACCTGCAAAAATGGAAGGTAGAAACATGCTGATGTTTTTAGCGCCTAAGAAGAATTAATTATATTTGAGGAGGACAATACAATGCCTAAGATTAAAACACATTCAGGTGCAAAGAAAAGATTCAATCTTACTAAAAGCGGAAAAGTAAAAAGAGCACACGCTTTTAAATCACACATTCTCAACAAGAAAACAACAAAGAGAAAAAGAAACTTGAGAAAAACTACTATCGCTGATAAAACAAATACACCAGCAGTAAAAAGACTCATTCCTTATAAATAAGATGAATTTTTTTAATGCCTAAAGAAAGGAAAGATGAACAATGGCAAGAGTTAAAGGTGCGATGATGACTCGCAAAAGAAGAAATAAAACTTTAAAATTAGCTAAAGGTTACTTTGGTTCTAAACATAAACTTTTTAAAACTGCTAAACAAGCAGTTATGAAATCAGGTCAATATGCTTATATCGGCCGTAAACAAAAGAAAAGAGATTTCAGAAGACTCTGGATTACTCGTATTTCTGCAGCTTGCAAAATGAATGGTATGATCTACTCAACTTTCAATAACGGTCTTAAAAAAGCTGAAATTGGCATGAACAGAAAAATGCTCGCTGAAATGGCTGTTTCAGATGCAGCTGGTTTTGCAGCTCTTTGTGAACAAGCTAAAGAAGCTTTAAAGTAATATGAAATTCGTACCCGAAGTCATTTTGTCTTCGGGTGCGTTTTGTTTATTTTTTAAAAATTTTATGCTGAAATTGGTGTTTGATTTGAAATTGATTTCCAGTAAAAGCAATCAAAAAATTAAAGATACTAACAAGCTGTTTTGTTCTTCAAAAATGAGAAGTCAAAGCGGCTTATTCGTGCTTGAAGGCATAAGATTATGCTTTGACGCTTACAAAAGTGGCGTTGAAATTGAGACTGTTTTTGTAACAGAAAACTGCCTTGAAAAGTCTAAAGAAATGGCAGAAAAAATCATTAACAAAGCAAATGAATCATACTTAGTAACACAAGATGTTATTAAGCATATTTGTGACACTGTTTCGCCACAGGGAATTGTTTGCGTTTGCAAAGTCAAGAATTGTGAATTGAGACTTGAAGATGATTCTAAATTTGCAGTGCTTGTTGATGTGCAAGACCCTGCAAATGTTGGCACAATTAGCAGAACTGCCGAAGCTTTTGGAATTAATGCTTTGGTTGTTTGTGGCGGTTGTGATATTTATAATCCAAAAGCTTTAAGAGCATCAATGGGCGCTTTGTTTAGATTACCTGTTTTGCAATTTAATGAAACTGAAATGTTTGATTATTTCAAAAACAATGGTGTCAAAACCTTTGCGTCAACTCCAAGAGAAACTGCAAAGAAACTTACAGAAACTAACTTTTCTGGTAAGTGCGCAATGTTGATTGGTAATGAAGCGAACGGATTGCCAAAAGAAACAATTGATAATTGCGATGTATCAGTTACAATTCCAATGCTTGGTCGTGCAGAATCACTCAATGCTGCAGCTGCTGCATCTGTTTTGATGTTTGAAATGGTGCGAGGTAGCGTATGAAAAATGCAGTTTATTGGATAGCGCTTCAAAACATTTTGGGTTATGGCTCTATTGCAGTTTCAGATGTTGTTGAAAGCTTTGAGAATGTAGCCGATTTATTTGATAAATCTTTAAAGCGTAGCGATGTTAAATTTTTGAATGATAAGTGTTTTAAAAAGTTAAAATCATTTGACCTTAAAAAAGCGCAAGCAATTATTGAATATTGTGATTAAAAAGATATAAAAATAATTACAATCGAAGATGAAGAGTATCCTATTTGTCTCAAAAGGATTATTAATCCACCAACTGTACTTTATGTTCGTGGCGATTTACCAAATTTGAACGAAGAAGTTGGTATTGGTATGGTAGGTACTCGTGATTGTAGTATGAATAGTATGATTACTGCGGCAACGCTTGCTTACAGAATTGCTCAAGCAGGTGCGATTGTTATAAGTGGTGGCGCTCACGGTATTGATACAAAATGTTCTCAAGGTGCTTTGTTTGCTAAAAAACCGTCTATCATTGTTAGACCTTGCGGTGTTGATTATGATTATTTAGCTTCATTATCAGACGTTAGAAAACAGGTTGAAAATTTTGGTGCGGTAATTAGTGAGGTGCAACCTTTAGGTAGAGTTGAGCGTGATGCATTTCAAATTAGAAATAGAATCATTGCTGCTTTGTCAATGGGTATTGTTGCTATTGAAGTTCCAGAGAAAAGCGGCGTGTTAATCACAATTGGTTATGCGCTTGAATATGGCAAAGACATTTTTGCAGTGCCTGGCAATATTTCTGATGAAAGTTACAGGGGCTCAAATAGATTGTTGCAAGATGGCGCAATTCCAGTTTATACTCCTGCTGATGTTTTAAATGAATATATGTTTTCTTATTCGCACAAGTTGAATATTAATTACGCTCGTGCAGCAATTAACGATGATGATATTTATTTAAATCTTCAGAAGAAGTATAGTAAAAAAGTTGAAACAGAACCTCATAAGAAAAAGGTTAGTGCTAAAAAGTCGATTGTTAAAATTGTAAAAGAAAAATTGACTAAAGAAGAACCGAAAGAACAAGTTGATGTTAAAACGAAATTAAAGTTTGAAGAATTAAACATTCAAGGCGATGAAAATATGAAAAAGGTTTATGAATGTTTTGGTAGTGAGCCGATTTCTGCTGATTTCATTGCAGAAAAAACCGGAATTGATGTTTCTGAAGTAATGTTTAATTTAACAGAACTTGAAATAAATGAAGCAATTAATTCTCTACCTGGTGGTAGATTTGAAATTAGATAAAATGGAGAAAGTTATGTCAAAATTAGTAATACTTGAATCACCTGGCAAAGCTAAAACAGTTAAAAAATATTTAGGCGCAGATTATGATGTTGTGGCTTGTATGGGCCATATTAGAGACTTGCCTAAATCACAAATGGGTGTAGATATTGAAAAGAATTTTGAACCAAAATATATGGAAATGCGTGATAAGAAAGAGATAATTAAATCTCTTCGTAGCAAAGCATCAGATTCTGAATTTGTTTATCTCGCAGCCGACCCTGATAGAGAAGGTGAAGCGATTTCTTGGCATCTTTGCCATATTTTAGGTCTTGATAAAGAAGAACTTAATAGAATTACTTTTAATGAAATCACCAAAAAGGGTGTTGAAGAAGGCATTAAAAATCCAAGAAAGATTGATATGGATTTGGTTGATGCTCAACAAGCAAGAAGAGTTCTTGACAGAATTGTTGGTTATAAATTAAGCCCATTTTTGTGGAGAAAAGTTAAAAGAGGTTTGTCTGCTGGTAGATGTCAGTCTGCAGCGCTCAAAATTGTTGTTGATAGAGAAAAAGAGATTAGAGCTTTTGTTCCGGAAGAATTTTGGTCAATTGAAGCGTTGCTTATGAAAGGCAGAAGCAATGTTGAATCTCATTTGAGTTTAGACAAAAACGGTAAAAAGGTAAAAATTGAAACCGAAAGTCAAGCAAACGAAATTTTAAATGATTTGAACGACGCAGAATATGTTGTAAAAAATGTTGTAAAGGGTAGCCGTAAAAAGCAACCGGCTCCACCATTTATTACATCAACATTACAACAAGAAGCATCAAGAAAACTTAATTTCAATGCACAAAAAACAATGCGTGTTGCTCAAAACTTGTATGAAGGTGTTGAAATTAAAGGTCAAGGCGCTACCGGTTTGATTACCTATATGCGTACAGACTCTTTGAGAATCTCTGAAGAAGCAAGAGCCGCTGGTAATAGCTATATTAAAGCTACTTATGGCGATAAATATTTGCCATCAAAACCACGCTATTATAAAACTAAAAAAGGCGCTCAAGATGCACACGAGGCTATTAGACCAACCAATCCAATGTTGACTCCTGATAGCATTAAAGATTCGCTTACTAATGACCAATACAAACTTTACAAACTTGTTTGGGAGCGTTTTATTGCTTCATTAATGGCAGAATGCATTCAAAACACAGTTAATGTTGATATTGATGCAAATGGTTATACTTTCAAAGCAAGTGGCTATTCTGTAAAATTTGATGGTTTTACTTGCCTTTACATTGAAGGAAAAGATGAAAAAGAAGAAAGCGGCAAAGCACTTCCTGAATTAGAGGTTGAAGATGTGCTTAAGTTAAAGAGTTTAACTCCAAGTCAACACTTCACTCAACCACCTGCAAGATTTACTGAAGCTTCACTTATTAAAATGCTTGAAGAAAGTGGTATTGGCAGACCAAGTACGTTTGCTTCAACAGTTTCAACAATTATAAGTCGTGAATATGTTGAAAGAGATAAAAAATCATTAGTTCCAACAAAACTTGGCGAAATTATTACTGATTTATTGGCGGACCTTTTCCCTGAAATTGTTGACCAAAAATTCACTGCTAAAGTTGAAAGCCAACTTGATGGTGTTGAATCTGGCGATGTTGAATGGAAGAAAATGCTTGCTTCTTTCTATAAAGGATTTGATAAAACATTATCTTCAGCAGAACAAAAAATGGATGGCACAAAAGTTAAAGTGCCTGTTGAAGAAAGTGATGTTGTTTGCGAAAAATGTGGTAGAAAAATGGTTGTTCGTTCAAGCAAGTTTGGTAAATTCTTGGCTTGCCCTGGCTATCCTGAATGTAAAAACACAAAATCAATAACAACAGAAACAAAAGGTTTGTGCCCAAAATGTGGCTCAAAAATTATTGAGCTTAAATCTAAAAAAGGTTATAAATACTTTGCTTGCGAAAAAGGCAAAGAATGTAACTTTATGACTTGGGATGTACCTACTGATAAAAACTGTCCTAACTGTGGTAAAACTTTGTTTAAGCGCAGAGGTGGACTTACTGTTTGTAACAACGAAGGTTGTGGTTACGAAGTAAAAACAACCCGTTCAAAAAAGGGCAAGGATAATGAATAGTGTAAACGTAATTGGTGCTGGATTAGCAGGCTGCGAAGCTGCTTATTATTTAGCTAACAAAGGCATCAAAGTAACTTTGTTTGAACAAAAACCAATAAAGCGTTCTCCTGCACATCATATTGATTCTTTTGCAGAGCTAGTTTGTTCTAACTCATTAAAAGCGATGAGAATTAATAGTGCAGGCGGACTTTTAAAAGAAGAAATGCGCAGAATGGGCTCAATTTGTCTTGAAGCTGCATCATTTTGTGCAGTTCCTGCTGGTGGCGCATTAGCGGTTAATAGATATTTGTTTTCTGATTATATAACCAAAAAAATTAAAGAACACGAAAACATTGAAATTGTTTATGACGAAGTAACTCAGATTCCTGACGATAAACCTACAATCATTGCAACAGGTCCATTAACCGATGGAGATTTGGCTATTAGTATTTCAAAACTAACCGGTGCATATCTTTCGTTTTATGACGCCGCTGCTCCGATTGTTACAGTTGAAAGCATTGATATGTCTTGTGCTTTTGAACAAAGCAGATACGACAGGGGAGATGCTGATGATTACATCAACTGTCCAATGGATAAAGA
Source organism: Acutalibacteraceae bacterium (assembly GCA_045649405.1). Taxonomy (GTDB): domain Bacteria; phylum Bacillota; class Clostridia; order Oscillospirales; family Acutalibacteraceae; genus RUG11462. The sequence continues at coordinate 18,445 of JAZRPW010000025.1, forward strand.
AGAGTACGAAACTTTCTACAATGAGCTTGTGAAAGCCGAGGGTGCACCAACAAGTTCATTTGATAAAAAGAGTGTTTATGAAGGTTGTATGCCAATTGAAGTTATGGCCTCTCGTGGTGCTGATACAATGCGTTTTGGCCCATTAAAACCAGTTGGTCTTACTAATCCAAGAACAGGTCATAGACCTTGGGCAAATTTGCAACTTAGAAAAGAAAACAAAGAAGGAACTTTGTATAATCTTGTTGGTTTTCAAACAAACTTAAAATTTGGTGAGCAAAAAAGAGTATTTTCTTTAATTCCTGCGCTTAAAAATGCGGAGTTTGTAAGATACGGCGTAATGCATAGAAACTCTTTTATAAATTCGCCAAAATTACTTAATGAAAACTTTAAATTAAAGACAAAAGACAACATTTGGTTTGCAGGTCAAATCACTGGTGTCGAAGGATATATGGAATCTGCAATGTCAGGTATTTTGGCAGCTATTTCTGTTTATAATACTTTAATGGAAATACCACAAATGCGTTTGCCTGAAACCACAATGTGTGGTGCTTTGTCAAAATATATTAGCACAGATGATAAGAAAGATTTTCAACCAATGGGTGCTAATTTTGGAATTTTGCCAAGAGAAGGAATTTTAATTAAGAATAAGCAAGAAAGATATCAAGTAATTGCTGAAAAAGCACTTGCTGATTTGAAAATTGCTTTGGAAGAAAATTTACATAATGGAGAAAGAATATGAAAATAGTTATTGATGCTTTCGGTGGCGATAATGCACCTTTGTCAAATATTGAAGGTGCTGCCTTAGCAGTAAAAGAGTATGACGCTCAAATTATTCTTTGTGGTGATGAACAAAAGATTAAACAATGCGCAAGTGAGAATAACATTTCACTTGAAGGCATTGAAATTTTGCATGCAGATGATGTTTTTGATGTTCATGATGACCCAAATTTACTTTTAAAATCCAAAAGCAATACATCACTTGCAGTTAGTTTTAAAGCAGTCAAAGATGGCTTGGCTGATGCTGTGATTTCTGCTGGTTCTTCAGGCGCAGTTTTAATGGGTGGTACCTTTATTGTTAAAAGAATTAAGGGTATTAAAAGACCAGCTTTTGCATCTGTTTTGCCAACAACAACTACTCCATATATGCTTGTTGATATGGGTGCTAATATTGATGTTAGACCAGAAATTTTAGTTCAATTTGCAATTGTTGGTAGCGCTTATATGAAAAATGTTGTTGGTGTTGAAAATCCACGTGTTGGTCTTATTAACATTGGCGCTGAAGACACAAAAGGTGGCGAATTGCTTGTTGAAACCCACAAAAGATTAAAAGAAGAAAAAAGTATTAATTTCATTGGCAATGTTGAGCCAAGAGATTTGCCAACAGGCGCTTGTGACGTTGCAGTTTGTGATGGTTTTACTGGTAATGTTGTGCTTAAACTTACCGAAGGCGTTGCAATGTCAATGATGAAAATGGTTAAAAACATTTTATACAAAAATGCTATTAGTAAAATTGCTGCTTTGATGATTAAAAAAGGTCTTATGGGACTTAAGAAAAAATTTGATTATTCTGAGCATGGTGGTGCACCACTTATTGGTGTTAAAGCGCCGGTAATCAAAGCACATGGTAGTGCTGATGCAAAAACAATTAAATCTTCAGTTAAACAAGCAATTGCTTTTGCAAACACAGGCGTAATTGAAGATATTGAAAACGCAATTAAGGGTGAAAACTAAAATGGAAAGACTCGAAAAAAACATTGGTTATGTTTTTTCAAATAAAAAGCTGTTAGAACTTGCTTTAACTCATTCTTCTTATGCAAATGAAATGGGTGCAAATTATGAATGCAATGAGCGACTTGAATTTTTAGGAGATTCAGTTTTGTCTATCATTGTTTCTGACTATCTTTACAACAATTATGAAACACAAGAAGGTGACTTAACCAAACTTCGTGCTTCACTTGTTTGTGAAGATGCACTTTTTGATTTTGCAAAAGAAATTGAACTTGGCGAGTTTATTAAACTTGGAAAAGGCGAAAAATTAAATGGTGGTAACAAACGCCCATCAATTCTTTCAGATGCTTTTGAAGCTTTGTTGGCTGCAATGTATCTTGATGGTGGAATTGCACCTGTTAAAGACTTTGTTTTGCGTTTTGTTAAAGCAGATTTGAAAGATACAAAAAGAATTACTTTTAAGGATTATAAAACAGAATTACAAGAAGTAATTCAAAAAAATCCTGAAGAAAAAATTACTTATGTTTTGGTTGGTGAAGAAGGTCCTGACCATAACAAAACATTTACCGTTTCAATTGAGCTTAATTCTTTGTCGATTGCAAAGGGTACTGGTAGAAGTAAAAAAGCGGCTGAACAAGCAGCAGCACATGAAGCATTAAAGTTGATGGGACTATGAGTCATAGTAACATTTCTATTTTTATTCCGCACATTGGTTGCCCTTGTAAATGCAGTTTTTGTAATCAGGTTTATATAACCGGAAAGCAAAAAATGCCAACTGAAGATGAAATTGATAGTGCAGTTGAAACTGCAATAAATTCAAAAAGATTTGACAGACAAAAAGGACAAATTGCTTTTTTTGGCGGAAGTTTTACTGCAATTGACAGAAATTTGATGATTAAGTTTCTCGAAATTGCAAAAAAACATATTGATAAAGGAAATGTTGAAAGCATTAGAATTTCAACAAGGCCCGACGCAATTAATAAAGAAATTTTGCAAATTTTAAAGCAATATGGTGTTAAATCAATTGAACTTGGCGCACAAAGTATGTGTGATGAAGTTTTGATTGCAAACAATAGGGGACATTCTGCATTTGATGTTAAAAATGCTTGTCAGTTAATCAAAGAACAGGGTTTTGAATTAGGCCTTCAAATGATGACTGGTCTTTACAAAAGTGATGATGAAAAAGATTTGTTCACTGCAAATGAGTTTGTAAAATTAAACCCTGATACTGTTAGAATTTATCCAACGGTTGTTTTGAAAAATACATTGCTTGAAAAGATGTATTTAAATCAAGAATACCAACCACAGTCGGTTGAAGATGCTGCAAAGTCTGGCGCAAAACTTTTAAAGTTGTTTTATGATAACAACATTAAAGTTATTCGTTTTGGACTTCACAGCATTGAAGACGAAAGTTTTGTTGCAGGCGCTTTTCACCCTGCGTTAAGTGAAATTGCTCAATCATATATCTATCGAGATTTGATTGAAGCAATTATACATAAACCTGGTTTTTATACTGTTTTTGTTAAAGAAACTGAAATTTCAAAAGCAATTGGACAAAACAAATCAAACATTGAATATTTTAATTCAAAGAATATATTTTTGAATGTGAAAATAATGGAAAACTTAAAAAAATATGAGATTATTTTAAAAGAAAGGAAAGATGGTTAAATGAGACTTAAAGCAATAGAAATTCAAGGCTTTAAATCATTCCCAGATAAAACTAGACTTACATTTGACCAAGATATAACTGCAGTTATTGGCCCTAATGGTAGCGGTAAGAGTAACATTTCTGATGCTATTCGTTGGGTATTAGGCGAACAGTCAAACAAACAACTTCGCGGTAAGTCAATGGAAGACGTTATCTTCACTGGTACTGAAAAAAGAAAAGCGCTTGGATTTGCCGAAGTTTCTATTTCTATTGATAATTCAACAGGTGGCTTGCAATTTGATAATGATGAAGTTACCGTTACAAGAAGATATTTTCGTTCAGGCGAAAGCGAATACAGAATCAATGGCAATACTGTAAGACTTAGAGATATTCACGAATTGTTTATGGATACCGGTCTAGGTCGTGATGGTTATTCTATGATTGGACAAGGTAGAATTGACGAAATTGTTGGTTCTAAGTCTGATGAAAGAAGAGACATTTTTGAAGAAGCAGCAGGTATTTCAAAATATCGTTATCGTAGATTAGAGTCTGAAAGAAAATTGGCTCACGCAGAAGATAATTTGTTAAGACTTAAAGACATTTTCTATGAACTCGAATCTCGTGTTAAACCACTTAAAGAGCAAAGTGAAAAAGCAAAAGAATTTTTGTCTGTTTCTGGCGAGAAAAAACAACTTGAAATTGGTTTATGGCTTAACACTTTGAACAAATCTGACGAGCAATTAAAAACTCAAGATGAGAAAATTACTCTTGCAAAATCACAATACGAAAGATTAGAAAGAGAAATTACTGAACTTATTGCTCAATCTGACATTGCAGCGATTGAATCTAACAAACTTTCTTCTCAAATTGATGCAATTCGTAGAGAAGCTGCAAAAGCAGATGAAGAAACATCTGAAATTAAAGGTCAAATTGCGGTTTTGAATAACAATATCTTACATAACAATGAAAACATTGAAAGATTAAAAGGCGAAATTGAAACTGCAAATACTGATGATGAAACTTTAGATAAAGATATTGAAACAAAAGAGGCATTAATTAAAGAAATTGAAGAGAAAATTAGTGCTAAAACTGAAGAATTAAACAACAAACTTGAAGATTTGGCATCAGTTTCTGGAGACTCAGGCGATTTTTCTGAAAAAATTGCTAATAAAAACGCAAAATTGAATGAATTAACAGAAAAAATTTCAGAATGCAAGGTTGATTTGGTTTCTGCTAAAACTGCAGTTAATGAAATTGATAATTCATTTGATAATTTTGATGAAACGGTTAAGAAAATTGAAGATTATCTTGAAGATATTACTGAAGAAATTGAAGATTGTAACGCAGATATTGAAGACTGTGATAAGGTAATTAATGAAAGTTCAAATGTTATTAATGGCTTTAAACTTAAACTTGAAAAACGTAATCAAAAGATTAATGATTTAACCGAAGAGATTAACAACAAAACTCTTGACAAGTCTGAATTTCAACGCAGAATTAAAATGCTTGAAGAGTTCGAGAAAAATCTTGAAGGTTATGTTTATGCAGTTAAACAAGTTTGTAAAGCATCTGATAATGGCGAATTAAAAGGAATTCATGGTCCTGTTTCTCGTCTTATTGATGTAAAAGCAGAATATTCAGTGGCAATTGAAACTGCTTTAGGTGCTGCTGCACAAAATGTTATTGTTTCAAATGAAGATTATGCTAAACGTGCGATTGAATATTTGAAAAGAAATAATGCAGGTAGAGCAACATTTTTGCCACTTACTTCAATTAGACCAATTACATTAAAAGAAGATTCTGTTGACAAATGCAACGGTTTTGTTGATTATGCAGACAAACTTGTAAAAACTAAAAATGAGTATAAAGATATTATTAGTTCATTGCTTTCAAGAACAGTAATTTGTGAAGATATAGACACTGCTGTTTCAATGGCTAAAAAATATTCTTATAGATTTAGAATTGTTACTCTTGATGGTCAAGTTGTTAATGCCGGTGGTTCGCTTACTGGTGGTTCACTTTCTAAGAACGCAGGTTTGTTGAACCGTTCTGCACAAATTGATGAATTGAAATCTAAAATTGACAAAACAAATGAATCAATTAAATTATTGTCAGTTGAACTTGAAAAAATCAAGAAAGAACAAGAAAATTATAACAGTTCTTTCGAAAACAATGAAATTGAATTAAAACGTGCAAATGAAGACAAAATTAGACTTTTAGGTGAATTGAAACTTTTAGATGAGCAATACAATACCAACAAGTCTAATCTTGACAATTTGTTGAAGAGCAAAGAAATGTCTGATTCTCGTACAAAAGAGTTGAATGACAAAATTACTACTTTTGAAAAACAACTTGAAAAGTTAGAGAATGAGAAGAAAGAAGTTGAAGAATCAATTGACATGCTTCTTTCTAATAAAGACAAGTTGTCAGATGTTAAAACTGAAATTACTGATAAAATTTCAGCAATTAGATTTGAAATTGCTTCTTTCAACAAAGATATTGACAATCTTCGAGATGCTATTTTACAAATCAAACAAACAAAGAACGACAGAGTTGGTAGAATTTCTTCATTAAACTTAGAAATTGAGCAATTTGAAGTTAAAAACAAAATTGAAAGTGAAGAAATTGAGCGTCTTTCTCAAATTTCAAGTGGGTTTATTTCTAAATCTGAATCAAGTGAAGATGAGATTAAAAGACTTACTGAAAAACGCAATCAAATTGAGCAAAATAACTATCAATCACGTAATGTTGAACGTGAAAAATCACAAGATAAGGAAAAATTATCTGGCGAACTTGCTCGTTTGACAGAAAGAAAAGAAACTTTAGAAAGACAATATGCTGATATTATTTCTAAACTTTATGAAGAGTATGAACTTACAAAATCTCAGGCAGAAGAAATAGGATTCCATATTGATGATATTCCTGCTGCTACAAAACGTTTGAACGAAATTAAATCTAAAATTCGTTCTCTCGGTTCTGTTAACGTTGCTGCAATTGACGAGTACAAAGAAGTTTCTGAGCGTTATGAATATATGTTAGCTCAAATTCAAGATGTTGAGAAATCTTCTGCAGAACTTCGTAAAATCATTAGTGGCTTGACAGAGAAAATGAAAGAGATGTTCATTGACAAATTCTCTATCATTGCAAGCAACTTTACTGATGTATTTAAAGAGTTGTTTGGTGGCGGTACTGCTAAACTTCAACTTACAAATCCTGATGATGTTTTAGAGTCAGGCATTGAAATTATTGCACAACCACCAGGAAAGAATATTTCAATTATTGAGCAATTGTCAGGCGGTGAAAAGGCGCTTATTGCCGTTTCAATTTATTTCGCAATTATGAAAGTAAATCCACCGCCATTCTGCTTGCTTGATGAGGTTGAAGCAGCGTTAGACGAAGTTAACGTTGATAAGGTTGCTGCTTACCTTCGTCGTATGAGTAAGAAAACACAGTTTATTGTTATTACTCACAGACGTGGTACAATGGAAGAAGCAGATGTACTTTATGGTGTAACAATGCAAGAAAAAGGTGTTTCAAAACTTCTTTCTATTAATGTTTCTGAAATTGAGAAAACTTTGAAAACAAAGGTTGAAAAATAAGGAGAACTTATGGGTTTATTTAGTAAAATCAGTCAAGGACTCAAGAAAACCAGAGATAGTTTATCTGGTGCAGTTAATTCTGTTATCTCTTCATTCACAAAAATTGATGATGAACTTTTTGAAGAGTTAGAAGAAACTTTGATTTTGGCTGATACTGGTGTAAATACTGCAACTGCAATTTGTGAAACTCTTAAGAAAAGAGTAAAAGAAGAAAGGGTTACTGACCCAACACTCATTACTGATATGTTGAAACAAGTTATTGTTGAAATGATGAGTAATGATAATGAAATTAAAATCAATACAAAACCATCTTTGATTTTGGTTATTGGTGTTAATGGCGTTGGTAAAACAACTTCTATTGGTAAAATTGCAAGTATGTATAAAAAACAAGGCAAATCTGTAATTTTGGGCGCTGCAGATACATTTAGAGCAGCGGCTGCAGAACAACTTACTATTTGGGCTGACCGTGCAAATGTACCAATTGTAAAACACCAAGAAGGCGCAGACCCTTCTGCGGTTGTTTTTGATACAATTGCTTCAGCAAAATCAAAAAATGCAGATGTAATTATTTGCGACACCGCCGGAAGACTTCATAACAAGAAAAATCTTATGGATGAACTTTCAAAAATGTCAAGAATTATTAATCGTGAATTGCCTGATTCTGATGTCGAGGTTTTGCTTGTGCTTGATGCAACAACTGGTCAAAATGCAGTTAATCAAGCAAGAGAGTTTAAAGAAGCGGCAGGCATTACAGGTATCATTTTGACTAAACTTGATGGTACTGCTCGTGGTGGCGTTGTTTTAGCAATTAACCAAGAATTAGGCATTCCAGTAAAACTTATTGGTGTTGGCGAGCAAATTGATGATTTGCAAGATTTTTCACCACAAGATTTTGCAAATGCACTTTTTGATGGAGAATAAAAATGAAGTTTATTATTGCAAGTAAAAACAAAAAGAAAATTGCAGAACTTGAAAGAATTTTAAATCCATTGGGCATTACTGCAGTTAATGAGGATGATTTAAATATTTCAATTCCTGAAGTTGATGAAACAGGGGAGACTTTTGCACAAAATGCGTTTTTAAAAGCTGAATCTGCTTGCAAAGTTTCTGGGCTTCCTGCAATTGCAGATGATTCAGGCCTTTGCGTTGATGCGCTTAATGGAGAACCAGGTATTTATTCTGCAAGATATTCAGGCGATGATGCAACTGATGATAAAAACAATGAGTTGCTTATTGAAAAATTAAAAAATGTTGAAATGAAAGATAGGACTGCGAAGTTTTGCTCAGCAATTTCAGTTGTTTTTCCAAACGGCGATGAAGTAAAATGTTTTGGCGAATGTAAAGGTTATATTGGTTTTGAACCATCTGGAAATGGTGGTTTTGGTTATGACCCATACTTTTATGTTGGTGAAAAATCATTTGCGCAACTTTCTGCTGAAGAAAAAGATGCTATTAGCCATAGAGGAAATGCATTAAGAGAATTAAAGGTAAAATTAAAGGAGTACTTAGATGATAACAAGTAAACAAAGAGCATACCTTAGAGGTCTTGCTAATGGTTATGAAACTTTATTCCAAGTTGGTAAAAGTGGTGTAACTGATACGCTCATTAAACAAATTGAAGATGCTTTAAAAGCGAGAGAATTAATTAAAATCAATTCTCTTGAAAACACACCAATTATGCCAAAAGAACTTGCTAACATTATTGCCGAAAAGGTTAATTGTGATGTTGTACAGGTTGTAGGCAGAAAAATGATTTTTTATAAAAGAAACGAAAAAGAACCAAAAATTGTTTTGCCAAAAACTAAAAAGTAAAGGTTTGGTTTTATGAAAATTGCAATTTATGGTGGTGCTTTCAATCCTGTCCATTTAGGACATGTCGAAATTGTTGAGCATCTTAATAATAAAACTGATTTTGATAAAATTTTAATAATTCCAAGCAAGTTTTCTCCACATAAATCAAATGAAAATCTTGTTGATGATGCACATAGATTTGAAATGTGCAAATTGGCATTTGAAAAGTTTGACAAGTGTGAGGTTTCTGATATTGAGCTTAAAAGAGATGAAATTAGTTACACAATTAATACTCTTTTACAACTTAAAGAAACTTATTGTGACGATGAATTGTTTTTGGTGTGTGGTTCTGATATGTTTTTGTCATTGCTTAACTGGCGACAACCAGAAGATATCTTGAAATTAGTTTCTATATACGCTTTTGTTAGAGAAGATGAAAAAGAAGATATAATGCTTGAGCAAAAACATATTTTAGAAAATATGGGAACTAAGGTTGAAATTTCTAAGATAAAAGTTTCGCTATTCTC
>JAZRPW010000026.1:0-1540 GCA_045649405.1 Acutalibacteraceae bacterium
TCATATACGCATCATAATAACCGCCGTTTTTTGCACTGACGCAGTCAATCATTATATCATAATTGCCTGCTTGTATTTCATCAAGATAAATAGACATATCGTTTGATGATGTATTAACAACACATTTTTGAGCGCAAGGCAAATAATTAGTTTCTACATTGCCAATGTGTTCGAGGCTTTCTGCTTCAAAAATTTGATATTTTTCATAATCTTTGACATCTTCAAGTCTATAAACTCTTACATAGTCAATAAGCATTTCCCAAACAGAATAATCTGTTCTCTCAGGGGTTGAAGCAAGTCCACCCATCTGAAGACCTAAAACAAGCCATTGCTCCCAATCTTTAAAGCAAGTAAGGTTAGGGTCGTTAAGGTCTTTTATGCTCATCATATACTCGTCAACACCGACAATCATAATAGAGCCGTCCATGTAGCACCAAAAAGTGTGAAAATCATCGTTAAGAGGCACTTCATGAGGCGTTTTGTACTCGCCAATACCTGTTGCAACGTGTGCATCATTTGTGTTTCCACCCGGTTTTTTAAAAGGTCTAGACGTATGTAAAGTCTGCCAAGTAGAGCAATTTGCTTTGTCTTTATTAGCAGTACCGACTGCTTCCATAATATCAATTTCGCCTGACCAAGGCCACAAACAAGAATTTATCGAATAGTCTCTACCCATTGTCCAAATAGCCGGGTAAACACCTTTGCCTTTAGGAAGTTTTGCTCTTACTTCAATAAGACCTTCAGACCAAGCGGCTTTTGATGAAACTTCGCCACTATGAAATAGTTTGGTTTTTGCTTTTCCGTTGGTAACTTCACTCGTTGCTTTTTCATAAGCGCGAAGTTTTAGACAACCGTCTGAAACAGTAACGTTGCCGTCTTCTTGTGTGCTCCAAGTTTCTTCAACACGGCCCCAACCTTTAGCGATTTCCCACTTGGTTTCATCAACTTTATCGCCTTCAAATTCATCGTACCAAGCAAGTGTTGAATTTTTTTTGAAAATGTCCAAAAACGTTTCGTTTGAGTACGAGTTTTCAGTTGAAACGGTTTGTGTTTGTGCGAAACCAGTCAAACCCGGCAAGGTAGTAAACAACACTGCCAAACACAAAACAATAGATATAAGTTTTTTCATTTTTGGTCTCCTTTATACATTATATAACTTTATCATATCTTAAAACACTTCATTTGTCCATTGCAAATATGCACAAAATTTTTTGCAAAACAAAAACTTTCAAAACCCACTGAATTTTCAGTGGTTTTTGGTTGTTATTTAACTTTAACTTTTTTTACCTTTGCCCAAGTCGAATATGCTTTTTGTTTACCAGATTTAATCATAGCTCGCACAGACACTTGATAGTTACCTTTCTTAAGCTTTTTGATTGTCTTTGTAACATTTTTCTTAGCAGCAAAAGTTTTTGTTTTCCATTTGCCTTTAAGTTTATATCTAACTTGGAATCCAGTTGCGTCTTTTACTTTTGTGTATTTAACTTTAAATTGCTTTTTGCCTTTTTTGAGTTTAAACTTAGGAGTTTTTAAAGTTAAT
>JAZRPW010000027.1:0-74194 GCA_045649405.1 Acutalibacteraceae bacterium
CTCGGGTGGTTCGATCCCACCCCCTCCCACCAAACAAAAAAGCACCGCATTAGCGATGCTTTTTTGTTTGGAGGGAGCGGGTAGTAAGCAGAAACACAGGTTCGTCGAAGCAGTAAAAACCACGCGATAGTGGTTTTTAACTGTGAAGTCTCGAGCACTGGCAATTTTGCCACTACCACTCGGAGTGGTTGGCATAATTGTCGGGCGCAGAGTATCCACCGAAAAAATCTTTGATAATAACAATTATTTTTACATCGCAATAGCGATGCTTTTTTGTTGCTATTATTTTTTCTTTATGCTATAATTATTTTGTAAATTTGCAAATGGAGTTTTTATTATGAAAATAAAAGTTATTAGTTTTAATATTAGATGCGCTGATGATGAAAATGGGCACTCAATTGCTGAACGTGCGCCAAGACTTGTCAAAACTACTGCGCCTTATGATGCCGATGTGATTGGTTTTCAAGAGTACATTCCCCAGTGGGATGAATTCACTCAAAAATACTACCTTGAAAATTATGATATGTTCTTAAAATATCGTGCCGAAGAAAGTAGTGAGGGTTGCCCAATTTTATGGAAAAAAGATAAGTTTGAATGCCTTGACAAAGGGTATTTTTGGCTTTCTGACACACCTGAAGTTGAGTCTTCTGGTTGGGACAGTTGGGGTTGTTATCGCATTTGTGAATATGTTATTTTAAAAGAAAAATCAAGCGGCAAAACATTTAACTTTATGAACACTCATTTTGGTTTTAGTGATGCTTGTCAGGTTGACAGCGCGAAGTTAATTTATGAATATTCTAAAAAGATTTCAGACCATCCAACATTTATTGTTGGCGACTTTAATATGACACCTGAAAGTGCTGGTTACGCCGAGATGGTTAAGCATTTTAGAGATGTTAATGCATTAACTGTTAACGATTTGACCACAACTTACCACGGTTATAAACCAGACGAAATTACCGATGCGCACATTGATTTTTGCTTTATTGATGATAAATGCACAGCAATAACACAAAAATTGATGACTGAAACTTTTGATGGCAAGTTCCCATCAGACCACTATGGCGTTTATGCTGAATTAGACATTTAATTTTTATCAAAAAATTTAGGAGGTGAAGTTATGTTCGAAAAGGCTTTGAAACTTGTTGAAAACGGTGTTGGTACTGCGTTCCCTTGCGCTGCAGTTGCAATTGGCGTTGGCGAAAAAGTTTTAGAACGCAAGTTTTTTGGAGTTGATGAAAACACACTTTTTGATTTAGCTTCGCTTTCAAAACTTGTTTCAACAACTGCAATTGCTTTGAAATTTATTCAGCAAGGCAAACTCTCACTTGATGATAAAATTGGGTTGTATTTAGATTTTTGCGGTAATTATGCCGACTGCACAATAAAACAACTTTTAACCCATTCTTCCGGCATTTCGGCTTGGCTTCCACTTTTTAATATGGAAATTGAGCCAGATGACGCAGTAAAAACAATTTTAAGTCACCAAAAACAATATGAGCCGAACAGTGATGTGGCTTATTCTTGTATGGGCTTTATTGTTTTGGCAAAAATTCTTGAAATTGTTGGTGGCAAAACTCTTGACAAATTAGCAAATGATTTGGTTTTTGAACCACTTAAAATGAAGAACGCTTGTTACAACCCTGAAAATAAAAAGATTTGTGCGCCAACCGAGTTTACATCTGGCAAGGTGCATGATGAAAACGCTTTGTTTTTAGGCGGTGTTTCAGGCAACGCAGGTGTTTTTGCAACACTTGATGATACAGTAAAATTTGCAAAAATGTGCGCACAACAAGGCGAAGGTTTTATTGACAAAGATTTGTTCTGCCTTGCTACTAAAAATCACACCGAAATTTGCAGTGAAGCACGTGGTCTTGGTTTTAAAATTGAAGGTGGATTTGTTGGTCACACAGGGTTTACAGGCACTGCCCTTTTTGTAGATAAAGAAACTGGGCTTTGGGGTGTTTTGCTTACAAATGCAGTGAATTTTGGCAGAGAAAACAAGGCTAAATTTATTGATATTCGCAAGAAATTTTATGAAATATTAGCAGAAGAATTTAAGGGGTAAATGTATGAAACAAGCAGTATTTTGCGGTGCAGATGTGGTGGCAAAGGGTGGCATTACATTTGATGGAAAATGCGGTCTTATTACCAACCACACAGGTGTTTTAAAAGACCTTTCAAGCACAATTGATATGTTGAAAGAAAAATGCGATTTGGTGGCTCTTTTTGCGCCTGAACACGGTGTTCGTGGCGACAAACAAGCCTCTGAAGATGTGTTCACTTACACCGACGAGTGCTCTGGAATTGTTGTTTACAGTTTGTATGGCAAAACTTTTGAAGATGGCAAAAAAGCGCTTGCCGAGCTTGATACTGTTATTTTTGACATTCAAGACGTTGGCTCAAGATATTACACTTATGCTTACACAATGACCGATGCGATGAAAATTTGCGCAGAACACGGCGTTAAATTTGTTGTTTTAGATAGACCAAACCCAATTGGTGGATTAGTGGTTGAAGGCACAATTTTAAAACGTGAATTCTCGTCTGGCGTTGGAAGATTTCCTGTTCCTGTTCGCACAGGTCTTACCATTGGCGAGTTTGCAATGATGATGAATGACACCGAAAACATTGGTTGTGATTTATCTGTTATAAAAATGGAAAACTGGACAAGAGATTTGTTTTTTGATGAAACCGATTTGTGTTTTATTAATCCTTCTCCAAATATTCCAACGGTTGATTCGGCGTTTTATTACATTGGCACCTGCCTTTTTGAAGGCACAAATATGTCTGAAGGCAGAGGCACAACAAAGCCGTTTGAAGTTTTTGGTGCGCCTTGGTTAGAGCCACAAAAAGTTATTGAAATGTTGGGTAAACAACCAGGTGTTGTTTTGCGCGAAACCCACTTCACCCCTACATTTTCAAAGCACAAAGACAACTTTTGCAACGGCATTCAAGTTCACATTACTAACAGAGATGAGTTTAAGCCATTTGAAGTAGGTGTTAGACTTATTGATGCGATTAGAAAAACACATAAAGAGTTTGAAATTACAAACTTTTTTAATATGTTATTGGGCACAGATGATTTTTCGAGCGAAGATTTCTGCGTTGAAAAATTGATTGAAAAACAAAGAAAAGACGCAAGTGAGTGGCAAGAAAAATCTAAAAAATGGTATCTTTATTAATTGGAGATTTAAAATGCGAAAATTTATTTTGGGTACTGACTGGTGGACAGATTGTGATGATGTTGTTGCGTTGCGAATTTTGGCAAGAGCGCACAAAAACAAGCAAATAAAACTTGAAGGCGTTATCATCAACGCTTGCATGGAATACAGTGCCTCTTCTTTGGAAGGTTTTTTGAACTGTGAAGGGGTCGAAGTCCCAATTGGGCTTGATTTTGACGCAACTGATTTTGGTGGAAATCCACCTTATCAAAAGCGACTTAAACGCTATTCTAAAAATATCAAAAGCAACAGCGATGTTTTAGATGCAACAAAACTTTACCGAAAAATTCTTGCAAATGCCGATGAAAAAATTGAATTAATTGAAATTGGTTACCCACAAGTTTTGGTTGATTTGCTCACAAGCAAAGCCGATGAATTTTGTGAATTAGGCGGCGTTGAACTTGTTAGAAAAAAGGTTTCAAAAATTTGGATGATGGCGGGCAAATGGGATGAAAACTCTGGGCGTGAAAACAATTTTGCAAGAAACGAGCGTTCAAGAAAAGCTGCTCACACATTTTGCGAAATTTGTCCTGTTGATGTTACTTTTTTAGGTTGGGAAGTCGGTTTTGATGTAATTACTGGTCAAAATTTAAAAAGCGATGATGTTTTGCATCTTGCAATGTGCGACCACGGTTCTGCAAATGGTAGAAGTTCTTGGGACCCAATGCTTGTGCTACTTGCAATTATTGGCGAGTGTGAAAAAGCAGGTTTTAGCACGGTTTGTGGCAAGGCGTTTGTTGATGAACAAACCGGTGAAAATTATTTTGAACAAAATCAAAACGGCAAACACAAATTTGTTGTTAAACAAAAGCAAAATGCTTTTTATGAAAACGCTATTAATGAACTGATTAAATAAACGGAGTTTTGAAAATGAAATTATTTATATCTGCGATTACAAAATTTTTGCTTGGCGTTGTTTTGGTGGGGCTACTTTTGTTTTTACCTGCCGGCACATTTAACTTTGCTTATGGCTGGTTGTTTTTAATTCTTCTTTTTGTGCCGATGTTTGTTGCCGGCATTATTATGTTTATTAAAAAACCAGAACTTTTAGAAAGCCGACTTGATGCAAAGGAAAAGTTAGGCACTCAAAGTGTGGTTATTAAACTTTGTGGGCTTATGTTTATTATCGGCTTTTTGCTTGCTGGGTTTGGAGTTAGATTTAACTGGTACACTCTGCCAAAAGGCGTTGTTGCTGTTTCAAGCATTGTGTTTTTAGTCGCTTACGGACTTTATACGCAAGTGCTTAGAGAAAACGCTTATTTGAGCCGAACAATAAAGGTACAAGAAAACCAAACTGTTATTGACACTGGGTTGTATTCGGTCGTTAGACACCCAATGTATTTTGCAAGTGCGCTTTTGTTTTTGGCAATGCCACTTGTTTTGGGCTCTATTTATGCTTTTGTAATTTTTCTAGCGTACCCATTTTTAATTGCAAAAAGAATTAAAAGCGAAGAAGAATTTTTGGAAAAAGAACTTAACGGTTACACAGAGTACAAACAAAAAGTAAAATATAAATTAATACCTTTTATTTGGTAAAACAAAAAACGAGTTGTCTAATTCGACAACTCGTTTTTCTTTACTATTTTTAACCAACGTTGTTTACTGAATTTGTGTCATCAGGAATGTTGATTCTTTCAATGTCTGCACCGATTGCAGTGAATTTTTCAACATAATCTTCATAACCACGGTCGATTAAGTGAATGTTTTCAATTTCAGTAACGCCTTCTGCCATTAAACCTGCAATAATCATTGCAGCGCCTGCACGAAGGTCAACCGCTTTAACAGGTGCGCTTTTCAAAGTTTCGCCACCTTCAATTACAGCCACTTTGCCATCAACCTTTATTTTTGCACCCATTCTGTGAAGATAATCAATATATTTAAATCTTGAATCCCAAACGGCTTCTGTCATCATTGATGTGCCTTGTGCTTTGGTCAAAAGTGTAACCATTTGTGGTTGCATATCAGTTGGGAAACCTGGGTGTGGTTGTGTTTTTACATTACATTTTTTAAGTGGACCGTTGCAATAAACCCTAACAGACTCATCATAATTTTCAACAATTGCGCCCGCTTCTTCAAGTTTTGCAGAAATTGATTCAAGATGTTTTGGAATGACATTTTCAATCAAAACATCGCCACCGGTTGCAGCGGCTGCTACCATATAAGTGCCTGCTTCAATTTGGTCAGGAATAATTGAATAAGTTGTTCCGCCAAGTGTTGGCACACCTGAAATTTTCAAAACATCAGTACCAGCACCACGAATGTCAGCACCCATTGAGTTAAGGAAGTTTGCAAGGTCAACAATATGTGGCTCTTTTGCCGCATTTTCAATAATTGTTCTGCCCCTTGCTTTAACTGCAGAAAGCATAATGTTAATGGTTGCACCAACTGACACTGTGTCAAGATAAATAACAGTACCAACAAGACGGTCTGCTTCAATATTCATCATACCATCAAACTTGTCAATTGTTGCGCCAAGTGCTTCAAAGCCCTTTTCATGCAAATCAAGCGGTCTTGCACAAAAGTCACACCCCCCCGGAGGAGCAACCTTTGCCTTTTTAAATCTACCAAGCATTGCGCCCATAAAATAACTTGAAGCTCTTGTCTTCTTAGTCATTTCATAAGAAACAATGTGGGTGTTAACACCCTTAGGGTCGATTTCAACTGTTGATTTATTAAGGTATCTAACCTTAGCACCAAGTTCTTGTAAAATTTTTAAAAGAACATTAACATCAGAAATATTAGGAACATTTTCAATTCTGCAAACGCCATCACTCAATAAAACTGCCGGAATGATTGCAACAGCGGCATTTTTAGCGCCACTAATATAAACTTTTCCTTTTAAAGCGTTGCCGCCTTTGATTAGCAGTTTTTCCAAAAATGTCACCTCTTTTTGTCAAAATAAATATATAAATTTCGATTAATATCACATATACCCAAACATTATAACACATCTTTTTCAAAAAATCCACAATATATTGATATTTTTTAAAAAAATATTGACTAACTTTTCAAAATCTGTTAAAATAAAACTACAAAAAATAGAAAAGAGTTGATTAACTATGTCAAAATTCGTACTTGCGACAGACTCTACTGCTGACCTTACTAAACAGCTTATTGATGAACTTGGAATCACGGTTTTACCTTTGCAATATATTACAAATGGCGAAACTTTCATTGATATTGCCGAAGATGATGACAAGGCCATTAAAACCTTGTATCAAAAAATGCGCGAGGGCGCTACATCGACAACAAGCCAAATTACTTTGCAGGGCTTTCTTGATGCTTTCACACCAATTTTACAAGAAGGAAAAGATATTCTTTATATTGGTTTTTCAAGCGGTCTTTCTGGTACTGTTGGCCAAGCAATGTTGGCTTCAAGAGAATTAAGCGAAGAATTTCCTGATAGAAAAATTGTTGTTGTTGACACATTGGCAGCTTCACTTGGCGAAGGAATGCTTGTTTACTACGCCGCAAAAATGAAAGATGCAGGCAAAAGTTTAGAAGAAATTGCTTCTTGGTTGGAAGAAAACAAACTTAACCTTGCACACTGGTTTACTGTTGATGACTTGCACTTCTTAAAACGTGGTGGCAGAGTTTCTCCTGCTGTTGCTATGATTGGTACAGTTTTGGGAATTAAACCAATTATGCACGTTGATGATGAAGGTCATTTAATAAAAGTTGGCACAGTAAGAGGCAGAAAAGCTTCTTTAGATGAACTTGTTAAAAGAGCTGGCTCTTCAATTATTGATGCCGAAAATCAAACAATTTTCATTTGTCACGGCGACTGTTTGGAAGATGCACAATATGTTGCTAAAAAGGCAAAAGAAGACCTTAAAGTTAAAGATGTTATCATTGGTTACACAGGTCCTGTTATTGGTTCACACTCTGGTCCTGGTACAATGGCAATCTTTACACTTTCACAAACAAGAGATTAATTGAATAACCCCTTAATCATTTCTAATAATAATGATTAAGGGGTGTTTTTTATGATTGATAAAGATTTTTATAACAATTTGTCCGATGACAAAGCGCTTTTTGATGAGGTTTTGCCACCTGCTGATTTTGATGAAGAATTAGAAGAAGAATATTTGGCAGGCACAACCTATCAAGAAGAGTTAGAAGACTTTACAAAAGGTTTATTTTAAAAAAATGTCGCTTGAATTTCAAGCGACATTTTTGCTTTATTTTTTACCTGTTGAGCCGAAACCGCCTTCTCCTCTAACGGTGTCGGTTAATTCGTCAGTCTCGTTAAATTCTACCTTCAAAAATGGTGCAACAACCAACTGTGCAATGCGCTCATTAACGTCAATCTCGGCGTCAATTTCACTGTGATTGTGAAGGGCAACCATAACCTCGCCACGGTAGTCAGAGTCAACCACGCCAACCTTGTTTGCAGGAGCAAGGCCACGTTTTGAAGCAATGCCTGAACGAGCATAAATAAGACCTGCGTAACCTTCTGGAATTTCCATTGCAACGCCTGTTGGCACAAGCACGGTTTTGTGCGCAGGAATTACAATTTTTTCGGTGTTACAAGCGTACAAATCAGCGCCTGCTGCAAAGTCTGAGCCATATGTTGGAATGACTGCGTTTTCGTTTAATTTCTTTATATTTACCTTTACCATTATTTTTCTCCATTTAGTTTTTCTTTATTATAACAGAAAAACATTCAAGTTTCAATAGATAAAAATTTTTGAAAAAACAACAATTAAAACGCTGAAAATTGGTCTTGAAAAAGCAATAATATTTTGTGTTGTTTTTGCAAGTCCAAACGACAATTTAAAACTTAAATTAAAAAATCTTAAAAACAAAAATTTGTCGCTAAAATCTATTAAAAATGTGTTTAAAAATGGGTTGTTTTGCGAGATTTTGATTTGATTATCCACCACAGCAAGACCTAATAACAACGCCAAAACAAGCCCAAAACTTACGGCAATGACAATAACTCTTTTTAACAAAAAAAATCACCCTTACAAATATTCTTTGCAAGGGTGAATGTGTTTATTTAAATTTTTCAGTTTCAATTACTGCCAATTTGTCACATCGCTCATTTTCAGGGTGGCCGTCATGACCTTTAACCCAAACAAATTGAACCTTGTGAATTTCTAAAAGTTCTAACAATTGCTCCCACAAATCAACATTTAAAGCAGGTTTTTTGTTAGATTTTTTCCAGCCGTTTGCCTGCCAAGAATAAACCCAGTTTTGCAAAACGGCATCACAAACATACTTGCTATCAGTTGTGAGGGTGACTTCGCATGGCTCTTTTAACACCTTTAAAGCAGAAATAACAGCGGTTAATTCCATTCGGTTATTGGTGGTTTCTTTTTCACCACCTGAAAGCTCTTTTTCGTTAGTCTTGTAACGAAGAATTGCGCCCCAACCACCTGGACCTGGATTGCCAGAACAAGCGCCATCAGTAAAAATTTCAATTTTTTTCATAATTTATTCTCCCATTTTTGCGCACAAAAATTCGGCAGTGCGTTCAATAGAATTTTTTACATTATCAGAAGGCTCTTCTTCACTTTCTGCGCTTCGATAATCAAACATTTTAGTAAATGCGTGAACATCTTCATACAAACTTTCTAAATGATTTTTTGTCAAGTTTGTAACCGTTTCATTAAAGCTTGCGAGTGGTTGTTTTGATAGATGTTGAGAAGCATTTTCAACAAGCAAACGGTAATGTGGCAAACAAATATATTCTTGATTTTTAAAGCTTTCTCTAAAGTCAAGTTCGCTATTATAAGTGCGATAAAGAGTTTCGATGAGTCGGCTCATTCCCCACTCAACCTTGTCGCAAATGAAACAAGTTTCTTGTATTCTTGATACTTTATAAGCGCTTTTTTTAGCATTAAACCCAAGTAACCCTTTTTTGAAAACTTCTGAATTTAATTCTTGCAAATGACTTTCTAAAATAAGCCCTAATTGCAAACGGTTGCGGCGTTTCATCATACCCTGCAAATGCTCGTTGCAAAAGCCAAGTTTATTAGTTTCAATTCTAACATCTGGCTCCATCATTGCAGCGCCTAAAATGTACTCGGTTATTCTTTCAACCAACATTTCTTTCATTCGGCAAATTGGGCAACCATCAGTTTCTTCAAAAATTTCACTTAACGGTATTGTGCAAATATCATCACGCATAAAACTCACTCCAATATTTATTATTTGAATTATATCATTTTTGTGGTATAATATCAATAGATTTTTAAAAGGAGTTAAAAATGACAGACATTAAATTCTCAAACAACTGCGTTTTTATAAAAGACAAGCATTTTGATTTAAGACAAACCCTTGACTGTGGTCAGGCGTTTAGATTTAAAGTGGATGAAAACGGAGTTTGGACAGGCGTTGTCAAACATAAAGTTTTACGACTTTACAAACAACAAGACACGGTTGTTATTGAAAATTTGACTAAAGAAGAATTTTCTGAATTTTTCTTTGGTTATTTTACTTTTGACATTGATTATGAAAAAATCAAAGCCAATTTATCACGTGATGAAACGCTTAAAAAAGCAATTGAAACTTCACCCGGAATTAGACTTCTTTCCCAAGAAAAGTTTGAAACAATTTGCTCGTTTATTTTTTCGCAAAACAATAATATTCCACGAATTAAAGGCATTATTGAACGATTTTGTGAGCAGTTTGGCGAAAAGTTGCAAGATGGATTTTACGCCTTTCCTACACCAGAAAAAATTGCAAGTTTAACAGTTGAAGACCTTTCGCCTATTCGTGCGGGGTTTAGAGCAAAATACATAATTGATGCTGCAACAAAAATTGCGAGCGGTGAAGTGTGTCTTGACAATTTAGAGAATTTGACAACCGAGCAAGCAAGAGTGGAACTTATGAAAATTAAAGGAATTGGGCCAAAAGTTGCCGAGTGTGTTTTGCTTTTTTCTTGCAAAAAGTATGACGCTTTTCCCGTTGATGTTTGGATTAAAAAGGTAATGCAAAATCTTTATCCAAACGGCTTGCCAGAATGCACAAAAGGCGTTGAAGGCATTGCTCAACAATATCTTTTCGACTATGCAAGACAGATAAAAATGTAAAATAAAAACAGGGTTGAAAATTCAGCCCTGTTTTTTATTTAACTTTAATTCAATTTTTTTGCAAACTTCGCTCATGTCTGTTTCTAGTGCGTAACATAGCTTATAAAAAGTCTCAAGAGTTGGTTTGCGTTCGCCTCGTTCAATGGCGCTTAAATGAGTTCTGCCAATATCTGCAAGTCCACTTAATACTTCTTGAGAAACGCCTTTTTGCTTTCTAATTTCATAAATTGCTTCGCCAACAATTTTTGCATCAAGCATAGGAATAAACATAACCTCACTCCTTTTTCTATAGGTTTAGTGTAACCCATAAAAAAGACTTTTTTGAATACATATGTTGACATTTGAATACATAAGTGTTATAATAAGTATAACTTTTAAAAAGAAAGAGGTAAAAATTATGAAAAAAGTTAAAGAAAAACCATCATTCATAGAGAAAGAGGAAATAACAAACGAAGCCCACGCTCGTGAATTATTGGAAAAAGAAAGTAAAAAATTCAAATTCAAACTCATTTGTACTGGTATATCAGTTCTTACAACAATTATGTGGATTCTTGGATTCACTATTGATGACCTTCCAAATGTTATTGAATACATTATGGTTGGAATTTCAGGTATAGGAATTCTTGCCACAATAATTTGTGGTCCTATTGAAATTTTAAAAATAATAGGCAAGTTTATTAAATATGGTTTTTATATTGGTATGGCTTTTCCGTTATTCTTGATACTTACTGTTCCAATGGCAGCGTTGTTAGCGGTATATTTGCTTATATTTGCACCTGTGATTTATAGCGCAGTTGCTTTGTATAATTCATATCAAAAGAAAAAAGATGCTGAAATATTCTTAGGTTTATTAGATGTTTCTAGTGTAGAAATTTAATTTAAATTCAAAAACAGGAGTTCCAAAAGGAACTCCTGTTTTATTTAGCCCATTCAGGCAGACTTTCAAATCTTACTGTTTCGTTTTTATATGGGAATGTGATACAACAAGAATAAAGAAAAGGGAATTTTTCATTGTCCCTTGCGCCATATTTTTTGTCGCCAACAAGTGGAAATGAGCGTGATGCAAACTGCACTCTAATTTGATGACTTCTGCCTGTGTGTAATCTCACACGGACAAGTGAAGTGTCATTTTCACTTTTTAAAACTTTGTATTCAAGTTTTGCAAACTTTACGCCTTTGCGCTCACGTTTTACCACAAAAACTTTGTTTTTACGAGAATCTTTAAACAAAAAGTCTTCTAAAGTATCACTTTCAGGTGGGTTGCCGTGAACTTTTGCTAGATATTCTTTTACCATTTCTCCGTTTTGAATTACCTTTGAAAGAGTGGCGGCGGTTTGCTTGTTTCTTGCATAAACCATTACCCCGCCAACCGTTTTGTCAAGTCGGTGCAAAGTAAAAATTTCTCCGCCTAAATTCTCTTTCAACATCTCAACCATTTGGTGTTCACTATCAACACCAACCGGTTTTACACAAACGACAATGTTTTCATCAGCAAAAATAATTTTCATATTACTCCTAATGTTAAAGGGATGCTTGCGCATCCCTTTTTAAATTACATTTCAACAATAATTTCGTGTAAGTTTCCGTCGCCAAAGAGTGGGACTTCATTGCCTTCAACAACTTCGCCATCAACAATCAATTTTTTAACGCCTGTTTGAGCGCCGTTTGGATTTTTAATTGTGATTTTGTATGTGTCGCCTCTGAATGCACGTGTCATTGTAACGTTGTCCCAAGAACTTGGCACACATGGGTTGATTTTAAAACTGTTGTATGATGGGTGGAAACCTAAGATGTATTGAACAATTGCTCTGAACATCCAACCAGCAGTACCGGTTACCCACGCAAAGAGTGTTTCGCCTTTTCTTGGGTTGTCAGGACCAAAGTACATATTAGTAACAACATATGGCTCACAACCTGACTCATCAGATGGGTTAGATTTTGCATCTGGCAAGATTTTTGAAATTGTTTCATAAGCTTTGTCGCCACGACCAAGCAATGTGTCTGCAACAACTTTAAATGTGCCACCGTGGCAATAAGGTGTACCATTTTCCCAAATGCCAGGAATAAAGCTTGTGAGACGACCAATTTTGTCGTTAAACTTTGTATAAGTTGGGTAAAGTGTCAATGGACCATAGTCAGAATCAAGATATTTATCAACTGCATTGATACATTGCATTTTTCTCTCATCATCACAAACGTTTGAAAGAATTGCCCAAGTTTGTGAGTTAAGGTAAATCATACCCTCTTTTTCTGTGTGAGAGCCAACCTTTTCATCATAGTCATTGATTGCAGCGAGATACCATTCGCCATCCCAACCTTTTTCGTTGATTGCAACTTTAAGGTTTTGGGCAAGTTCAATCATTTCATTGTAAACTTCTTCATCTTCCATAATATCACGTGCGATTTCTGCCATATTATGAAGAGCGTAGTGAGCCGCAATTGAAGTCCAAACAGATTCGCCTTCGCCTTTAAGACCAGTCATATTCAAAGAGTCGTTCCAGTCGCCGTGGCGTGATTTAACAAGGCCGTCTTTACCAAGGTCGGTTGCTACAAATCTAGCCGCTGTGAGCATATGCTCCCAAACTGTGTCTTCTTTTACTGGAAGTCCATCTGCATCTAAATATTTAACGCGCTCTTGCAAGAAACCGAAGTCGCCAGTTTCTTTGATGTAAGCGTTGATTGTTGGTGCTACCCAAGTTGGACCATCAGAATAAATGTGGTGGTCAAGTGGCAACCAACCACGTGGACATTTACCTGATTGATACATATATGTAAGAGTTTCAACAATTTTTTCTTTAGAAAGTTCTTTATTAAATGCCGCTACTGCCCAAGCGTCTTGCAATTGGTCTCTAAAACCTTTACCGGTATCACGGCCAACTTCTGCACAAAGAGCAACTTGGTGTTTGAGCCAATAGTTTGCAAAGTTATTGATTTTTTCATCAGGAGTGTTAACAAAAATACCTTCTGAAAGTTCAGTTTTTGTTTTTTGCATTGCTTCCCAATCACTCTCAATTTTGCCTTCTGCAAAAAGCTTTTTAGAAAGTGCTTTTGCAGTTTCCATTCCATCAACACAACCAATAAGAACGTTGAATGAAACACACTCTCCTGCAGCTAATTTAAAGTCGTGTTGAAGCGCGCCTACCATTTGCTCACAAGCAGCAAGTGAGTTTGAAAGTTTGTCCTTTTCAACACCTTCTGGCGCAAAAGCAGAACCATAAACACCCAAAAATGCACGTTTTGAAGTATCAAACGCAACCGGTTTTGTGTCTGTTGACATAAAGCCGTTGAACCATTCGTGTGGGCGTTCCATTGCAAGATTGAAACAAACAATTGAGTTTGTTTCTTCATCAAATTCACCGTGAACATAAGAGTTATAGTCAGAATATCTATTATAGCCTTCAAGTTGGAATTCTGCAAAAGAGTAAACTGAAAGTTCTTTTGTTTCATTTGATTTGTTTTCAATTGTAACTGTCCAAATTTCTGCTGGGTCTTCTTCGTTTACAAAGATTTTAGCACTTGCTTTAACACCATCACAGGTTGAAGTAAGCACAGAATAACCCAAAGAATGAGTACAAGAATAGTCCTCTACATCAGTTTTTGTTGGGTACCAACCCGGGTTGAAAACTTTGCCGGTCTTTTTATCTTTAACATAGAAATATCTATTACCATCACGAATAACAGAACATCTTCCCTTACCAGTTGGGTCAATGTAAGAAAGCGCACGTACGCCGTAAGCACCAATACCACCACCAAGATGGTTTACACCTGAGAGCACTCTTGGGTTCCAAATGTAGTTAAGAAGTGGTCTTGCAGGTTGTTTTTCGGTAATAACATATTTATTACCGTCTTCAAAATGTCCGAATTTTGCCATAATATCCTCCAAAAATTATTGTTTTCTTAATTGTATCATAAATCAAGTTTTTGTCAACAAAAAACCTTATTTTTCGTCTTTCTTTTTAATCTTCTTCTTGCTACCATCCGGCATAACAATATAGGTATTATCAAGTTGAGCAGTAAGATTTCTTTTAACAAGCGCAACATACTCTGCACGAAGTTGTTTTTGCTCTGCTAATTCTTCTTGTGTTAATGGCTCTACCTTTGATTTTCTTGCCAAAAAATTAATTCTGTCAATTTTTGCTTGTTCCATTTTTAATTTAACACCTCTTTACATTTTTGTAAAACTTTATTTGCAATTGGTCCGGCAACACGAGCGCCAGAACCACCATTTTCAACCAAAACAACAAAAGCAAGTGGCAATTCTTCTTGATTGTTAAAACCAACAAAAACTGCGTGTGGCTCTTGGTCTTTTACTTCGGCAGTACCCGACTTGGCGCAAACTTCAAGCCCATAAAAATTCCAGTCGCCATAAGTTACTTTAACATTGTTTCGCATTAATTCTACCATCTGCTGCGCAGTAGAAGAATTCATCATTTTTGCACCCACGCCACCGGTTGAAAATTTAAGTGGAATGCCACTTTGTGTTTCAACAGAAGCTATAAGATATGGCTTTTGTGGTGTGCCGCCATTTGCAATTGCGCCCATAAATGTTAGATATTGCAATGGGTTCATCATATCAGTATATTGCCCCATACCTGCCCATGCAAGGTCAATATCTCTGCCGTTTTCAACATTAAAATAAGATGTTTTGGCTTCAATTCCATCAATTGAAAAAGATTTGTTAAAGCCGGCGCGCTTTGCATATTTAGTCAAGGTTTGCTCGCCCAAATCGGCAGCAAGCTGTGAAAAATAAGCATTGCAAGACTTTGCTAACGCATCTTTCAATGTCAATGTACCATGGTTGCCAAGGCAAGAAATCCACTCTCCATTCATCATAACACCTTTGTTACAGGTGTACTCACGGGTATAAGCATCATCAAAAGTTTCAATTGAAGCTGACGCAGTGACAATTTTGAATGTTGAGCCAGGTGTAAAAGTGCTTGAAATAAATCTATTCAAATAAACACCTTTATACTCACCATTTTTCGCCTTTTTAGTATCTTGCTCATCTTGCGGGTCATAAGTAGGAGTTGAAACCATACAAATAACTTCGCCTGTTTTATAGTTATAAACACCAACTGTGCCAGAGTGTTTACCAAGCGCTTCTAAAGCAGTTGTACAAACGCTTGAATCAAGTGTTATTCCTATGTTGTTTCCCTCTTTTGAATAACTGTAAACACCGTTGATTTTGTTATAACCAGTTAATTTATCAATATAAGAAGAATGCAAACCTGTTTTAATAAATCCACCCAAATCGCCAACAACATGAAGGGTTGATTTTCTTGTTAAGCTGTTATCATTAAATTGTCTTATGCCATCTTTTGTTTGCGCTAAAACAACACCGTTTCTATCAGTAATTGTACCTGCTTGTACAATGTTTCCGTTGTTGTAAATGTGTGAGTTTGCAGGGTAAAGCGCCCAAGAGTTGCCATCTACCACATAAAACATACACAAAACAGCAAGTCCACCAACAAAAAGCGCAGATAAAACAACCATTATTATTGCACGAAGTTTCATTTGTTTCATTGCTCTTCACCTTCTTCTTCGCACAAAACTGCCGGCTCTTTCAAAGTGTTTTTGCCAACTGCTTTTATAAATGATAAAAGCAACCAAGACGAAATCATACTTGAACCGCCATTTGAAATGAATGGCAAGGTTACACCTGTGAGTGGCAAAAGGTCGGTTGAGCCGAAAATGTTGAGTGAAATTTGGAAAAGCCAAAGACCTGCAGCCGAAACCGCGGCAATGGCAAAATAAGCCGAATTAGTTTGAGAAATGCTTTTCAATGAGTAAAGCGCAAAAATTATAAAACAAACAATTGCACAAAAAGCAAAAATCATTCCCCATTCTTCAACAAGCATTCCAAAAACCAAATCTGTATCGGCAGCAGCAACATATTTTAATTTGCCATTTGCGCCACCAACGCCCAAAAGAGCACCAGAAGCAATTGCCATCATTGTTCTTGTTTGTTGATAACCCTTGTCAGAAGCATATTCCCAAGCGTGGCGATAGGTAGAAAATCTGCGTGTAACATAAGGCACAAATTTTACAACTAACGCTGCACAAACACCAACAAAGGCGGTTATTAAACCAATGATTTTTACATTGCCTGAACGCATGTAAAGAATGATTAAAACTGTTACAAAAAAGATTGCACAGGTACCAAAATCTCGCATTACCACCAACGCACCCATACAAATACTTGAAAAACAGAAAAACAAAATTAAGTTTCTTTTTGAAAGCAAATTTTGCAAGGTTGCGGCGGTTGTGAAAATGAACAAAAACTTTACAACCTCTGAAGGCTGGAATGTAAACGAGCCAATTCTAATCCAGTTTTTAGCACCGTTAATATAAACACCAAAAATCATATTATAAGCGAGCAAAGACACCGCAACACCTGCTACAATGTAACGCAATTTCATTACAAGGTCAACATTTTTATAAACAAACTGCAAAACAATAAATGCAAAAAAGCCCAAAGCGGCTGTTATTATTTGTTTTAACATATTGTCAGGGGTTGCGCTTGCCGCCACGGCAAAACCAACCGTTGTTAAGAAAAATCCCAAAGTTTCAATGTTGATGTTGTTTTTGAAACCGTGAATTAAAAAATAAACCCACTCGCACAAAATCAACGCACCAAATGAAATTGGAATGAACATTTTAAATTCAGGCAAATAATGAATCATTATTTCTAAAAACATTATTACTTGAATTGATGTTAACAAAATGGCAGATGAAACGCCACGCTTTTTGATTTTGCTGCTTGAAGAAATATCAACAATTTCACAAGGGGTAAGTTTTAATTGCAAACCACCAATTTCAATTACATCGCCAAAATCAAAATAAGCGTACTCATCAATTAGTGTATCATTAACATAAATCTCACTACCAAAAACGCTTGAAATTTTAAAGCCGTAATCTTCTGAATATGTAATAACTGCATGTCGACGAGAAATGCTTGGAATATTAAGAACAACATCACACAACTTGCTTCGACCAATTATGCTTTCAACCGAATAAATATCAAACTCAAGACCGTTTGCAGTGATGAGTTTTGCAAGTGAAATTTTGCCCTTTCTTTTAAACAAATCTTTAACAACGCTAAAAATAAAAAGGACTGATAACAAAGGCAAAATAAGTCGCAAAACAAAAACAAAAACATTGCCTAAAGTTGCGAGCAAATCACCCATAATATCACTCCTTTCCGATATTCTTGATTATACCACATTTTTTATAAAAATCAAACTTTTTTAATAAATTTAATTAAATGTTAAATTACGACAAATATTTCATTTTCACAGTGATAAATTATTATTGCATTAATTAAAAAGACAATTCATATAATTAGGATAAGATGTGGTTTTGAACCCGAAAGAAAGAAAGGAATTTTATTTATGAAAAAATATTTGCCAGAAGGTTATCTTTTTGAAACTGCTGAAAATAAAGAAGCACTCAAAAACTTTTCTTCACTTGAAAATGCTTTTAAAGAGCAAAGAATTCTTGAAGCCAAAGCAACAATGTGCGACTCTTTGCACAATTTGGTTGTTGATTTAAACGGAATTAAAGGAATTATTCCACGACAAGAGGGCGCAATTGGAATTGCTGACGGCACTGTGCGTGATATTGCGCTTATTTCAAAGGTAGGAAAAGCCGTTAGTTTTGTTATTACTGATATTGAAAACGGTGAAAATCCTGTTGTTTATCTTTCACGAAGATTAGCGCAAGAAAAAGCCAAAAAGGAATATTTGCAAACCCTTAAAAAAGGCGATATTATTGATGCGACTATAACACACCTTGAACCGTTTGGTGCTTTTTGCGATATTGCTTGTGGAATTGCTTCGCTTTTGCCGATTGACTCAATTTCAGTCTCTCGCATTTCGCACCCAAAAGACCGTTTTACACCTGGTGACAAAATCAAGGCGGTTGTTAAATCAATTGACAACGGCAGATTTACGCTTTCACAAAAAGAGTTGCTTGGCTCTTGGGAAGAAAACGCTTCACTTTTTGAGCCAGGCGAAACCGTTTCTGGAATTATTCGCTCGGTTGAAGATTATGGCGTTTTTGTTGAACTGATGCCTAATCTTGCAGGGCTTGCTGAACCAAAAGATAATGTTTTTCCTTCACAAAATGCTTCTGTTTACATAAAGAGCATTATTCCTGAGAAGATGAAAATCAAGCTGATTATTATTGACTCTTTTGACCAAACAAGCAAAACAAAATGCGACAAATATTTTTATCAAGGCGAGCATATTGACAGTTGGCAATACTCCCCTGAGAATGCAGAAAAGTTAATTAATTCTGTTTTTTAAATGAAAAAAGGAGTGCATTTTTGCACTCCTTTTAATTTATTCTGAAACGTAATTTAATGGATTTGTTGTATAAGAGCCGTTAACCCAAACTTCAAAATGCAAGTGGTTTGCTGTTGAACGACCTGTTGAGCCAACTCTAGCAATAACCTCGCCCATTACAACTGTGTCACCTGCTGATACATCTAAAGATGAGCAGTGAGCGTATCTTGTAACTGTGCCGTCATTATGTCTAATATCAACACAGTAACCGTAAGAAGAATACCAAGATGCTCTTGTTACAACGCCATCATCTGCAGCCAAAATTTTTGTGCCGTAGTTTGTGATGATGTCAACACCTTTGTGAAGTCTGCCACTTCTGTAACCGTAGTAACTACTAATATAATAACTAGCGCCGTTTTCAAGTGGCCACAAATATTTATCGCCTTGTTTTAAAGATACTTCTGGGCGCTTGCGTGTACCTTTTACAATAACTTCATCTTGAGTTTCTGACAAAACAACTGTTTTAATTTGTTCTTTTGAAACTACTTTGCCATTGTTAAAAACAACCAAAATTGTTTTTTCTGTTAAACCAACAACGCCTTGGCGTTTTACTTTTGTTACACCTTTGTAAAGATGGTTGTCGGTTTGTGTAACTGTTTTAAAGTTTTCTTTCACTACTTTGGTTTTATAAAAACCGTAATTACATTCAACCTTTTGTTTTAAAACATCAATTGCTTCATCAAGGTTTGTTAATTTTTCTTCAAGACTCAAACATTCAGTAACCGTTACGTTTTGCTCAAACAACACAACATCTGCGCCGGTTTGTGTTTTCACAATGCCTTTGTAGCCTTCAAGAGCATTCAAAAGCAAAGTTTTGTCTTCACTTGCAACAATGCAAATGCCGTTTGCATAAATACCATAAACCTTTACAATGTTTTTGTTCTCTATAAGACTGTCTGTCAAAACTGAAGAAACTTCAACTGCACTATTAATATTTGTTTTTGGAACAATTGTTGCTAAAGCTTGCACTTCATTTGTTACTGTGCCAACCGATTTGTTTTCAACAATTTCTTTTGCTTTTTCAAAGTCATCTGTTGTTGAAACAAAACCAACCGATTTATCTTCAACCTTTACTTCGTAAGCCAAAGTTAAAGTTGAAACCGGGAAGATTGGTAAAACAAAAGCAACAATTAATATTATTGAAATTATAATTGTTTTCTTAAAGTTTTTAAAAATCATAAAACACCTTTCTGCCACCTTGAAAAACAAGGCGGATAAAAGTTACAAATTTGTAACAATCTAAAACTTATTATACACGATTATTACAAAAACGCAACCTTTTTGAAGGTGTTTTGTATATTTAGATACAATTTTTCAACATTTCAACACAGTTTTTAACACTTTTGCACAAATAGTTTGATTTAATACTGCATATCTTTATCGCTCAAAGGTTTCAAAATGTCACAAAAAGCTTTTGCTTCTTGTTTTGCCCCTTCTAAATCGTGGTCACGATAATTGCCACATTCAACAGCAGTGTTACCTGGGATTTCGCCTTCGTAATCTGCAATAAACTGAAAAGCCGCTTTGATAATGCTCAAAACAGTTGCATTGTCAAGGTCACGAGTTAAAAAGTAACAACCTGTTCTGCAACCCATTGGGCCAAAATAAATTACGCTGTCTTTATGCTCGCAATTTCTTGCGTAAGTAGCAAAAAGATGCTCAATTGTGTGGATTGCGCCATTCTCTAGCACCTCTTCCACATTTGGTTTTTTCATTCTAATATCAAAAGTTGTAATGTCTGTGTCAATGCGTGACACATAAACACCCTTTTCAAGTTTTGTGTGGTCAACACAAAATGATGCTATTCTTTCCATTGTTCTCTCTCCTTATTTGCCTTGGATTTTGAGCCAAATGTTAGCCGCCATATTTCTTGAAACAATTTTTGTTAGTGTGCATTGCGCTTTGTTAATTATGTTTGGCACCAAAATTACCTTTTTAGATTTTTGCACCTTTTTCATTGCGTAATCAACAATTTGCTTTGCAGTAAACCAAACGCCAAAAGTTTTAACATCGTTTGGATTTGTTTGCGCAACGTCAAAAAAGTTTGTTTTTGTCCAACCTGGGCAAAGAGCAAAAACACGAATATTTCTATCTTTCAACTCTTTGTCAAGCCCAATTGCGTAATTAAGCACAAATGCTTTTGTTGCGCCATATACATTTATAAAAGGAAGCGGTTGAAATGCAGCAATTGAAGCCACTTGAATGATTTTTGCGCCTTCTGACATAAACGGCAAACAAATTTCAGACATACAAACAACTGCTTTGCAGTTTAAATCAATCATATTTGCGCTTTCTTCAACCGGAATTTGATGATAAGCACCAAACTTGCCAAAACCTGCGTTATTAACAAGAAGCTTTATATCTGGTTTTTCTTTTGAAAGCAACGCTTTAAAACTTTCTAAATCTTCTTCCAAAGTTAAATCAAGACAAACCGGCACAATTTTTTCATCTAAAGAATATTCAAGGTCTAAAAGTTTTTCACGGTTTCTAGCTATTACCCAAATTCTTTCGAACTCGCCTGTTTGATGAACTTTTTTCACAAATTCTTTGCCAATGCCACTTGAAGCACCGGTAATAATTGCTGTTTTCAATATACTCACTCCTTTGCAATTACAATTTAACCATAAATAAACATAAAAATCAATCTAATTTTTTATAAAAACAGTTGAAATTCTTGTAAAAAAGGAGTAATATATAGTAAAGATTAATTTTAAGGAGAAAAAAGAAAATGGATAAGTTTATTATTGAAACTTCTGCAAGACACGCACACATCACACAAGAGACTTTAGAAACTCTCTTTGGTAAAGGTGCTACACTTACTAACAAAAAGGATTTGTCACAACCTGGTCAATATGCTTGTGAAGAAAGAATTACTGTTGTTGGTCCTAAAAACTCAGTTGTTTGTACAATTTTAGGTCCTACACGTCCAGCTGACCAAGTTGAAATTTCAGCTACTGACGCTCGTTCAATCGGCGTTGCTGGTGTAATTAGAGAATCTGGTGATGTTGCTGGCACACCTGGTTGTAAATTGGTTGGTCCTTGTGGCGAAGTTGAAATCAAAGAAGGTGTTATTGTTGCTAAAAGACATATTCATATGACACCTGCTGACGCTGAAAAATTGGGCGTTGAAGATAAAGAAATCGTTAGCGTGAAAGCAGAATCTGCTGACCGTTCTTGCATTTATGAAGATGTTGTTGTTAGAGTTCACGAAAACTTTGCACTTGCTATGCACATTGACACTGATGAAAGTAACGCAGCTTACGGCGTTAAAGAAGGTTACATTGTTAAATAATTTATGAGCATGCAAGAGTTCAAAATTAAAACACCACGTTGGTTTGATGAGTTTTACGAATCATTAACCAAAAGAGAAACATATTCTCTTAAAACGGGTGAAGTTATAAAACGTTCTGGCAAATCTCGTGAACATATTAGCAGACTTTTTAAAGAAGCAACCGGCACAACAATTGGTGTTTATCTTAATGAATTAAGAATTGAACACGCCGCTGCAATGCTAACTACTACATATCTTGATATTATTGATATTGCTCTTGAAAGTGGTTTTGAAAACCTTTCTACCTTTTATCATTTGTTTAAAAAGAAAAAAGGCATTTCGCCAAAGCAATATAGAAAAAGATATTCATTTATTTATTAAAGTTAAAATCCACACTCTTTCGAGTGTGGATTTTTTGTTGTTATTTTACTTTAACTTTTGAAGTTTTGCTCCAAGTAGAATACGCTTTTTGTTTGCCGTTTTGAATCATTGCTCGCACCTGTACTTTGTAAGTACCTTTTTTGAGCTTTTTGATTGCTTTTGTAGCTGTTTTCTTGGTTTTGAATGTTTTTGTAATCCATTTACCTTTGAGTTTATATCTCACTTGAAAACCAGTTGCACCTGCAACTTTTGTATATTTAACTTTAAACTGTTTTTTACCTTTTGTAAGTTTAAACTTTGGTATTTTTAAAGTTAATTTTTTAATAACATCGCCAGTGATAAGTTGTTCTTTACAAACTTCACAAACCTTGTCACCGGTATAGCCATATTCAAAATAGGTTGCGTCAGTTTTATTAACAACAGTTACTGTGTGACCAAGCGCTGGGATTTCTTCTTGTGCAACTAAAACTGTGTCACAAGTTGCACATTTTTTACCATCTGTCAAACCAGGCTGAGTACATGTTGCAGCCTTACCAACAACAACTTCTTCTTTGTGAGCGATAGTTGGGAGTTCTTTTTGAGCAAGTATAACAGCGCCACAAACTGTACATTTTTTGCCATCAGTCAAACCAGTTTCAACACATGTTGCGGCTTTGCCTGCGACAACTTCGCCTTTATGACCGATAGCAGGAATTGTTTCTGTGTTAGTACAACCATATTCGCAAGTCAAAGTTTTCAAACCATCTTCTGTGCAAGTTGGTTGCTTTGTAACAACCTCTGTATAGTTATGAGTATGTGACAAACGCAAGAAAACAATATTATTTTCTTCTGCGAATTTTTGCGCAGTTGAATCTTCATAACCAAAAAGAACAAAGTCTTTGCTATTACAATCAAAGGCATTTTTGCCGATAACTGCACCACCATTAAGAACTGATATTTTTACCATTGATTCACAATCAACAAAAGAGTTTTGACCGATATTTGTTACACTTTTTGGAATTGTCACACTTTGTAATTTTTCACAGTAACCAAAAGCATAGTCAGCAATTACTCTTGTGTCTTGTTTAATCTCATAAGTACCACTTACGCCTGGCAAAAGATTTATGTACTCTTCATCCCAATGGTCGCCTCTTGCTTTAATCAAACAATCATCAATATACAAAACATTGTTTTCCCAGTTTGATTCATTACAGTAATAACCAGAATAAGCAAAGGCACTTACACCAATGTTTGTTACAGTTTTAGGAATTGTAATATTTTCTAACTCTTCACAATTGAAAAAGGCATAGTCTGCAATTACTCTTGTACCTTCTTTAATTGTATAACTGCCAGAAATTCCTGGAGTATGTACTTCTTGCCACTGCCCTGTTGTTTCATTATACACCCAATCATGTGTTGTTGATTTTGCAATAATTACACAGTCGCCAATGTACAAAACATCATTTTCCCAGTTTAATTTATTGTTGTAATAAGCAGTGTTTTCAAATGCATATTCTCCAATGCTTGTTACTGATGTAGCAAGTGTAATGCTTGCCAAAGCAGAACAGTTAGAGAACGCATAACCACCGATTGATGTTATTGTTTCAGGAATTGTTACGGTTTTAAACTCGCCACCGCTAAATGCCCAATTGCCAATGCTTGCAACTGTCATTTCATTTACTATTGAAGGAATTTCGAGAGTAGCAGATGAAGCAACACCTTCGGCATAACCTACAACTGATACTTCAGTTTCACTAATAACTTCATATTTTAAATTGCCTGAATCAAAAACTTTGCCAATCCAGTTTACATAGCCACCCAACTCTTCAAAAAATACTGTGAAAGTTCTTTTGCCATTGTAATCTTTAACTGCAAGATAATAGGTTTTACCTGCTTCAAAGTCGTAATACATTTGAAAATTCAAGTTTTCAAGCTCATCATCTGCATTAGTAAGAAACTCGCCATTTGAGTCATAAAGCGTTGCTTCAGGATTTATATATGAAGACTTAGAATAAATTTTATAAGTGCTATTTACATTAGGTGTAAACTTCACATAAACATAGCTATAATTACCGTTTTCATCTAATTCACCTGAAGTGGTTAATGCTGCACTACCTTGACCGTTAACCTGTGCTACTGTGCTAGGATTAAACCCATCAGCCGAAACAAGTGTTGTTGATAATGTGCTAAACAACAACACTAAGCACAAAAGTATTGAAAACAACTTTTTTACATTCATTTTAATTTTCTCCTTTAAAAATGTTAATTTACATTATAAGTATATTTTACCATATTTAACTTTACTTTTCAAGCGTTTAAAAGTAAAAAGGCACACTCAAACCCGAGTGTGCCTTTACTTTTTAAATATTAATCATCAATTGATTTATCTGTTGCTGTTTCATAAATTTTAAGCACTTCTTCATTTGGTTTTTTGTCAATGAGAGAAACAACAACTGCAGCGATAAGACCTGCAAAGAAACCTGGCAACAATTCGTAAACACCTGTTGGACCAGTTAACCAAACCAACCAAACAACGTCTACAACCGCACCTGCAATTACACCAGCAACTGCACCTTTGTATGTTAAGCGTTTCCAGAATACAGAAAGAATAATTACGCCACCAAATGCAGAACCAAATCCGCCCCAAGCGTTTCCTACCATATCCATAATACTTGAAGCACCTTCAGATGTACTACTTGCAATAAAGTAAGCAACAAGGGCTACAATGAGAACAACAATTCTTCCTACCCAAAGAACTTCTTTATCAGAAGCTTTTTTGCGGAAAATTGGTTTATAAATATCTGATGTAAATGAACTTGAAGCAACAAGCAATTGGCTATCAGCAGTTGACATTGCAGCTGCAACAATAGCTGAAAGCAAAATACCACCGATAAACAACAAGAAGCCATTATCAAATACCATATTAACAAGATGAATAAATATGTTTTCTTGTTTACCATCAAGCAAGAACTGTGGCTCAACAATCATTCTACCAACAATGCCGATTACTGTTGCAGCACCAAGTGAAAGAATAACCCAAACGATAGCAACAGTTGCACTCTTTTTCATCATGCTTGGTTTTTTAATAGACATAAATCTTACAAGAATATGTGGCATACCAAAGTAACCAAGACCCCAAGCAAGACCAGACGCAATGTCCTGCCATTTTACTGAAAATGGTGTTGTTGCAAATGCATAATCACCTACTGGGACTGATAAAACTGATGTGTCAAGATTTTTTGTTACTAGCAAAACAATTGGCACTGCCATAATAGCAATAAGCATCATTAAACCTTGGAAAAAGTCTGTCCAA
This sequence comes from Acutalibacteraceae bacterium, assembly GCA_045649405.1. Classification (GTDB taxonomy): domain Bacteria; phylum Bacillota; class Clostridia; order Oscillospirales; family Acutalibacteraceae; genus RUG11462. The sequence continues at coordinate 25,554 of JAZRPW010000027.1, forward strand.
CAAACTGCTTTAAAGCCACCAAAGAATGTATAAATAATAATAATTACTGCAAAAATCAATACTGCCAAAGACATATTGCCATTAAGTTGTGGAACAACCTCTAAAAGCACTTGTGCACCAGCATTGAAACTTGATGCAACATAAAGTGTAAAGAACACTAAAAAGATAATTGCACAAATGATTTGTAATGCTTTGTTTTTAGTTGCAAATCTGTTTGTGAGATATTGTGGAAGTGTAATAGCATCATTTGCAGCTGCAGAAAATCTGCGAAGTCTTTTTGCTACAAAAATCCAGTTAGCAATTGTACCAAGTGCTAAGCCAATACCAATCCAAATTTGACCAAAGCCAAATGCCATAATACTTCCAGGGAAACCCATAAGTAACCAACCTGACATATCAGATGCTTGAGCACTCATTGCGGTAACATAAGGGCCCATTTGTCTGCCACCTAAGAAGTATTCTTTGTCGCCATCGCCTTTTGCTTTGTTCGATTTTACAAAGAAGTACAAACCGATACCGAGCATAAGCACAAGATAAAGAATAAACGCTAAAAGTTGTAAGTTCATTTTTATATCTCCTTTAAATTTTTATTTTACTCTCCATCAGCTTTAATTGCAGCTTCTTGTTCGAGTTGAATTTCGTTATCATAAGAAAGCATAGGTTTAATATCTTTACCTTTTAACTTTCTGTCAACATAGTTCTTTGTGATTTTCATAACCAATGTGCAAAGAGAAACAACACCAATCAAGTTAGGAATCATCATAAGACCGTTAAATGTATCTGAAATATCCCAAGCAAGTGAAGATGTCATTACAGCACCAGACATAATCATAAGTACAAACACAACTCTATAAACAAGTGTTGATTTTGTGCCAAAGAGATATTCCCAAGCTTTTGTGCCGTAGTGTGACCAACCAAGAACGGTTGTAAAAGCAAAGAGCAAAATTGCAATTGCAATAAACATACTACCAATATTTACATTACCAACTGCAAACACTGTGTCAAATGCTTTTGCAACGAGTGTTGCATCACCACTTGTGCCTGCTGCTAATGTACCAGTTTTAAGGTCAATTACACCAGAAGTAAGAACTACCAAAGCAGTCATTGTACAAACAACCATTGTATCAGCGAACACTTCAAAAATGCCCCAGATACCTTGTTTAACTGGCTCTTTAACGTTTGAGTTGCAGTGAACCATTACTGATGAACCAAGACCTGCTTCGTTTGAGAAAACACCACGTTTGAAACCTGCTTGAATTGCAGTTGCGAGTACATAACCACCAGTACCGCCCCAAACTGCGTTGCCTTTGAAAGCGCTGTTGAAGATTGCTGCAAAAGCCGCACCAACTTGTGAATAGTTAACACCGATAATAACAAGTGAACCAACTACAAACAAAACAACCATAAATGGAACGATTTTTTCAGCAACAGTTGCAATTCGTTTTACACCACCGATTACGATGATTGCAGCTATTACCATTAAAGCGCCACCAATGATAAGATGATAAACAGGAACACCTGCAACCAATGTATTTGAAAGAGTTTCTGATGGGAATGCGCCAACAAAGTTTGCAACAATTTTGTTAACTTGGCCCATATTACCAATACCAAACGAAGCTAAAAGGGCACAAATTGAGAAGATTATTGCTAATACTTTACCAATTGTTTTAAAGCCTTTCTTTGCACCAAGACCATCTCTAAGATAGTACATTGCGCCACCAGACCACTCGTTGTCTTTATTTTTTCTACGATAGAAAATACCGAGAACGTTTTCAGAATAGTTAGTCATCATACCAAAGAAAGCAGCAACCCACATCCAGAAAACTGCACCAGGACCACCTGTACAAATAGCCGCAGCAACACCTGCGATGTTACCAACACCAATTGTTGCAGCAAGTGCTGTACAAAGTGCTTGGAATTGTGAAATTGTACCTTTTTCTTTAACGTGAGAAGTTACGTCTTTTTTAAACAAACTTCCCAAAGTTTCTTTAAACCAATGGCCAATGTGTGTGATTTGGAATACTTTTGTAAGCACTGTCATAAGAATACCTGTGCCAACAAGCAAGATTACGCCAAACCAACCCCAAACAAAGCCATTGACTTTGTCGTTCACTTTTGTTACACCATCTACAAAATCGCAACTGCAAAATGAAAGCATTAATGCGCAGATGGCAAACAATGAAAAGATTTTCTTTTTCATGATTTTTTAACCTCTTTTAAAAATAAAATATATAAAAGGGTATTGAAAACCAATACCCTTTTGAAGCGAAACATCTGTCCTTTTGCCTGAGAGACTCGGGGCTAAACCCCTTACACCTTCGGCACCTGCATTTAGCAGACTTCTCCAGAGTTTATATAAATATTTAATAATAAATATAAAACACGTGTAACATTTTACCACATTAGCATAATAAATGCAAGTGTTTTTTAAAGATAATTTATTATTGTTTCAACAATCAAAACTGTTACTGTTGCACAACACGCAACGGTTACAAGACCTTTTTTGCAATAACCCAACACAACTGCAACAACAAATCCTGCTACTGCGCTTATTAAACTGCTTGTGCTTGAAAAAATTGCAGGTATTGTCATTACGGTAAGACAGGTGTAAGGCACATAATAAAGAAACGAAAGCAAAAACTTGTTTTCAATTCTTTTTGTGAAAACTGTTAACGGAATAACCCTGATAAGATAGGTTACTAGCGCCATTACTGCTATGTAAATATAAATATTCATACGCCTACGCCTCCCTTTCTACTGGGAAGAGTGCCGCACCCAAGAGTGATGCAACAACCGTGCAAATTACAATTGCAAGGCCTGACTGAAGCTCTTTTAACAATGGTAAATAGTTGAATGCCAAACTCAAAGCAACGGCTAAAAGCACCACAATCATAACGCTTTTTTTATCTCTTACTTCTGGCATTACAATTGAAACAAACATGCCGTAAAGCGCAATACCAAGTGCTGAAACCAAAATTCCAGGCAAAATGTTACCTGCAATTGCGCCACAAACTGTGCCTGCGGTCCAACCAACGATTGGCAAAGAAATAAGCCCTAACATATAAGAAAAACTAACGTCATGCGGGCGAGAAACTGCAACGGCAAAGACTTCGTCAGTGTTGCCAAATGCAATGATTGCCCTTTTTGTAAGTGTAAAAGAATCATCTAACTTTTGGTTAAGCGAAAAGCCCATTAACGCATAACGCAAATTAATTATAAACTGGGTCAAAATAATTGAAATTATGCCTGCAGTTAACGTTTTTGCTTCTTCGATTACTTCGAGAGCTGCAAATTGGCCGGCGCTTGTAACATTTGTTAAACTCATCAAACCTGCTTGAATCCAATCAAGTCCAGCAACAATTGCCTTTATTCCAAATGCAAAAGACACTGCAAAATAACCTATGCCAATTGGAAGACCGTGTCGAAGACCTTGAAAAAATTGTCTTTTCAAATAAATTCATCTTGCCTTTCATTAAAAAATCCCGAAACCGTTTTAGTTTCGAGATTTTTTCAAATCTTAAATTAATTATAAGCCCTTAACTAAATTAAGTCAACACCAAAATTAAGAAGCACATTTTGAACAAGGTGTAAGTCCTGCGCCTTTTGCTTCTTTCAATGTAACCTTGTAACTGTTTTTGCCACCACAAGTTTTAATCAAATGATATTTTGACCCTGTTGGTGTTCGGTAAATGTACATTGTTACTGTTGAATTATTATTGTTATTTGAACTACTTGATGAATTACTTGAGTTTGTTTTGCCAGTTTTATAAACAATTTTAACTTTAGGTTGAACATTGTAAATAAACACATTAATTTTAATACCCTTCCCTTTGTCTTCAACAGACCACGCTTCAAGTTGAACGCCACGGCAAAGCAATTCTTTACCTTTGTAAATTGGTGTTACACGATACAAAACGTGGTTGTCAGTTTCATCAATATAATCATCAACCTTGTTTTCAAAAGGCAACATACCTTCAATGTTAAAATACTGTGTGCCGGTAATAAGATTTTTCTTGTTTGCATTTTCTGCTGAAAGTTGCCAACCAATTAAATGACAACGGTTATAAAGATATTTGCCAGGAATGAAACTGTATTTTTGTTGTTGCCAACCAGTTGGAAAAACATTGCTGATTGAACCACGCTTTTCGTGTTCATCTGGCTGTGTTTCTTCTCCTAAGCAAGCGAAAGCAACCCTTGTGCGACCAAGATTATCAAGGTTTGAGTATTTTTCAAATGCCTTAGTTTGACTTTTTTGTTTGTTAGTAAATGATGGTTTGTTTTTGTTTACAACAACATACGCTTTGTTCTTGTAACTTGGAATGTTTGAAAGTTTTACTGCAGCACTAACTGTAACCGCAACTGGACTTTGCGGATTAACAGGGCTTATTGTTAGCACCAATATAAAAGCAATCAATGTTGATAAAATTCTCTTTTTCATAAAAAGACCTCCTTGTGCTTAATCTATCAAATCAATTGTCTTATAAAAAGGACAAATAATTTGTCGAAAAAGGCAGATAAAAATCTTTAAATTAACTATTTAAAATTATTTTACTATCATTTGATAGTATTGTCAATACTATTTTTCGATAGTACGTATACTAAATATGAGGTGAGTATAATGTATTATCCAAGATTAAAAGATTTACGAGAAGATAAAGATTTTAAACAAAAAGAAATAGCATCAATTTTAGGAATAGACCAGCGTGTATACAGTAATTATGAAACTGGAAAAAGAGAAATACCTGTTAAGTTTGTAATTCAACTTGCTGATTTTTACAAAACATCAACTGATTACATTTTAGGAAGAACTAATAACTTTACACCATACAAATAAAAAAACGCACTAATTATGAGTGCGTTTTTTATTTAATTATTTTTTTAATTACAAGAGTGCAATCCCTTATTATATTCAATTAATTTTTGTAGGGTGCGGGTTCCTACACGCACCTTGATTCTTGGGACGTCAAGGATGCCGTCCCCTGCGGTTTTATTTTTAACATTGTTGGGACCGACGCCCTGGTTGGTCCTTTTCTTTGCGGATTAACAGGGCTTATTGTTAGCACCAACATAAAAGCAATCAATGTTGATAAAATTCTCTTTTTCATAAAAAGACCTCCTTGTGCTTAATCTATCAAATCAATTGTCTTATAAAAAGGACAAATAATTTGTCGAAAAAAGTAAATTGAATATATAATGAACATATTTTGTGTTCATTTTCTACATAGTATCATATATTAGATATAAAATCAACATATAATAAATTCAATTTGAGGTGGTTTTATGTCTATTAAAAGTTTATCTATAAGAATTGATGAAGAAATGTTAAACAAATTGCATGTTGTTGCAGATTACGAAGGCAGAAGTGCAAACAGTCAAATTTTGATTTTAATTCGTGATGCAATTGAAAAACACGAAGAAAAACATGGCAAAATAGAACAATAAAAAAAGGAGTGCAAATTGCACTCCTTTTTTGTTTTATTCATTAATCAAAATAAACTGGTTTGCCTGTTTCTGAAGAAACATAAATTGCTTCAAGAATTTCAGAAACAACACAAGCTTGTTCTGGCAATACTAATGGGTCTGTGTCATTAATAACTGCATCAATCCAACGTTTTGCTTCAACATCAGCTGCACCAGCAGATTCGCCATCATAGAAAGCAACGCCACCTGCTGAAAGGTCAACATTTTTTGTAACCTGTCTGTCGTGTTCTACGCTATTGAATTTAACATAGTTATTTTTGAGTGAAACACCCGCTTTGCTACCGCAAAGAACACAACTACCTTCTTGAATTGGCTCTGCTGTGTTGAGCGCCCAGCTTGTTTCAAGCATAATTGTTGCACCATTTTTCATTCTGATAAATGCACAAGCTGCTTCTTCAAGTTCAGTGTCATTAACACCGTTGTCACCCCAAGGGTTAGCGCCTGCAGGGTTTTCAATTTTCTTGTGAGTTTTACCAACAACCAACTCTGGCTCGTAGTTGTTCATCAAGAACAAAGTAAGGTCGAGTGAGTGTGTAGCAATGTCGATGATAGGACCGCCACCTTGTGCTTCCTTATCAAGGAACACACCCCAGTTTGGAGTACCTCTACGGCGAATTGCTAAACAGTTTGCATAATAGATTTCACCAAGTTCGCCATTGTCAACAACTTCTTTAATGTAAGAACTTTCTGCTTTGTGACGGTGTTGATAACCGATTGTGAGTTTTTTGCCTGTATCTTTTGCAGCTTGCACCATTCTTTTTGCATCAGCAGCAGTTTTTGCCATTGGTTTTTCACACATTACGTGTTTGCCTGCATAAAGTGAATCAATAGTAATGTCAGCGTGTTCTCTGTTTGGAGTTAAAACGTGTACAACTTCAATTGATTCATCTTTCAAAAGTTCTTTGTAATCTTTGTAAACTTTTGCGCCTTCTACGCCGTATTTTTTTGCTGCTTCTTCTGCACGCTCAACAATGATGTCACAAAAAGCAACCAAATTAACGTTTGATAATTTTTTAAGTGATGGCATATGTTTGCCGTTTGCGATACCACCACAACCGATGATACCTACATTTACTGTTCTACTCATATGTATTTCCTCCATTCAAGTTGAATTTTCAGTATCAACCTTAACTTTATAATAACAAAAAACCAAAAATTCGTCAACAATAAATTTTTGCAGAAAAATATCAGATTTTTGCGGTATGGTTTAAAAACAATTGACACAAGACCGAATAAAAGTTATAATCACTTATAGAAATGGAGTGGATTTTATGTGTTTTGATGTATGCTTGAAAAACTATGAAAAAATTCCTTGCGACACTTCTGATGCACAAAGAATTATACGTGCAATAAATGATTGTGGCGATGGCGTTTTATTTATTGAAAAAGGCGAATATTTTATTGACGAGCCAATTGAAATTTTCAATGGTTGCTCGGTTGTTTTTCATAAATGCGCAAAACTTACCGCTACAAAGCCGATGGATTTTATTTTAACTGTTGATTGCGAACACTATAAAAACGAACACGATTTTATGGGTGAAGCAAAACAAATCAACTTAAATCTTAATCAGTTTTTATCAGGTGGTGTTTTAGACGGAAACGGTATGGCTTCTTGCTTAAAACTGATTCATTATCGTCATTTCACTTTAAGCAATATGTCACTTTTAAACGGCAAGAAATATGGTCTTTATGCAGGTGGATATTACGAACTTATCTGCAACCATATTTATTGCAAATGTACTATGAACGGAATGGCTGGAAACACAGGTATTTATACTGATAATGGAGATAGTCATTATACCGATTGTATTATTGTTGACTACACAACTGGTATGGCTATTATGGGCGGTGGCTCAAACCGACTTACAAGATGTCATATTTGGGGTGGTCCTGTTAAAGCGATTGATGGCGAAACAGTACCGGAAATGCTCAAAAATTCTGTTAGTTTTCACATTTCATCAGACCACACAATTTTAAGAGATTGTTATGCAGACACCGCTGTAATTGGTTACTTAATTGAAAAAGATGCGAGAATGCTTGGTTGCTCATATTTTAATAACGACTTCTTTGGTCTTGATAACATTACTGCGGTTATGCAAACGGGTGGCGAGTTATTAGTGTCTGACTCAACATTTGTAAAAACTGCCGAGCATAACGAATTGTATGTTTGCAAAGGTGGTAGCAGTAAATGGGCAAACAATATTTTCAAAGGTGGATTTGAAGAAATATAAACAAAAAAGCGACCTTTACGGTCGCCTTTTTTTATTTCATTAAAGATATTTCTTTGTTCATCTTTTTAAATTCAATTGCTACTAAAAGTGCGTTGAGAATTACTGCAACAATATCTGCGCAAGGGCCTGAATACAAAATGCCGTTTATTCCAAAAAAGCGTGGCAAGATGAGCAAGAATGGAACAAAACAAATTATGTTTTTTGACAAAGACAAAAATGCGCCTTTGATTGGTTTGCCAATTGCAGTAAAGAATGTTGAGGCGATTGGTTGAATAAAGTTTACGAAGATGAAGAACATATAAACTCTAAAGAATTTTACACCGAACTCATAATAAAGTTCTGAGCCTTCGCCGAAGAATGACAAAAGTGTTCTTGGCATAAACTGAAATGCGAAAAATTGCAAAACCGAAATAACACCACTTGACAAAAATGCCCACCAGAAAGCTGATTTAACTCTGTCATATTTTTTAGCGCCATAGTTAAAACTTTCAATTGGTTGAGCGCCTTGAGCAATACCGATTACCACTGCAAAGATGATTTGCGCAATTTTCATAATAATGCCGGCACAGGTAATTGGAATGTCAGAGCCGTAAATTGACATTGCGCCATAAACTTTGTATGAGTTGTTGATGAGAATTTGAACAACCATCATTGCAAGTTGGTTGATGAATGATGCCATACCAATTGAAGCCGCTTTGAACATTATTTTCATTTTTGGAACAAAGTGTTTAAGTTCTAATTTTACTGTTTTGAATTTAGTTAAATACCAAATTACAACAACTGCAGACAAAAACTGGCCGATGATTGTTGCAAAAGCAGCACCTTTCATTCCCCAACCAAAAACAATTACGAAAAGCGCATCTAAAAACACATTAACAACTGCGCCTAAAATGCCACAAATCATTGTCATTTTTGGACTGCCGTCTGCACGCATTAAGTGACCGCCGCCGGTTGTTAAAATCAAACATGGAAAGCCGAGTGCAGTTACCCACAAATAATCTTTCGCATAAGGCATAATGTCATCGGTTGCGGCTAAAAACTTTAAAATCGGTGTTAAAAATATAAGAACAAACGCCGACAACAAAACGCCACCAACAATCATTGCGGTAACAGCGTTGCCAATGTAATATGGCGCTTTTTTTGTGTCGCCTTTACCCATGTCAAGATTAAAACAACTTGCACCACCAGTACCAAAAAGCAGTGCTATTGCAATACAAGCAGAAGTAAGCGGAAAAACAACATTTGTTGCTGCATTGCCAAGTGTTGAAACAAAGTTGCCAATGAACAACTGGTCAACAATATTGTAAATTGCGCCAACAAGCATTGCAATAATGCTTGGTACTGCAAATTTTACCATTAGTTTTGGAATTGGGGCTGTGCCTAAAATATTTTCTTGCATTTTAATTTTTCCTTTGCATTTTATCAAAAAATTTTACCTATTTTATATTATATCACTCAAAAATGATTTTTCAAGGGGTTATTTTTATGTGAAAATTGAATAATATTCATTTTTTACGCATAAAAAACATTGACAAAGGACAAAAAAGAGAATATAATTACAAGGTGCAATGATTATGCTCAAAGAGAATATTTTTTGTGAACGAGTCATTGTAATCTTTTACAGTGACTTTTTGTGTTTATTAATGGGTAAAACAAAAATTATTGTTCAAATATTATTTTTAGGAGGTTTTTCAATGAGCTTTAATAGTAAGTATCTTGAAAAAGTAATGGCAGATGTCATTAAAAGAAATCCTGGCGAACCTGAATTTCACCAAGCAGTTAAAGAAGTTTTGGAATCTTTAGAGCCAGTAATTTCACAACACCCAGAATATGAAAAATGGGGTCTTATCGAAAGAATTGTAGAACCTGAAAGAATTATTAAATTCAGAGTTCCTTGGACAGATGACAACGGCAACGTTCAAGTAAACCGTGGTTTTAGAGTTCAATTCAACAGTGCAATTGGTCCTTACAAAGGTGGTCTTCGTTTCCACCCATCAGTTTATGAAGGTATTATTAAATTCTTGGGCTTTGAACAAACTTTCAAAAACTCACTCACTGGTCTTCCTATGGGCGGTGGCAAAGGTGGTTCTGACTTTGACCCACAAGGCAAATCAGATATGGAAGTTATGCGTTTTTGCCAAAGCTTTATGACAGAACTTCAAAAATACATTGGTCCTGACACAGACGTTCCTGCTGGTGACATTGGTGTTGGTGCTAGAGAAGTTGGTTATCTCTTTGGTCAATACAAAAGACTTAGAGATGAATTTACCGGTGTGTTAACTGGTAAAGGTCGTTCATACGGCGGTTCACTCATTCGTCCGGAAGCAACTGGTTTCGGTGCTGTTTATTACACAGATGAAATGCTCAAATCTTTTGGCGATGATATTAAAGGTAAAACTTTTGCAATTTCAGGTTTCGGTAACGTTGCTTGGGGTACTGCAATTAAAGTAAATGAACTTGGCGGTAAAGTTGTTACACTTTCAGGTCCTGACGGTTACATTTATGATGAAGACGGCATTAACACTCCTGAAAAAATTGGCTTTATGCTTGAAATGCGTGCATCTTGCAGAAACAAAGTTCAAGATTATGCTGACAAATTTGGTGTTCCTTTCTTCGCAGGTGAAAAACCTTGGGGCGTTAAAGTTGATGTTGCAATGCCTTGCGCTACACAAAACGAAGTAGGCATTGAAGACGCTAAGAAAATTGTTGCTAACGGCACAAAATACTATGTTGAAGTTGCTAATATGCCAACAACTGAAGAAGCAGTTAAATACTTCAAAGAAAACGGCGTTGTTGTTGCTCCTTCAAAAGCAGTTAACGCAGGTGGCGTTGCAGTTTCTGGTCTTGAAATGAGCCAAAACTCAATGAGATATAGCTGGACTTCTGAAGAAGTTGATGCAAAACTCAAACAAATTATGGCTGATATTTATAAGAGTTCTTGGGATGCAGCTAAAGAATACGGTATGGAAGGCGACCTCATTGCAGGCGCTAACATTGCTGGCTTCATGAAAGTTGCTGACGCTATGATGGCTCAAGGTATCGTTTAATTTTAAATTACATATTAAAAGAGAGTTCGTTTTACGAACTCTCTTTTTTTGTTTATTTTACTTTAACTTTTTGTGCTTTGCTCCAAGTTGAGAACGCTTTTTGTTTGCCTTGCTTTATCATTGCTCTGACTTGAACTGTGTATTTACCTTTTTTAAGTTTGCTAATAACTTTTGTTACACTCTTTTTACTGCTAAAGGTTTTTGTTTTCCATTTTCCTTTGATTTTATATCTTACTTGGAAACCGGTTGCATCTTTAACCTTTGTATATTTAACCTTGAATTGTTGTTTGCCTTTTGTAAGTTTAAATTTTGGCACTTTCAAAGTTAATTTTTTAATCACTTTGCTTTTATAAACCAAAGCACTACAATCCATACAATAAGCATCGCCGGTGTGACCATCAGCAAAATATGTTGCTTTTTTAATGTCATCTACATCAGTTTCGGTTTTGTCGTGCAAACAAGCTGTTGTAGTGGTCACGGTTGTAATTGGTTGTGTAGTTGTTGTAGTTTCAACTGGATTTTGAATTGTAGGTTGGGTTGTAGTTGGTTGTGTAGTCTCAACCGGCTTTGTAGTTACAGGTTGAGTTGTAGTTGGTGGGGTAGTTTCAACCGGCTTTGTAGTTGCAGGTTGGGTTGTAGTTGGTGGGGTAGTTTCAACCGGTTTTTCGGTTGTAGGCTCTGTTGTAGTTGGTTGGGTTGTCTCAACCGGTTTTTCGAGTTTTGGGATTTTTTCGGTTTCTACAACTTCGCCACAAACTGTGCATTTTTTAACCTTTTCTCCCTCTGCATCATAGGTTGCTGGGATTGTTTCAACCCACTCATCTGATGGAGTGTGCTCAAGTTTTGGAATCCATTTTTTGCCACTTATAGTTTGTTCACAAACCGAGCAAACAACACCCGCTTCATACCCAAAACTATTACAAGTTGCTGGAATTTCAGCAACTTCAACCGGTGTATGCTCAGCTCCACCAAAATACGGAAAAGAACTAAAGATATAGCCACAATTTGCACAATAACTTTCACTACTTTTAACCCAACAGTCTGGCCCTGTTTTTTCAGTAACCACTTGGCAATTGCCACTAAACCATACAAAACTAATTTTATTAATACACACAGTAGGAATAAACTCTGCTTCCTTTTCTGCAAGTCTTATTGTTACGCAAAGATATTTGGCAGTTACTGGTTTTAATCTAAAATGTATGCCAAATATATCGCCAACATCCACAGTGTTTTGTGTTGAACTTTTAGTCTCTAAATTTTCATCAAGCAAACTTAATTTTACACTTACTGCGGTAGTTTTATCATCATCACCCGCATAAATATAAACAGTTGATTCGCAATCATAATCTTCATAATCTTGTTGCAAAGCCATATGTGCTTTGAGAAGATTCAAATAATTAGTGCCTTCAATATTAAAATAAACTTTAGTTGTATCAACGTTGCTATCTGGCTCTATGAAAACTTCGCCACTACTATATTCATCATTTGGAAAATCAACCTCTGCAACGCCTTCAGAAAGTTCTTCATTATAACAACTTTCATCAAATTTAAACAAGTCAAAATTCTTAGCACAATCTGCATCAATTTCATCATTAAACTCATATAATGCTGAAGCCGAATAACAAGTTGCAGAAAAAACGATGATTATTGATAATAATAAACTTATTAATTTTTTCATTAAATCCACTCCTAAAAGTAAATATATTCTATATATATATATTATCTTACCCCCCCCGCGAAATTTCAAGTGGTATTTTGCACAAATTTTTCAATTCAATTTAGTGCAATTTGCAAGGGGTGACTTTTTTATTCTCCTGATTCGTGGCGTTCTGGGTCGGCAAAACATTCGCAAAAACGACCTGCGAATGACAACGGTTCATCTGCCACATACAAATGTGATGTGTCGCCAAATGCTTGACATCTGAAATATGCTTTGCCTTGTTCACGCTCTTCTGAAATTAATGTTGTTACTGATGAAGGAAGCGCAATGAAATTGTGCGAAATCATTTGTGGCGAGCAATTGAAAAGATGCGAAAGCAACACAGATTCTACACCAAAGTGGCAGAAGAACAACAATGTTTTGTGGTTTTCTTCATTTACTTTATAATATGTACCATTTCTCTCATAACCAAACTTTTTCAAGCATTCATCAAAACTGTTGTAAACATAATCTGCTTCGGCTGGAACTTCGCTTTGCGCTATGAAGTCAACATTTTTCCAGTCATCTTTATTAAAAAACTCTTGGTTTTGGTCTAAAAATTCTGGCTTGAAATCCCAAACAATTCTAGGTGCTTTTGTTTGTGGGTCAATGACTTGTTTGTGGTTAAATTCTCTTAACCAGTCACAAATTTCTGCAGTTTTGCCCACCTTTTCAAGATAAGGTTTCATTGTGTCTTTTGCTCTGCCGAGTGGAGAGCAAAAAACAGCATCAACCGATAATTTTTCCAAACGTTTTGAAACTAATTCTGCCTCACGCCAACCTTTAGGAGTTAAAGAGTCAATTGAATAATCTGGCTCTGCGTGTCTTACTATTACAATTCTCATAATTTACCTCAATTCAAATAATCATAAACCATTTTTGAAATGGTTTGAATGTTTTTAACTGCTGTATATTCATTATCAAAATATTGCGACAAAACACACAAAACATAAGTAGAATTTGGCGAATAAACAATGCCGACATCGTGTTGGGCATAAGAAGTTTCGCCGGTTTTGTGTGCAACAACTGTGCCGTTTGGCAAAACGCTTGGAATTTTGTGATTTAGCGTTTGCCTTTTCAAAAGAGACAACATTTGTTTTGAATATTCTTTTGAAACACATTTGCCGTCATAAATTTGTTCTAAAACTTCACCGCAGTCATCAAGACCAATCATATTGCAATAACCCAAGCCCTCTTTTTTGGATGCTGCAGGTTGAAGTGTATTTGAAACATAAGTGTTGCCAAAACCTTTGCTTTTTAAAAAGCCGTTCATCACATTTGCACCTGAACAAAATGAGTGAGATGAACTGTGGTATTTCACAAGTTGGTTATAGCCCTCATTATCACTAACGGTTATCATTTTTTCAAGATGATTGTTAACGGTTTCGGTTTGCTTTAAGCCACCATTTTTAATTTGGTTAAAGGTTGAAACCATTGTGAAAAGTTTTATTGTAGAAGCCGAACGAAAACTTCTGTCACCAATTGAAAAGTACGCATCGGTTTTAAGGTCTTTTACATAAACTCCCCAGTCGCCGCTAAATTTTGAAATTTTTTGTTCAATTTGGCTTTTCAAAGCAGCCAATTTTACAACCTTTAAAGTTTTGCTAAACTCACCTTTAGTTTTGTTTTTTACTGCCCTAACTTTATAAAAATAAGTTTTACCAGGGCTAATTTTTTTATCTTTAAACTGTGATTTTTGAACGGTTGAAACAAGTTTGAATCCACCGTTTTCACTGTTCGAGCGAAAAACTTGATAAGTTGCATTTTTTATTTGTTTCCACTTCAAAGTTGTTAACTTGGTTTTTGAATAAACAACCCTGAAATTTGTTATTTCAAAATTCTGCTTTGCTGATACGCTTACACCAATATTAAAAATTAGTGAAATCAGCAGCACAACAGCTAACAGTTTTTTCATTTCTTGTCACCACCTTTATTTTCAAAAAACAACCACACAATTGGTGTGGTTGTTTTTAATTTATTCACTCAAATATTTTTTTACTGCTTCAATAATTAAATCAACAGTGGCATCAATGCCATAACTTGAAGAAGAAATCATTAATTGATAATTCTTTCTGTCTCCCCACAATCTATCACAATAATAATTGTAATGTCTTGCTCTTGTTTTATCTCTTGTTTTAATTAACTTTGTTGCTTCTTTCTCATCATAGCCATATTCTTGCACAATTCTTTTTTGCTTGAAAGAATCATCTGCATAAATGAAAACATTGAAACATTTTTTATCACGCATGATAAAATCTGCACATCTGCCAACAATTACACAAGGGCCATTTTCAGCAAATTCTTTGATTGCCTTGCTTTCTGAAAGATAAATTTTATCAATAAGCGAAGTGCCACCAACACCAAATTGACCGCCTGATGTTGCAAGGTTAAAGAGAATGCTGTTTGAAAAAGTTTGCTCTTCTTTTTCTATAAATTCAGCCGCCAAGCCACTTTGTTCAGCCGCTTGGTCGATTATTGCCTTGTCAAAAAAATTAATTCCGAGCTTTTTTGCAAGTTCTTCACCAATTTTTCTGCCACCTGAACCAAATTCTCTGCTAATTGTAATAATATAGTTTTCCATTAAAAATACTCCTTCGCCATTTATACTGGAATTATAGCATACATTTATAAAAAATGCAATGATTTTTTGAATGGTTTTGTGCAAAATTACAACAAAAAATGAGAGCCGAAACTCTCATTTTGTTTGCTTATTCTTGCCAAAGATATTTTTTCAAATCAACTTTGCCGTTTTCAACTTCAACACCGTCTGCACGCAAAAGTTCAATTTGCGCATTTTCGCCACCGAAAACAAACGCCGATGATACTTCGCCAAAACGGTTAACCACCCTAAAACAAGGAATGTTTTCAGGGTCTGGGTTGACATGCAAAGCATAACCCACAATTTGCGAGAGATGTGGGTTGCCGGCAAGCCGAGCAATTTGACCGTAGGTTGCAACCTTGCCTTTTGGAATTCTTTTTACGACTTCATAGATAATTTCAAATGTATTCATACATTTAAAGTCCCCATTCATCGCTAAAATATGCTCTTGTGTTTGCGTGATTTTTGTTTTCATCAACAACATCAAATCTTACATATTTAAATTTTTCTTTGAGTGGGAATTTTGCTTCGGTTATAAATTCGCCTTCCGGTGCGAAAAATCTTCTTGTGTGTCTAATGCCTGAGACTAAAATAATTTCTTTTGCAGGCGAGGTTTTGATGTGCACAAAGCCGTCTTCAACATACAAATCATAAATTTCAGGGCCTTGTGAGCAATAAAAATCTTGGTTTTTGAGCGCTCCAAAAATTGCTTCATAACTAAGCTCTTTAGCCTTAATCATATTAAATCCACCAAATGTGCCATAAAGTTTGTCAGACTCTGTATCGTGGTTGTGGTTGTCATCTGCCATTTGAGGAGCAAGACGAATACCGTGTCTTGACATAATATCATAAGCATAAATATCATACTCAGGCCAACCCCAATAACAGTTGTCGGTGTTGTAAATTTCTAGCGCATAAAGCCCTTTGTACTCGCACAATTCCCATGGCTCTTGAAGTGACCAATAAGGGTGGTTAAGACAAACAATAAAGCCTTTTTCGTTCGCTTCTTTGATTACTTTATTAATATATTCTGCGCTGTATTCACGGTTTGCAATTTCGCCATAATACTGCACAGAATTTTTAACATCATCACCTGCAAACCAAATTGAATCAGGATTATAGCACACCTGTTTTACATTGTGCTTGTCGCCGCAGTAAAGATTCAAATGGGCGCACTTGTTTTCTACCCAATCTTCAGATTTGTTTTCGCTAATTGACAATTCGTAACCATTGATAAAAATGAAATCTTCATCGTCAAACTGGGTATAATCTTTTAAGATTTCGTGCTCTGTTATTGAAAGCACAGAATAACCACGCTTTTTAAACTCTTGTTTCATTTGCTCTGGGGTAATTTCTCCATCAGAGCCGGTGCCGTGAGCGTGCAAATTTGCTTTGTAAAACTTGCCCTCTTTTGGCAAAAGATATTTTCTCATCTTAATCTCCTTATTTAACAAAAGCGGCTGAAAACAGCCGCTTAAATTACTAACAAACAGTTACTCTCCAACCAAATGGGTCTTGGAGTTTGCCATATTGAATGCCGGTCAAAGTATCATACAATTTTTGTGATAATTCGCCAATTTTGTTGTCGCCAATTACAACAACGTCATCGCCACAACGAAGTTTGCCAACAGGTGAAATTACTGCTGCAGTACCGGTACCAAAACATTCTTCTAATGTGCCGTCTTTCGCGGCTGCCATAAGCTCATCAACAGAAATTCTGCGTTCTTCAACCTCAAAACCAAAATGTTTGCAAAGTTCGATTGTTGAGTTACGGGTGATACCTGGCAAAATACTACCGGTAAGCATTGGAGTGATAACCTTGCCGCCGATTTTGAAGAAGATGTTCATTGCGCCAACTTCTTCAATATATTTTCTTTCAACACCATCAAGCCACAAAACTTGTGAATAGCCTTCCAAATGCGCTTTGTCTTGAGCAATAAGGCTTGCTGCATAGTTACCACCAGTTTTGATATAACCCATACCGCCTTTTACTGCTCTTACATATTCATCTTCAATCCAAATACCAACAGGCTCTAGGCCGTTTGCATAATAAGCACCACTTGGGCTTAAAATTACCATAAACAAATAAGTTTTTGAAGGTGCAACGCCCAAAAATTCATCAGTTGCAATTACAAATGGTCGAATGTAAAGTGATGTGCCTTCATCTGCTGGCACCCAGTCTTTTTCAACTTCAACCAATTCTTTAACTGCTTGAACAAAATCATCTTCAGGAATTTCAGGAATTACCAAACGCTCATTTGAAGAGTTTGCTCTTTTTGCATTCATATCAGGACGGAAAAGATAAATTTCATCATCTTCGCCTCTGTAAGCTTTCATACCTTCAAACATTTCTTGGCCGTAATGATAAACCATTGCAGCTGGAGAAAGTGAAATGTTTTGGAAAGGAACAATGCGTGGGTCAAACCAACCTTTACCCTCTTCATAATTCATTACAAACATATGGTCAGTAAAAATATGACCGAAACCTAAAGGCTCACCTGCAACTGGTTTTTGCTTTGGTGAGTTGGTTAATTCTTGTTTTATATTAAGCATTTAAATCACCTCTAACTTTTGGGTTTAATTTTATCACTTTATAAAAGGTTTGTCAATTATTTAGGCACAATTTTTAGCATATTTTAATTTAAAAAACAATATACTTTAACAAAAAGACTTTTTGAAAGGCAGGTTTCTTTTTATGAATTTAGAAACGGTTAAGAAAAACATAATTACAAACAACAAAATTTATGATAAACGCAACGAATATCCGGTTGATATTGAATTTTCTTTGCCAGACTTTTGCCCTGATATTGAGCGTGTGTTAAAGTGTAGTATTAATTCAAAAATTTCAAATTTGTCGGTTTTGTCTGACACGGCACAGATTGATATTACATCAATAATTTGCGTTTTGTATGTTACAAAAGATGACAAACTTTTTGGTTATGAAATTCCAATTAACATTTCAAAATCAGTTAATGTTGGAATGATTGATTTTGAAACAATCAAAAGTTACAATGTCAAAACCGAGTATGTAAACTGTCGAGCAATTAACTCAAGAAAGGTTGATGTGCACGGCTCGATTAGTGTTTTGTTGAAACTTATTAAATGTGAAGAAAAAAATTACATTTGCGATATTGATGATGAGTCGGTTGTTTTAAAAAAGCAAAATGAGCAAATTTTGCAAACAATTGGCTTTGCGCAAAAACAAATTAACATTGCAGATGACATTGTTTTGCCAGAGTCAAAGGGGTCAATTTCAAATATTATTAAAAGCGATGCGACGGTTGTAATTGAAGAGTGCAAGACAATTGTTAACAAGGCAATTGTTAAAATGACTGTTAATTATGACATTTTGTATTTAAGTTCTGATTTTCGTTATGAAACAATTAAGCACAGCGTTACTGCAAGCCAAATTTTAGACATTGAAGGAATTAACGAAAACTCAATTGTCAAAGTTTCAAACAACCTTTGCTTTTTGAATTTAAAGGCAGTGACCGATGCCGAGGGCGAAATGCGTACCATTAACACCGAAGCAAAAGTCAACATTCAGGTTGTTGCAAGTGACCTTGCAGATGTGTGCATTGCGACCGACGGCTACTGCGTCAAATATGAATCTACCCTTGAGCGAGATATAATTTGTTGTGAAAAATTCATAACATCGCTTAACAATAAATTCACCGTGAGTGATTGTATTAATGTTTCGGCGCAAATTGGCGAAATCATTGATATGAGAATTATTCCTTTGCATTACAATTTCAAAACGGAAAATGGTGCTACATACATTTGTGGTGATGTTGCAGTTTGTATCTCGCTTGAGGACGAAAATGGTTGTTGCAAATATTTTGAAAAGGTTGTTACATATCAAGAAAAGTTAGATTTTGATAACATTAGTGAAAGTTGCAAATTCAAGGTTGATGTTTTGCCGATTAACTGCCATTACACAATTACAAGTGGCAATGCAGTTGAGTTTAAATGCGAAATGAATTTAAGCGGAATTGTTGTTAAACCTTTTGAAATTAACGCAATTGTTGCAATGGAAATTTTGGAAGAAAACAAAAAGAGTTTTGAAAATATGCCTTCGCTTGTTGTTTATTATGCAAATGCTGATGAGAGCATTTGGGATATTGCGTTAAAATACAACACTGCTGCAGACAAAATTAGCGAACTTAACAACATTTCAACCGACCGGCTAACCAAAGACACAATGCTTCTTATTCCTTGTATGTAAAACAAAAAGATTGGCTTGAAAACAAGCCAATCTTTTTTTAATTCATATTATCAGTTAAAAGCATTATTGAAACGAGCGCTGCAAGTGGCGCTGTTTCTGTTCGCAAAATTCTTTTGCCTAAAGTTGCCACAACTGCGCCGTTTTGTTCGAGTGCTGTTACCTCTTCATCAGAAAATCCACCCTCTGGGCCGATGAAAACGCAAACATTTTTTGCTTTTTTATCACAAAAAATTTCTTTAAGTGGTTTGCCGCCACCCTCATAAAACAAAATGGTTGTATCAAAACCTTTTGTCATTTGAAGCGCTTGTTTAAAACTGATTTGGTCTTTTACTTCAACCACTTTTCCCCTGCCTGATTGCTCACAAGCAGAAAGTGCAATTTTTTTGTATCTTTCAGTTTTTTTCAAAGCTTTTTTCTCATCTGGTCGAGAAACACAACGACTTGAAAGCACAGGCACGATTTCACTTACACCAAGTTCAACTGCCTTTTGAATTACAAGTTCTAATTTGTCGCCCTTTGGCACACATTGAAAAAGGGTTACTGCCACATCTGGCTCACTGTAATTCATATTGCAGTCAATTACCTTTGCAGTGACTTCATCTTTTTCAACAGTTACTAACTCGCAAGAGTAGTTTCTGCCTTCGTGACAAATTGTAATATTCTCGCCGACACGCATTCTCAAAGCGCCCGAAATGTGTCTTGCGTTTTCTGGTGACAAAGCAACAATGTCGCCCTCTACCTTTTCAAAAAAATGTGGCATTTTTATCTCCTAATTTACCTTGATTTTATAAGTCGCATTTTTAATTTCATCAATTTTAAAACTTTCAAATTTGTTGTACAAAGCGTCATCAAATTCAATGCCAACTTCAGCATAATTTGTATTTTGAATGTTGAATGTGGTTGTAATTTTTTTATCGCCACGCTCTGTATTTTCAGCAAAATAAGTTTTGATTAAATCTTTTTGCTCTTTTGATTTTGCAAACTGTGTTTTAACGAATGTTTGCTTTTCATATTCTTTTTTGTTAATGCCTTCTTGAAGATTTAATGAGGTTTTAACACCATTAAATTCAGTTTCACTTTCAACAACAACCGAAAGCGAGTAAAAATTAAGTCTAAAACTTTCACTCTCAACATAAACCTTTTCAATTGTTTGAGTTAAATCATTAACTTTGTTGTGATATCTAAAAGAAAAGCGTTGTGGTTTTTTAATTGTAAAAACTTCTTCGGTGTCATACTCAAAAATGCAAACATCAAAACCCAATGTGCCAACAATTGTTTGCATATTTTCATCATAATAATTGCCATTCGCATCTTTTTGGCGCTCAACTTCATAAGTGCGCACAACAACAAATGTGTTGCCAATGTTAAACGTGTCAATTTTATCCTTGGCTAAATCGAGTTTTGAAACTTGAGTTAACTCATAAATTCTTCTATAAGAATCTTTAAAATCTTTATCTACAGCTTGTTTTTCATCCACTTCAAAATCAGAATTGAACATCACAAAATCATTCAAAGCCTTTGGTTTTTTCTCGCCAATTTTGTGGGCAGAAGATACAACCGACTCAAAGTTTGTTCTAACATTCTCTGGCAAATGAGTGAATGTCCAAATTACAACAAACAACAAAAAGGCAACTGCAATATAAAATCTGATGGTTGAAAAAATCTTGTGGCGTTTTGACTTATAGCCGATTTCAACATCATTATAATCCATATATTCTGCCATTTATTTTACTCCTTGTAAATAAAATCAGCAAGGTTTGCGAAGTCTTGCATTGTAAGTTCTTCGGCACGAGCAGTTGGTTTAAGCCCTGCATTTTCAAGTGCAGCCGCTACCGTTTCTTTGCTAACTCCTAAATTTGAAGAAAGTGAGTTTGTGAGCGTTTTTCTGCGTTGGTTGAAACCTGCTCTAATAATTTTGAACATTGCTTTTTTATTTTTAACATCAACGCTTTCACGCTTGGTTAAATCAAGTTTAATTACCGCTGAATCAACCTTTGGTGCCGGGAAGAATGAGCCAGCAGAAACATCAAAAAGTTTTTTGGCTTTTGCGTAAAAACTAACTGCCGCAGTAACTGCACCACATTGTCTTGTGCCGACTGTTGCGCAAAGGCGTACTGCCGCTTCTTTTTGCACCATTACAGTAATTGCTTCAATTGGCAATTCACTTTCTAAAAGATTCATTATAATTGGAGATGTAATGTAGTAAGGCAAATTTGCACAAACAACAACCTTCATATCAGGAAATTCAGTTTTGATTAAATTGTGCAGGTCAATTTTCATACAGTCGCCAAAATAAACCTTAACATTATCGAACTCTTTTAAAGTTACATCCAAAACAGGTTTTAAGCGCTCATCAATTTCAATAGCGACAACCTTTTTTGCAACTTTGCAAAGTTCAGTTGTAAGCACACCCATACCAGGGCCAATTTCAATAACACCAATGTTTTCGCAACCAGACTCTTTTGCCATTTGTGGACAAACACTTGGGTTAACAAGAAAGTTTTGACCAAGGCCTTTTGAAAATGTAAAACCAAAACTTGAAAGAAGGTCTTTAATAAATTTTATATTTGTCAAATTATCCATAAATTATCTCCAAAAAATATTTATATAAGAATTTTATCATATTTTCAAAAAAAAATAAAGCGAAATGTTGAATTTTGATAAAATATATTGTAAAATAGAAATAGAAAAATGAAAATGGAGGAAAAAACTATGGGTTCAAGAACTGATAAGCACAATTATTATCTTGACATTGCACAAACTGTTGCAGAAAGGGGTACCTGTCTTCGCAGAAATTATGGTGCAATTATAGTTAAAAACGACCAAATTGTTTCAACCGGTTACACCGGTGCGCCAAGGGGCAGAAAAAATTGTATTGACACAGGGGTTTGCACAAGACAAGAATTAAACATTCCATCAGGCGAACGTTATGAATTGTGTCGCTCTGTTCACGCAGAAGCTAACTGTATTATTGCCGCTTCAAGAGAAAATATGATTGGCAGCACACTTTACCTTGTTGGTGTTGATTATCAAACAAAAGAGTTGGTAAAAGACGCAACAAGTTGCGCAATGTGCAGACGTCTTATTATTAACGCAGGCATTGACAATGTTATTGCAAGAACTGGGGACGACGGCGAATACACCGAAACAATCGTTAGAGACTGGGTTTTCCACGACGATACATATTAATTTTAAATTTGAAATTAAAAAAGGTTGGCAGTTTTGCCAACCTTTTTTTGTTTTGTTATTTTACTTTAACTTTTTGTGTTTTGCTCCAAGCAGTAAATGCTTTTTTCTTGCCATTTTTACCCATAACTCTTGTTTGTACTTGGTAAGTACCTTTTTTGAGTTTTTTGATTGCTTTTGTAGCATTTTTCTTAACGTTAAATGTTTTTGTAATCCATTTACCTTTAAGTTTATATCTTACTTGGAATCCAGTTGCACCTGCAACTTTTGTGTATTTAACTTTGAATTGACTTGTGCCAGCAGTTACTTTGAATGTTGAAGTTTTTAAAACTAATTTTGCAACTTTTTTACCTTTTGCAACTACAACACCACAAGCAGCGCAAACCTTGTTGCCAGTATGACCAGCTGCAAAATATGTTGATTTCACAACACCAACAACATTAGGTGTATGGCCCAATGCAGGAATTTCATTTGTATAATAATGTCCACAAGCACATGAATTCAATTGTATGCCTGCTTGGCTACATGTTGCTGTTTGTGTAATTGAGCTAGAATATGAATGCACATGGTTGTAATTGATGTAAGCTGTTGTAATAAAACTATTACCATCATAAATATCAATTCTATCCCACAAAACATCGTTTCCATCATAATACACATATGTAATCCATCTACAACCAGCAAAAGCTGAATAGCCAATTTTTACAACGCTTTTTGGAATGGTAATGCTTGTTAAGTTTTCGCAGTTGTAAAAAGCATAAGAACTAATTGTTTCCACACCATTTGGAATCATATAAATACTTCTTTCGTTTTTACAAGGGTAAAGAATAAGTGTCTTTTGTTCTTTGTCAAACAACACACCATCAACTGTACAATATTTTTGGTTTTTGCTATTAACTGTAATAGTAGTTAATGAAAAATTGCAGTTAGAAAAAGCTGCTTCGCCAATGGTTGTTACGGTGCTTGGAATTGTAATAGAACTAATTGATTCGAAACCATAAAATACATAATCATTAATCTTTGTTATACCTTCTGGTATTACTAAATCCCCTGTTATTGCAACACCATTTAAATACAAATTATCAGCATAACACATAGGGTTTGCATAAGAACCTTGAAAATCAATTTCAAACCATGCTTTAAGGTCTTTAATATTTACAGTTGTTAAATCATCACAATCTTCAAAAGCATAACTACTAATACTTGTTACACTACTTGGAATTGTAACTTTTTCTATGTTATACAACGAATAAATCATTGATGATGTAATGGTTTTTGAACCATCTGCAACAATTAACTCTTTAACTGGAGAACTACTAAACACATAATCACCAATATATGTTGCGCTGTCAGACATTGTTACTGTTGTTAATGAGTCACAACTATAAAACGCCTCATAACCAATGCTTGTTACACTGCTTGGGATTGTTACACTTACCAATGAGTCACAATCATCAAACGCATAATCACCGATATATGTTACACTATTTGGGATTGTTACGCTTGAAATATTTGTATTTCTAAAAGCATAATCATTAATCTTTGTTATACCTTCTGGAATTACTAAATCCCCTGTTATTGAAGCACCATTTAAATACAAATTATCAGCATAACACATAGGGTTTGCATAAGAACCTTGAAAATCAATTTCACACCATGCTTTAAGGTCTTTAATATTTACAGTTGTTAAATCATAACATTCTTCAAACGCATAACTACTAATACTTGTTACACTGCTTGGAATTGTAACTTTTTCTATGTTATACAACGATTCAAGCATTGCGTATGTAATGGTTTTTGAACCATCTGCAACAATCAACTCTTTAACTGGAGAACTACTAAACACATCTTCACCAATATATGTTGCACTATCAGACATTGTTACTGTTGTTAATGAATCACAACTATAAAATGCATAATCATCGATATATGTCACACTATTTGGGATTGTTACACTTACCAACGAGTCACAATCTTCAAACGCATCTTCACCAATGCTTGTTACAGTATTTGGGATTGTTACGCTTGTTAATGAGTCACAACTATAAAATGCCTCCTCATCAATGCTTGTTACTGGATAGCCATCGAGAGTTGAAGGTATTGTTACATCGCCACTAATAGAACTATCACAGTCACAAATTACTGCTTGGCCATCTGAAATGTAATACGTAAAATAACTGTAAGTATGATAGTAATCATCATAATAATAGTCATCATCATCGTAATAATAATCATCGTCGTAATAATATGCACTTGCACTAACATTTACAAATGCCATTGCACATACAATTAAAATCAAACTTAAAATAATAGATATTGCTTTTTTCATGAATTTAAACTCCTTTTGGTGTTTTTTGTCATTATACCACCATTTGTAAATTTTTTCAAGTACAGAATTTAAAAACAAAAGCACACCCAAATGAGTGTGCTTTTTAATTTTATTTTTTCCAGGTTATAAAGTGATAACTTTCAAGAATTTGAAAAAACTGTGAAAGACGTTCATACAAAGGATTTGCCTTTTCGCCAAAATGCTCTTTCACCTTTTGACCGATTTCAACAATATTCATTTCGCCATCAATGAGTGGCCAAACAAAACTGCCGTTTTCATCAAGATGAATGTAAGTTATTTTTGGCTTTTTCAAAATAAGTTGAAACAACCTGTTGTAAATGCCTTTGTTTTCAATTTCTAAAGTTACAATTCCGTTCTCATCGGCTGACCAGCCGATTTTTTCACTTTTTACTGGGATTTTTTCTAAAAAGTTTTGCTCTTTATTCTTCATCTTCAGCTACCGCTTTTGGTTTTCTCCAAAGTGAGAATTTAAGAACTGTGAGAATGATTACTGCAAACAACAAAATACCACCAATGCTTGCAACGTTGCCAGGAATATAAGCAGAAAGGTCAATCAATTTGTCAACACCGATTACTGCTAAGAGAGCAAGAATGATACCAACAAGTCCTTCACCTGCAATCATACCTGAGCAGAAGAGAATACCATCATTAACGATTCTCTTTTTGTCATCTTCTGGTTTTTTCATTTTGTCAAGAGCCAAACGAACAAGACCACCAACCATGATACAAGCGTTAAGTTGAACTGGGAGATAAACACCGATTGCGAATGGCAAAACAGGAATGCCGATGAGTTCAACAACAACTGCAATAAACACGCCAGTGAAAACGAGTGGCCAAGGAAGGTTGCCTTCCATTACGCCTTCGATGATGAGTTTCATCAAAGTTGCTTGTGGAGCAGCAAGTTGGTCTGAACCAAAGCCCCAAGCGCTATCAAGCAAGTACAATGTACCGCCGATTGCGAATGCTGCTGCGATTACACCAACAACTTCACCGATTTGTTGTTTTTTAGGTGTTGCGCCGAGCAAGAAGCCAGTTTTCAAGTCTTGTGATGTGTCACCTGCGATTGCAGAAACGATACAGATTACTGAGCCAATTGCAATTGCACTGCACATACCAGCAACGCCTGTTGCACCAGTTACTTTCAAGATGAGAGTTGCAATAAGAAGTGTTGCAATTGCCATACCTGAAACTGGGTTGTTACTACTACCAACAAGACCAACCATTCGGCTTGAAACTGTTGCAAAGAAGAAACCAAACACAACAATGATGAATGCGCCAAGTAATGAAACTGGAATTGCAGGAACAAGCCATACCAAAAGTGTTAAAACAACGATTGCTGCAATTACAACTTTGATGTTAAGGTCTTGCTCTGTACGAGATGTACCAGCCACGCCTGCGCCTTTCATGCTCTTCATTGCGCCAGAGAAAGTTTTAACAATAAGTGGCAATGATTTAATGAGTGAAATGATACCACCGGCTGCTAATGCACCAGCACCGATGTATCTGATGTAACTACTCCAGATAGCACTTGCGCCACCTGAAGCGAACATTTCACTAATTGGAGCTGTGCCAGGATAAAGTGTAAGGTCTGCGCCGAAAAGCACAATGAGTGGAATGATTACAAGCCAGCTTAAAACACCGCCTGCAAACATGTAAGATGAAATTCTAGCACCACAAATGTAACCAACGCTCATTACAGCTGGATAAATTTGAGTACCAATTTCGCCTGCGAAGCCTTTTACTTTTACAGAAACTTCGCCTGAAACTACCTTCAAACCATCAATAATGAATTTGAAGAGTGCTGCAAAGCCCATACCTGCGAATACAGTTGATGCGTTTGCGCCACCTTTTTCGCCTGCCAAAAGAACTTCTGCACAAGCAGTTCCTTCTGGATAAGGCAAAATGCCGTGTTCCTTAACGATAAGTGCGTTTCTAAGTGGAACCATAAAGAATACGCCCAAAAGACCGCCGATTAAAGCAATGAGAGTAATCTCAACAATGCTTGGCTTGTCCATTTTACCTTCTGCTGCCCATAAGAACAAAGCAGGAAGTGTGAAGATTGCGCCTGCTGCTAAAGATTCACCAGCAGAACCGATTGTTTGAACAACGTTGCTTTCAAGAATTGAGTTTTTACGCATTAAGATACGAATTACGCCCATTGCGATAACTGCTGCCGGAATTGAAGCAGAAACAGTCATACCAACTCTAAGACCGAGATAAGCATTCGCTGCACCAAACACAACCGCAAGAATAATACCCATAACAATTGATGTTATTGTTATCTCCGGTGTGATTTTTTCAGCCGGAATATACGGCTGAAAGTCTTTTTTGTTTTCCATAATTTTTCTCCTTTAAATATTTTAAACTATTATACCATAAATCTACATTTTTTGCAAACAATATTTATTGGCATTTTTCAAGTATTTTTAGTACTAAATTAAACATTCTCTCGGTTGAAGAAATGCTTAATTTTTCCCCTACTGTATGCACGTCAAAAAGTTGCGGACCAATTGAAATGCAGTCAAGATTTTTGATTTTTGATGAGAAAACTCCACACTCAAGACCTGCGTGAAGTGCTTCTACCTTTGGTTCAAACCCAAAACTTTCTTTGAATGAAGTTTTATAAATTTCTTGCAATGCAGAATTTGATTTAAACTCCCAAGGTGGATAGTCACCTGAAGAACTGACTTCAAAATTGCCAACACTAAAGAAGCAGTAAAGACGCTCTTTTAAATAATCAAGTGCAGTTTGTTTGTTACTTCTCAAAGCAAAGCCAAAATTAATTTCAGTTTCGGTTGTGTTCAAAATGCCAAGGTTGAGTGAAGTTTCAACCAAACCCTCAATTTCTTTGCTCATCTCAATAATGCCATTTGGTACACAAACAAGTGTGTAAATAAGCATTTTTTTAGATTCTTCATCAATTACAAGACATTCTTTTTTGCCATTGGCTTTAACGCAAAAACTAAATCCATTTTCTCGAGCGTTGATTTCTGCCTTAACAATTTCTAAATATTCTTGCGCGAGTGTTTGCAAATTTTCATCATCACTCAAAAGAGTAACGCTACATTTATTAGGAATTGCGTTGCATTTGTCTCCACTAACAATGCTAACAACATCAAATTTACATTTTGAATTCAAGTAATTCAACACTCTACCCATTAAAATTGATGCGTTAACTCTGCCACGATTGATTTCAACGCCAGAGTGACCACCTAAAAGTCCACTTAATGAAATGATAAATTCATTGCCACTTTTTTTCTCTCGTTTAACATTCAAAACTGCTGAAAAATCGCTACCGCCTGCGCAAGAAACGGTTACTGTGTCATCTTCTTCAGAGTCAAGGTTAATCATCTTTTTAGCAGAAAGTCCATCAGTACAAAGTGCGCTAGCACCAATCATTCCAATTTCTTCATCGGTTGTAAACACCGCTTCAATTGGTGGGTGTGGGTAGTTTTCACTTTCTAAAATTGCCAAAACAATTGCTACTGCAATGCCGTTGTCAGCACCAAGTGTTGTGCCATTTGCAAAAACAAAGTCGCCATCTACACCTAAATCAAGCCCATCTTTGCAAAAATCAATTGTGCTTTCTTCGGTTTTTTGGCAAACCATATCAAGATGTCCTTGCAAAATTACCGGCTCGCTGTTTTCATAACCCTTTGTGCCTGATTTAAAAATTATTACATTATTATAATCATCTTTTTCGGCTTTTAAGTTGTGAGTTTTTGCAAATTCTAAACAATAGTCACTAATTTTATCCATATCAGAAGAGCCGTGCGGAATTGAGCAGATTTCTTCAAAATATTTAAAAACTCTTTCGGGTTTAAGTCCTGTTAATTTAGCCATTTTTTACTCCTTTTTTAGCTTTTAGAAGTATTATACCACAAAGCACAAAAAAGTACAAACAAAAAAAGCAGATTAGTAAAAACTAATCTGCTTTTTGAGAACTTAAATTTAATTAAGCGAGTTCAGCGAAGTATTTAATTGTTCTAACCATTTGTGATGTGTATGAGTTTTCGTTGTCATACCAAGAAACAACTTGTACTTCGTATAAACCGTTGCCGAGGTCACAAACCATAGTTTGTGTTGCATCAAACAATGAACCGTATGTCATACCGATAACGTCTGAAGAAACGATTGGGTCTGTGTTGTAACCGAATGATGCTGAAGCAGCAGCTTTCATTGCAGCGTTGATGCCGTCAACTGTTACGTTGTCGCCTTTAACAACTGCTGTAAGAATTGTTGTTGAACCTGTTGGAACAGGAACACGTTGAGCTGAACCGATAAGTTTACCGTTGAGTTCAGGAATTACAAGACCGATTGCTTTAGCAGCACCTGTTGAGTTAGGTACGATGTTAGCAGCACCAGCTCTTGCTCTTCTCATATCGCCTTTTCTGTGTGGACCGTCAAGAATCATTTGGTCGCCTGTGTAAGCGTGGATTGTTGACATGATACCGCTTTGGATTTCAGCGTAGTCGTTAAGAGCTTTAGCCATTGGAGCCAAGCAGTTTGTTGTACATGAAGCAGCAGAAATGATTGTGTCATCAGCTGTCAATGTATCTTCGTTAACTGAGAATACTACTGTTGGGAGGTCGTTACCTGCTGGAGCAGAAATAACAACTTTTTTAGCACCTGCATCGATGTGAGCTTGTGCTTTTGCTTTTGAGCAGTAGAAACCTGTACACTCAAGAACAACGTCAACACCGAGGTCACCCCATGGGAGTTCTGCAGCGTTTGGTTTAGCGTAGATTGTGATTTTTTTGCCGTCAACTACGATGTAGTCTTCGCCAGCTTCAACTGTGTGAGTTTCTTCACCAATTCTGCCACAGTAACCGCCTTGAGCTGTGTCATATTTAAGCAAGTTAGCGAGCATTTTTGGATCTGTTAAGTCGTTGATAGCAACAACTTCATAGCCTTCTGCACCGAACATTTGTCTGAATGCAAGACGACCGATACGGCCGAAACCGTTAATAGCAACTTTTACTGACATAATTTTGTCCTCCTAATATTTGTTGTCTTATATATATTATACCAAATCAAAGATAATTTCAAGAGTTTTTGTTAATTTTTTAACTAATTTTCAAACTTTTTACCTTTTGTTTATATATTGATGTAATATTATGTAGTTTTTTGTAGAAAATATATACACAAAATAAAAAAGCACTCGAAAAGCCGAAACTTTTTGAGTGCATTTGTTTTAAATTAGTCAGCTAATGGTTCAAATTGGTCTGCGCCAACACCGCAAAGTGGACAAACAAAGTCTTCTGCTAATGTTTCGCCACCTTGAACATAACCACAAGCTTGGCAAACATAACCTTTTGGTGGTTCTGCTGGAGCTTCTGGCTCTGCTGGAGTTTCTTCTACAACTTCTTCAGGTAAAAGAGCTCTGATTGAAAGGCTAACACGTTTTGCATCAAAGTCGATACCAACGATTTGTGCTTCAACTTCTTGACCGATTTCAAGAGCGTCTTGTGGTTTTTCAATTCTCTTGTTAGCAATTTGAGAAATGTGAATAAGACCATCAATACCTGTCATAAGGTTAGCAAAAGCACCGTATGAAGCAAAGCTTACAACTTTAACAGTTGCTGTGTCGCCAACTTGGTATTTTGTTTTGATGATTTCCCATGGGTTGTCTTCTGCTTTTTTGAAGCCCAATGAGATTTTCTTGTTTTCTTTATCAAGTTCTTTAACGTAAACAGTAACTGTGTCACCAACGTTAACAACTTCTGATGGATGTTTAATTCTTGTCCAAGCAAGTTCAGTAATGTGAATCATACCATCAACACCGCCGATGTCAACAAATGCACCGTATGATGTGAGTGATTTAACAACGCCTTCATATGTAGCGCCTTCTTCAATTGCTGCCCAAGCTGCTTCTCTTTGTTTCTTTTGTTCTTCACGCAAGATAACACGAACAGAACCAACAACGTTTCTGCCACGACGAATGTCGATTACTTTAAATGAAACAGTTGTGCCAACCAATTCATTCAAATCTTCATTGCGAGTTAATGTTGCTTGTGAAGCAGGAATGAATACACGAACACCGTTAGAAACAACAGTTACGCCACCTTTTACAACTGCAGCAACTTTGCCTTCTAAAATTTCGCCTGATTCTTTTGCTTCTTCCATTTTAGCAATGCCAGCATGTGAATCAAAACGTTTTTTAGAAAGTGTGATAATACCTTCTTGGTCGTTAGTTCTCATAACGATTAAATCAATTTCATCGCCAACTTTTACAACGTCAACTGGGTTAACGTTTGGTTCAGCTGAAAGTTCGTTTGCAGGAACAATACCTGTGTACTTACGTCCAATATCAACTTGTACTTCAGTTGGGTTAACAGCCACAACAACACCTTTAACTCTTTGGTTAGAGTTCATGCTGTTTAATGACTCTTCAAGTGCTTCTTCGAATGTCATATCGTCAAAGGACTTTTCAAGCTTTGTTTCAGCCTCCATTTTAGTTTCAGCTGTAACTTCTTCAGCCATAGTTTCCTCATTTTTCAAAATTTCGGTCATTGTATTTAGTACCTCCTTAATTATAACGGCAGGTGTGGAAGCGCCTGCAGTTACTCCGACAAAGCGAACTGAGTGGAACAAAACAGGGTCTAATTCTTGGGCGGTTTCCACCAAAACAGTTTTTGTTTTCTTTGAACAAATTTCAAACAACTTTTTAGTGTTTGAACTATGTTTGCCGCCGATTACAACCATAAGGTCAGCTTTTTTTGCTAACTCTTCTGCTTCGTTTTGCCTTTCAGTAGTCGCATCACATATTGTATCAAAAAAAATCGCGTTTGTATAGACTTTTTTGATAATTTTTTTAAAAATTTCCCACTTTTTTGCGTTAAATGTTGTTTGTGAGACAACAACCGGGTCATTTTTACCCATATTTTTACAATTTTTTAATGTAGTTTGCAACTCTTCTTCTGTTTTAAAACAGAAGACATCTGAATTAGCAAAGCCCTTAATACCAATAACCTCTGCGTGATTTTCATCTCCCGCAATTAAAACAGGTGTATTTTCATTAGAATTTTTTTCAACAATTTTGTGGATTTTGTAAACAAAAGGACAGGTCGCATCACAAACCTCAAGTCCTTTTTGTTCTATTTTTTCATAAGTTGCTTTGTCAACGCCGTGAGAGCGAATGACAACTGTGTAACCTTCTGGCACTTCATCAATACTTTCAACAGTTTTAACCCCACGGTTTGCAAGACTTTCAACCATTTGTGGATTGTGAATAATTGGACCTAAAGTGCAAACCTTTTTACCTTCTAAAAGCAACTTTTCAACCAATTGCACCGCTCTGTCAACGCCAAAGCAAAAACCGGCTTTTTCGCCAAGTTCAACTTTAAAACTCATTTTGACCCATCTCCCAAAGTGCAGTAATTTCATCCATTATTTTTGTTGTGGCTTGTTTAAGCCCTTGTCTGTCACGACCTTCAAAATGAATTTCTTCATGAGCAATTGGTTTGCCGATTATTAATTTTACTTTGCAAAATGGTTTTACTTTGTCTTTAACAACAATTGCCATTGGCACAACATCTGCGCCTGTTTCATTTGCAATGAAAGCAGTGCCTGCTTTTGCTCTTTTTGGTTTGTTGTCTTTTGAGCGTGTTCCTTCTGGAAAAATGCCCAAAATTCCA
Source organism: Acutalibacteraceae bacterium (assembly GCA_045649405.1). GTDB lineage: Bacteria > Bacillota > Clostridia > Oscillospirales > Acutalibacteraceae > RUG11462. The sequence goes on from JAZRPW010000027.1 coordinate 58,009, forward strand.
CCATTTTTTACAATTTCAATTGCATGTTCAACAGGACCTGTTGTGTTACCCCCTCTGTCAACTGCAAATGCGCCTGCTTTTCCAAGAAGCCAAGCTAACGGTTTAAACTTAAAAAGTTCTGCCTTTGCCATAAAACAAATGCGCTTTTTTGTTTTAACAAGCCAAAAAACCGGGTCAACAAATGAAATGTGGTTGCTACAAAAAACAACACCACCAGATGTTGGCAAATTTTCAAGACCTTTTATTTCTACTCTAAAAACAATTTTCACAATTACGCTTAACACAGCAACAATTGCAGCAATGAATTTAGTTTGTTTGTGTGAATTTTTCATTTACTTATTGATTTCCTTATTAATAATATCTAAAACTGCTTGAATGCTCATTTCACGTGTGTTTGGGGATGTATCAAGATAAATTGCATCATCAGCACATTTAAGCGGAGCAATTTCACGGTTCATATCTCTATAATCACGCTCTTTAATGTCAGCCAAAATATCATCATAATTAACATCATAACCACGTTCTTTTTGCTCAAGATATCTTCTGTTTGCACGTTCTTCAGCAGTAGCAGTTAAAAAGATTTTTACTGTTGCGTTTGGAAGCACAACTGTGCCGATATCTCTACCGTCCATTACAATGTTATATTTTTTTGCAAATGAACGTTGAAGGTCTAACAAAAATGTTCTAACTGCAGGAATTGCAGATGCTTTTGAAGCGGCTTGTGAAACCTCTTCTGTTCTAATTTTATCACTTACGTCTTCACCATTTACAAATACGTGTTGTGTGCCTTCGATAAATTTAATTTCTACATTGATTTGTGGTAAGAAAGAAACAACACTTTCTGCATCATCAATATTGCCACCATTTGAAAGCACAAAATAACCGATTGAACGGTAAAGTGCGCCAGTATCAACATAAATGTAACCTAATTCTTTTGAAACCATTTTGGCAATGGTACTTTTGCCTGCACCTGCAGGTCCGTCAATTGCAACTGAAATCATATTTTTATTCCCCTTGTTTTAATTTTTCATTTATTGAATTTGCAACGCAAAATGCTGTTGAAAAAGCAATTTGCAAATTAAAGCCACCAGTATAAGCATCAACATCTAAAACTTCGCCGGCAAAATAAAGATTTTGTTTTATTTTTGACGCGCAAGTTTTAGGGTCAATTTCTGCAACCGAAACACCACCTGATGTTACAATTGCTTCTTCAATTGGTCTAAATGCAGTTACGGTAAAACACAAATTTTTAATCAAATTCACAAGTTTTTCTCTTTGCTCTTTTGTAATTTGGTTTACCTTTATTTGTTTATCAATGCCGCTAAGTTTGATTATAACAGGAATCATCTTAGAAGGCAACAATTTTGACAAAGAATTGAGAAGAATTTTGTTGCTATTCTCAGAAAAATCTCGCAAAATTCTTGCATCTAACTTTTCAAAATCCAACGCAGGTTTCATATCAATATGAACCTTGTATCTGCCTTTTTGCATATTTCTCATATGGGCAGAAGCCGACAAAATCATTGGACCTGAAAGCCCAAAATGAGTGAAAAGCATTTCGCCAAAGTCGGTGTAAATTGTCTTTTTAAGCACAGTGTCTTCAACCGAAATGGCAACATTTTTGAGTGACAAACCTTGGCACTCACTCGCAGCCCCTTCTGCACAACAAAGTGGCACAAGCGAACCAATTGGCTCAATAATTTTATGACCGACCGATTTTGCAAACTCATAACCATCCCCTGTAGAGCCGGTTTTTGGGTAAGACACGCCACCGGTTGCAACCACAACAAAATCACACTCTACTTTTTCGCCATTTTCAAGTTGTACTGCGGTTACTTTTTCGTTTTCACTTTCAATGCCGATTGCTTTTTCATTAATAGTTTCAACGCCATTTTTTAACACAAAATTATAAAGACAATCAACAACATCAACCGATTTATCCGAAATTGGAAAAACTCGATTTCCACGTTCAACCTTTATTGGCACGCCGTTGTCTTCAAAAAAAGCAACTGTGTCATAAGCATCAAACTGTGAAAAAGCGCTGTACATAAACTTATTGTTTTTTGTCATTGCGGCAATAAGTTCGTTTTTGTCGGACATATTTGTAATGTTACATCTGCCCTTGCCTGTGATTAGCAATTTTCTGCCAACCTTTTCATTCTTTTCTAAAAGTGCAACGCTATTGCCACACTTTGCAATGTTACCGGCACAAAAAAGCCCTGCAGGACCACCGCCGATAACCACAACATCATATTTTTTCAAAATAATATTCCCCTATTATTTTAATCTCATCAATTTTCTAAATCTTTCGCGATAAGCCACAAGGTAAAGGGTTATAACACGAGTTAGCGCAAAGTCATAAAGCACAAACATTACTTCAAGCGCAATCGCAAAAGCAATTATGTAATAAATGCCAAAACCCATTGTATCAAGCGGAATTCCTAAAACAAAAGTTGCCAAAACAAGCACCACAGAAAACGCAATTGTAAATAACAAAATTTTTACAGCCCATTGTAACACTTTGCTTTTCATTCTTTCAATGTAGGCCTTGATTAAAGGATAATAGCCGAAAAACAAAGCGTAACACAAAGCGGCTTCTTTTTCGCACAATAAAAACGACAAAACGCTTACCGCAAAAAATACAGTAAACGCGTTTTTTATGTCAAATTCAAGAAAGATTATCACAAGCAAAGCCCCTGCAAAAGCAGGCACTGTGTAGGTCAAAACACCGATATGTGACAAAAGCATTATAACAACTGAAAGCGCAGCAAAAAGACCACACATTGAAATTGTTTGAGTTGTTTTAACGGTATCTCTCTTCACAAAAACCCACCTTTTAAAATAAAATTAGCAGCAAGGAATTAAATCTCCACCCATACATTCGCAACAACAGTCGGCACAAATAAGACCTTGACAAATGTCACATGTTGAGCAACCGCCACCATAGTTACCTGTATTATAGCCACCATTAAATTGACCTCTTCTTTGCATTGAAATTCTATTCAATGTGTCACGGTATTCAACATTTGAAGGGTCCATTCTGCAAGCGTTTGAAAACGATGTGAAAGCGTCATCATACCAACCTCTGCGGTAAAGCACAGAGCCGTTTAAATAATACCACTCGGCTGTACGACTTGAAATATCAACACCATCAAGAATTGCTTGCGCATCTTCAAGGCGGTTTTGATTAAGAAATCTACGCACATCTGCATAAACCCCTGTTTCGTCATATTGATAACCAGAACTGCCAGAAGATTTTGTACGCTTTTTAGCAATAATTGCATCATAAGCTTCATTGATTTCTTTCATTTTTTCTTCTGCTAAGTCAGAAAGCGGATTATCAACATAATTGTCTGGATGATATTTTCTTGCAAGTTCTTTGTAAGCCGCTTTTACTTCTTCTTCACTGGCGTTTTTATCAACACCTAAAATTTCATAAGGATTCATAATTATTTTTTCTCCTTGTTTTCAATTCTTTTCAACTCATTTGGTAATCCTTGATAGATTATGTTTGAAAGAATTGTTTTATATCTTTTTAAATTCAACAACTCAAACGAGTTTGCTAATTCAACGTTACAATTATTAATTAATCCTTTTGCTTGAGTCTTTTCTCGATTTTTAAAAGGATTAAAACTTTTATTTTTCAAGTCATCTTCAAAATCATCAAAAGCATCAATCAAATAAACCCACTTGCCTGAAAGATAACCAATACGCTCAAGCACTCTTTTTGTTTCATCACTTTCATCAAAAGAAAAAACGAACTCAAGCATTTTTGCAGTTGGCTCTGCTGACTTATCAACGCTATCTGAATTTTCTGCTTCAACATCTGCTTGTTGTTGCATTAATTTAGAAATTTCATCATCAACTTTTGCATAAGTTTTTCTTGCCTTTTTGCGATAAAATTTGAAAATTGGCAAAATCAAACCACTTCGCAATTTTCCTTTTAAGCCGTTGTCTGCCATATCATCAAGCAATTTGTAATAAAACATTATTACAAGGCAAGCTGCTGAAAAAGACAATGCTTTTGACTCTTTTTCAAGGCGCATACACTTTTTTGTAGGGTTAAACGGACAACGCATTTGCTTGTAACCACAACATTCATCTTGTAGCCCTAACTTTAACATTGCCAAAAAGACAAAGTCATAAGACAAAATGAATTTTGCAAAAACGCCGTAGTCTTTGCCAAGTTGTCGACAAAGCGAGCAATAAACTGCTTTGTAGGTGTCATATTCAGCCATTTTGAGTTCTGGTTTATGCGCTTTTACATATCCAAACATAACACCACCCCTTTTTCAAAAGTATAACACAAATAATATATCATATTTTTAACAACTTGTAAACAATTTAAAGTAGTTTTTTAAGATATTGACCTGTGTGTGAGTTTTCACACTTAACAATTTTTTCAGGTGTGCCTTCAACAACAACCAAGCCACCTTCATCGCCGCCTTCAGGACCCATATCAATAATATGGTCGGCACACTTGATAACATCAAGATTATGTTCAATTACAACAATGGTGTTGCCGGTGTCAACAAGCGACTGCAAGACTTCAATTAACTTGTGCACATCTGCAGTGTGAAGACCGGTTGTTGGCTCATCAAGAACATACAAAGTTTTGCCGGTTGAGCGCTTTGAAAGTTCGGTTGAAAGTTTTACCCTTTGCGCTTCGCCACCTGAAAGTGTTGTTGCAGGTTGACCAATTTTAATGTAACCCAAACCAACATCATACAAAGTTTGAAGTTTGCGTTTGATTTTTGGAATGTGCTCAAAGAATTTAAGACCTTCTTCAACTGTCATTTCCAAAACATCATAAATGCTTTTACCTTTGTACTTAACTTCCAAAGTTTCACGGTTATATCTTGCGCCTTTGCAGACTTCACAAGGCACATAAATATCAGGTAAAAAGTGCATTTCAATTTTCAAAATGCCATCGCCTTCACAAGCTTCACATCTACCGCCTTTTACGTTAAATGAAAATCTGCCTTGAGAATAACTGCGAATTTTTGCTTCTTTTGTTTCGGCAAAAAGCGCACGAATATCTGTAAACACGCCTGTGTAAGTTGCAGGGTTTGACCTTGGTGTTCTACCAATTGGAGATTGGTCAATGTTAATAATTTTATCAATGTTTTCAAGACCTTCAATTGCTTTGTGCTCGCCTGGTTTTGCCTTTGCTTTGTACAAAGTTTTTGCAATTGATTTGTACAAAACTTCATTAACAAGCGAAGATTTGCCAGAGCCGGAAACACCTGTTACTGCAACAAATTTTCCAAGTGGAATTTTAACATTAATATTTTTAAGGTTGTTTTGTTTTGCACCAACAATTTTTAAATGTTTGCCGTTGCCTTTTCTACGCTCAGTAGGTACAGGAATTTGGCGTCTGCCTGAAAGGTAGTCGCCAGTGATGTTGCCCTTTTGCTTGAGCAACTCTTCAGGTGTGCCTGCAAAAACAATTTCGCCACCGTTTATACCGGCACCTGGACCAATATCAACAATATAGTCAGCGGTGCGCATTGTGTCTTCATCATGCTCAACAACAACCAATGTGTTGCCCAAATCACGAAGGCGTTTGAGCGTTGCCAACAATTTGTCGTTATCTCTTTGATGAAGACCGATACTTGGCTCATCAAGAATATACAAAACGCCCATAAGTGAAGAGCCAATTTGGGTTGCAAGTCTAATTCTTTGCGCTTCGCCGCCTGATAATGTGCCACTTGAACGAGAAAGGGTTAGATAATGAAGACCAACTTGATTTAAAAAGCCCAAACGCTCTTTAATTTCTTTGATAATGCCTTCGCCAATCATTTTTTCTCTTCCAGAAAGCTCAAGATTTTCAATGAATTCAAGTTGACTTTTTACAGACAAATCGCAAAGTTCCATTATATTCAAGCCACCAACTGTTACTGCAAGTGACTGTTTTGAAAGTCTTTTGCCTTGACATTCAGGACAAGCAACTTCGGTCATATAATTTTCAATATCAACCTTTGCATAGTCACTACCAGACTCGTTGTAACGGCGTTCAAGCGAATTGCAAACACCTTCAAAATCTGCCAAATAACTGCCTGCACCAAAAGCAAATTTTCTTTCAAGTCTTATTTTTTCGCCATTTGTGCCGTAAAGCAAAACTTGTTTTGCGGTTTGGGACAAATCTTTAAATGGTGTGTCAAGCGAAAAGCCATAATGTTTTGCAAGTGCTGTATAATACATTCTTGCAATTGAGTTTTCAGTAACATTGCCCCAACCTGCACCTTTGATTGCGCCTTGGTTGATTGAAAGTTCTGGCTCAGGCACTAAAAGGTCTGGGTCAATTTTCTTGAACATTCCAAGACCAGTGCATTTTGGACAAGCACCAAATGGATTGTTAAAAGAGAACATTCTTGGCGCTAATTCTTCAAAGCTTACTCCGTGTTCTGGGCAGGCATAATTTTGTGAAAAAAGCAATTCTTCTTTGCCAACCACATCAACAATTACCAATCCTTCTGCCACCTTTGAAGCAGTTTCAATTGAGTCAGCAAGACGAGATTTAATGTTTTCATCGATTTTTAATCTGTCAACAATGATTTCAACATTGTGTTTTTTGTTTTTTTCAAGCTCAATTTTTTCAGCCAAATCATAAACAACGCCGTCAACACGAACTCTAACATAGCCGCCTTTTTTGGCAGACTCTAATTTATCTTTATGCTCGCCTTTTCTACCCCTTACAATTGGCGCTAAAATTTGAATTTTTTCACCGTTTGGAAGCGAAAGCACTTTGTCAACAATTTGGTCAATTGTTTGTTGTTTAATTTCTTTGCCACAAACAGGACAATGTGGCACACCAATGCGCGCGTACAACAAACGCAAGTAGTCATAAATTTCAGTTACTGTGCCAACTGTTGAACGTGGGTTTTTTGATGTTGTTTTTTGGTCAATTGAAATTGCAGGAGAAAGACCGTCAATGCTATCAACATCTGGCTTTTCCATTTGACCCAGAAACATTCTTGCGTATGACGAAAGCGACTCAACGTATCTTCGTTGGCCTTCAGCATACAAAGTATCAAAAGCAAGAGAAGATTTACCAGAGCCAGAAAGACCGGTAAAAACAACCAACTTGTCTCTTGGAATGGTAACATCAACATTCTTTAAATTGTTCTCTCTTGCACCTTTAATTTCAATGTTTTCTCTCATTAAAATTTAATTTCCTTTTCTTAATTTCTCAATTCTATCTCTAAGGTAAGCCGCGTGTTCAAACTCAAGCATTTTTGCGGCAGATTTCATCTCACGAGTGAGAGTTTCAATAAGTTTTTCTTTCTCTTTTGCAGACATTTTCTTACTTGGTTCAGCACTTGCAGATTTTGAAATTTCAAGCACTTCTCTAACATCTTTGATAATGGTTTTTGGAGTAATGTTGTGCTTTTTGTTATATTCCATTTGAATTTCTCTTCTGCGATTGGTTTCTCTAATTGCCGCTTCCATTGAACGAGTAACGTTGTCTGCGTACATTATAACCTGACCATCTGCATTTCGAGCAGCACGTCCAATTGTTTGCACAAGTGAAGTTTCACTTCGCAAAAAGCCCTCTTTGTCGGCATCTAAAATTGCAACGAGTGACACTTCAGGAATGTCAAGGCCCTCACGAAGGAGGTTGATGCCCACCAAAACATCAAACTCGCCAAGGCGCAAATCTCTAATAATTTGCATTCTCTCAATTGTGTCAATGTCATAATGCATATATTTAACTTTAATATCAACACTTTCCAAAAAGTCGGTCAAGTCTTCTGCTTGGCGTTTGGTAAGCGTTGTAATTAACACACGCTCTTTTTTCTCAACACGTTTGTTGATTTCACTAACCAAATCATCAATTTGACCTTCGGTTGGTTTTACTGTAACAAGTGGGTCTAAAAGCCCGGTTGGTCGAATAATCTGTTCGGCAATTACCGCTGACTTTTCTTTTTCAAATTCGCCAGGTGTTGCTGAAACAAATACTGCCTGGTTAACCTTTTCATAAAACTCATCAAAGTTAAGTGGTCGGTTGTCATAAGCAGAAGGAAGTCTAAAACCAAAGTCAATCAAATTTTTCTTTCTGGCTTTATCGCCACCAAACATTCCCCTTACTTGTGGCAAGGTAACGTGAGACTCATCAACAAGCAACAAATAGTCATCAGGGAAATAGTCCATCAAGGTGTAAGGTGTTGAGCCGGCAGGTCTGCCCGAAAGCACCCTTGAATAGTTTTCAATGCCTTTACAAATGCCAATTTCTTGCAACATTTCAACATCATATTCAGTTCTTTGGCGAATTCTTTGCGCTTCAATGAACTGGTCGTTTTTATTAAAAAATTCAACGCGTTCCCACATTTCACGCTCAATTTCATCGGTTGCGGCTTTCATTCGCTCAAATGGAATGATGTAGTGAGAAGCCGGAAAAATTGCAACGTGTTGCAAAACATTAAGAATTTCGCCTGTTAGTGGTTTGAACTCTGAAATTCTATCAATTTCATCGCCGAAAAATTCAACCCTGACTGCATTTTCATTTGAATTTGCCGGGAAAATTTCAACAGTATCTCCACGCACTCTAAATTTGTTACGAATGAAGTTAATGTCGTTTCTCTCATACTGCAAATCAACCAATTTGTGAAGTAGCGCATCACGCTCTAAAATCATTCCCGGGCGCAATGAAATTACCATGCTACGATAATCAATTGGCGCACCAAGTGAATAAATACAAGAAACCGATGCAACAATTATAACATCTTCCCTTTCAGAAAGAGCAGCAGTTGCAGAGTGACGAAGTTTATCAATTTCATCATTAATTGAAGAGTCTTTTTCAATGTAGGTGTCGGTGTTTGGAATGTAAGCTTCCGGTTGGTAATAGTCATAATAAGAAACAAAATATTCCACCGCGTTGTTAGGAAAAAACTCTTTAAACTCAGAGCAAAGTTGCGCAGCAAGTGTTTTATTGTGCGCAAGCACAAGCGTTGGCTTGTTAACCTTTGCAATTATGTTTGCCATTGTAAAGGTTTTACCGCTACCTGTTACGCCCAAAAGTGTTTGCTCTTTTGCGCCGGAATTAATTGATTTAACAAGCGCTTCAATTGCTTCTGGTTGGTCTCCAGTTGGCTTGTAATTTGAATGCAAATCAAACATAAAAAGCTTTTTCCTTTCTTAAAATCTTTAATCAATTTATTATAACAAAAAATCGACTATTAGTCAATGAATATACCTAATTTTATTATAAACTAATAAAACAAAAAACAACCAAAAAATTTTGGTTGTTTTTATTTCTTAGGTGGTATGAATAAATTTTTATATTGTTCACTGCTGTTCATTGAAAAACAACTGTTTTTGCCAAAAATAATATGGTCAAGCAAAACAACTTCAATTGTGTGTAAACAAGCGCAAACATTTTTGGTTGTAATTACATCATCAGGCGACGGAATCAAAATATCACTTGGGTGGTTGTGCGCAAGAATTACTTGAGTTGCGTTGTATCTAATGCAAGGTTCAATTAACTGTCTTGATGTGAATTGTGTTGAATTAACATCGCCCTTTGCAATGAATTCACAACCCAAAAATTTGTTTGAATTTGAAAGAAACACAATCAACAATTCTTCACTTGTTTTGCCAATGAATTTTGGCGCAAGCAATTTAAAAGCATCTTCACAACCATAAATTTTGTCTGCCACTCCGTTTTTGTCTTCTAAATAATAAGAAGCAATTTGAGGCAGTGATTTTAAAACAAAAACGGTTGTTTTTGAAATACCTTTTATTTCTAACAACTGTTCTTGCGGTGCATCTAAAACAGCGGCAACACTACCAAATCTGTTAATTAATTTGTGCGCAAGGTCGTTTGTGTTTCTTTGAGCAAGTGAATAAAACAAAATAAGCTCTAAAACCTCATGCTCGGCTAAAGAGTTGATTCCGTTTTTTATTACCTTTTGTCTTAGTCTTTCACGGTGACCTTGATGCTCGTTTTTAGTTGGTTTCTTTTCTTCCATTTTTTACTTCCTAAAAGTTTTAGATTGCTTAATAAATATATCATTTTAAAAATGTTTTGTCAACTTTAAAAAAACAAAATTTTTCTATGAATTTATAACCTTTTTTTAGTCAAAATATTTTTAAATAAGTTTTAAAATTAAAGGGGTTGAATTTATGAAAAAATATCCTTTTTTCTTCTTGTTAGCGCTAATTGTTTTGGTGGTGGCAATTTGCACGCCAAACATTATGCAAGCTTCTTTGCCAAAGGTAGATTATATTACAGCAAAAGCACAATTAGCCAAAAAAGATATTACTGTTTCAGGCAAAATTACACCAAAACAGGTTAACATTCAATTTGCAAGTGAAATGTTTTTTGCAAAAGAAATTTTAGTAGCCGAGGGCGACAAAATAAAAGTCGGCGATAAATTGATTAAAACAGAGCAAGAAAACTATATACTTTCAGAGTTTGACGGAATAGTTGAAAGTGTTTTAGCCAAAGAAAATTCAGTTTGTCAAGAAACAGAGCCAATTGTTAATATTATTAACACAGATGACCTTTGCGCAACGCTACTTGTTGGCGAAAATGTTTTTTCAAAGGTGGCTTTAGGGCAAAAAGTCAAACTTTCTGGCAACGCATTTTCAAAAAAATATAAAGCCACAATAACCCAAATTGGCGCCGTTGCGACGGCAAGCACAAACTCTGCAACCTATGTTGAAGTGATAGCACAAATTGAAAATCCTGATGAAAAGTTAAAACCTGGCTTCAACGTTAAAGCAAAGATTAATGTTGAAAAACAAAAAGGTGTTGTGGTTTTGCCGTCAAGTGTTATTTCGCAAGATGAAAAAGGCGAATTTGTTTATAAACTTGTAGGCAACAAAGCCAAAAAAGTTTATGTTAAAACAGATGACATTACAAAGCGTGGCACCATTATTAAACAAGGGGTTGAAGATGGCGAACTTGTTATTTCTAACCCACAAAATTTAACCAAAGATGACAGTTATATTTCGTTAGGAGAGCAAAATGATTGACTCGGTTTTGTTAAGTTTTAGAAACATTTTTAGAAAAGGGCTTCGCACAGCAATTACAATTTTGGGCGTTGCTGTCGGTGTGGCTTCGGTTATGCTTATTAACACAATTAGCGATGTTGGTATTAAAACAGTTAACAACGAACTTGACTCACTAGGGCTAAACGGCATTTCAATTTCTCCGCAAAGTTCAAGCATTACAAACGAAGATATTTCGATTATAACAAAGCAAAACGGTGTTAAACAGGCAATGCCGATTTTGACTGCGCAGTCAACCCTTTCAAAAAATGATATTTCAAAAAATGTTATGATTTGGGGTGTTGATTTTAACGCAAAAGAAGTTATTAGTTTTGATGTTTTGTTTGGCAGAGAAATCACCCCTGACGATGTTTTAGCGTGTGAGAATGTCTGTTTAATTGATGAAAGCGTTGCAAGGGCGGTTTTTGGCAGAAAGAATGTTGTTGGCAAAATGATTGATTTGTATTTAGGCAACTGTTTTGACAAATTCAAAATTGTTGGCATTACATCTTCAGAAAGCGGAATTTTGCAAAATATTATGGGCAACATTGTGCCTTCGTTTTGCTACGTTCCCTATACCACATTTCAACAAACGACCGGCACAAACGAGCTTTATCAAATTGCAGTAAAACTGAACAGCGAAGATTTATCAGAGTCTGTTTCAAAAGCAATTAAAGCCAAACTTGATTACGAAAAAGGGGTTGAAAACAGCGTTAAAACAGGTAATTTAGCATCTGGCAGAGAAACGCTGACAGGACTTTTGCAAACTGTGACAAGGGTTTTCTTTTTGGTTGGCATAATAACACTTTTGGTAGCAGGGCTTGGCATTATGACGGTTATGCTGGTGTCAGTAAACGAGCGCACAAGGGAAATTGGAATAAAAAAAGCAATTGGTGCTAAGTTTTCTAACATTCTAATTGAGTTTTTGTTTGAAGCGTTGACTATTTGCGCTATTGGAAGTATAATTGGGGTGTTAATTAGTGTTGGCATTATTTTTGTGGGTTCACTAATTTTAAACATTGATTTTAGCATTAAAATTTCAACCTTGATTTTGGCGTTTTTGTCGGCAATTGGTGTTGGTGTTGTTTTTGGGCTTTACCCTGCTTGCAAGGCGGCAAAAATGAAGGTGGTTGATGCGTTAAGGGAGTGAGAAAAGTGGTTGTTTTAGGCGATGAAAGGTTTGCAAAGTATTTTGAAAATGTTTTGTTGTTAAAACCGAATGAAAATTTGCCAAAACCTGTTTGCACACACCCTGATATGAATATTTTGAAAATTGATAATGTGGTATTTTTGCCACAAAACCACTATCTTGCAGATGTTTTTAAAACTGCTGGGTTTGATGTTAAATTCATTAGCGAAACACTAAAAAACACCTACCCTTTTGATGTGCGACTTAATGCAAAACAAGTTGGAAATTTTGTTTTAATGAACACAAAAACCATTTCAAAAGATGTTTTGTCGTTTTGCAAAGAAACCGGCATAACAATAATTGATGTGCCGCAGGGTTATGCCGCTTGCTCTTGCCTTTGCATAAACAAAAACGCATTCATTACCGCTGACAAAGGCATTTACAACGCACTCACAAACAAAGGTGCTTCTCCTCTTTTAATAAAAGAGGGCTACATAAAACTTAAGGGTTATGATTACGGATTTATTGGTGGAGCATCTGGCTTTGTTGATGGTGTTTTGTACTTTTTTGGTGATATTACTGCCCACCCTGATTTTGAAAAAATTGATGAATATTTAAACAAACACAAAGTCAAGTACAAATGGTTTAACACACCGCTTGTTGACATTGGTGGCGTCTTGGAAATTTAATTTGACTTTTTAAAAATCCATTGTATAATAAAAAATATTTCAAAACAAAGGACCTAAAATATGCTAACATTTTATTTGGCGATGATTGAAACGCCACAAGAACAAGATAAATTCATCTTGATTTATAATGAATATAAAGACTTAATGCTTAATTCAGCGAATGCAATTTTGCAGAATAAATTTGATGCAGAAGACGCTGTTCATGAAGCATTTTTAAGAATAATTAAAAATTTACATAAAATCGATGAAATTTTTTGTCCGAAAACTAAAGGTTTCGTAGTTATAATAGTGAAGAACATAGCAAAAACTATGTATTCACGAAAAAACAAAGTTAAAACTCTTGAATTGATTGATGATATCGCAGGGATTAAAAACAACGAAGTTGCTGATGAAATTGATGCAAAATTTGTTTCAGAATGCATTGAAAAACTGCCTGAAAAGTACCGAGAAATTTTGTTGGTTAAATATTACAACCAATGCACAATATCTCAAACAGCAAAAATTCTTGGCATTTCGCAAACAACAGCCGAAAAAAGAATTCAAAGAGCAAAACAAATGTTGGAGGCGATGTTGAATGAAGAATAATATTTTAACTGACACATTGCTGTATGATGCTTTAGAAATTTACAATAACGAATGGGTAACTAGCGAAGAATTTAACAAAGAAAAATTTGAAACTTCTGAAAAGTTCAACAAGAAAATGCAAAAAATGATTAAATCTCGCACTAACCTTTATCATAAAGCAACTTTAACAGGTTTGCGCCGTGCGGTTTGTGTTATCGCCGCAATTCTTACTTTAATGTTGTCAACCCTTTCAGTTGGCGCAGTAAGAGATGCTATTAAAGACTTTGTTTTCAAAGCATTTTCAACTCACGATAGTATAAAGTCAAACCATAGTGCTACAAAAGATTACCCAAAAACAATTGAAAAAGTTTATGAATTGGGTTATGTTCCAGAGGGTTATGAATTACTTGACTATTCAGCGGATGAAAACAATGTTTCTTATATGTACTTTTTTGAAGATAAAGCAATATTGTTTATGCAAAGCACAAAAGATGCATATAGCACAAACGTTGATAACGAACAATCAACAAAATCTATTGAAACGTATGATAACCAAGAATATATGGTGTATGTTTGGAACTCTGGAGATATTAAAATAATTTGGGATAACGGAGAATATATCTTCTCATTGTTCGGCACATTCAACAAAGAAGAAGCTATAGATTTATGCAAATCGCTAAAAATTAAAGAAAATTAAAAAAGTTTGTCCGAAAATAATAAATTAAAAGGTTTTTATTGTAGAAAGTGGAAATTAGGCGTTCTACAATAAAAACCTTTATTTTTTTGAAAGGAGTTTTTTAAAATGAAAAAACTATTTTCTTTATTGTTATGTTTAACAGTTATTTTAACTTGTGTTGCTTTGCCAACAAACGCAGCGGTTAATTTAGATGAAACCGTTAGTCCAATGTATAATTACACAAGTTCTGTCGACTCGCAATTAACTATCACTTCAAAAACTGCTACTTGTAAAAGCATTATTACTGGTATTTCAGGCACCACAACAAAAATTGAAATTACACAAAGATTGCAAAAGAAAAATGGCGACAGTTGGACAAATGTTCAATCCTGGACAAAAACAGTAACTACATATGTTGCTGTTTTTACAAATACAAAAAGTTCTTTGGCAAGCGGTACTTATCGCACAAGAACAATTGCAAAGGTTTACAAAGGCACTGCTTACGAAACAATTTATAAAAACAGTACCACTGTAACCATCTAATTTTAAAAATAAAAAAGGGGTAGCACTTCTTTTTTTGAACGCCTAAATTCAACCAAATTTATTTGGTTCTACCCCTTTTTTATTGTTGTTTTATAATTTTTTAAAACAACAAAATGAACTGCGAGGTGATTACAACAAACGAATAACTTTTATTATTTCAACCAATATCTATGAATTAATTTTTTCAAAAACAAAGGAGGCACTATACTATGAAAAAAGCAGTAAAATTATTATTATTTATAATTTCTATAACTTTAATAATTCAAATGTTTAATTCGCCATTGATTTCTAATGCAACAACCGCTGAAAAGTTAGTTGATAAAAGTCAAACTTTATCTGTTATTAGTGATGAGTTGTATTGTAGAAATGTTGAAGACAGTATTGAACAATCTAGAATTTTAAGAAAAGACGAAGAATTTAAAAAATATGATACTTATTTAGATGATAATGGCATTTTAACATTAATGGTATTTGATGATGAAAATGAAGATATCGAATATGGCGAAGAAATAAGTAGTGAGTTATTTAAAAATCATAGAAAGATACAGAAAGCTTTTTCTGATGCAAACTTAGATTCAAAAGAAATTATTTATCGAAAAGTAAAATTTGGAAAACAATATTTATTAAACATACAAGATGTTGTTACAAAACATGCTAAAAAAGAGTATGGAATAATTTCTATTGGCTCTGGCGATATATATAATCAGGTTGAAATAGAATTATTAGATATTGAAAAATCAAAAGATATTTTGTATTTATTAGAACAAAACATTGATAATTTTTCTAAAGATGCTGTAAGATTCTTAGAATCAGAGCCAGTCATTAATTATGCTAAACGCTCTCATCCTGGTAGACATGTTTGGAATGTAACTGATGTTTCGGATTACGGTGGCACATCAGGTTTTAATGCAAAAGATAAACAAACAGGAAATTACGGAATTGTTACTGCAGCACATATAGCCGACCAAAACCTTACACTATATAACGCTAACAATGATGAGATAGGAATTCCAACCCATTGGCAAAAGGCAAACAGCATGGATGCTGCTTTTGTACCTTTCGTTTCGGGATATTCACCTTCTTGCGCAATTAATGGTAATACTAATCGAAAATTTGTTGGTTATGTAAAAGCGGCTGACATAGAAAAACAAATGAAAGTCAGTAAATTCGGCAACTCTACTAATGAAACATCCGGTATAGTACTCGATGAACAATGTAATGTAACTATTGATGGCGTTTCATTCACCAGATTGGTAAAAATGGAACTTCAAGCCAATGGTGGAGACAGTGGCGGACCTGTTTATTTAAATCAAGCATATAAAAATTATAAAGCGCTTTCTTTGATTGGAATTATTACAGGTGGAAATGGTTACTATACATACGCAACTAAAGCCGGTTTTATTTTAGCAACATTTAATTTAGAGTTATATACAGGGTGATTTTTTAAAACTATTGCAAATTCCTTGTATTTATAGTAAAATTAACACAACAAATTTAAGGACGTGAACATATGAAAAAAATATCTTTTTTACTTATCGTTGTTTGCATGTTAACCCTTATTTCTTGCAAGCAAGAAACACCGTTGGTTGA
>JAZRPW010000028.1:0-1556 GCA_045649405.1 Acutalibacteraceae bacterium
GCCTCATCTTCAAATGTGACACCTTTGCTTTTGCCCATCAATGTTGCAATTTCGCAAAGTTCTTTTGAATTGTAGTCTGCAAAAGGAACGTGAAACGCAATTCTCGAACGCAAACCAGGATTCTTTTGCAAAAATCTTTCCATTTCGTCAGGATAGCCTGCAAAAATTACCACCACATCTTCTCTGTGATTTTCCATTTCTTGCACAATTGTGTTAATTGCCTCATCGCCATAAGAGCCGGTATTGCCATCTACAAGTGAGTAGGCCTCATCAATAAACAACACGCCACCCATTGCATCTCTAAACTTTTTCTGCACAGTTTGTGCTGTCCAACCGACATATTTGCCTACCAAATCACCTCTGCCACACTCAACAAGCTGACCTCTTGATAAAAGCCCGTTGTCTTTCATAATTCTTGCAAAAAGGCGAGCGGCGGTGGTTTTTGCTGTGCCAGGGTTACCGGTAAACACCATGTGCATTGCTGGTTCACAGTTTTTAAGCCCTTTTTCTGCATAAAGTTTTTTCATTTTATAATAATTAAGCGCCTTTTGAATTACCGCTTTTGCTTCATCAAGACCAACCATTTCTTGAAGTTCGTCATAAGCACAACCCTTTGGTGTTGCTTTTAAAACCTCTTGCTTGACACAATTTAATTCTTTGTACTGCGGAAAAATATTGGTTTTTAACTTGTTGTCATACCACTCATCAAAAATAGTGTGAAGGTTTGGAGCAAGATATTCTTCGCCAGCTACGAGTTTTTCAAAAAGCAAACTATCTGTTCTAACCTTGTTTTGTTTTGCAAGCATTTTCAAAAAATCTTTTGCCTGTTCTCCGCTAACAAAATCTTCTTTAATGTCAACAAAAGACATTGTTCCAAGGTTTTCATAAAAAGTTTCTTTGACTTTTTTACATTCTCTTGGCAAGCAAATAATAGTCAACACTTGGTTGCGATAACGCTTTGCAATTTGGCAAAAACCTTCAATAATATCTCTATCGCCACCCGCAAAAGATGATTCTTCTGAGTCGTTACAACTTTCAAATCTTGCTACAATCGCACCCCCTGTACAAGCTTTATATAATGAATCGTGTTTTTCAGGAGAAAAGTAGTCGCCTGATTTAAAATCAAGAAAACAATAGCGTTTGCTTTGCAATCTTTTGTTGTTGTAAAGTGCCTGCAACAACAATTGATAAGACTCTCTGCGAATGTCACGGTCATCAGTTTGCAAAAAATAATGAACAGGGTGTCCGTGTCTGCTTTTGCTTGTAGAACCGGCGTAAATTCGCTCAAGTTCTGGCAAAAAAGTTTTGTTTAAAAGATATTTTTCGGCATTACTTTTAATATAATTTTTATCTTTGCCCTCTTCAATTAAATTTTCGCCAAAAAATACTCTGCCGTGATTAATAGTCAATATACCAAGGCCAAATTTGTCCAAAATCTCATCATCATCGTCAATAAAATCTTGACGGCAGGCGCTAGACAAAAGGCGTTGAATGTTACCAAAGGTTATTTCTTTTACAACAATCTCTTCAAGCTCATAACCAATGTGTTTTAAATA
>JAZRPW010000029.1:0-21239 GCA_045649405.1 Acutalibacteraceae bacterium
GCTGGTGTGGCGGAACTGGCAGACGCCCGGGACTTAAAATCCCGTGGGTGAATAACCCGTACCGGTTCGATTCCGGTCACCAGCACCAACTAAAAGAGCTACCCAAAAGGGTAGCTCTTTTAGGTTTTTATAACAATTTTAGGAATCGAACCGATTGCAGATGTTTTTCGGTTGCCGATTTATCGGCGAGAAAAACCTGCTTTAAAATAAGCGGTGCGAAGCACACGAGGTGCGTATGCACGCACCTCGATTCCGGTCACCAGCACCAACTAAAAGGACTACCAATTTGGTAGCTCTTTTAGGTTTTGCTATGACCAGGTTGAGAACGGTCTTTAATTTATTTTTATATGTTACTTTGTCTTGCCACAAAGTAACCAAAAGGCACACAAGGGATTTTCCCTTGTGTAACCCTTGCACGAAAAATCTTTTGCGTAAACGTTGGCTCATTTGTACTGCGTACAAAACTGTCGCAATGAGTTTGTAACTTTTTTCGTGTCATTCTGAGCGTAGTCGAAGAATCTTTTTTGTCGTTTTTATATGTTGTTTTATTTGCATTTGTAGGGGCGGGGTTTTACTCCGCCCGTTTTCTATATGTTACTTTGTCTTGCCACAAATTTAAAAGGAGTTCCGTTTTGGAACTCCTTTTTTTAAAACATTTCTTCGATTTCTGCTTTTTGCATAAAGCCGACTTTTTTATTAACAACTTCGCCATTTTCAAATAACATCAATGTTGGAATTGATGCAACGCTATATTTCATTGCGAGTTCGACTTCTTCATCGACATCAATTTTGCCAACTTTAATTTTGCCTTCATATTCTTCTGCAATCATATCAATAACAGGGGCAATCATTTTGCAAGGTCCACACCAGGTCGCCCAAAAATCAACAAGCACAGGAATGCTTGAATTTAAAACTTCTACTTCAAAATTTTCTTTTGTAATTTTCAAAGCCATAACAATTCTCCTTTAATCTTTAGATTTATAATAAAGCATACAGTGGCAATAACCTTCAAAATCAGGGTCGGCAATTTGCTCTTTAAACTCTTTGCAAATGCATTTGAATTCTTCAGTTTTTTGCACTCTGCAAGGGCAGTAACCACCTTTTGCTTTAAGCCCTTCTTTAATAGTCTTTACAATTTCTTCGTTTTCATTTAATCTTACTGCCATTTCTTATTCTCCCAAATCCAAAAGTGCAGTCAAAAGTGCGTTGCCGTCACAATTAATAACTTCTACTTTTGCGCCAATTTCTTTTTCAACATCTTTTGGCGAAAGGTTATCTAAAAACACATCGCCCTCGTTTCTAAGCGTTGCATTTGCAATTAAAACCTTGCCCAAATTGTCTTTGCCTTTTAAATTCTTGATCAAATCAGAGCCGGTAATAAGCCCTGTTGTTGTAATAAGTGGGCCAAAAAAGTAGTTTTCAATTGGCACAACTTCTGCATCTAAATTTGGCCATTTTTCTTTTGCCTTTTCAACCAAACTGTTAATAAGTTTGAAAGAGCCCTTGCCGGTTGGAATGGTAAGTCTTTCGCCTTTTGGTGTTTGCTCACATTCTTCTAAAGCAAACTCAAAATCGCCTTTCATTAAAGCAGACATTCCAACGCCGTTTTCAAGTTGCAACATATCGCCATAAAAACTCTCATCAGGCATTTTTATTTCTGCTAAATTGAAAAACTCATCAGAAGGGTAGAAAAGTCTGTTGCCAAACTCTTTTTCACACTCATCACCGACTTTGAGCATTGTGTCAATAACCGCTTTTGCAGTTTGTTTATTAAACGGCTCAATTTGTGCAAGGCCTTCACGGAATTTTGTAAGACCAACTGGCACTGCGGCAACCGACTCAACATTAGGGTAAAGTGCTTTAAGGTCATGCAAAGTTTTTTCTAACTCTTCGCCATCGTTGTACCCTGGCACCAAAACAAGTTGACAGTTAATTTTAATTCCATTTTCACAAAGACGGTACATATGTTTTAACGCATCGCCGGCAAAACGGTTGTTCATCATTTTGCAACGAAGTTCAGGGTTTGTTGTGTGCACCGAAATGTTAATTGGTGTAATGTGCATTTTAATAATTCTGTCAATTTCTTCATCAGTTACATTAGTAAGTGTAATGTAATTGCCAAAAAGGAAAGAAAGACGTGCGTCATCATCTTTAAAATACAAAGTTTCACGCATACCTTTTGGCATTTGGTCAATAAAACAGAAAATGCATTTGTTTTTGCAAGAACGATGAGCGTCCATCAAATAGCTTTCAAACTGAAGGCCAATGTCATCATACTCGTCTTTTTTAATTTTTACTTTTCTGCATTTACCGTTTTCATTTTGGATTACAAGTTTAATCTTTTTCTCGGTGCAATAAAAACGGTAATCAAGCACGTCGGTTATTTTATTTTTATTAATTGAAATTAAAAATTCTTCTGCCTTAATGCCGTGTTTGTCGGCAAGAGAGCCTGGCTCTACTGCGCAAATTTTAACCATTTTCATTCACTCCTTAAAAAATTAAAAGAAAAACAGGGAAGGACTACAAATCCTTCCCTGTTAATGACCTGTTTTAGTCCTCTTTTACAGCTACAACCTGTCTGCCGTTGTAATAACCGCAGGCTTTACACATTCTGTGAGGTCTTGTATATTCGCCGCATTTTGGGCATTTTGTGAGTTCAGGAGCGTCCATTTTCCAAACGCTTGAACGTCTTTTATCTCTTCTTGTTGAAGAAACTCTTCTCTTTGGTACTGCCATTTTGGCACCTCCTTATTTTTTGTCTAATTTATGGAACTAATCTTCAAAAAATTCTGCTAACTTTGCAAATCTTTCATCAATAACCTTCTCACAAGAACAATCTTGCAAGTTAAGATTTTTTCCACAACCAGCACAAATGCCTTTGCAGTCCTCTTTGCACAAGTACAAATAAGGAACACCGAGTGCAATGTCTGTGCGAACCAAATCTTCAAGGTCAAGTTCCATATTTTCCGACACGATGAAATCTTCTTCATCGTCATTTTCAACTGAATTAACTATGATATGTTCAATTGGTATTATCATTTCACGCTCGGTTTCGGTAGCACATCTGTCACAAGGGGCTTTGTAAACAAAACTCGCTTTGCCAACAAGTTTAACAATGTCTGCCTTTTTAGCAACATTGCCTTCAACCAAAACCGGTGAACTAATTGGAGTAGAACCATTTAACTCAAGTTCTGAAAAATCAAACTTTTCGTTAATAACCAAATTGTCGGTTCTGCCTGAAAAAACACCTCTTAAATCAATATTCATAACCGCCTCCAGTGAAAAAAGGCATAATTATGCCATCGTCAAGGTCACGAAGTAATTATAAGACTTTAACACACATTTGTCAAGTTATTTTTAAAGAAAAAATAAAACTATTTTAATTTTTCATCAAAAAACATTGAAAAGATAAAATCTATATGTTATATTTAATTGAAATTGTGTTTTAAAATCGAGGGATTTATTATGACTGAAAAACAATTACAAGAATTACTTGATTCTTTAACTATAGAACAAAAAGTCGGTCAACTTTTTCAATGTTCAGGCACCGCTTTTGTAAGAGATGGTACAGTTACAGGCGTTACTTGGTTGCCTTGGCTTAATGAAGATTACATTAAAAACTGTGGTTCTATTTTAAATGTTTTCGATAACACAAAACTTCGCAACATTCAAGAAAAGCATCTTAAAAACAACCCTGTTCCACTTATGTTTATGGCAGATATTATCAATGGTTATAAGGTTGTTTTTCCATCTTCAATTGCACAAGGGTGTTCTTTCAACCCTGCCCTTGCAAAACGTGCTGCCGAAATTGCTGCTTTTGAAGCATCAAAACACGGTGTAAACGTAACATTTTCTCCAATGTGTGACGTTTCTCGTGATGCAAGATGGGGCAGAATTTCTGAAGGTTATGGCGAATCAACTTTGTTGAATGCAGACTTTGCTAAAGCAAACGTTGAAGGTTACCAAGGCGATGATATTGGCAGTGGCGACAACATCGCTTCATGTGTAAAACACTTTGCAGCTTACGGTGCGCCTTATGATGGCAGAGATTACGCAGGTTGCGAAATGTCCGAGCGTATGCTTAGAACTACATATTTACCTGCTTACAAGGCCGCAGTTGATGCAGGTGTTAAACTTGTTATGCCTTCATTTAATACTATCAATGGTGTGCCAAGCACTGCAAACCCATTTCTTTTAAAAGATATTTTGAGAGATGAATGGGGCTTTGATGGAGTTGTAATTTCTGATTACCAAGCAGTTGAAGGTGTTTATAAGGAAGGTGCGGCAAACACAAAAATTGATGCTGCTAAGCTTTGCATTGAATTCGGTGTTGATATTGATATGGTTGATAATTACTATTCTGATTATCTTAAAGAAGGCGTCAAAAATGGCGAAATTGATGAAAGTTTTGTTAATGAGTCAGTAATGCGAGTTTTGCGCCTTAAAAATGAACTTGGTATTTTAGACGACCCTTATAAATTCATCAAAGTGCCAAGTGAAGAAATTGAACTTAATAGTGAGCAACACCAAGAATTTGCTACTGATATGGTTTGTCAATCTTCTGTTCTTTTGAAAAATGAAAACAACACCTTGCCATTAAAACAAAATGAAAAGGTGGCTTTCATTGGTCCATATTGCGATGTTAATGAACTTATGACCCGTTGGTCAATGGTAACTCATCACAGAGATAAAGGCATTTCAATAAAACAAGCGCTTTATAACAAATTTGGTGAAGGCAAATACCCTTGCGAAAAGGCATCTCCATTTATGTATGAATATGAACAGGCGGATATGTGGGGCCCTGACCCTGCAATTGGCAATGAAGAAGAATTATTGCGTTCGGCAATTGAAGTGGCAAAAAATGCAGAAAAGGTTGTGCTTTGTTTAGGCGAGCACCAATGTCTTTTTGGCGAGTGTCATTCTCGTTCAGACATTCGTCTTCCAAAAGCACAAAGAGACTTGTTTGATGAAATTTACAAGGTTAATCAAAACATTACCGTTGTGCTTTTCAACGGCAGACCACTTGTTTTGGATGATATTAATGACAAAGCAAATGCAATTTTAGATGTTTGGTTCCCAGGTACTTATGGTGCAAACGCTATTGTTGATATGCTTTTTGGCGAACGTGTGCCATCTGGCAAACTTTCAATGTGTTTCCCACAAACTCTTGGTCAAGTGCCATTGCACCACGAAATGCTTAAAACCAATCACTACCACCCAGTTGGCGGTAAAGATATCGGCTATTGTTGTAGATATATTGATTGCACAAACTTGCCGCTTTACCCATTTGGTTTTGGGCTTTCTTACACAAATTTTGAATATTCAAAACCGGTTGCAAGCAAAGATACTATGACTGAAGATGAAACAATTACCGTTTCAGTAGATGTTACAAACACAGGCAAAGTGGATGCTTTTGAAACAGTGCAGTTATATTTGCACGATGAACAAGCAACACTTATTTCTCTTCCTATTAAAGTGCTCAAAGCTTATAAAAAAGTGTTTATAAAAGCTGGCGAAACACAAACGGTTGAGTTTGTAATTGATAATGAAATGTTAAAATTCTATAATTACAAAATGGAATTTGTCAGTGAAAAAGGCAAGTTTACTGCCTTTGTCGGCGAGTCAAGTGCAACCGAAAATAGCGTGCAGTTCGAACTTGTTTAAAAAAATATTGATAAACGCACAATTGTGTGATATAATAACTTGAATCATAAAGAAAAGGTTGGTGATAACAAATGAGTACAGATTCTATTCCCCGAAGTTTTGGCGGTATAGTTTGTTTTGCCGAGCGAATTTGTTATCGCAAATCCTCGGTCCTTTGAGTATATTAATTATATATGCTCCTTTTTCCATTTGAAAAATTAATAAAGGAGGACTAATGTTATGATTTCTTACTACAAAACATCAGGCAACGGAATTGAGCAAATTGACCATTATGAAGAAGGTTGCTGGGTTAACGCTATAGAGCCAGACCAAGATGATATTAACACTTTGAAAGAACGTTTTCAGGTTGAGCCTGAATACATTCTTGACTCACTTGACGAAGAAGAAGCATCTCGTATTGAGTCGGAAGATGGTCACACATTCATCATTTTTGACGTTCCTTGTGCCGAAAAAGAAAATAATAACATCATTTACAACGCAACACCACTTGGTGTTATTGTAACAAGCAAAAATGTTATTACAATTGCAAAAAAAGATAACCCTGTTTTGATGGATTTTACTCACGGGGTTGTTAAAAACATTAAAACTGAATACAAAACAAATTTTGTTTTAATGCTTTTATCACGAATGGCAACACGATTCTTGCAATACTTAAGACAAATTGATAGATATTCTTCAAACCTTGAAACAAAGCTTAGAAAATCTATGAAAAACAAAGAACTTGTTCAGTTGCTTGACTTGCAAAAATCTCTTGTCTATTTTCAAACAGCGCTTAAATCTAACGAAATTACCGTTAAGAAAATGCTTAGATATAAAACACTTAAAATGTATGAAGAAGATGAAGATTTGATTGAAGATGTTTTAATTGACTTGCAACAGTCAATTGAAATGTGTTCCATTTCATCTACAATTCTTGCAAACACAATGGACGCATTCTCATCAGTAATTTCAAACAACCTAAACCAAGTGATGAAGGTGCTTACCTCACTCACAATTTTAATGGCAATTCCAACAATGGTTTTCTCATTCTTTGGAATGAACATTGGGCCTGAACTTTCGGGCGCTTTGCCACTTGCTGATAATATGTGGTTTGTTTCAATTTTAACAGTTGCAATCACCACAATTGTCGGTATAATTCTTTATAAAAAAGATATGTTTTAAATTTTTAGAGCAAAAAGAAACTTTTTTTCTTTTTGCTCTTTATTTATGCTAAAAGTTGTGTTATAATTACTATAATTTTAGTAAAAAGGTGAAAATTATGGATTACAAATTTACTGACGCTATTGCAAACCTTGCTCCTTCAGCAATTAGAGAAATTTTAAAATATTCTTCAGTTCCTGGAATGATTTCTTTTGCTGCAGGCAACCCTTCTCCTGAAGCGTTCCCGGCAGAAGATATTCAAAGAATCACAACTGAAATTTTAACAAGCAACCCAATTAATGCTTTGCAATATTCAGTTACAGAAGGTTACGCACCACTTCGTGATACAATGAAAAAATATATGAGTGAAAAACACAACTCATTTTCAAGTGAAACTGATGAACTTATTATCACATCAGGCGCTCAACAAGTAATGGATTTGATGACAAAGGCCTTTGTTGAAAAAGGCGATGTTATCATTACCGAAGCGCCTTCATTCATCGGCTCGCTCAATACATTCCGTTCTTACGGCGCAAAATTGGTTGGCGTTTCGGTTGATTCTGACGGTATGAATATTGAGCAACTTGAAAAGGCGTTGCAAGAAAACAAAAACGCAAAATTTATTTACACAATTCCAAACTTCCAAAACCCAACCGGTGTTACAATGTCGCTTGCAAAACGTAAAGCAGTTTACGAGTTGGCTAAAAAGTATGGCGTGTTAATTCTTGAAGATAACCCTTATGGCGAAATTAGATTTGCAGGGGAAAACTTGCCAAACATTAAATCAATGGATACAGAAGGCATTGTTGTTTACGCAGGTTCATTTTCAAAAGTTTTGTCGCCGGGTATGCGTGTTGGTTACGCAATTGGTAACAAAACAATCATTGCAAAACTCACAGTTTGCAAACAAACATCTGACGTTCACACAACCATTTTAATGCAAATGGTTACAGATGAATTCTTAAAACAAACTGATTTTGAAAAACACCTTGAAATGTTAAGAGGTATTTATCGCAAGAAAGCAAATCTTATGATGGATTTAATGGATGAGCATTTTGGCGATAAAATCACTTTCCACAGGGTTGAAGGTGGCTTGTTTGTTTGGTGCACATTGCCAAAAAGCGTTGATATGATGGACTTTTGCACAAAAGCCGTTAAAGAGAAAAAGGTAGCGCTTGTTCCTGGCTCTGCATTCTTGATTAACGAAACAGATGAATGCCACAACTTTAGAACAAACTATTCAACACCAACTAATGAGCAGTTAGTAAAAGGTATGCAACTTCTCGGCGAGTTGGCAAAGGAGATATAACAAATGGAATTTTCTAACGAAAAACAAACAATGCTTAGCATGATTAAGCCAACCGGTCATTTTACTTTGGGCAACTATCTTGGTGCGCTTAGAAACTGGGTTAACTTGCAAGAAGAGTACAACTCAATTTTTGCAGTGGCTGATTTGCATGCTATTACAATTAGAATTGAGCCGGCAAAACTTCGTCAGCAAACTCTCACTGCTTACGGAATTTTGAATGCAATTGGTTTGGACCCTGAAAAAAGCTTGATGTTTATTCAGTCAACTGTTCCTGCACATGCAGAGCTTTCTTGGATTTTATCTTGCTATGCGCAATATGGCGAAATGCAAAGAATGACACAGTTTAAAGACAAATCTAAAAAAGCACCTGACAATGTTAACTTGGGTCTTTTCTCATACCCTTCACTTATGAATGCAGACATTCTTTTGTACGGTGCAGATGTTGTTCCTGTTGGTGCAGACCAAAAGCAACACGTTGAATTGTGTCGTACAGTTGCAAACAGATTTAACGGAATTTATGGCGACACATTCAAAGTGCCAGAACCAATTATTCCAAAGGTTGGCGCAAAAATTATGAGTTTGCAAAACCCAACTGAAAAAATGGGTAAATCTGATACAAACGAAAATGCTTATGTAAAAATTCTTGATGACCCAGACACAATTATGAGAAAGTTCAAACGTGCAGTAACCGACTCAGAAGCAAAGGTTTATTTTGGCGATGCTACTGAAAAAGCGGGTATCAATAACCTTATGACAATTTACTCTGCAGTAACTGGCCTTGACTTTGAAAAAATTGAAAAAGAGTTTGAAGGCAAAGGTTACGGCGACTTTAAAATGGCAGTCGGCGAAGCAGTTATTGAAGAATTACGCCCTGTTAGAGAGCGTTTTGATGAGTTGATGAGTGATAAAGCACAGCTCGAAGCAATGTATAAAGACGGCGCAGAAAAAGCGTCTTACCTTGCTCGCAAAACCTTGTCAAAAGTAAAACGCAAGGTTGGATTTGTAAAATAGAAAGGTCTTTTAAATGAGAATTTTAGCTCTTGGCGATGTTGTTGGCAGTGTTGGTTGTAACGCGTTAAAACACGTTTTGCCAAAACTCAAAGCCGAAAAAAACATTGATTTTTGCGTTGTTAACGGCGAAAACTCGGCAGATGGAAACGGAATTTTGTCACAAAGTGCCGAACTTCTTTTCTCAATCGGTGCCGATGTTATAACAGGTGGCAATCACACTTTCCGTCGTCCTGAATTTTTGCCTTATCTTGATGAAAATGACTTCATCATTCGCCCTGCAAATTACGGGGCTGGGGCCGCTGGAAAGGGCAGTTGCGTTTTTGATATGGGAAGATGCAAAGTCGGTGTTATAAACCTTTTGGGTGTTGTTTATTTAGACCCATTAGCAAACCCATTTGAAACAGTTGATAATGAAGTCCAGAAGTTAAAAGCCGAAAATTGCAACATCATTTTGGTTGATTTTCACGCAGAAGCAACAAGTGAGAAAAAAGCATTGGGCTTTTATGTTGATGGCAAAGTTTCAGCGCTTTTTGGCACTCACACCCACACTCAGACAAATGATTTGCAGATTTTTGAAAATGGCACTGGTTATATTACCGACCTTGGAATGTGCGGTCCAAAAAATTCTGTTTTGGGTATCAAACCGGAAATCGCAATTTATAAACTCAAAACAAATTTGCCAAGCCGTTTTGAAAATGCACAAGGCGAGTGCATTATAAACGGCGCAATTTTTGATGTTGATGAAAAAAGCGGCAAATGTAAAGCTGCAGAAATAGTTTCAATTGAATATTAAAAAAGAGCAACCTTTTGGGTTGCTCTTTTTTTATAACTTAATTTCTTCAAATGGTTTTGGAATTACTGTTTTAACGCTTTCAAATTCGTTTGGTTTTAATTCATCAAACAATGAGAAATGCAATGGAACAGCCGCTTTTGCGCCAATTCTTTTTGCAAAATCTTCTGCGTCAACCAAATTCATATTGTTACCAACACCATTAACTGGCATAAACACAGCGTCAACTTCGCAGTCAACTTCTTTAAACACTTTTTCGTTATAAAGAGTATCGCCGGTAACATAATAAGTTTTGCCTTCTGCTTCAAAGATTACGCCAACTGCGTAAAAATCAGAATGTTCAGCGTAAACTGCTTTAAATGTAATACCGTTTACAGTAAAACGAGTGCCGGCATTAAACATAACATAATTATGGTTGCCTTTAAAGGTTGTTCTTGTCTTTTCCCAAGCGTTGAATGACGCCAAAACAGTCACTTTTTCATCATTCTCAAGATAATGTTTGAGCGTGTCAGGGTCTGTGTGGTCAAGATGAGTGTGAGTTAAAATAATAACATCAGGTTTAATCTTAAGATAACTTTCATCAACTGGAAATCTACGCCAAAGTTTTGGATTAACTTTTCCACAACTGTCTGAAAGATAAGGGTCAATCATAATTTTTGTGCCGTTTGTTTCAAACAAAAGACCTGCTTGGCCAAGCCATGTTATTTTCATAAGTTCGCCCTCGCTTCTTTGATTTTTTCTAAATGAAGTTTTGCAAGGCGGCCCATTTCTTCATAATCTTCCGATTCAATAAGTTCAGGTTTCAAAATAGAAATACCTGTTGCAACACCTTTTGCGCCGGCGTCAATGAAACACTCAATAGTGTCAAGGTTAGTGCCACCAACACAAATATAAGGAATGTGTGAGAGTGGTCTTGCAATGCCTTTAACATAATCAACATCATTTTTAGTAATAGGGAACAATTTAATCAAATCAGCGCCTGCGTTATAAGCAGTCATCATCTCACTTGGAGTAAGTGAGCCAGGAATTGAAGTAAGCCCCAATTCTTTTGTTTTCTTAATAACTTCAACATCAGTATTAGGTGAGAAAATGAACTTTGCGCCTGCATCGGCTGCCGCTTGTACAAACTCTGTTGAAATAACAGTACCTGCACCAACAACAATTTTTTCGCCCATTTCATCAATAATTGCTTTGATAATACCTGTTGTTGTTTCAATTGTGTTTTCATCTGAAGGGTTAAAAGCAATTTCAACAACCTTTACCCCAGCGTTATAAAGAGCATTCGCTATTTTAGGAGCTTTTACTTTATCGACCCCACGGAAAATAACAATAAGCCCGCTATCTTCAATTATCTTTTTCATATTTTTCATTCTCCAAACCTTTGAAATAATAGTGAATGTCATCTTTAGGACGAATATCAGTTACAGCACCTGTGTAATGGCGCAAGTTTCTTGGAGTGTAAGGACGAGCAAGAACTTCATCAATATTAACATCAATACCAAGACCTGGCTTGTCAGGAATTTTAATAAATCCGTCGTTAAACACAACTTCTTCGTTTGTAATCTTTTTACGGAAAGAGCCATCAGTAAGCATAATTTCGTGAATGCAGAAGTTAGGCACAGTTGCCGCAAGTTGCAAAATAGCCGCATTTGAAATTGGGCCAGATGGGTTGTGATAAGAAATCATAATATGTTTTGCTTCTGCCATTGCCGCAATCTTTTTACCTTCCATCAAACCACCTGTGTGGAAAACGTCAGGTTGAGCATAGTCAACAGCATCTTTTGAGAACATTTCTTGGAAAGCGTATTTTGTGTAACCACGTTCACCAGCAGCAATTGGCACTCTTGAATGAGCGCGAACATAAGCAGTTGAGTCCATATTATCAGGAACACAAGGCTCTTCCATAAACATTGGTTTGAATTGTTCAAGTTCTCTTGAAATTTCAATAGCAGCAGTAGGACCAAATCTACCGTGGCATTCAATAAGCAAATCAACGTTGTTGCCAACTGCTTCTCTAACAGCGCCAACAATGTTAACTGTTTTTTCCATTTGTTCTTTGCTAATTGTCATATGAGCTGCGCCAAATGGGTCCCATTTAAGTGCTTTAACACCGAGTTCAACAGTTCTTTTTGCCTTTTTAGCAAATTCTTCTGGTGTTCTTGCGCCAATAAACCAAGCGTTTGCATACATTTTAACTTCATCACGCATTTTACCACCCAAAAGGTTGTAAGTTGGTGTGTTAAAGAATTTACCTGCAATATCCCAAAGGGCAATTTCAATACCGCTGATAGCAGACATCAAAACGGCGCCGCCCTTCCAATAAATATCTCTGTAAACTTCGAAAAGCATTTTTTCAATTTGAAGTGGGTCTCTGCCAACAACGAGTCTCTTAAGGTCTTCAACCATACCTTCAAGCGCTTTTTCGTTTGTACCTAAAGATGCTTCACCCCAACCGTAAAGACCTTCATCGGTTTCAACTTTAATGAACGCCCAGTTTGTTCTGTAAGCATCAAGTGTGTAAATTTTAACATCTGAAATTTTCATTATTTGTTACCCTCCTTAAATGGTAATAATGATATTAAAATGCCGGAATCAATTGTAAGCTCTGTTCCGGTAACAGTCTTTGATAAATCGGTGCCTAAATAGAAAACACCATTTGCAATATCTTCGCCGGTAGATTCAAGACCAACAGGCCAGTTTGCTCTTCTTGCGGCAATCTGCTCATCGGTTAAGTTGTCCCAACGCTCTGTTCTGATTGCGCCGGCAATAATTGCGTTTGAACGAATGCCGTATTTTGCAAGTTCAATGCCGAGTGAACGAGAAAGAGCATTAATGCCACCTTTTGAAGCGGTGTACATACTTCTACCAAAAATGCATTGCTTTGAGTGAACTGAGCTCAAAAATACAATTGCACCGCCACCGTTGTCTTTCATAATTTTTGCTGCTTGTTGCGCACAAAAGAATGTTCCTTTTAAATTAACATCAATAACATCATCAAACTGTTTTTCGTCAATTTCAAGCACATCCATATCAACGCCCAAGTTTGCCGCATTAGCAACAAATGTGTCAAGTCTGCCAAAATCTTGGCGAATTCTTGCAAAAACTGATTTAATGTCTTCAACATCATAAAAGTTCAAGGCATAACCTTTTGCTTTAATGCCGAATTCTTTTGCAAGTCCTTCTGCGCATTTTTCAGCTTCATCTGCTTTTCTAGAAGAAATCGCAACATCAAAACCTTCGCTTGCAAATTTCTGTGCAATTGCAAGGCCAGTGTTTTTTGTAGCGCCTGTAATAAATACTGCTGGCATAAATTCACTCCTTAAGTAAAACTACATATTAATAATACCACTAAAACCGAAAAAATCAATATCAAAAACAACAAAAAACTTGCACTTTTCACGCATTATGATATAATAAGCATAAAGGGGGAAGAAAAATGCATTTGAAAATCTTCTCGGTAATGCAGTATCAACCAAAAATAAGAAAAAAGACAATTACAAATAGACCTTCCTGCGCATTTCTTTATCTTGCTGAAGGTGAATATGTTTATCATTCAAAAGACTGCGATTTTACACTAAAAAAAGGCGATGCGGTTTTTTATAAAAAGCACAGTTCTTATGAATATGAATTTGTTGCAGAAAATAACGAGTGTTGGCAAATTGAACTTGAATTGGAATCACAAAATGATGAGTTTGAAATTGGCAATAAACCCGTAATTTTGAATGAAGAAAGTAGTAAAGAATTTGCTAAATATTTTCCTGCTATTATGACCTATTTTAGAAGTGGCAAACAGGGCTTTTTCAAATCAAGCGCAATTGTAATGTATCTTATGTCACTTGTTAATAAAGAATCACAAGGCAAAAAGTCAAAAATCAAACCTGCAATTGATTACATTGAGCAAAATTACACACTTGATTTTTCGGCAGAATTTTTGGCACAACTTTGCAAAATCAGTGAATCTCAATTGCGCCGACTTTTTCAAGCAGAACTTGGTGTTTCGCCATTAAAATTCAGAAATTCGTTGAGAATAAGAGAGGCCTGCGCTCTTTTAAGAAGTGGGGAAATGAGCGTGTCAGAAGTGTCGGAAGTTTTGAATTTTGACACCCCTTACGCCTTTTCAAAAGCATTTAAAAATGAAAAAGGCATCTCCCCAAAATCCTACCAAATGAAAAACAAATAAAAAAAG
The DNA here is from genome assembly GCA_045649405.1 of Acutalibacteraceae bacterium. Taxonomy (GTDB): domain Bacteria; phylum Bacillota; class Clostridia; order Oscillospirales; family Acutalibacteraceae; genus RUG11462. Next base: position 14,101 of record JAZRPW010000029.1, read on the forward strand.
CGAGTTCAAACGAACTCGCTTTTTTGTTGCAATCTACTCTTGTGTCATGGTGAGCGTAGTCGAAACATCTTTAAGTTCCTTCGACTCCACTTCGTTTCGCTCAGGATGACATGTATTTGCAGGGTGATATGCCCTCATCCACCGATTTTCATTAACAACACCTTGTAATCCTCTCCTTCTGGGAGAGGTGGCAATGCAAAGCATTGACGGAGAGGGCAAATAATCTCAAATTTAAAAAGGATTGCTTTGTGCAACCCTTTTTAAAATGAATATTGAAGACACAAACCTTAAAGTATTTTCACAACTTTAAAATTATTCAAATCAACTACTATCAATTCTTCATTGCAAGAAACATAGAAGTAATCATCAATATATAATCCGCGCAAATTATCATAATAATCCCAATAGTCGTTAGTTTTAACATAATCTGAAACATTCAAGCAGAATTTTTCATAAAAACCATTTGCTTCATCGTAAGCATATATATAATATTTACTGCTTTTTTTGCGCCCTGCTGCAAAGCATATAAGATTGCGCTCTTGCGAAATTACAATTGCTTTGTAGTTATAATTTGCTGAAGAATATGCTTTTTTTAGTATTTCGTTGTCTTCTTCGGTGATATTTTCTTTGTCAGTAATATCAAACATTGAAAGTTTTACGCCGTTAACTCTGCCTTTTTCATTAGCGCTTTGACCAAATCCAAATAATTTATTTTCGCCGAATGGGTGTAGATAATCAGAGAAACCAGGTATTTTAAGTTCGCTCAAAATTTTTGGATTTTTAGGGTCAGATAGGTCAGCGCAAAATAACGGGTCAGTTTCTTTGAATGTAACAAAATAAGCGTAATCACCCATAAATCTTGCCGAATAAATTCGCTCGCCTTTTGCTAACTTTTCAATTGTTGAAATCTCTTTTAAGTTTTCATCAAGAATAATAAGCGAGTTGTAAGAGTTATCTGAAAACCTATTTTGAGTAGCAACAAGGCGTAAATACTTTCCGTTTTCATCCATAGAAAAAGTATCGTTAATACTGCCTAAAATCAAACATTCTTTTTTGTTTTCAATTTTGCCTTTGTTTAGTGAAAACTTTGTAATTTGAGTTTTATCGTGATTTCCGTAAATCTCTTCGGTAAAATAGATATTATTCAGGGAAACATAACCTATTGAAGCAGAGCCAAAAATAGATTTATCATCAATTCTTTTTTGCTCATATAAATCATAAGAAACAAAAACATTATAAGAAGTTTCATCTAAATCATCAGAAAGCAAAATGTTTTTATCTTTTTGATACTCTATATCACTGTCTTCAATAAAAGAAGGAATGTATCTAAATTTTTCTTGTTTTTTAATATTATCATAATAATCAATATGCATTTTTGAACTTACATATAAAACGTTGCCGATAATTCTTGAAGAATCGTAGTAACCCTGTTGCTTTAAAGTTTTTTCTAATTTAATATTTTCAGGGTTAGAAACATCGAAAATTGCAATTGTAGTAAAATCATCATAGTTTTTGTTGCATTTTTTACAATCGCATTCATCTGTTTTAAACTTTTCATAAGTTTCGGTAATAAGTATGAGTTTATCATTGTATAAATACATACCTTGAGTCCAAAAATCTGCTCTTTTTTGCTCTGTAAATTCAGGGAATAAATCAACCAAATCCAAATGATTTATTTTTTCGGTTTTCTCGCCATTTGCTTTGAAAATATATAATTCATCAGAGCAAGACATTCTATAAATATAATCACCATCGGTTTTGATAATATCTTCTTCGTCAACGTTTTGTTCACGAGTGTTAGTTTGCGAAAAATCTTTATCTTTAGATGTGGTTTGCGTTACAACAGCATTTCCTGGAGCTTTTTGTGTGCTACTAACACCACTATCTTCCATTATTGTATCGCTATAGCTATTACCTGCATAATAGTAAATCCAATCTTCATAATTCGTTGTTTTGCTTAACTTCTTAATATGCTTATAAATTGTTTCAATATTTTTTCCACTTTTATGCTTAGTTTTAACAGTTTCAACAATTGATTCATTTTCAGATGTTTGAATAGGCACAGTTTTTCTGCTGTCAATTATAATACCAAGTGCAATTACAACTGCAAGTGCTGCGGCAATTGCCGAAGCAAATTTAAAATTATAAACTTTTTTAGGTTTATCTTGTTGTATTTTATTGAAAATTTCTGCCTTTACATTAGCAGTGGGGGAAAGTTTGTCTAAGTCTTTTTTAAGTTTGTCTTTAAACATCAAACTCAACTCCTTTCAGTTGTTGTTTCAATTGTTTTCTTGCCCTAAAAAGCCAGCTTTTAACTGTTGAAGGGTTAGATTTTGTAAAGGTTGCAATTTCTTCAATAGAATAACCTTCATAATAATGTAAATGAATTGCAATTCTTTGCTTTTCTGGAAGTTTTAAAACTTCGCTGTAAACTTCCAAATCTTCGTGAATGTCGGAAATAATGTTTTCATTTAAATCTGCCTTGCGTTTGATAAAAGCAGATTTTAAGAGGTTAATCGAGCAGTTAACTGTTACTTTAACAAACCACGCTTTGCAATGTTCTTTAGACTGAAATTTTGGCTTTTTGTTTAAAAATTTCATAAAAACATCTTGCAAAATATCATCGGCATATGTAGGGTTGGCAGTTTTTGAAAGCGCCAATCTCCAAACCATATCAGAAAAGTCATAAAAAGCGTCTTGCGCAGAAATAACATACTCTAATTTTGTTTCTTCACCGGTTATAAAAAACATTTTTTCTCCCCCTTTCACTATTAAAACAATTGAGTTTGCCAAAAGGTTGCAATAATTATAACATTTTTTTGAAAATTTTGCAATTTAAAAAGCGAGTTCGTTTGAACTCGCTTTTTTGTTATTTTTCTTTTCCTTTTCTAACACAAATTACGCCAATGATAAAAATCACAACATAACCGATTTTATAAAGAATGTTGCCGTTTGTAAATCCAAAAGAAAAACTGCCAAAAAGCAAAAATGAGGCAATAAAAACCAAAACAACACCTAAAATTGTATATTTATTTTTCATTTTCTTCTCCTTGCAAACACTCTAAAATTTCTTTAATAATTTCAATCGGCTTGTCACCGGTTTTTGCCCTGATTGTGACATAAGGCTTTTCACCTGCGGAAATAAGCACCCTTTGTTTGTATTTTTCCATAAGCGGTCTAATTTTCTCAAGCGAAAATTCTTTGAAATACAACACAATGTTTTTGTGCTTGTCATTAATTTCAACAATGCCGTGAAGTTTTGCGTTGTTTCTAATAAGCGCAATGTCAATAAGACCCAAAACTGCTTTTGGTGGCTCGCCAAATCTGTCAATTAATTCATCAATAACATCTTGTTTATCTTCAATGTTTTTAATTTCAGCAATTCTTCTGTAAATTTGCAACCTTGCCGAAAGTGATGGAATATATTTTTCAGGAATGTGAGCAACAATATGCAAATCAATAAGACACTCGGTTTCTTCAATTTGTGGCTCTTCGCCCTTTTCTTCACGAATGGCGTCACCCAAAAGTTTAACATACATTTCATAACCAACCGTGTCCATATGCCCGTGCTGTTTCGCGCCTAAAACATTACCAGCGCCACGAATTTCAAGGTCACGCATTGCAATCTTAAATCCAGAGCCGAATTCGGTATATTCTCTGATTGCTTCAAGTCGTTTTGTTGCAATATCAGAAAGTGCCTTGCCTTTGTGATAGGTAAAATAAGCATAAGCCTTTCGTGAAGAACGACCAACCCTACCACGAAGTTGGTGAAGTTGTGCAAGACCAAATCGGTCGGCATTTTCAATAATAAGGGTGTTGCAGTTTGGCACATCAACACCCGTTTCAATAATGGTTGTGCAAACCAAAATATCAATTGAATGTTCAAGCAACCCTTGCCATCTTTGTGAAAGTTCGTCTTCACTCATCTGACCGTGCGCAATTTCAATGTTAACATCAGGCAACTCGTGTTTAAGCCTTGCTGCAACATGGCTTATTGTTTCAACACGGTTGTAAACATAAAAAATTTGGCCACCACGTGCAAGTTCTTTTCTAATTGCGTCTAAAACAACACCCTTGTCGTGCTCAAGCACATAGGTCTGCACTGGGTGTCTGTCAGAAGGCGCTTCTTCAATAATAGACATATCACGAATGCCGGTCATCGCCATATTGAGTGTTCTTGGAATTGGTGTTGCCGAAAGAGTTAAAATATCAACAACTGGGAACTTTTGTTTTAATTTTTCTTTTTGCGCAACGCCAAAACGTTGCTCTTCGTCAATGATTAAAAGCCCCAAATCTTTAAACTCAACATCGCCTGAAATAATTCTGTGTGTGCCAACAATAATATCAATTTCGCCACGTTTAAGTCGCTTCTTTATATCGGCAGACTGCTTTGCAGTTCTAAAACGAGAAAGCATTTCAACATTAACCGCAAAATATTCCATTCGTTTAAGAAGTGTTTGATAATGTTGCCAAGCAAGAATTGTGGTTGGCACCAAAATTGCAACCTGCTTGCCGTCACAAACCGCTTTGAACGCCGCACGAAGAGCCACTTCGGTTTTGCCAAAACCAACATCGCCACACAAAAGGCGTTCCATTGGCACATCGTTGTGCATATCATTTTTAATTTCATCAATACATCTTAACTGGTCTTCGGTTTCTTCATAAGGGAAGTGATATTCAAAATCGTGTTGCAAATCGGTGTCTTCTGTAAAACTGAAACCTTTTAACTTCATTCTTTTTGAATAAAGCGCAATAAGTTCCTTTGCCATATCTTTAACAGAAGCTTTTACTCTGCGCTTGGTGTTTTGCCAAACATCAGAGCCGAGTTTATTAAGTTTAACGGTGGTAACATCGCCACCACCAATGTACCTTGCAACAAGGTCAAGTTGAGTAACCGGCACATACAAAATATCATCTTTTTGAAAACGAATTGTAATGTAATCTTTAATAATTCCTTCGGTTTCAACCTTGCGAATTCCTTCAAAAACACCAATGCCGTAAATTGAGTGAACAACCAATTCGCCACTTTTAAGTTCATCAAGCGAGCCGAGTGACGCACCTTGACTTTTGTAAAACTTTTTGCGTTTTTTGGTTTTGCCAACAAATTTTGCGTGTGTAAAAATTGCAATTTTAGATTCAGGGTAATCAATGCCACTTGGCAAACCACCCGTTGTTACATAAACCTTTGCTTTGCTAAAGTTAGGCACGGTTTCATAATAATCGGTGTTAACGCCAAGAGCGTTCAACTCTTTTGCAAGCGCAATTGCCGCTTTTTGTGTGCCTGCCATAACAACAATGCAATACCCGAGATTAATTTTGTGTGAAATATCTTCAAAAAGGTCAGCAACAAGACCGCCCCAAGGCGAAATTGTTGTAAGTGCAAAATTAATCAAACTTTTTGGCTCTATACCGGATTTTGTTGCGTTAAAACTTTCTAAAACAACAGTTTTTGCGTTGTTTAATTTTTCAAAAACATCTGACTTTGATAAATAAAAATCATCAAGACCTTTTGTCAAAATGCCTTCTTCAAAAGCAGATTTTACATCTTCGCCAATCTGCCAAGTGAATGTGCGAATTCGCTCTTTAATTTTTTGTGGCTCATAAACAAAAACCACACCATCGCCAAAATAATCAAAAAGTGTTTGGCGTGTTTCATAACAAATGTTTAAATACTTATCAATATTAGAAAGCACAAGTCCGCCTTGCAGTTGCTCGGCATCGGCATAAATATTCTCTTTTGCAACCAAATGTTTTTTTGTCAACTTGTCGGCAAACGCTTTAATTTTTTCTGCAAACTCATCTGCATTTTCAAACAAAACTTCTCTTGCAGGGCAAATAAAAATCTCTTCACATTGCTCGTTGCTTCTTTGAGTTTCAATGTCAAAAGTAGAAATAGTGTCAATTTCATCGCCCCAAAACTCAATTCTAACCGGAGCAGACTCGCCAGGAATAAAAATGTCAAAAATGCCACCACGAGTAGCAAATTGACCTTCTGTTTCAACCATTTCTGTGCGAGTGTAACCACCAAAAATCAACTTTTCACACAAATCATTAATGCCAATTTCAAAACCAACATTAAGTTTCAAAATAACGCTTTGCAAGGTTGTTTTTGGAATGGTGTAACTCATAAGCGCATCAATCGGTGCAATTACCATTTCAACTTCTCCTGCCAAAATGTTTGCTAACACGCCAACTCTTTTTCGCTCAAACTCGTGTGAAATGCCGTCAAACTTTCTAAAGCACAAATCTCGTGAAGGAAAAATCTCAACCTTTCTTCCAAAAGAGTTTAAATCTTCTTGTAATCGCTCGGCTTCAAACTCATCTGCCACAACGACTAAAGCCCGCTGAAAAACATCAGCGGGGAGTGTATCAATTATATTTGCCTTGTGAATGCGTGATAAATTGGTCACGCAAATAGGCGTTTTTTGTTCTTGCAGTGCATTAAAAACATTGCAGTATTCTCGCACGGTTTTTAATGCTTTTTTCAAAAAACTCATTTTTTGCCTCAACTGTTATAATTATTCATCGCCTTGTCAATTTGCCCTTTAACAATAAGCTCAGTAGCACCGCAGGCGTTCTTAATAGCAGTTTCAAGGTCGGCTTGTTCTTCGCTTTTGAATTTTGAAAGCACCCATTTTGCAAGGTCATAATTTGGGTTTGGCTTTTTGCCAATTCCAACCTTAATTCTCGCAAAATTATCGTTTCCTAATTGCTCAATAATGCTTCGCATACCTTTTTGACCACCATCAGAGCCTTTTCTTCTAATACGAAGTTGGCCTACATCAAGCGAGATGTCATCACAAATAACAAGCAAATTCTGTGGGTTTACTTTAAAAAAATTAATCAGTGGCACAACCGCTTCGCCAGAATTGTTCATAAAAGTTTGTGGTTTAACCAAAAGCACCTTTTTGCCACACAACTCTGTCTGTGCATAATATGCCTTGTGCTTAAACTTGTTAACACTAACACCGCATTTTTTCGCAATATAGTCTATGCACATAAACCCAGCGTTATGCCTTGTGTTTTCATATTCAATACCAGGGTTGCCAAGACCGACTATTAAAAAGTCGATATTAGACCCAAAATCTTTTTTCTTAAAAAACATAACTTTCTCCAATTTATTTTATGTCTTTATTATA
>JAZRPW010000030.1:0-13812 GCA_045649405.1 Acutalibacteraceae bacterium
TATTACAATTACTTCTGCTGCTACAACATGTTTCTGGAAAAATCATCGTGTAAACATTATTGATACTCCGGGTCACGTTGACTTCACAGTTGAAGTACAACGTTCACTCCGTGTACTTGATGGTTCTGTAACAGTTCTTTGTGCTAAAGGTGGCGTTGAACCACAATCAGAAACAGTTTGGAGACAAGCTGATGAATACAAAGTACCTAGAATGATTTATGTTAATAAAATGGACATTATGGGTGCTGACTTCTATCGTGTTCTTGACATGATTAAAGAGCGTTTTAACTGTAATGCAGTGCCAATTCAGTTGCCAATCGGCGCTGAAGATACATTTAAAGGTATCATCGACCTCGTTGCTGACAATGCTATCGTTTATTATGACGACCTTGGTAAAGACGTTAGAACAGAGGAAATTCCTGCAGATTTAGCTGACAAAGCAGCTGAATATCGTGCAGCTTTGATGGAAAGCGTTGCTGAAACAGATGACGCTTTAATGGAAAAATTCTTTGAAGGTGAAGAATTCACTATCGAAGAAATTAAGACTGCTATTCGTAAAGCAACAATCGCCGGTGAAATGGTGCCTGTTGTTTGCGGTACATCTTACAGAAACAAAGGTGTTCAACCATTGCTCGACGCAATTGTTGACTTTATGCCTGCTCCAACAGACGTTGAAGCTATTAAAGGTGTTAACCCTGATACAGATGAAGAAGAAGTTAGACATTCTTCAGACGATGAGCCATTTGCAGCTTTGGCTTTCAAAATTGCAACTGACCCATTCGTAGGTAAAATCTGTTTCTTCCGTGTATATTCAGGTTCAGTAGATGCTGGTTCAGGTGTTTACAACTCAGTTAAGGGTAAAAAAGAAAGAATGGGTCGTATCTTACAGATGCACTCAAACTCAAGAGAAGATATTCCAACTTGCTACGCAGGTGATATCGCAGCAGCAGTAGGTCTTAAAATTACTACTACTGGTGATACTCTTTGTGATGAGAAACACCCAGTAATTCTCGAATCAATGAACTTCCCAGAACCTGTTATCCGTGTTGCTATCGAGCCAAAAACAAAGGCTGGTCAAGAAAAAATGGGTATTGCTTTGGCTAAACTTGCTGAAGAAGACCCAACATTCCGTTGCTACACAGATGAAGAAACTGGTCAAACAATCATCGCTGGTATGGGTGAGCTTCACCTTGAAATCATCGTAGACAGACTTCTTCGTGAATTCAAAGTTGAAGCTAACGTAGGTAAACCACAAGTTGCTTACAAAGAAACAATCCGTACAGCTGCTGATGTTGATGAGAAATATGCTCGTCAATCAGGTGGTAAAGGTCAATACGGTCACGTTAAAATGCGTGTTGAACCTAACGAAACAGGTAAAGGTTACGAATTCATCAACAACATCGTTGGTGGTGCTATTCCTAAGGAATACATTCCTGCTGTTGACGCTGGTATCCAAGGCGCAATGCAAGCAGGTGTACTCGCTGGCTACAACGTAGTTGACGTTAAAGTTACACTTTACGATGGTTCTTACCACGAAGTTGACTCTTCAGAAATGGCATTTAAGATTGCTGGTTCAATGGCCTTCAAATCTGCTTGCAGAAAAGGTGACCCAGTACTCCTCGAGCCAATTATGAAAGTTACTGTTTTGGTACCAGAAGAATATATGGGTGATGTTATCGGTGACTTGAATGGTCGTCGTGGCGAAATCCAAGGTTTCGAAGACCGTGCAGGTATCAAACAAATCAATTCTCGTGTACCACTTGGTGACATGTTTGGTTACGCAACAGACCTTCGTTCAAAAACACAAGGTCGTGGCCAATATGTAATGGAACCAGATGGTTACAAAGAAGTTCCAAAATCAATTGCAGAAAAAATTATGACTGCAAGAAATAAAGAAAACTAATTCTAAAAAAAGACTTGATATTTTGTCATTTCTTTGGTAGAATAGATTAAAGCGACAGCTTGAGTATTATAAAAAAACTATTATTTATTTAAAGGGAGGTCATTTAAAATGGCTAAAGAAAAGTTTGAAAGAAATAAACCGCATGTTAACATCGGTACAATCGGTCACGTTGACCACGGTAAAACAACACTTACAGCTGCTATCACAAAAGTTCTTTCTTTAACAGGTGGCGCTCAATTCGAAGACTATGCAAACATCGATAAAGCTCCAGAAGAAAGAGAACGTGGTATCACAATCAACACAGCTCACGTTGAGTACGAAACAGAAAATCGTCACTACGCTCACGTTGACTGCCCAGGCCACGCTGACTACGTTAAAAACATGATCACTGGTGCTGCTCAAATGGACGGCGCTATCCTCGTAATCGCTGCTTCTGATGGTCCTATGGCTCAAACAAAAGAACACCTTCTCCTTTCACGTCAAGTAGGCGTGCCAAAGATCGTTGTATTCTTGAACAAATGTGACCAAGTTGATGACGAAGAACTCCTCGAACTCGTAGAAATGGAAGTTATCGATGCTCTCACATCATACGAATTTGAAGAAGATACTCCAATCGTTCGTGGTTCAGCTCTTAAAGCTCTTGAATCATCAGCTGATGCTAACACAGCTCCAGAATATGAATGCATCATGAAACTCATGGAAGCTGTTGATACATGGATTCCAACACCAGACAGAAAAGCTGACCAACCATTCCTTATGCCAATCGAAGATACTATGACAATTTCTGGTCGTGGTACTGTTGTAACTGGTAGAGTTGAACGTGGTGTTCTTAACGCTGGTGACGAAGTTGAAGTACTCGGTCTTACAGAAGAAAGAAGAAAAGTTGTTGTTACTTCAATGGAAATGTTCCGTAAAACTCTTGATTACTGTGAAGCTGGTGACAACGTTGGTGCACTTCTTAGAGGTGTTGCTCGTGAAGAAGTTCAACGTGGTCAAGTACTTGCTAAACCAGGTTCAATCAACCCACACACAAAATTCCATGGTCAAGTTTACGTATTGAGCAAAGATGAAGGTGGTCGTCACACTCCATTCTTTGATAACTACAGACCACAGTTCTACTTCAGAACAACAGACGTTACAGGCGTTATCAAACTCCCTGCAGGCACAGAAATGTGTATGCCTGGCGATAACGTAGAAATGGATGTTGAACTCATCACTCCAATCGCTATCGAAGAAGGTCTTCGTTTCGCTATCCGTGAAGGTGGTAGAACAGTAGGTTCAGGCGTTGTTACAGCTATCAACGAATAATTGTAACCCCTTGAATTTATAAAACAAATAAAACCGCTAACCATTAAGGTTGGCGGTTTTTTGTTTGGCAAATTTTTATTATTGATTATTTTTGCAAAATATGGTATTATTAATTTAACAAAAATATTTGTCTTTTCAATTGAAAGGGGTATAAAAATGAAAAAGTTAATAAGTTTATTTTTGGCGCTAATAATGCTGTTTTCTTTTGCGAGCATTACTGCAGCTGCTGACTTTTTGGAAGAATCATTAGAGCTTGAAACAGACACAGTTGTAATTTCGCCAAATCAAATGGTTTGTGTAGATATTTATTGTGTTGATTATAACTGGGACACCATAGATTGCGACGTAGCTGACAAAAAAATAATAGAGGTTGAAACAAAAACAATTGATAAATATACAACAGAGTTGTATGTTTATGGTTGCAGTGTCGGTGAAACAACCATCAAAGTTTCTTTAATTAACAAGTCCAAGGTTGTAATTGGCGAAAAATACATTATGGTTAATTGTGTAGAGTCAACTGTTAATCTTGATGATGTTACTATTGATTTTGGTAAAGAAACAAGCAAAACTGTTTCTGTTGGCTTTACTGGTGGAATTCCAAGTGAAGTTAGTGTAGAACTTAAAAACTTTGATAAAAGTGTTGTAGATTTGCAGTTAGGCAAATTTGAAAACAATGCACAACAAGTAACAATTGTTGCTTTAAAAGAAGGTCAAACAAGTGTTTTGGTTGAGTTTTTTGATAAAAACACTAACAAAGTTTTTGCGTCAAAAGAAATTGCAATCAATGTTCATAAACACACAATTGTTGTTAAAAATGCAAAAAAGGCGACATATTTAGCAATGGGTTATTCAGGCGACTCTGTTTGTGAAAGTTGCAATGCTGTTGTTGAAAAAGGTCAACAGTTGCCAAAATTAGTGTTAAAAACACCTAAATTCAAACTTACAAGTGGTAAAGCACAATTTAAAGTTAAATATACAAAGGTTAAAGGCGCAGTTGGTTTTGAAGTAAGATACAAACTCAAAGGTGCTTGGAAAACAAAAACATTTAACACCAAAAAGACTGCAACAAAAGCAATTAAAAAACTCTCTGCAGGCACATACAAAGTGCAAGTAAGAGCGTTTGTTAAACAAGGCGGTAAAAAAACTTTTAGCGCTTGGTCAAAAACTCAAAATGTTAAAGTAAAATAAATTTAAAAAACACCACACGAAAGTGTGGTGTTTTGCTTTAATATAAAAATGCGTTGCCGTGAAGTTTGTATTCTTTTGGGGTAATGCCGGTTTGTTTTTTAAATGCTTTGTTGAAGTTTGCGGTGTTGTTAAAACCACATTCAAGAGCAATGTTTAGCATTGAACCGCCTTCGTTTTTTTCTAACTTTTGCATTACAAGTTCAATTCGTTTTTCGCAAACATAATCCCAAAGTGTAATGCCCATTGTCTCTTTAAAAACAGTTGAAAAACGGCTTCGGCTCATTCCAGAGTTTGTTGCAATGTCTTCAAGTGTTATTTTTTCTGTCAAATGCTTGTGAATAAAGTCCATTGCAGTTTTAACTGCCTTTACGTTTGAAGAACTTTTTTGGGTGTCATCGTTATAGTTATATTCTCTGATAAGTGTTACCAAAATGTCAGTCAATTTCGCCCTTGCCATCATTTTATATTCTTTTTTGCGGTGTTTAATTTCGCTTAAAATTCCTTCAATCAAAAAAGAAATATTATCTTTTGCTTTTGAACTTCTTGAAAGCCTGCAACTAAAATTTTGTGAGTGATAAAAGAAAATGCCGGCGTCAGAAAAACTCTCAGTTCTTGAGCCCCAAAAAAATCTTGGCTCAAAATGAATGTTTACAAAATCAAGCGGCTCTTTAATTTCTGTAATGCAGTGTTGCTCGTTAGAAGAGAAAACAAAAACATCATCTGGTTTTATTGAAAAGTTTTGCCCGTTAACAGAATAAACCCCTTCGCCATTTCGAAAATGCACAATTTCAAATTTAGAATGTCGATGCTCACGTAGTTCTCTTTTGCCAATGTCTTTAACCTTAACTTCGTTAGCAGTAAGCAAAAAATCATATTTGTTTTTATCACTCATAAAAACACCCCGTAAAAATATAGTTTGCAAAAATGATAATATAATTGTTGAAAAATGCCTTTAAAAAAGGTATAATTTGCTTGCAAATTAAATTATACTACAAAAACAAATTTTATTCAAGGAGTAATTTAGTTATGAGTTTTAACAAATGTTCAAATCCAAGTGATTTAAGAATCACAGACATGCGTTTCGTTGATATTGATGGCGCACCAAAAAGATGTACCCTTATCAAAATCGAAACAAACCAAGGTTTAGTAGGTTACGGCGAAGTTCGTGATGCTTCATCAAAAACATATGCACTTATGCTTAAAAGCCGTATTTTAGGCGAAAATCCTTGTAATGTTGACAAAATCTTTAGAAAAATTAAACAATTCGGTGGCCCTTCACGTCAAGGTGGCGGTGTTTCAGGTGTTGAAATTGCACTTTGGGATTTGGCTGGTAAAGCTTACGGCGTGCCACTTTATCAATTGCTTGGCGGTAAATTCAGAGATGAAATTAGAGTTTATTGTGATACAGACGTTGACGGTAAACATACTGGTACTGATATGGGTCATGCACTCAAGAAAAGAATGGACATGGGCTTCACTTTCTTGAAAATGGACCTTGGTATTGGTCTTTTGCTTGATGAACCTGGCACACTCAATGCGCCTTTAGGTTTTATTGAAGATATGAAAAAATATGCTGGTCACATTTTGAACGTTCAAGGTGGCTCAGTAACTGCAGATATGGTTAAACACCAAAAAAGTTATGACATTGTAACAACTGCACACCCATTCACAGGTATTCACATTACTGAAAAAGGTCTTGATTACCTTGAAAATTACGTTAAAGAAGTAAGAGAAGTAATTGGTTATGATGTACCACTCGCAATCGACCACTTTGGTCACGTTTGCGTTGAAGACTGTATCAGATTTGCTCGTAGAATGGAACCATATAACCTTGCTTGGATTGAAGATATGGTGCCATGGCAATACACAGACCAATATGTTCGTCTTAAAAACTCAACCTGCGTTCCAGTTTGTACCGGTGAAGATATCTATCTTAAAGAAGGCTTTAAAGAACTTATCGATGCAGGTGGTGTTTCAGTAATCCACCCTGACATTTTAACTTGTGGTGGTGCGCTTGAACTTAAGAAAATTGCTGACTATGCTGATGAAAAAGGTGTTGCAACTGCAATTCATATGGCAGAAAGCCCAATCGCTTGTATGGCTGCTGTTCATACTGCTGCTGCAATGCACTCAGTTTTGGCTCTCGAATTCCACTCAGTTGACGTTCCTTGGTGGGCTGACATTGTTACTGGTATTGATAACCCAATCTTCAAAGATGGCTTTATCAAAGTTCCAGACAAGCCAGGTCTTGGTATTGACGGTCTAAATGAAGAACTAATTAAAGAACACATCAACCCAGATATTCCAGGTATGTGGGAAGACACATCAGCTTGGGATAGAGAATTCTCAAACGATAGAATTTGGAGCTAATTAAAAAATATGTCTGCTATAAAAACTTTGGTTGAAAATAGCGCTGCTTATTATGAAAGCAGAGTAGAAAAAGATATTGAAAAGAATAGAAAAGGGGATTTTTGCGTTAAGCTTAAATCCCCTACAAGTGTTTTAAATGTTTCTTATAAATTAAAGCGTCTTGATTTTGATTTTGGTTGTAATATTTTTATGCTTGGCCAATACAAAGATAAAAACCAAGAAGAAACTTATTTAAAACAATGGAAAAATCTCTTTAATACTGCTGTTGTGCCACTTTATTGGGAAGGCACAGAGCCACAAAAAGATTTTTTAAGATATTCAAGCGATGTGGAAGATGACGTTTATCGTAGACCACCTGTTGATAATGTTGTTGACTATTGCTTGAAAAACGATATAAAACTCAAAGGGCATCCTCTTTTTTGGCATGAGTTTATACCAAAATGGTTGCCTGAAAATTGGAATGAATTATATCCGCTTATTGAAAAGAGATTTAAAGAAATTTCTGAAAGATATTCTGATAAAATTCCTGTTTTTGACTGTGTTAATGAGCCTTCTCGAATTTGGGATTTGTATTTTGAAACAAAAAACAATGATTGGAAATGTGTTTTTCCACCTGAAGATTATCTTGAGCAGGTTTTTGCACTTGGAACAAAATATTTTCAAAATAATGAGCTTATTTTAAATGAGGCAACCGGTGCCGCATTTCAAGAGTTTAGGGGTATTTACGGCAGTTATTATCAACTTTTGAAAACACTTATTGATAAGGGCTTAAAAATTGATAGAATTGGTCTTCAATGTCATATTGATGATAACTTTGCTTATAAAAACCTTTATGATGCAGAGAGATTGTATAGCATTCTTGATACTTATGGTTCGTTTGGCAAACCATTAGTGCTTTCTGAAATTGGCCTTTCTTGTGAAGATGAGGAAATTCAGGCAATTGCGGCTGAAAGGCTTTATAAAATTTGTTTTTCTCATGAGAGTATGTCAGGAATTTTCTGGTGGAATCTTGATGATAACGGAATTTTAACTGAATCACAAAGAGAAGCTGCAGGCGAGAATTTGCCTTATGCAGGACTTGTGAGAAACGGCAAAGAAAAGCAAGCATACAAAGTGCTTGATAAACTTATTAACCATGAGTGGACTACTTGTGGTACTGCTACTTGTGAAAACAATGAACTTAAATTTAACGGTTTTTACGGTGAATATGAAATCGAAGTAAACGGTGAAAAATATTTAGTTGATTTTAGTAAAAACAGTAGCAAAACAATAGAAATTGAGTTATAATTAGAAAAAACAGATTAGGAGTAGATATTATGCCATTGCCAAAACCTTGGAAATTGCCTCCAATAAAAGTTTTAGATGAGATAGAGGCAAAAGCACTTTTAGAGCATGTTCGTAATTTAGTTGATTTGAAAATCAACGGGCTTGATAAAATGGTTGAAGAAAATATCAAGAAAAATCGTATGTCAACCGTTCGTCTTGAAATTTATGATAAAGAAGGCAACGAAATTACTGATGCTCAAGTTGATGTAGAACTTAAAAACCATGAATTTAAATTTGGTTGTAATGCATTTTTAGCAGATGATTTAGGCTCTGATGAGAGAAATGCAAAGTACGAACAAGTTTTTAAAGATGTATTTAATCAGGCTGTTGTTCCTTTTTATTGGAAAGATGATGAACCAGAACCAGGTAAGTGGAGATTTGAAAAAGATTCTCCTTATATTTACCGCCGTCCACCAGCAGAACAAATGCTTGATTTTTGTAAGCGTACAAACTGTGAGCCAAAGGGTCATAATTTAGTTTGGAGTTCTAATGAACATGGGGTTCCAAAATGGCTTAGTGATGACAAGGCAGAAAACGGCAAGTTGATTGATAAAAGAATTCGCCTTTTAGCCGAGCGTTATGCAGATAAAATTCCTGTTTGGGATGTTTTGAATGAGTTTATCGGCGCTAATCAATGGAATTATCGATTCCCAGATGATATTGATGTTCGTGCTTTCAAACTTGCAGAAGAATTGTTCCCTGAGGACCATTTGATTATCAATGAATTCCAATGCTTATATCATCCACATTTTTATCTTGGTAAAAAGTCTGCTTTTTATTTGCAGATTGAAAAACTTTTAGCGGCTGGCTGTAAAGTTGATGGTATCGGTATGCAGCTTCATATGTTCCATAATGAAGATATGTTGGCAACTGATGAGCCATTAAAATATACAGCAGAGCATTTAATTGAAATGGTTGATACATATTCTACTCTTGGAAAAGATATTCATTTTTCTGAAATTACATTCCCATCTTACGATGGTAGAGATACATATCTTGAAATGCAGAATGTTATAACAGAAAATCTTTATAAATTATGGTTCTCAATGGAAAAAGTGAAATCAATTGTTTGGTGGAATTTAGTTGATGGAACTGCTGTTAAAAAAGCAAATGCTGATGCTGCTTTTGATGAAAACTATTTCGGCGGTGGTTTGTTTAAAAACGATTTCACACCAAAGCCTGCTTTTAAAACAATTGAAAACCTTATTAAAAAAGAATGGCATACAAAAGAAACTATTGTTACAAATAATAAAGGTTACGCTTCATTTACCGGATTTAATGGTGAGTATGAAGTGGTAATCAAAAAAGGTAAAGACGAAATTAAAAGAACAATAAAAGTTTCAAAAGATAATCCGCTTATAATTATTCAATTAGACAAGTAAATTAGGAGATGTGAAAAATGATTCAATTTAACAACAAAGAAGACATTATTGCTTTAACCCCACTTTGGAAAGGCGAAAGATTTGAAGATGGCAGACCAAAAGTTCCTCAAAAATATCTTGATGCAATGAAAGATATGACTTTAGAAGAACTCTGGAAACCAATTTTCTTAAAGGGCTATGAATCTCAATTTGAGGGAGACCTTAAAACATTGCATGATGATGGTAGAAAACTTATCGGCCGTGCAGTTACTTGCTCATTTGTTCCAACTCGTCCTGACTTGCACGAAGTAATGTTTGACATCGGTGCAAAAGAAGGCAGAAAAGGTAACTACAACCAATGGGTAATTGACTCGTTAGTTGAAGGCGACGTTGTTGTTGCTGATATGTATGATAAAATTTACAAAGGCACATTTTTAGGTGGTAACCTTACAACTGCTATCAAAACAAAAACAAAAACAGGCGGTGGCGTTATCTGGGGTGGTATCCGTGATACCGAACAAATGAAACAAGTGCCAGACGTTCAAGTTTACTACCGTGGCATTGACCCAACTCCTATTCGTGAGTTTGTAATGCAAAGTTTTAACGGTATTACTCGTATCGGTAAAGCAACCGTTCTTCCTGGCGATATCGTTTATGGCGCAGGTGGTGGCGTTCTCTTCATTCCTGCTCACTTGGTACAAGAAGTTGTTGAAGGCGCTGCAAAAACCCACGTTAAAGATGATTTTGGCTTTGAAATGATTGCGCAGAATAAGTTTACAACTGCTCAAATTGACAGAAACACTTGGACAGAAGAAATGCTTGATATGCTCGTTGAATGGATTAAAACTGACCCACGTGGCGAAGAATATAGAGATTTAGACTGGTCTCATGAATATGATTTAGCTCGTAATGGCGACCCAGATGATACTCAAACTGCTCTTTAAGGAGAACTTAAGATGAAGTGTGATTTAACTGGAAAAAGAGCGCTTGTTACAGGCTCTTCAAGAGGAATCGGCTCTGCAATTGCTTATGAATTGGCATTAGGTGGCGCAGAAGTTGTTATTCATTATGCCGGCAGAGAAGATGCCGCAATTCAAATGAAAGAAAAAATTGAAGCAATCGGTGGAAAATGTAGTATTGTCCATGCAGACCTTTGCGACCCTAAAACTTATAAAAAACTAGTCAGCGATGTTGGCAATATTGATATTTTAGTGCTTAATGCTTCTGTTCAATATAAGAATGAATGGGAAAATATTAACGAAGAAGAGTTTTATAATCAGGTAAACTGTAATCTTTATGCTTCTCTTTCACTTATTCAGGGTTTTGTACCTAATATGAGAAAAAATAAATTCGGCAGAATTATTACAATTGGCTCTGTTCAGGAAGCAAAACCACATCCACAAATGCTTGTTTATTCTGCAACAAAAGCGGCGCAAACAAATATGGTGCAATCGTTGTCTTTGCAGTTAGCAAAAGATAATATCACTGTAAACAATATTGCGCCTGGCGTTATCGCAACTGATAGAAATGCGCAAGCACTTGCAGATAAAGAGTATGCTGAGATTGTAAAAAATCAAATTCCTTTGAAATTTTATGGTGAAAAAGAAGATTGCGCGCCAATAGTTCGCCTTATCTGTTCAGAAGAAGGCAGATATATAACAGGTCAGTCAATTTATGTTGATGGCGGTAAATCGGTAATGTAAAGCAACTAAAAAACCACTCGAAAGAGTGGTTTTTTTATTTCAAAACTTTTAAGTGCTTGACTTTTTTTGCAAATTTTGTATAATATTATTATGGTACTATAATAAAGCAAAAAAAGGAAAGGAAGATGTTTATGTTAAATTTTAAAAAATCGCTAGCAATTTTTAGCGCAGTAATGTTGATGTTTTCATTGACATTTGCTGCAATGTCTGCAGGCGCAGAAGGTTTTAATCAAAACACCACTGTTAGAGTTTACAAAACAGCGGAAAGTACAAAAACAGTGTCAGAATTGACTGTTTTTGATAAAAATGACATTGCAAAAGAAATTGGTAAATTTAAAAGCCAAGAAGAACTAAAAACTGAATTAGAATCAAAAATCGGCGAAGGCGAGGCAACAGGAGCAAAAGATGTTGCTTTTGAAAATGTTGATGACGCAGAAAATGGAATTATTAAAACAAATCTTGATGCTGTGAATAAATCTTTTGATGTTGGAACAGATGTTGTTTTTGTTCTTGACCAATCTGCAAGTATGAACACCCGTGCACTTAACCCTTATGATGCAGTGCCTTGTTTGAATGATGAACATTTTTATCTTATACCACAAGGAACATTTGGAATGCCACAAGACTATTATCTTTCTTGTTCGGTTGTTAATGCAAACTGGAGATACATTACTTCTGCCGAATGGAAAGTCATTTTGAAAGATGGCAATTCAAGTTGGTATAACGCACCAAATCAAAACCAAATTGCTAATTGGAATCCACATGACCACCATTACAAAAAGGTTGGTGATGAATATGTGCACATTCCTGCTCTTGATTTGCCAGGTGGCGATGTTCAAGGCGTGTCTTTGCCAGAAGGTAATGAGCATGGTTGTATGGACAGAATGATTATTGAAAAATCTGCAGCAAAGCACTTTGCTCAGTCAACACTTCACGCAACCAAAAAAAGTAATGTTGCGGTTGTAACTTTCACACAAGGTGTTAAACAGTATTGCGACTTTACAAATGATTTAAGCACAATTGAAACTGCGCTTTCTGATATGACAGGATACGGTTGGACCAATTACATGGCAGGGCTTTCAAAAGCACTTGAGTTTTTGCAAAACCGTAATTCAACAAACAAAGCATCAGTTATTTTTGTAACAGATGGTAACCCTAACTATGGTAATCATCCAACCACAGGCAACGGAATGCAAATGAGCACTGAAACTGCAACAGACAGAGCAGCAGATATTTCTAAAAAAATTCAACAACTTGGCGCAGAGGTTTATTCAATTGGTATCAACATTCCGCAAACATCTAATTTAGAGTTGTCACCAAGCGATGTTTTGAAAAAGATTTCTTCAGGCGAAGGTTATTACAAAAACTGTACTTCAACTGAAGAGTTTAGAACATTTTTGGCAGGCCTTGAAAAAACTGTAACTGGTCTTCCAACTATGACTATTACAGATGAAATAGGTCAAGATTTTGAGCTCATTTGTGACGAAAATCATCCTTTTACAACACCAGAAGCGGTTTATACTTCTTTAAAAAGTATTCCTAAAAGCGTGTTGAAAACAGAAGGCGAAAAAACAGTGGTTACATGGTCTTCTAACACCTATACACAAGACACTGCGAGAATTAGTTTTTATTCTAAACTTAAAGATGATAAGTTTGTAGATGTTGATTCTCAAGAGCAATATGCAACAAATGGTGAAGCAAAGTTAGAATATAAAAAGTTAGATGTTGAAAATGGTGATATTGTTGAAGTGGTTGAGTCAACCATTGTACCGCTTGATAATTTTAAGGTTGATGTTAAAACTAGCGTTGAAATTATAACCACCACTCCACCAACAACTACTACAACCACAACAACTACTACGGCTATACCAACAACTTCAACTACTACAACCACAACAACTACTACAGCTGCACCAACAACTACAACTACAGTGGCTGTTGACCCAAGCAATCCTGATGCTACAACCGAATTGGTTGACCCAAGCAATCCTGATGCTACAACCGAATTGGTTGACCCAAGCAATCCTGATGCTACAACTGAATTAGTTGACCCAAGCAATCCTGATGCTACAACTGAATTAGTTGACCCAAGCAATCCTGATGCTACAACTGAATCTGTTGACCCAAGTAATCCTGATAATACAACCGAATTGGTTGACACAAGCGAGATAGAAACTATAACAGAATACAAAGGGCATTTAGATGAAGATGATGTATCATCAGACGAAGCAAGCCCAAAAACAAGTGATTTTGACTTCTTGTCATTGATTTTCTTTATCATTTGTTCACTGAGTTTTGTGTTGATGATTGTATCTGGTAAAAAGATAAAAGAATAATTAAAAAACCACTCTTTTGAGTGGTTTTTTGTTGTTTTTAATCAATGCAAGTACGTTTTTTCAATAATCTTTTATAAAAAACATAAATTTTTTAATTTTTTTGAGAAAAAAGGTAGACTAAAAGGAATAATTTTGTTATAATGTTATCAAGTCTGCATATATGTTTTTAAAAGCAGATATAAATTATAATTTATATATTTTTTTAGGAGGTATATTCCAATGAGCAAAAAATTCGTTTATTTGTTCAAAGAGGGTAATGCAACAATGCGTGAACTCCTCGGCGGTAAGGGTGCAAACCTTGCTGAAATGACTCACAT
>JAZRPW010000031.1:0-16149 GCA_045649405.1 Acutalibacteraceae bacterium
TATTTTGATGGGCTTAGTAAATATCAAATAATACAGGCTATTAAAAAAGATTTTGATTATGAAATCCCTTACGATTCAGAATTGATGAATATTGAGTATAGTCTTTACAATGGCTTGGAAAAGGAAGACAATTTAAAAGAACTTTGGGGTTATACTGCAAAATTTAAGTTAACTGAATCTGGTTATGATTTGCTTGCAGAATATTTTGCAAGCAAAGAAGATGAGTTTAGTTATTTATATGACCCACAAAAGCAAAACATTGATTATTCTTGGTGGGATGTAACAAGTGAAGATGTGCTATATGCAAACGACACAATAGGCAGGGGCCATATTTGTTTTCCTAATGATTATCAAATTTGGATTAAAACCATTTGGAATTATTCTTGGTTGGCACAAATTGATGGCGAGTATTATTTGTATTTGAATACTCCTTTATCAGATACAACATGTGAATGGTATGAATTAAAAAATAAAAATAATTATACTACTGCGACAGGTTATTTAGAGCATTTGAGTGACAACGGCAAAATCAAATTAATCGAGAAAGAATTTGGCATTGATATTTCCACAGAAGAAGTAGCTAATTTTGAAATAGAAACTTATAATCAAGATACTGCTTATGTTGCAAAAATTGTTTTGTCTGATGAAGAATATCAAAAATTGTATGATAGTTGCAATAGCATTAGCGATGGGCAAAAGGCAAAATTTGAAAAAGAATTTGATTTTAGATATCAGTGGTTTTTTGGTTACAAAAGCAATATAAAGAAAATTTCGGGCAGTGAAGTTACGGTAAAATCTAAAAACACCGGCGAATATGAAAGCAGAATAAGGGGTATTTATTTCTGTCAGACAGCAAAAGAAAATTATATTATTTTAGTCAATGAATTTTCTGAAATAAACAGATTTTTTGATGTTAAAAACAATACAAAAATCACTTCATTGTCAGATTACTTGTTTGTTGTTGAACTTTTTAAGAATTTGACCGATGAAGAGAAAATTCAAGTAAGCAAAGAAGAAGCAGATGTTGAGTTGAACAATTCTGCAGAATTGGTTGATTTTGATTATTGGTATTGGAATGGTAGCGCAAAAGATGACAATAAAATTTCATTTGCTTCTTTAATAAAAATCAGTAAAGATGATTATGAAAACCTTTGCCAATTAAATTACACTGAATCGTCGCAAAAAGATTTGAAAGAATTGTTTAGTAACGAATACTCTTTAGATGAAGTAAAGTTTGATGATTATGAAGTTGGAGCTGCTTTTGGAAAGAGCGAAATGACAAGCGTTGATACTAATGGTCAGCGCCATTATTACAATACAAGTATATGTTTCTTGTTAAAACAAAACGATGAATATTATTTGTATTTTGAAAAAGACCTTTCTAAATTTATAGAGTATTATATTACTTATAATTATTATATGAATTAAATTTGTTAAAAAACCAACTCGCAAGGGTTGGTTTTTTATTTTTTGGGTAGAATAAAACGGGGTGGTTTTATGTGTACTGCAATTAGTTACAAGGCAAACGATTTTTATTTTGGCAGAAATCTTGATTTGGAATATAGATTTTGCGAAAAGGTTATAATTACACCGAGAAATTACAAATTCAAATTCACAAAGGCAAAGGCGTTAAAAACCCATTTTGCTTTCATCGGCATTGGTGTGGTGGCAGATGATTTCCCACTTTTATATGAAGGGGTTAATGAAAAAGGGCTTTGCGTTGCAGGGCTTTCTTTTGCTGAAAACGCTTTTTATTCTCACCCAATTTGCGACAAAGAAAATTTAGCGCCTTTTGAGTTTATTCCTTTTATTTTAAGCAAATGCGAAAGTGTATCTCAAGCCGAAAAACTGTTAAAAGACATTAACATTTTGGATGTTGATTTTAACAAAGATTTCAAAAACACGCCACTGCATTGGATTATTAGTGATAGTAAAAAATCAATAACCGTTGAGCCAATGACTGATGGGTTAAAGGTTTACAACAACCCCGTTGGTGTGCTTACAAACAATCCGCCTTTTGAAATTCAACTTTTTAATTTGAACAACTTTTTGAGCGTTACATCCGGTGTGCCAAAAAACAGATTTGCAAAACAACTTTCGCTAAAGCCATATTCTCGTGGAATGGGGGCGTTAGGTTTGCCAGGCGACTTGTCATCAATGTCAAGGTTTGTGCGCGCTTGCTTTACAAAGCTTAATTCAATTAAATTTGAAACAGAAGAGCAAAATGTAAACCAATTTTTTCACATTTTAGAGTCGGTTTTTCAAACAAAGGGTTGTGTTAAAGTCGGCGAGCAGTTTGAGTTTACCGTTTATTCTTGTTGTTGCAACGTTTCAAAAGGCATTTTTTATTACAAAACTTATTTTAACACTTCAATTTGCGCTGTTAATATGTTCAATGAAAATTTAAATTCAAAAAAGTTAATTTCATTTGAAATGAAAGAAGAAACTTTTATCTATTCGCAAAATTGATTTGGTAAAATTTATGAAAAAGTGCTTGACAAAAGGCTTTTTTGGTGTTATACTATTGCAAGTTAGTTATGACTAATCGAATTTTAGCTTTGGAGAAATGTTATGACATTAAAACAAGCAGTAGAAGGCAAAGAGTACATTATCAAGTCAATTGCCATAGGCGATGAAGAGTTGAATGCTTTTTTGTTTTCACTTGGTTGCTATTCGGGTGAGCCAATAACAGTCATTACCCATTTAAAAGGTGGTTGCATTGTTTCACTTAAAGATAGCAGATATAATATTGATAATCAGTTGGCTGAATCAATTAAAATTTAGTTCAGCCATTTAATTTTGAAGTAAAGTTAGTGGTCGCTAACTTTAATCGGAAAGGAAAGTTTTATGAGAATTGCATTAGCAGGCAACCCAAACAGTGGCAAAACCACAATGTACAACGCTCTTACCGGTAAAAGCGAAACTACCGGTAACTGGGCTGGTGTTACTGTTGACAAAAACGAAGCAAATGTTAAAAAAACGCTTTGTGGTGAAAATGACATTATTGTGGTTGACTTGCCAGGTACATATTCAATTTCGCCGTTTACATCTGAAGAAAGCGTTACAAGTGATTACATAAAAAATGCTAATTTAGATGTTATTATAAATATTGTTGATGCAACAAATTTAAGCAGAAGTTTGTTTTTCACAACACAGTTGTTAGAACTTAACATTCCTGTTGTTGTTGCGCTTAACAAAACCGATGTTAACGAGAAAAAAGAAACAAAAATTGATGTTGCTCAGTTAACTGCAAAACTTGGTTGTCCTGTTGTTGAAACAGTTTCAACCCACGCAGAAGGTCTTGAAGAATTAATAGGTCTTGCAATGTCTGTTGTTGGCACAGGTCAAAAAGCACCTTATTCGCAAAGCCACAACTTTGCAACAAAGGAAGAGGCGCAAAGGGCAGACAGAAACCGTTTTAACTTTGTAAATTGCATTGTAAGTCAGGTTGAAACAAGAAAAGTTTTAACAAAAGAGAAGAATTTGTCTGACAGAATTGACGCTGTTATTGCAAACAAATGGGTTGGAATTCCTATTTTTGCCGTTGTAATGTTTTTGGTGTTTTGGATTTCGCAAGCAGGCCCTGGTGTGTGGATTTCCGACTGGTTAACCGCGCTTTTAGAAAAAGGCCAAGAGTATGTTGCAAGCGCTTTTACGAACGCTTCTCCAATTGTTTCGGCTTTGCTTATTGATGGTGTAATCGGTGGCGTAATCGCAGTAATCGGCTTTTTGCCACTTGTAATGGTAATGTATTTTCTCATTGCCCTTTTGGAAGACTGTGGCTATATGGCGAGGGCTTCTGTGGTGCTAGACCCAATTTTCAAAAAAGTTGGTCTTTCTGGCAAATCGGTCATTCCGTTTGTTGTTGGCACAGGTTGTGCAATTCCTGGCGTAATGGCTTGCCGAACAAACAGAAACGAGCGTGAGCGCAGAGCAACCGCAATGATAGCACCATTTATGCCTTGTGGCGCAAAACTTCCTGTAATTGCGCTTTTTGCAGGTGCGTTTTTCAAAAATGCTTCTTGGGTTGGCCCTACAATGTATGTTGTGGGCATTGTTATAATTTTGTTGTGTGCAGTGCTTGTTAATCACATCACCGGCAACACCTCAAAAAAATCATATTTCATCATTGAACTTCCTGAATACAAAATGCCATCAATCTGGCGTGCAACTAAATCAATGGTGCAACGTGGTTGGTCTTATGTTGTCAAAGCTGCAACAATCATTCTTGTGTGCAACACAGCCATTCACATAATGCAAACATTTGACTTTAGTTTCAATGTTGCCGAAAGTTCAGACAGTTCAATTTTGGCAAGCATTGCAGGTCCTTTTGCTTATGTTTTGGCACCGGTTGTTGGTGTTGTTTCTTGGCAATTGGCAGCAGCAGCCATCACTGGTTTTATTGCAAAAGAAAACGTTGTTGGCACATTGGCAGTTTGTTTTGTCGGCCTTCAAAATCTTATTGATGTTGAAGAATTGGCAATTGTGGGTGACGCTTCACAAGTAGCCGGCGTAATGGCAATTTCAAAGGTTGCAGCACTTGCTTATTTAATGTTCAACCTTTACTCTCCACCTTGTTTTGCGGCAATCGGCGCAATGAGCGCAGAGTTAAAAAGCGCAAAATGGCTTTTCGGTGGCATTGGCTTGCAATTAGCAGTTGGCTTTGGCGTTGGCTATTTGGTTTACACCGTTGGCACATTAATCACAGCGCCACAAACACTCAATGTGTTGTATGCAGTTTTGGGCGGTGTTGCAATGGCTGTTTTCGGTGTAATTGTTGCAGTGCTTATTGCAAAAAACAAAATAAAAGGAAATTAATTTATGGATAATTTGATTATCATTGCAATTGTAGTAGTAATTGTCGGCTTGGCAACGGGCTATATTATAAGAGCAAAAAAACAAGGTCAAAAATGCATTGGTTGCCCACACAGCAAAGAATGTGGTGGCAAATGCAACTCTAAATAAAGCAAAACCTCTCTCGATTTCGAGAGAGGTTTTTTAGTTAAGATGAAAATTTTTAAAAAATTGAGACATTTTGGCGTTTAAAACATGTTTTTTATTCCCTATCAAATTATACAATTTACAGATAATTTATTTGTTTATTATGTTAATATACTTTTTTTAGAAAAAATGTTATAATGTTTACAGAAATAGTAAAATAATCCGCTATTTCGAAGGGAGTTTTGTAAAAATGAAAAAGATGATAAGACTGACATCTGTTATTTTGTCTGTAGTTATTTTGCTTTCTGCTATTTCAATTGTTGTATCGGCTGAAGGGATTAACTATAAGAATTTTAAAGGGTTTGTGTATACCGATAACGATGTAAAAGATGGTTGTGTAAGAATTACAAACTACAAAGGCAAAAAAACCAAAGTTACTATTCCTAAAAAGATTAAAGGCAAAAAAGTAGTTCAAATGACTGGTTTTGGCAAGATAAAACAGTTGCATATTCCTGATGGAATTCAAGTTATGTATATTGCAAAAGCTAAAAAATTAAAGAAAATCACAGTTAATAAATCCAACAAGAAATATTCTGTGAAGAATAATTTATTGCTTAATAAAAAGAAAACAATTCTTTATGGTTGCCCAAGAAAAAATACTAACCCAAAAATCCCAAGCACTGTTAAAACCATTGAGCACAGTGCCTTTACTGGTGCAACATTTGAAAAAATCAAATTACCAAACAATTTGAAAACAATTGGTATTTATGCTTTTGCAAATTGCAAAAAACTTGAAAGCATTGAATTGCCAAGTAAATTGAAAAACATTGAAGGTCAAGCTTTTTGGGGTTGCAATTCACTAAAAGAGGTTAAAATTCCTGATTCTGTAACAGCCATGGGTTCTTTTGTTTTTGGAGAATGTAAAAACCTTAAAAAAGTAACGCTTGGAAAAGGTATGAAATATCTTAATGATACATTTTTCTATTCTAAATTAAAAGAGGTTGAAATTCCAGAAACGGTTGAAAGAATTAACGGCTCGGCGTTTTCTGAATTTGACCCTATTGAAAGCGTATATATTTACAATAAGAATTGCAAAATTTATTATAATGAATTCACTGAAGACATTATTTTTTGTGCAATTCCAGAAAATGTAACAATTTATGGTTATGAGCATTCAACTGCACAAAAATACGCAAAGAAAAACGGAAATGAATTTGTGGTATTAAAATAAAACAAAACCTCTCTCGAAAAATTTCGAGAGAGGTTTTTTAGTTTACACAATTTCTTGTGGGATTTTGTTGCTAAGTGCGAAATTTGAATAGCCCTTTTTAAAGGTAACATCTTCTAAAATTTCAATGTTTTCAAGGGGTGGAATGTTAACGCTTTCATCTTCAAGTTCCACTTCCATAAAGGCTTGGTTTTGCCAAAACGGGAAAATGTCAATTTCATAACAAAAGCCGTTTTTGTTTACAACATACCTTGTTTTTTCAATGACATTTCGGTTTTCAAGGCGTTTTTCAAAAAGCATATTAAATGTAGTCTCATCAATCAAACACTCGTTTTCAATGCGTGTAATTTGGTTAATGTTTTTCTTTTCGGTGTAGAAAAATTGAGCTTGCCCGTTTTGTTTTGACTTTCTGACACGGCAATTAAACCCATCAGAATTTTGACCAATGTAAGCTTGAGTAATATTAATAATTTTGTCTGACATTTTCTCTAAAAGGGAAATGTCGGGCTTTTTTATTATAAACTTTCTTTCAATTTCAAAACCTTGTTTCATTACAAAAATCTCTTTCTTAAAACTATTATAATTTTACAAGAACTTTCCCCGTTTGTCAATACAACTTGCAGGCGTAAGCAAATAATTGACAAAAATTGGCAAATAATGTAAAATGGCGATAACAAATAAAATAGAAAGGAGAAGAAAAATGTCAAATTTGAAAGAATTTAGACAGAAAAACAATTTTACACAAAGATACATTGCTTACAAAGTAGGGGTTAGTCAGCAGTCGGTTGTTAAGTGGGAGCAAGGCAAAAGTTTTCCAAAAATTGTGCACTTAATAAAGTTGGCGAATTTAATGCAATGTTCGGTTGAAGATTTATTAAAATCAGTTCAGGGCTAATCGAACATTTGTACGGTTTATTGGTCTAACCAAAATTTATAATATACTTGGCCCCGAGAAAAGGAAGAAAAGAATGACTTATAATGAGAAGAAAAACTATCTTGAAAGCTTCGCAATTTTAGATGCAAAAATTAACGCGAAGTTAAGGGAAAAAGAGGGTTGGATTTCTCTAATTTTGAGTTTGAAATCCAATTCTCAACAAGACGCGGCTGTTGTGGAGAGCAAAGCGTTGATTAAAAAAATTGAATTAGTAGAAAGGGAGATTGTTAAAAGCATTGACTCACTTGTAGATTTAAGAAATGAAATTTTGTCAAAAATTTCGCAACTTGAAGACCCAACACTCGAGCAGATTTTGCATTCAAAATATATTTTAGGAATGACATTCGAACAAATCGGCGAAGAGCTTTGTTATTGCGAAAAACAGATTGGCAGATTGCACAAAAAAGCCATTGAAAGTTTAAATATTTAAAAAATGTGTTTACTTTTTTAAGAAGTTATTGTAAAATTAAATTAGAAAAACTTAAAAAAGAGGTGTAGTAAAAATGAAAAAATTATTTACGGTTTTGTTAACGTTAATTTTGGCAATTTCATGTGTTTGTCCAGTGGCAAAAGCAAATGAAGATTATTCTTCTAAGTACAGTGGCACAGTTTATTTTGTTGACCCTTCAACCGGCGCTAATACAAATGATGGTTTGTCACCACAATCCGCTTGGAAAAGCGTTGCTTCAATTAGAATTAAACAATTAAAACCGGGTGACGCTTTGCTTATTAAACGTGGCGAAGTTTTGTCAGCAGCTGCAGGAATTAAAATTAATGTTTCAGGTGAAGAAAACAAACCAATCACCATTTCTTGTTATGGCGATGAAAATCTTCCATTGCCAATCATTCAAGCATCATTGGTGTCTGCTAGTTCAGCAATAATTGCTGTGGAAAGTCAAAGTTATATTCATATTGACTCGCTTCACGTTATTTCAAAACACACCGGCACAAACAATCATGCATGTATTGGCTTGTTTGCTGAAGATGGTATTGTTTGCAAAGGCAACAAAGTTACTAATTGTGTGGTTGAATCTCAGGTTGATGAGTGGAACTCAACCTCTGGCTCAAATACTTATGGCATTAAAGTAACCCACAGAGATTATTGGGGTTTCCATGAAGATGTGCTTATTGAAAACAACGAAGTTTACAATGTTAAAGGTAAAGGTATTGCAACTGATGGCGCTTATGGCGCTTGCAACAAAAATGGTTTAGACCCAAACACAAAGGCAACAAGAGGCCTTGTTATTCGAAACAACTTTTTGTACAACATTGGTCTTGATGGCATTAATGTTTTGAGTGCGGTTGACCCACTTGTTGAATACAACACCTGTGGTATGTCACACTCTTATGCAAAAACTTCTTGGCACGTTGCAATGTGGCCATTCTCATCTTATGGCTCTGTTTTCCAATACAACGAGTCTTATGAAACTCAAACTACTTATGATGGTCAAGGTTTTGACAGTGACTATTTGAGTTACAACACAGTAATGCAGTATAACTATTCACACGACAATGTTGGTGGTTTTATGCTCATTTGTACCGAGCCAAAAGCCGACTGGTTGTCAGACCAAACTGCTTACAATGTTGGTACAATTGTGCGTTACAACATTTCGCAAAATGACAAACACCACATTTTTGGTTTTACTTGTCACATTACTGATACATTAATCTACAACAACACCATTTATGCGAATGAAGGTGTTGACAACATTGTTTCGGTTTATTCAAGAGATGGCATTAAAATGCCAATTAACACCCAATTTTACAACAACATTTTCTACACCAATTCAGGCATTTTTGAATGGAAAAAATCAACCGGTACAGTGTTTAAAAATAACATTGTTTATGGCGACAACGCCCATCTTTATCCACAAAATGATGAAGGATATGATGACGGCGATGGAATTGAAGCTTCCGGCAATATTTATGCAGACCCAATGCTAATTAAACCAGGTGCTGCAGGTATTGGCAGAGACACCTGTGGCGTTTATAGATTAAAACCAGAGTCTCCTGCGCTTGGTGCCGGCTTGATTATTGAAGATGAAACTAACACGGTTGACTTTTTCGGTAATGAAGTTTCACAAACACAAGCACCAAACATTGGTGCTTACAACGGCGAAGGCATTGTGTTAGTAACTGGCGACAATAACTATGACGGTCAACTTACCGTTATTGACGTTTTGCATCTTCGCAAATATCTTGTTAAATTAAACGGTTCAGCAATAATTAACAAAGATTATACTGATATGAATGAAGATGGCAAAATTAATATTGCCGACCTTTTGGGTATTAGAAAAATATTGGCGAAAATAGAAGAATAAAATAAAAAAAGTTGGAGTTTTTAAAACTCCAACTTTTTTTGCGCTTTTTTGAGACATTTTTTGTTGTTTTTTAGTTGTATATATTAGAATTAGTTAAAAAACTCATCATAAATTGCTTTTAACGCATCTTCAAAATGAACTTCGTCAACACCAATGATGATGTTAAGTTCTGAAGAACCTTGGTCAAGCATACGAATGTTGATGTTTTTGTTAGCAATTGCAGTCAAAACTTTTGCAGCAGTACCAGTTGTTTTTCTCATACCAACACCAACAACTGCAATGAGTGCTAAATTGTCATCAAAAGAAATGCTGTCAGCCAATGTTTCTTTTTTGATTTCATAAAGAAGGTCTTGTTTTTTAGGTTCAAGTGATTTTGAATCAATTACAACAGACATTGTGTCAATGCCTGAAGGCAAGTGTTCAAAACAAAGGTTTTCACGCTCAAGCACTGACAAAACTTTTTTACCAAAACCGATTTCAGCATTCATCATTGCTTTTTCAATGTTGATAATTGAGAAGCCTTTTTTACCGGCAATACCAGTAATGTTTGGTGTGTTTTCGTCAACAATCATATCAGAAACAATCATAGTACCAGGTGTTGCTGGGTTGTTTGTGTTTCTAATGTTAATTGGAATGCCTGCTTGGTGAACAGGGAAAATTGCATCTTCATGCAATACTGTTGCACCCATATAAGAAAGTTCACGAAGTTCTGAATAGGTAATTCTATTAATAATCTTTGCATCTTTAATAATTCTTGGGTCGGTTACCAAAAATCCGTCAACATCGGTCCAGTTTTCATAAAGGTCAGCGCTCATTGCACGTGAAACGAGTGAGCCGGTAATATCAGAACCACCACGTGAGAATGTTTTGATTGTGCCGTTTGGCATTCTGCCGTAAAAACCAGGAATAACTGCTCTTTCGTAATGTGAAAGGTGTTCTCTTGTTTTTTCAAAAGTAAAGTCAGAGTTAAAACTACCGGTTTCATTAAAACGAATACATTTTGCTGCATCCATAAAATGATAACCAATGAGTTTTGCCAAAATCATACCAGAAAGATATTCGCCACGTGAAGCTGCGTAATCTCTACCTGCGTTTGATTCAAGTGAAACTTTGATTTTTTCATATTCTTCAGACAAGTCCATATCAAGACCGAGTTCAGCAATAATGCCGTCATATCTGTCTGTAATTTGTTTTAAAATTGGCTCAAAATCTTCGCCTTCGTTTGACAACTCATAAGCTTGATAAAGCATATCAGTAATTTTAATATCAGTGTCAAAACGTTTGCCAGGAGCAGAAGGAACAATGTATCTTCTGTCTGGGTTTTCACTAATAATTTTTGCTACTTTTCTAAATTGGTTTGCGTCGGCAAGTGAAGAACCGCCGAATTTTGCTACGATTAATGACATTTTTTTCGTACCTTTCTAATTTGTTATATATCTAATACTCTAATTTTTGATAAAACTTCGCCGTTTACAAGTGAAATAAGATTATCAAATGCTTTTTCTTTCATTGGGTCAGTAATAAATGCAATTTCATCTTTTGCGTTTGCATTGTTCAAGAATTTAACCTTGCCAAATGCTTTTTCAACATCTTCAGCGTTTGCATTCATTCTAACATACATTGCAACTGTGTCTTGCTTGTAATCTTCAACATAGTTTTCAGGAGCATTTGTCCAGTCAACATATTTTCTTGAGTTAAGGTGTTTTGCACAGTCAATAACGTCTGCCACAACTGCAGAAGCTGTTGGTAATTTACCAGCACCTCTACCATAGAACACAACATCACCAATTGCGTCACCACGAACCATAACTGCATTGTAAACATCGTCAACAGTTGCAAGTTGGCTGTGTGAAGAAATAACTGCAGGGTAAACTGTTGCGTAAACCTTGTCATCAGAAATTCTCATTGTTTTACCAATAAGTTTAATAACCATTCCTGCTGATTCACAAAAAGCAACGTCAGCCAAATCAATTTTTGTAATGCCTTCTGTGTAAACTTGCTCTGGGTAAACGTGTTTGCCAAAACTGAGTGCAGACAAAATACAAATCTTTCTGCAAGCGTCGTGACCTTCAACGTCAGCGGTTGGGTCTTTTTCAGCATAACCGAGTTCTTGAGCAGTTTTAAGAGCGTCTGCAAAAGAAACGCCTTCATGAATCATTTGAGTTAAAATGTAGTTGGTTGTACCATTCAAAATACCATAAATTTCGCAAATTTCATTTGCTGCAAGACATTGTGTAATTGGTCGAATAATTGGAATACCGCCACCAACTGATGCTTCAAACAAGAAATTAACATTGTTGTCTTTTGCAATTTTAACAAGCTCATCGCCCTTTGTTGCAACCAACTCTTTGTTAGATGTTGCAACAGATTTGCCTTTGAGCAAGCATTTTTTAACAAAGTCATAAGCAGGGTTAACACCGCCCATTGTTTCAACAACAATTTTAACTTCATCATCATTCAAAATATCATTAAAATCTTTTGTCATCAAATTTTCATAAGGGTCGCCAGGAAAATCTCTCAAATCAAGAATGTGAGCGATTTCAAGATTAATTCCCGCTTTTTTCTGAATTGACTCGTGGTTTTTATAAAAAACTTCAACCACACCTGAGCCAACAACACCGTAACCCATTACTGCAACTTTTACCATTTTGTTTTTTCCTCTCATTTCTAAAATACTTGGTGAACCGACTTAACGCCGTCAATTTCACTTAATTTATTTATTAGCCCTGCCACATCAAAGTCGGTATTCTTAACTTTGAAAGAAACCGAAACAGGGGCACGTTTTCCAGAAGGAATGTTTTGATTAACCGTTAAAATGTTAGCGCCGCTTTCATACAACACCGACATATACATAGAAAGAACGCCGGCTCTGTCTGCAAGAACTGCGTGCAAGGTAACAACCGTTCCGCTTGCATCTTCATAAAACGAAATGTAATCTTTGTACTTGTAATAAGCGCTTCTTGAAATGCCAACGTTTTTGCAAGCGACCGATGTTGAAGTTTCTTCGCCGTCTAAAAGTTGTGTTTTAACTTTCAGCACTTTTAAGAAAACATCAGGCAACACTTTTGCATCAACAATTAGCTTTTGATTACCACTCAAAACTGTCCACCTCCTGCGTACTGTGTTTTTGTGATAAAAACACTATAACAGAAAAGTCCCTTTATTTCAAGTGTTTTTTAAAACTTTTAGGTGTTTTTTCTATTTTGCACAAAAACCGCCTGAAAACAAGGTGTCAATAGGTAATAAACTACAATAAAAATGTTTACAATTATAATTCCAAAAAAGCATTGAAAAATGTTTGGTTTTATAGTATAATGTATGCGATAATGTGCAAAAGTTTGTTTTCGCACAAATAGTACAAACAAAAGATTTTGAAAATGAAAGGAAAAACTGTTATGGAAGTTTCTGCTGTAACCAGTATTATTTCAATTCCATTTATGATTTTTACTCTTGCAACCGTAGTGCTTTATTACTTGTTGCCAAAGAAATTTAGATGGTGTTCATTAATCGTAGCAAACACTGCTTTTTATATTTTTGGTGGTGCTTCGTTAATTCTTTACTTGCTTGCTGCTTGCTTTATTGCTTACATTGCAGGTATTTGGATGGATGTTACATTTGTAAAACAAAGAGAAGAATGTGAAGGGCTTGACAGAAAAGCTAAAAAGCCAATCAAAGCAAAATACACAAAGATTAGAAAAAAATATCTTGTTGTTTCTGTTGTATTAATGCTTGCAGGTCTTATTTCAACAAAATATTTAGGATTTTTGTCGGGTGTTTTAAACTCAATTACAGGAATTTTTGGTGTTACTTTAGTTTCTTCTCAAACTGTTGGCAACATTGTAACAAACGTGCTTGGTTGCTCTTATTTCACACTTTCAATTATTGCTTATTTGGTTGATGTTTACAGAGAAAAGATTACAGCCGAGAAAAACCCATTAAAATTCTATGTGTTTGTATCTTTCTTCCCACATATCAAACAAGGTCCTATTGAAAGATATGATGAGTTGGCTCCACAACTTTTCCCTGGTAACAGTTTTGACTTTGGCAACATCAAACAAGGCGCAATGATGATTTTGTATGGTGTTTTCAAACAATTGGTTATTACTAACCGTATGTCAACCGTTTCAACTTACATTTTCAAAAACTACCAAACATTAAGCGGTTTTACAGTTTTGTTTGGTACAATCGTTTTCTCAATTCAAATTTATACAGACTGGACTGCTTATTGTGACATTGTTGGCGGTGCAGCAAAAATGATGGGTATTAACATTACCAAAAACTTTGACAACCCTTATTTCTCAAAATCAATGCCAGAATTCTGGAGAAGATGGCACATTTCAATGGGTAGATTCTTTAAAGATTATGTTTTGTACCCAATTTCAGCAAGTAACTTCTGTTTGAAGCTTAACAAAAACTCAAGAAAAGTTTTTGGCAACACAGCTGGTAGAATTATTTCTTCTGCTTTGCCAATCTTGGTTGTTTGGTTCTTAACAGGTTTCTGGCACGGCGCAAGCTACAACTTTATGTTGTGGGGCTTGTTCCAAGGTGTAATTATTATGCTTAGCGTAATTTTCACTCCAATGTTACAAAAAATGAATGAAAAATTGAATTTCAAAACCGAATCTGCGGGCTGGTCACTTTTCAGAATGATTAGAACATTTTTGATTTGTTGTATGGGTAGAATTTTCTTTAGAACTTCAACACCGGCAGACGCTTTTGGAATGTTCAAACGTCTTACTGTTATGTCAGGCGGGTTCCCAATTAAGAGTTTTGGTCTTGATACAAAAGACTGGCTCGTTGCAGTTATCGCAATTGCAGTTTTACTTGCAATTTCAGTAATGCAACAAAAATTTGATGTTTACAAAAAGTTAGATGAACAACCAATTCTTTTCAAATGGGTAGTCCTTTTTGTAATTATCTTCTCAATTGTTATTTTCGGCATCTACGGTGGCGAAGCAAACCACGTTAACTTCATTTATGAAAACTTCTAACGGGGGAGCAAAACAATGAAAAGTAAAATTTTAAAGATAGTTAAAACCGTTGTTTGCACCGTGTTGTTTCTTACAATTTTAGCTTCTTCACTTTTGTTCTTTATGCCGCTTTTCCGTTATGATGAAGATGTAATTTCTTCTGGTAATATGGCAATGTTTTATGCGCAAGATAAAGATACAATTGATGTTGCGTTTGTAGGTTCTAGTGCGCTTTACAGATTTATTTCTCCTACTGAAATGTATCAAAACTATGGTGTTACTTCAATGAACTTTGCAACTGCTAATATGAACATTTACGCAATGCCAGGTGTTATTGAAGAACTTGTTAAATATCAACACCCAAAGGTTATTGTTATTGAAATTAGAAACTACATTAACAATGCCGAGCGTGAAATGCACGGTGGCGAATATTCAAAAGAAGAACTTGCTAAAAAAGAGTCAATGTTTAACAGACTTGTTAATAATATGCCTGTTTCTCTCACCCGTGCAAAAATTATTAAAGACACAGTACCTGAAATGTTAGGTCAAAGCACTTTAGAGTGGAATATTGAGTATTTAAAAACTCACACAAACTGGAAAAACACTTCACTTGGCGACCTTAAGTATTTCATTTCAAGATATGTAAAACGCGAAGTGCAAGATTACAACGGCGAATATTACGGCGCTGATTATAAAGGCACAGTTGCAAGACACTGGGTTTATTATAACGAAGACAGAGATTTTTCTGACTTTGACACCGTTTCAGAAATTTCTGGCAAATGGTTAGAAAAGTTGCAAAAAACTGTTGATGCAGCAAAAGCGTGCGGCACAAACGTAATGTTTTTGACCACACCTTACCCAACAAATGAAACAAAGGTTTCTTATGAAAACTTTGTTGAAAAATATTTAACAGAACAAGGCGTTCATTACCTTAACTGCAACCGTCGTTATGATGAAATCGGAATTGATTTTAGTTCTGACTTTTATGATGACGAGCACTCAAACACACAAGGTATTGTAAAGGTTACAAACTACCTTGCAAAACACATTATTGATTATTACAAACTCGAAAAAACCGAATTAACCGAAGCACAAGCAAAAGACTGGCAGACTGCTTCTGATAAATGGGTAAAAGAAGTGCGTGAGCCTGGTCTTAAAAAGGTTAAAGAGTATGTAGCAAAAGAAAAGGCAAAAGGTAACAAGAATTATTTAGATTAAAAAAGGAAATGCGATGAAAATTTCAAAAAAAGCAATATTAAAAGGAATGTATTCTATTTTCAAAAATTTAATATTTAGTGCTTTGTTTTTGAGTATTATCATAGGTGTAGTTGCTTTCTATATGCCAATGTTCAGAGATGAAGAAATAAAGCCAACCGAAAGCGTTGTTTCAACATTTTATGAAGAAGACCGCGATACAGCAGACGTTGTTTTTGTAGGTAGTAGTGCGCTTTACAGATTTATTTCTCCTGCTCAGATTTATCATAAATACGGCATAGCAACTCTTAACTATTCGGCAGGTGCGCTCGATATTCAGACAACTTGTGGTATTATCGATGAGATTATAGAGTATCAACACCCTGAAGTAATAGTTATTGAAATGCGTAACTATGTAAACAACTGTGAAGAGCATCTTGCGGGCAAAGAATATACTGAGAGAGAGCTTTTGAAAAAAGAGTCGTTGTTCAGAAAATATATCTATAACATTCCTATGTCTCATAACAGAACAAAAATAATTGGTGATACTGTTTCAAAGTC
>JAZRPW010000032.1:0-31774 GCA_045649405.1 Acutalibacteraceae bacterium
CCCGTCCGCCACTAAGTTAAATCATCTTCATCCCGAAGGAATCTGTCGAAATAACTCCGTTCGACTTGCATGTGTTAGGCACGCCGCCAGCGTTCGTCCTGAGCCAGGATCAAACTCTCTGTTATATGGTATTAATACATCTCACTAAGAGATGAACTAATCTTTACAACAGACAAGCTTTTCGCTCATCTAACTTTACGCTAACGCTTTGCGTTCGCTTCTTTGTATCTTGTCCAGATACTTACTTTGGTTTCAAGATTTTATTACTCAAAATAATCTCTTGGGTCCCTATGCATTGTTTAATTTTCAAGGTACTTTTTGCCCTCGCTTCTTGCGAGCGCTTGACTATATTACCACATCCGTTCTACAATGTCAAGCATTTTTTTCAACTTTTTTTAAAAAATTATTACTTTTTTCATTTTATACATTTTTTCGCCTCTTTATTCCTATATATTGTGCCTTTTTACCATATATTATACAATTTCCTTTCCTCTTATCTTTTTATCTTTCTTATACTTATATTATATACATTATATATATGGTAGTTTTTTTCGAGAAAAAAAGCGGTGCGTTTGCACCGCTTTACGTTATTTATAAAAATTTTCGGCTATTCTTACAGCTGCCATTGCATCGACTGCATAAAAATCTGCATTTATCATTTTTGCATAGTCTTCAGTTAGCACTGCACCACCGACAATTGTTTTAATTGAACTGTCGGTTTGTTTTAACAATTCAATAGTCTCTGCCATTGCCGGAACGGTTGTTGTCATCAATGCTGAAAGGCCGACTAATTTGCAATTATTTTTAACTGCAAATTCAACAATAGTTTCTGGTTCAACATCTTTTCCAAGGTCATAAACTTTGAACCCATAACTTTCAAGCATTACTTTGACAATGTTTTTGCCGATATCGTGAACATCGCCCTTTACTGTTGCAATTACTACACTGCCTTTTTCTTCGGTTTCTTCTAATTGCATTTTGCCTTTTAAAATTTCAAATGCGCAAGAAGCGGCTTCGGCACTCATTAAAAGTTGTGGCAAGAATGCTTTTTTGTTTTCAAAAGCAACGCCGACACATTCAAGCGCCGGAATTATGTGATTATTAATAATTTCTATCGGTTGTTCTGTTTGCAAAAGTTGTTGAGTTTCGTTAACTGCGGTTGTTGAAACGCCTTTGACAATTGCTTTTTTTAAATCCATTTCAGATTTTGCGACTACCACTTCGCTTTTTGTTTCAGTTGCATAAGCAATGTAGTCTGCGCAGTTTTCATCATAACCTTTCAACGCATTAAAGCCGTAGAAAACATTCATCATTTCACTTGAAAATGGATTCATAATTGCAAGGTTAAGACCGTTTTCAAGCGCTTGAGCAAAGAAAGTGGAATTGATGATGCTTCTATTAGGCAAACCAAAAGAAATGTTAGAAACGCCAAGTGAAGTATAAACACCAAGCTCTCTAATTTTTCTAATTGACTCTAACGTTACTTCGGCATTGTTTTGGTTTGATGAAATTGTCATTGCAAGTGGGTCAACAACAACGTCTTTTTTATCAATACCAAAATCTTTTGCACGGTTTATAATTTTCTCTGCAATTGCAACACGCTCATCTGCTGTTTCAGGAATGCCATTTTCATCTAAAGTTAAGGCAATTACCACGCCACCGTATTTTTTAACAAGTGGGAAAACTGCGTTCATGCTTTCTTGTTTGCCGTTGACAGAGTTAATAAGCGCTTTACCATTATATATACGCAAAGCGGTTTCAAGCGCGGTCACATCAGATGTGTCAATTTGAAGAGCAAGGTCGGTTACTGCTTGGAGTGATGACACCACGGTTTTCATCATTTGTGGTTCATCAATTTCAGGAAGACCAACGTTGACATCAAGAATTTTCACTCCTGTTTCTGCTTGAGAAACACCTTCGTTCAAGATATAATCTAAATCGTTATTTTTAAGCGCTTCTTTCAACTTTTTCTTGCCGGTTGGATTAATTCTCTCGCCTATCAAGACTGGCTTGTCCCCTATTTCTACTGCATTTGTGTAAGACGAAACAACGGTGTTTGTTTTAAATGTTGGCAAAGAATAATTTAAGTCAATTGTTTTTTCAATTGTTTTTGCAATGTATTCAGGGTTTGTGCCACAACAACCACCAAGAATGGTTGCGCCTTTTTGCGCGATTTCTTTCATAAAATCTGCAAACTTCTCGGCGCTAATATCAAAAACAGTTTTGCCGTTTACAACAGATGGCAAGCCTGCGTTTGGATTAACGATGATTGGCAAAGATGAATATTTAACATAATCTTCAACCACCGGCAACATTTTGTCAGGGCCTAAAGAACAGTTAATGCCGATTGCATCTACACCCATTGATTCAAGCATTGAAATCATTGCAAGGGGAGAAGCACCGGTCATAAGTTTTTTAGATTCATCATAAACATTTGTTACGAAAATTGGCAAATCGCAATTTTCTTTTGCGGCTATTACTGCGGCTTTTGTTTCATAACAATCGTTCATTGTTTCAATTAAAATTAAATCAACACCGTGTTCTTTTGCAACACGAATGTTTTTTGCAAAAAGTTCAACTGCGCTTTCAAATGCCAAACTGCCGAGTGGCTCTAACAACTGACCACACGGACCCATATCAAAAGCAATGAATTTGTTTTCAAATTCTGCTACCGCTTGTTTTGCGCAGTTAATTCCTGCAATTATTAATTCTTCATAATTTTCAAACTTGTCGGCATTAACGCCAAAGGTGTTTGTTTTGATAATGTTTGCACCTGCTGACAAATATGATTTGTGAAGAGTGATAATTTTGTCAGGATTGGTTATATTCCAAGTTTCGCAATTCTCCCCGGGGTTTAAGCCCATTGACTGCAAAACTGTGCCAGTACCACCGTCAAAATAAAGGCGATTGGTTTTTAGTCTTTCTGTGATTTTCAATTTTCAATCACTCCCATTATTGCTGTAATTGATTTTACAGGTGTCATAAAATAAGATGAATTTAAAGTTATGCCCAAAGTTTTATCTGCCGATAAAGCTTTTAAAACTTGAACTTGGTTTTCAATTTTTAAGTCGCCATAACCCACTGAAAAGCGTGGTTTTGTTTTTAAGTCTTTTTTTAGTGTATCATCAACAAAATCACAAAAACTTTCTACAAAAGCCGATGCAATTCCATCGGTTATAAAGCATTTTGATTTTGAAGTTACATTAAGTTTTGTAAGTAATCTATCAACACCAATGCCGAGAGTTACTGCAAAAACAAAGGCGCTATTGCAACCAGACAAGTTTTTTGACAAGTCGTTGCTTTGCACCTTGCAAAAATCTAAATCAACAACGCCGTTTTCTAAAAGTTTAATTGGAACTTTTATTGCGGCATATTTACAATCTGCCACCTTTAAAAGTTCTGATTTGCACTCTTTTATTGTTTCATCTTCAAAACCAATTTCGGTTTTTAAGCGAAGTGCAAGTTCTTGACTCTTTATAACAACATCTTCTGCTTGCACCTTGCCAGTTATTATTGAATTAATCATTTCAAAATTTCCGTTAAGTTGTTTTTAATTTTTTCTGCTACTTCAGGGTTGTTCATTGAATAAAGATGAACAGCGTTAATTCCGTTTGCGTAAAGGTCAATAATTTGCTCGGTTGCAAAGGCAATGCCCGCTTCTTTAAGCGCTAACGGATTGTCTGCGAATTTGTCAACAATTCTTACAAATCTTTGTGGTAAAGCGGCGCCTGAAATTGCCATTATTCTTTTGATTTGGTTGGCATTTGTAACAGGCATAATGCCAGGAACAACCGGCACATCAACACCGATTTTCAAAAGACGCATTATAAAGTTGTAAAGAATGTTGTTATCAAAAAACATTTGGGTTGTTAAAAATTCGCAACCTGATTGCACTTTAATTTTAAGCGCTTCAAGGTCGGCAAAAGAGTTTTCGCTTTCAGGGTGTGTTTCAGGGTAACAAGCACCGCCAATGCAAAAACCATCATCAAAACTTTTTATTTTTTCAATAAGCTCATAAGCATATTTAAACTGCATTGAGTTTTTTTCAAGTCCTTCAGGAATGTCGCCACGAAGAGCCAAAATATTTTCAATGCCGTTTGATTTTATTTTGTTTAACTCTTGCTCAATTTTTGAAGCAGTTGAAGAAACGCAGGTTAAATGAGTGAGCGGTGTTACGCCCTTTTGCAAAAGGTTTTTGGCAATGTCAACAGTGAAGTCAGATGTGCCACCACCTGCACCGTAAGTAACACTCATATAACTTGGGTTTAAACTTGCAATTTTCTCGGTTGCACCCTTTACCGTTTCAAAATTTGCAGTTGTTTTTGGTGGAAAAACCTCAACAGAAAGGGTTGGTTTTTGAGATTTTATAATATCAATTACTTTCATTTTTTATTCCTTTCAAAAAAATGAATAAATTTAAATTTAAAGTTAACAATAAAATCAACAAAAGAAAATTTTGCGTTTGTTTTTCTTTTGTTTTTGCCCTCCAAAAATTTTTGGAGGGCGTTTGTTATTTATGTTTTATTTAATTAAGTGTTAATTGCTCAACCTCTTCTTCAGGCAATTTACCAGAAGCAGGCAATGTACGAGCACGATATCTCGCTACATTATCAAGGTCGCCTTCTGCGAAAACTTTAGCAGATGCTACTTTGTGGCCTTTGCGAATTTTCATTACTGCAACGCCTTGAGTTGATTTGCTTGTTTTTGCATTCAAAGCAGATGTATTAACTATGAGTTTTCTGCCATTGATGTTTTCAATTAAAATGTCAGACTCTTCTTTTACATAAAATGCACCAATGAGTGGCGATTTGTCAGAGTAAGCATTAATAAGTTTTTTACGGTTTGTTTTGGTCATATACTGATTCATTTCAACCTTTGCCATTTTGCCGTTTTCAAAGACAAAAATCATAAAGCCTTTGTAGTCATCAGTAATAGCCATATAAACTGGGTTTTCGCCAGCATCAAAGTCAAGTTTTGCAGGCACAAAGTCGCCTAATACACTTGCTTTTGTATCAGAGAAGTCGTTAATTTTTGCTTTGTAAACCTGACATTTATCAGTAAAGAACATTACTTCAAACTTGTTGTCGGTTTCAACCGCTTGCATCATTTCGTCGCCTTCTTTAAGTTTTTGCTCGCCACCCATTCTCAAAGACAATGGTGTAATTTTCTTAAAGTAACCGTCTTTTGTGAAGAATGCAGTACAAGGGTAAGAAGCAATTTCTGCAGATGGCTCATAAACCGGTTCATCTTCGATGTCAATGATTTCAGTTTTTCTGTCGACGCCATACTTTTTAATAACTTCTTTAAGTTCTGCAACGATAACCTTTTTAACACGAGAATCTGATTTTAAAATTGCTTGGAATTTTTCAATTTCTTCACGCAATTCTTCAATGTCAGCAGTTCTTTTCAAAATGTATTCACGATTTAAATGACGAAGTTTAATATCAGCAACATATTCTGCTTGAATTTCATCAATTGAAAAACCAATCATAAGGTTTGGAACAACCTCTGACTCTTCTTCGGTTTCGCGAACGATTTTTATTGCTTTGTCAATATCAAGAAGAATTTTTTGCAAACCTTCTAACAAATGAAGTTTGTCTTGCGCTTTTTTAAGGCGGAAATTAACCTTTCTCTTAACGCAATCCAAACGGAAGTTAAGCCATTCTTTAATGATTTCCTTAACACCCATTACTCTTGGACTGCCGTTGATGAGAATGTTAAAGTTGCAAGAGAATGAATCTTCAAGTGGAGTCATTTTAAACAATTTTAACATTAACTTTTCAGGGTCAACGCCACGTTTTAAATCAATTGTGATTTTAAGACCTTGCAAACCTGTTTCGTCACGAATGTCATTGATTTCAGTAATCTTTTTGAGTTTTGAAAGTTCAATTACTTTATCAATAATCGCTTCGATTGTGGTGGTTGCAGGAATCTCTGTAATATCAATACAGTTAGCAGATTTATCATATGAATATTTTGCACGAACCTTAACGCTACCTGTACCTGTTTCATAAATCTTATCTAGCGCTGCTTTATCATAAATCAACTGGCCACCAGTTGGGAAATCAGGCGCTTTGAGCGTTTCAAACAAATCACAATTTTCATCGTGAATGTAAGCAATTGTTGTGTCACAAACTTCTTTCAAGTTGAATGAGCAGATGTCACTTGCCATACCAACAGCGATACCCTTGTTTGCGTTAACAAGCACTGATGGGAATGTTACTGGCAAAAGTGTTGGCTCTTTTTTTGTTGCGTCATAGTTATCAACAAAATCAACCGTGTCTTTATCAATATCTCTAAAAAGTTCGTTTGAAATTTTTGCAAGGCGTGCTTCAGTATAACGAGAAGCCGCATAAGCCATATCTTTTGAATAAGCTTTACCAAAGTTACCTTTTGACTCAACAAATGGGTGCAAAAGCGCTTCGTTGCCTTCTGAAAGACGAACCATTGTTTCATAAATTGCACTGTCACCGTGTGGGTTTAACTGCATTGTTTGACCAACAATGTTAGCAGACTTTGTGAGTTTGCCGGTAAGAAGCCCCATGTTATACATTGTGAAAAGCAATTTTCTGTGTGAAGGTTTAAAGCCGTCAATTTCAGGAATTGCACGAGAAACAATTACACTCATTGCGTAAGGCATAAAGTTTGTTTCAAGTGTTGAAGTAATTGGTTGTTCAACCACATTACCAGCACCTGCAATATACGCCCCTACTTTTGCTGGGTCAATTATTTGTTTTTTATCATCAGTCTTTTTCTTTCTAGCCAATTTCTTTTCTCCTTAAGAAATATCTGCAAATTCTAAATATTCGTGACCTTTATCTGCAATAAAGTTCTTTCTTGATTCAAGGTTGTTGCCGATTAATGTATCAAACATTTCGGCAGTACGCTCAACATCTTCTGGCAAAACTTTAATGAGTCGGCGAGTTGAAGGATTCATTGTTGTCAAGTTCATCATATCAGCTTGGTTTTCACCAAGACCTTTTGAACGTTGCAATGTATATTTCTTGTCGCCAATCATTTCAAGAATTTCGCCTTTTTCCTTGTCATCATAAGCGTAATAAGTTTTGTCTTTGGTTGTAATTTCGTAAAGTGGAGTTTCTGCAATGTAAACATAACCTTCACTAATAAGTGTTGGTGTAAGTCTATAAAGCATTGTCAAAATAAGTGTTCTGATGTGGAAGCCGTCGACATCGGCATCGGTACAAATTACAACTTTATTCCAACGGAAAGAGTTAATATCAAATGTTGACAAATCTTTGTTTGCTTTGGTTTGCACTTCAACGCCACAACCCAAAACTCTAATTAAATTTGTAATGATTTCACTTTTGAAAATTTGTGTGTATTCTGCTTTCAAACAGTTAAGAATTTTACCACGAACCGGCATAATACCTTGAAATTCAGGGTCTCTTGCCTGTTTTACAGAACCCATCGCAGAATCACCCTCAACAATGTAAAGTTCTCTGACTGATGTATCTTTTGAACGGCAGTCGACAAACTTTTGAACACGAGAAGACATATCGGTTGAGCTTTGCAATGTTTTCTTAATGTTAAGACGCTCTTTTTCACTCTTTTCTCTTGAGCGTTTGTTAATAAGAATTTGTTCGCCAACCTTTTCTGCAAGTGGTTTGTTTTCAATGAAGAAAACTTCCAAATTTTGTTTAATAAATTCAGTCAATGCTTCTTGAATGAATTTATTTGTGATTGCTTTTTTGGTTTGGTTTTCATAAGAAGTTTGGTTTGAGAATGAAG
Source organism: Acutalibacteraceae bacterium (assembly GCA_045649405.1). GTDB lineage: Bacteria > Bacillota > Clostridia > Oscillospirales > Acutalibacteraceae > RUG11462. The sequence continues at coordinate 7,750 of JAZRPW010000032.1, forward strand.
AAATTACCATTACAAGTGATTCTTCAATGTCTGCAAACGAAACCTTTGATTCATTTTTATTATATTTATTATTTGCTTTAAAAAACGCGTCAAACTGTGAAACAAATGCAGAACGCACCGCTTTGTCAGGCGCACCACCATATTCAAGATAACTTGAGTTGTGGTAATACTCTTTCTTTTGCACCTTGTTTGAAAAGTTGAGTGCAACATTCATTTTAACAAGATATTCCGGCTTGTCAGGTCTGTCTTTACCTTTGCGCTCGCCTTTCCACAAAAGTGTGTCAATAAAGCCCGCTTCTTCACCAACTGTTTCATTGATGTAATCCAAAATACCGTCTTTATAAACAAACTCTTTTGTTTCAAACTTTGAAGCAGAAACTTGGTTTTTGAAAACAAACACAAGTCCGTCATTAACAACTGCTTGGCGTTTTAAAACATCTTCGTAAAATTCAACAGGAATGTTTGTGTCGGTAAAAACATTGTTATCAGGCAACCAACGTGTGCGAGTACCTGTGTCTTTGCCTGCATATGGCTCTTTTGAAAGACCGCCAATGTTTTCGCCTTCTTCAAAATGAAGGTTATATTTAAAACCATCACGCTTAATCTCAACATCCATATATTTAGAAGCATATTGTGTTGAGCAAAGGCCAAGACCGTTTGTACCAAGCGAAAATTGGTAAGTACCATTTTCGTTATTGTCGTATTTACTACCAGCGTACAATTCACAATACAAAAGTTCCCAGTTGAATCTGTCTTCTTTTGGGTTGTAGTCAACAGGACAACCACGGCCAAAGTCTTGAACTTCAATTGAGTGGTCAAGGTATCGTGTAATTATAATCTTTTTACCATAACCTTCTCTTGCTTCGTCAATTGCGTTGGTTATAATTTCAAAAACTGAATGTTGGCAACCTTCAATACCATCAGAACCAAAAATAACGGCAGGTCTTTTTCTAACTCTGTCGGCACCTTTAAGCGATGATATACTTTCGTTGCCATAGGAAGCTTTTTTAGCCATAAAAACATTTCTCCTATTTAGCATATTAATTATAACTATTTTACACCAAATATAGTGGTTTTGTCAATGATTTGTTTCAATTTATTGTGATTTTTAAGCATTTTTACAATTTTTATAAAACATTAGATTTTTTTGCATTAAATCTGCATAAGATTAAATGTAAAGGAGGATTTTATGATTAAAACAATTGATTTAAGAAAACTTATTCCCTGTTTGTTAATTCCAATTTTCACGGGGCTTATCGGCTCGCTTTTTTCATCAAATGCAAAAGAGGTTTATTCGCCACTTAACAAACCACCTTTTGCACCACCTTCAATTATTTTTCCTTTTGTTTGGACTGCGCTTTACATTTTAATTGGAGTTGCGCTTTATTTTATGGAAGAGTCAAGATGCAACAAAAAAAGACCCAGAATTGCGTACGGTGTACTGCTTTCTCTGAATCTTTTATGGCCGTTATTCTTTTTTACTTTTAAGTGGTTTAGTTTTTCAAATGTGATTATAATTGCACTTTTGATTTCTGCAATTATCACCTTTTACTTTTTCTACAAATGTGAAAAGTTAGCAGGTTATTTTATGCTACCACTTATTGCTTGGGTTATGTTTGCAACCTATTTAAACATTGGGGTTTCGGTTTTAAATTAGAATGAAAAACCGAACCATTGAGCCGCAAGTTCAGGAAGCGCATAACAAATAATTGACATTATAAACCCTGCTGTAAGCACGCCAACCAAAATTGTTGGAATTGAGTGTTTTAATTTCAAGTTCATAAAAGAAGCAACAAGCGCACCAGTCCAACCGCCTGTGCCAGGAAGTGGAATTGCAACAAACAAGAAAAGGAACAAAATTTTACCCCAAAAACTTTTTGAAGCCGCTTGGCTTGCATTCTTTTCGCCCTTTTTTTCAAAATAAAGGGCGATTTTTTCTGTTGGTTTCCAAAGTTTCATCCAAGAAAAAATCTTCTTTATAAACAACAAAATAAACGGAATTGGCAAAATGTTGCCAATGTAACACACAATGAAAGATGGAACTAATTTTAATTTTAAAACTGCTGCGGCAATAAGGCCACCACGAAGTTCTAAAATTGGGAATAATGAAATTATAAAAATAACCAAATAATCAGGTACTCCAAAAGACCTAATCCACTCTGCAAATGAATTTATTAACTCGCTCATAACCTTCTCCTTTTTTAATACTTTATGAATTATACCAAAAGTTTATTATTTTTTCAACTATTTTATTCTTAATATAAATTTAACAATTTTTTGTTTTAAAGTGCTAAAATGGAAATAGAAATACTTGTTTTTAGGTGAATTTTATGAAAAGATTTTTTAACATTGTTTTTGGCAGAATTATTTACACATTAATTTTCTTTGCCTTGCAGGTTGCAGTTTTGATCAGTATGTTTTTGTTTTTTTCAGAAAAGTTTGCCCATTTTTATGTTTTTTGCCTTATTGTATCATTAGCTGTTTTTGTTCACTTAATGTATAAAAGCGGCAACCCCGAATACAAACTTGCTTGGGTTATTTTGATTTTTACCTTCCCTATTTTTGGTGGCTTTTTGTATTTGATTTTCACACAAAACCATTCAAGCAAAAAACAGATTAAAAGGTTAAACGAACTTGAAGAAGTTTATGAAAGGACTTTTAACCCAAACGAAAGTGCAATAAACACCCTGTTAGATAAAAACAAAGAAGCGTGTATTCAAGCAAAGTACATCAAAAACACTTCTCATTTTGCACCACATCAAAACACTCAAACAAAATATTTAAAATCTGGCGAAGAGTTTTTCGAGTCAATTATGAAAGAACTTAAAAACGCCAAAAAATTCATATTTTTAGAGTATTTTATTATTGAAGAAGGTGAAATGTGGAATGGCATTTTAGAAACACTCAAACAAAAGCAAAAAGAAGGCGTTGAAATTAGAATTATGTATGATGATTTTGGGTGTATGTTTAAACTGCCACAAAACTATTATAAAACCCTTGAATCTTTTGGTTTTAAGGTTCTGGTTTTCAACAGATTTAATTCCATTTTAACTCCTAAATTTAACAACCGTGACCACCGAAAAATCCTTGTAATTGACGGCGTTATTGGGTACACGGGCGGTATTAATCTTGCCGATGAATACATTAACAAAACCCACCCATTTGGACATTGGAAAGACACCGCAATTCGACTTTATGGTGAAGGTGTTTGGAGTTTCACCGTGATGTTTTTGTCGCTTTGGAATTTGCTAAAAAACACAACCGAAGATTTTTCAGTTTACAAACCTGAAAAACAAGAATTAAAACAGATTGAAAACGACGGGTTTGTTCAACCATTTTGTGATATTCCGCTCGATGAGTTTGAGGTTGCAAAAAATGTTTATTTGAACATTTTAACACGAGCAAAAGATTATGTTTACATCACCACACCTTATCTTATTATTGATAATACAATGGTTGAGGCGCTTTGCAGTGCGGCAACAAGCGGTGTTGATGTTAGAATTATCACCCCTGCTATTCCTGACAAAAAATCAATTCATTTTACCTCTCGCTCTTATTACGATATTTTGATTAAAAACGGAGTTAGAGTTTATGAATACACACCAGGATTTATTCACGCAAAATCTTTTATCAGTGATGACAAAACCGCAGTTGTTGGCACAGTAAACCTTGATTTTAGAAGTCTTTATTTACATTATGAATGCGCTGTTTGGATGTTTGATTGTAATTGCATTAGCGATATTAAAGCCGATTTTTTAGACACGTTGGAAATTAGTGATGAAATTACAACTGTAAAGAAAAAACGATTGGTTCACAGATTGTTTTTGAGTGTTTTGCGCGCCTTTTCCCCATTGCTTTAGTATTTATATAAATTATACTTGAAATTGAGAAAGAACTTTGTTATAATTGGTTTGTTAATTTTTTATTTTAAGGATGATAATAACTATGGAAACCAAATTAAAATCTATTGACAAAGTTGTTGCGCTTTGTAAAAACAGAGGTTTTATTTTCCCAGGTTCTGAAATTTACGGTGGCTTGGCTAACACTTGGGACTACGGCCCACTTGGCTCAAGACTTAAAAACAATGTAAAAGATACTTGGAGAAAGAGATTTATTCAAGAAAGACCTAATTCTTATGAAGTTGATGCTGATATTTTGATGAACCCTAGAGTTTGGGAAGCTTCTGGTCACGTATCTAGTTTCTCTGACCCACTTTTAGACTGTAAAGAGTGTAAAATGCGTCACAGAGCAGACAACTTGATTGATGACTTTGACCCAAATGCTCACGCTGACGGTATGACAAAAGAAGAGATGTTCCAATTCATTAAAGACAACTCTATTCCTTGTCCTCACTGTGGCAAACACAACTTTACTGATATTCGTGAATTTAACCTTATGTTCCAAACTTTCAGAGGCGTTACTAATGACTCAAAAAGCATTATTTACCTTCGTCCTGAAAACGCACAAGGTGAATATGTAAACTTCCTTAACGTTCAAAGAACAATGAGAGCAAAACTCCCATTCTCAATTGGTCAAATTGGTAAAGCATTCAGAAACGAGATTACTCCTGGTAACTTTACTTTTAGAACAATTGAATTTGAACAAATGGAATTCCAAACTTTCTGTAAAGAAGGTACTGACACAGACCTTTATGATTTCTACAAAGAATATGGTATGAAATATTATCAAGATTTAGGTCTTCCTGCAGACAAACTTAGATTCCACGACCACGAGAAGCTCGCTCACTATGCAAAAGCTGCTTGTGATATTGAATACTTATTCCCATTTGGTTGGGGCGAAATTAACGGTACTCATAACAGAACTGACTTTGACTTAACTCGTCACCAAGAATATTCTGGTCAAAAACAAGAGTATCTCGACCCTGAAACAAATGAAAAATTCATTCCATTCATCATCGAGTCAACTTACGGTCTTGACAGAACTGTTTTGGCGCTTTTGTGCGAAGCTTATGATGAAGAAGTTTTGGATGCAGAGAAAAATGACACACGTGTTGTTTTACACTTAAGCCCAGTTATTGCTCCTTACAAAGCAGCAGTTTTGCCACTTTCTAAGAAGCTTTCTGACAAAGCTTTTGAAGTTCAACAAAAACTTTCAAAATCATTTATGGTTGACTTTGACGTTACTGGTTCAATTGGTAAACGTTACAGAAGACAAGATGAAATTGGTACTCCTTACTGTATTACTTATGACTTTGAAAGTGAAGAAACAGGCAAAGTTACCGTTCGTGATAGAGACACAATGGAACAAGAACTTGTTGCTATTGAAGACCTTGAACAATATCTTGCAGAAAAAATTAAATTCTAACTTTAAAAGCCACCTTTTCGGGTGGCTTTTGTATATTGTTTGAATATTATTCACACAATTAAATAAAAATTCACAAAACACTTGCATTTTTATTAATATAGGTGTATAATCAAAATATCTTAATTAAAAGGAGATAATTTTTATGAAAAAGTTTATTAAAATCTTGGCATTAGCACTCGCAGTTGTTATGATGGTTTCATGTTTTGCTGCTTGTGGCAAAAAAGACGCAGACGTTTTGGTAATGGCTACTAACGCTGAATTCCCACCTTATGAATATCACGAAGGTGACAAAATCGTTGGTATCGACGCTGAAATCGCTGCTTTAATTGCTGACAAACTCGGTATGGAACTCAAAATTGAAGACGTTGCTTTTGACTCAATCATTCCTGGCGTTCAAGCCGGCAAATATGCAATGGGTATGGCTGGTCTTACAGTAACTGAAGACAGACTTAAAGACGTTAACTTCTCTGATACATACGCTCAAGGCGTTCAAGTTGTTATCGTTAAAGAAGGTTCTGACATCAAAACAATTGATGATGTTAAAGGCAAGAAAATCGGTGTTCAAACTTCAACAACTGGTGACATTTATGCAACTGGTGACTACGGCGAAGAAAACATCACAAGATATGACAACGGTGCTGTAGCTGTTCAAGCTCTCGCTTCTGGTAAAGTTGATTGCGTTATCATTGATAACGAACCTGCTAAATCTTATGTAGCTTCTGTTGAAGGTCTTAAAATTCTTGAAACAGAATATGTAACAGAAGATTATGCTATCTGCTTTAACAAAGAAGATACAGACCTTAAAGACAAAGTTAATGCTGCTTTGAAAGAACTCATCGCTGATGGTTCAGTTCAAACAATTATTGACAAATACATTTCTGCAAAATAATTTTGATTAACAAAATTTTAGGGCGGTTTTATTGCCGCCCTATATTTTTCGCAAACAAAAGGAAAGGAGAAATAGTTTTTGAACTGGTTTTTTGAACTTATTGACAAAATTAAATTTGTCTTTTTAGAAAGTGATAGATACAAACAAATTATTACCGGTTTTACAAACACTTTAAAAATCACTGCCGGTGCGCTTGTACTCGGTATTGTTATTGGTATTATTATTGCCGCTATTCGTACTTCTTTTGACAAAAACAAAGAAGCAATGAAACTTCGTGGCGGTTTTGGTTATTATGTTTTAGTTGTTTTAAATGGAATTTGCAAGGTTTATCTTACAATTTTTAGAGGTACACCAATTGTTGTTCAACTTATGATTATGTACTTTGTTGTGTTTGCAAATTCGGACAATGGTGTTTTGGTTGCAATGCTTGCTTTTGGTATTAACTCTGGTGCTTATGTTGCAGAGATTTTCAGAGCAGGTATTATGTCAATTGACCATGGTCAATTTGAAGCAGGTAGAAGTTTAGGTTTTAACTATTTTCAAACAATGCGTTTTATTATTATTCCGCAAATGTTTAAAGCAGTTTTACCTACACTTTGTAACGAGTTTATTGCTCTTTTGAAAGAAACATCTGTTGCGGGTTATGTTGGTGTTATTGACCTTACAAAAGCAGGCAATATTATTGCGGGTAGAACATTTATTTATTTCATTCCGCTTATTGCTGTTGCGCTTATTTACCTTGTAATTGTTATGATTCTTTCATGGCTTGTAAGCATTCTCGAAAGGAGGTTGCGTAAGAGTGACAGATAATGTTTTAATTAAAACACAAGACCTTAAAAAGCACTATAATGGTGGCGATGTTAAGGCACTTAACGGTGTTGACTGTGAAATTAAAAAAGGCGAAGTTGTTGTTATTGTTGGTCCGTCTGGTTCTGGTAAATCAACACTTTTGCGTTCACTCAACCTTCTTGAAATTCCAACCTCTGGTAAGATTTTCTTTAATGATAAAGATATTACTGACAAGAAAACAAACATCAATTTGCACCGTCAAAAGATGGGAATGGTTTTCCAACATTTTAACCTTTTCCCTAATATGAATGTGCTTGATAATATGACAAAAGCACCAATTACTCTTTTGAAAATGTCAAAAGAAGATGCAGAGAAAAAAGCGCTTGAACTTTTAGATGTTGTTGGTCTTAAAGACAGAGCTGACGCTTATCCTGCTCAACTTTCAGGTGGTCAAAAACAACGTGTTGCTATTGTTCGCGCACTATGTATGAACCCTGAAGTTATGTTGTTTGACGAGCCAACGAGTGCGCTTGACCCTGAAATGGTTGGCGAAGTGCTTGATGTTATGAAAGACCTTGCTAACAACGGAATGACAATGGTTGTTGTTACTCACGAAATGGGTTTTGCAAAAGAAGTTGCAACAAGAATTATTTTTATGGATGAAGGTGTGATTGTTGAAGAAAACAATCCAAAAGACTTCTTCGAAAATCCAGAAAACCCAAGACTTAAAGACTTTTTATCAAAGGTATTATAAACCATGAAAAGAATAGACGTTTTAAAGGATTTTTCAAATCTTGAAGAAAATAATAAAATTATTTTCGAAAACAATGATTACGCAAACATTGAGATGAATAACACCGAAATACTTTTCAAAGGTAAAAACAATATTTTATATATTGAAGACGGTGTTAAAATCAACAATTCTAAAATTGTTTTTGAAGCCGATAACAATGTTGTGTACTTATGCAAAAGTAATTATTCTTATCTACTAAACTTAACGCTTTATAGAAACTCTGCTTTTTACTGTGGCGAAGGAAACTATTTTAACGGGATTTTGAATGTTATTCTTTCAGAAAGAAAACATGTTTTCATCGGTGATAACGGGCTGTTTTCTTTTGGAATTTGGTTAAGAATTGCTGACCCTCATTTGATTTATGATTGCAATACTATGCAAAGAAAAAATCCATCTAAAAGCATATTTATAGGCGACCATGTGTGGATTGGTCAAGGTGCTATGGTATTAAAAGGAACACACATAGGTTCTGGCAGTATTGTTGGTGCTATGTCAGTTGTATCAAACAAAAAAATACCTTCAAATACCGCATATGCTGGCAACCCAGCAAAACAAGTTTCTGAAAATATTTTTTATGACAAACAAAGTGTTCATAATTTCACTAAAAAACGAACAAAAGAATCTTTAAAATATTCTAATGATGATTTTATTTATAAATGCGATGAACATAGTTTAAGTTTTAGTGAAATCGACAAATCACTTGATAATGCTAAAACGGCAAATGACAAATTAGAACTTCTTCATAAAATTAGAAATAACAGTTATAAAAATAGATTTGCTACTAAAAAAGTGAAAAAGCATAAAAAGTTTAAATTGTTTTAAGAAAAAACTCCGAAGTTTACGCTTCGGAGTTTTTATTTTCTAATATTTTAATAACATCGCACAAGGCATTATCATTATGGTGTGAGACTATGTAATCTGCCTTTTGCTTTAACATTTCGAGTGCATTTTCAGGAGCAAAAGCGATGTCTCCTTTTTCTAAAAGTGACATATCATTTTCAAAATCTCCTATGCCTACAACTGTTTTTATATTCTTTAAAATGTTTCTCAAAAAGTCAACACAGTTGCCTTTTGTTGCGCCTTTTGGCAAAACTTCAACACCTGTTGACCAAGTGCGAAAAACTTCGTAATCAGCCCCAAATTCATCGACTAACATTTTACGAAGTCTTAACGCTTTTTCTTCATTTTCAACAACTGTTACCATTTTGCAAAGGTCTGTTACATTTTCAACATCAAGGTCTTTTGCATCTGCAGAGTGGTCGATAAAACAAAAATCAACCTTAATAAAATCTTTAAATTCCAAAATTCTTTTGTAAATTTTTAAAAAGTCTTTTTGGAATTTTTTTGTGTTCAAAAACTGCTTTGTTTCAAAATCATAAACTGCTGCGCCATTAAGCACAATTACAGGGCAATTTACAAGAGCGTCAAACTCTTTTTCTTTTAAATAATCACAAAGTCTGCCGGTTGCGATTGTGAAAATGCCACCTTCTGCCTTGAAATAATCGATTGCGGTTTTGTTTTCAATTGAAAGTTCGAAAGAAGAATTTGTCAAAGTGCCATCAATATCAGTTGCAATTAAAACACCATCAAATTTGCCCATAAATTAATAACCCAAACTTGCAGCCATTACTGCTTTAATGGTGTGCATTCTGTTTTCTGCTTCATCAAAAACAATTGATTGTTTTGACTCAAACACTTCATCAGTTACTTCCATTTCACTAATGCCGAACTTTTCGCCCATTTCTTTACCAACTGTTGTTTTAAGGTCGTGGAATGCAGGTAAACAATGCATAAACACAGCGTTATCAGCCGCATTTGCCATTAACTTTGCATTAACTTGGTATGGCGAAAGTTCTTTAATTCTTTCTGCCCAAACTTCATCTGGCTCACCCATTGAAACCCAAACATCAGTATAAATTACATTTGCACCTTTTGTTGCAACCATTGGGTCGGTTTCAAACTTAAGAGTTGCGCCTGATTCTTTTGCCAACTTTTCACACTCTTGAATGAGTTCTTTGTTTGGGAAATATTTTTCAGGTGCGCAAGCAGTAAAGTTAATGCCCATTTTTGCACAACCAACCATAAGTGAGTTACCCATATTATATCTCGCATCACCCATGTAAACAAAGTTGATGCCTTTCAAACAACCAAAATGCTCTTTGATTGTGAGAAAATCTGCAAGAATTTGAGTTGGGTGGAACTCGTTTGTAAGACCGTTCCAAACCGGAACACCTGCATATTTTGCAAGTTCTTCAACGATTTCTTGACCAAAACCACGATATTCAATGCCATCATACATTCTGCCTAAAACTCTAGCAGTATCAGCAATTGATTCTTTTTTGCCGATTTGAGAGCCTGATGGGTCAAGATAAGTTACACCCATTCCAAGGTCTTTACCCGCAACTTCAAAAGCGCAACGAGTACGAGTTGAAGTTTTTTCAAAAATGAGCGCAATGTTTTTGCCCTTCAATTTATCATGAGCTTTGCCCTTTTTCTTCATATTTTTAAACTTTGCTGCTAAATCAATCAAGTAAGCCATTTCTTCTGCCGAATAGTCAAGCAATTTTAAAAAACTTCTATTTTTCAAATTCATAAATTTTCTCCTATTTACAAGCATCTTTTAACACTTTTATTGCACATTTTAATGTGTCAAACGGAATGTTAAGAGCAGGAAGCAATCTAATTTTGTTCTTTGCTTTTAACACACTAACGCCGTTTTGCAAACAAGTGTTTAAAACTTCGGTAGCGTCTTTTTCAGTTTCAACACCAATCATAAGACCTTTACCTGAAACAGAAACTACACCTTCTGCCCCGTTTAATTCGTTAAAAATATATTCTGATTTTTTATTTACTTCACAAAGCAATTCATCATCAATTCTTGAAATAATGTTAACTGCAGCGGCACAAGAAACTGGGTTGCCGCCAAAAGTTGAGCCGTGTGATGATGGTGTTAACACATCTTCACATTTTTCAAACATTAAAGTAGCGCCAATTGGCAAGCCCCCTGCAAGACCTTTTGCAGTTGAAACAATGTCAGGTGTCAAACCATAATTCATATAGCCATAAAGTTTGCCTGTTCTGCCGTTGCCAGTTTGAACTTCATCAACAATCATCAAAATGTCTTGTGTTTCACAAATTTCACTGATTTTTGCGACAAAATCTTCATCGAGTGCAACAACGCCACCTTCACCTTGAACAACTTCAAACATTATTGCGATTACGTTGTTTTCTTTTACCTTTTTCTCTAAATCTGCAATATCATTAGGGTTTGCATGAACAAAACCACCTGTGAGTGGTAAAAAGTCATTGTGAAAAACATCTTGCCCGGTTGCTGCAAGAGTTGTTAAAGTTCTACCGTGGAAAGATTGGTTAAGTGTTAAAATAACACCATCTTTAACCCCTTTGTTCTCGGCATATTTTCTTGCAACCTTTATTGCGCATTCATTTGACTCAGCACCAGAGTTTGAGAAAAAAACCTTTTTTGCACCTGTTTTTTCGCAAAGCATTTTTGCGAGTGTTACACAAGGAGCTGAGTAATAAAGGTTAGAAGTATGTTGGCAAACAGACAATTGCTCTTTTACTGCGTTTTGCCACTGCTCATCACAAAATCCAAATGTATTAACAGCAATGCCAGTGCCCAAATCTATGTACTCTTTGCCGTTTTCATCATAAAACAAACTGCCTTTACCATTTGCAATTGTCAAGTCAAAACGAGCATAGGTATTGGCAATGTATTTTTTATCGTTATTCTTCAACACTTTTAAATTTCTCCTTAACAACCATTGTGCCGGCACCTTCATCGGTAAGCATTTCAAGCAAAATAGCGTGTGAAACTCTGCCGTCCATAATTGTTACTTTTTCTACACCGTGGTTAAGCGCTTCAATGCAACACTCAACCTTTGGAATCATTCCGCCTGAAATAACCCCTTCTTCTGCTAATTCTTCTGCTTCTTTAACATCAATAAGTGGAATGAGTGAATCAACATCATCTTTATCACGCAAGATACCTGCAATGTCAGTCATCAAAATAAATCTTTCTGCTTGCAATTGACCTGCAATATAAGCGGCAGCGGTGTCTGCATTGATGTTATAAACATTACCGTCATTGTCACAACCGAGAGTTGAAACAACCGGTGTGTAACCCTTTTCAAACAAGTCTGAAATTGGCTCTACATTAACTTCTGTGATTTTGCCAACATAACCCAAACGTTCATCTTTCATTTCGGCTTTAATCATTTGGCCGTCAATACCACAAATACCCATTGCTTTGCCACCCTTTGTTTCCAAAAGGTTAACAAGACTTTTATTAATTTTGCCGGCAAGCACCATTTGAACAATTTCAGTTGATTCTTTATCAGTAACACGAAGGCCGTCAACCCACTCGGTTTTTTTGCCGATTTTGTCCATCATTTCAGTAATTTCTGGGCCACCACCATGCACTAACACAACCTTAACACCGATGAGTGATAAAAGCACAATGTCTTCCATTACTTGTTCTTTGAGTTCTTCGTTTATCATTGCGTTGCCGCCATATTTAATTACAACAACCTTGTTGTTGTGTTTTTTAATATAAGGCAAAGCTTCAACAATAACCTCTGCTCTTAATGCATTAGGCATATTCATAATTTTTTATTTACTCCTATCAGTTTGTTTATAGTTAAAAGTTTGTAAATCCAAAAACAACTAAACATATTGTAGTAGTCTTTGCGTTCCACTGAATATGTTTTAGATTAATTAAGTTCTATAATCTCCGTTGATTTTTACATAATCATAAGTCAAGTCACAACCCCAAGCGGTTGATGAAAATTCGCCATCATTAAGGCCAATCAAAACTTCAATTTCTTCTTCAAGCAAAATTTCTTTAGCTTGCTCTTCTGAAAAATCAACGCCTGCGCCATTTTTACAAACCAAAATTTCGCCTTTGTTTGATTTGAAAGAAACATCAATTTTCTCTACATCTACATTTGCGCCTGAATAACCAATTGCACAAAGCACTCTTCCCCAGTTTGCATCTGCACCGAACATTGCGGCTTTGAAAAGTGATGAGCAAATTACTGATTTCGCAACTGTTTTTGCATCACAATCAGTTTTTGCACCAGTTACTTTGCACTCAAGCATTTTTGTTGCGCCTTCGCCGTCGCCTGCAATCTTTTTGCAAAGCTCCATTGTAACAGTGTTAAGCGCTTTCATAAACACGCTAAACTCTTCGCTGTTTTCATCAATCATTTGGTTGCCTGCAACACCATTTGCAAGAACACAAACCATATCATTAGTTGATGTATCGCCATCAACACTTGTCATATTAAATGTTGATTTAATGTCATTTGAAAGTGCAACTTGAAGTGCGCTTGGAGTGATTGCACAGTCGGTTGTGATAAACACAAGCATTGTTGCCATGTTAGGATGAATCATACCACTACCCTTTGCGATACCACCAAGTTTGCAAACTTTGCCACCAATTTCGAACTCAACTGCAACTTGCTTTTTAACAGTATCGGTTGTCATAATTGCTTCGGCAGCAAATGAACTATTGTCACCCAAACCATCAACCAATTCATTCATTCCATTTGCAATTGGAGTGATGTCTAACTTTTGGCCAATTACACCGGTTGATGCAACAACCACATCTTTTTCACTAATATTTAATTTTTCTGCAGTGAGTTTGCTCATTTGTTCTGCAATTTCAACACCATTTGCGTTGCAGGTGTTAGCGTTGCCGCTGTTGCAAATAATAGCAGAAGCAAATCCGTCTGCAATATGCTCTTTTGTTACTTTAAGCGGTGCACCTTTTACAAGGTTTGTTGTGTAAACACAAGCTGCTGCTGCACGAGTTGTTGAAACAACAAGTGCTAAATCTCTTTTAGATTTGTTTTTGCGAATTCCACAATGAATACCATTCGCCAAAAAACCTTGTGCAGCTGTTACGCCACCATTTACAAAATTCATCATTAAAATTCCTTTCTATAAATCAAGACCTGTTGTTTTGTCACACCCGAGTTTAATATTCATACATTCAACTGCTGCGCCAGAAGCACCTTTGCCAAGATTGTTAAAACGAGAGATAAGCAAAATTCTCTCATCGTTACCTGCGACTGTGATTTCCATATTATCTTTATCACTAATTTTTGCAGCAGAGATAAAACCGTTTTCATCGATTGAATCAAAGTATGTTACAATGCCGTCTTTGTAAAGATTTTTGTAAACTTCTTTTATGTCTTCGGCAGAAAAACCATTTTTCAACTGGCTTTTGAAGAGTGGCACTGTAACAGTCATTCCACTATAAAAATCGCAAACATAAGGACAGAAAATCGGCTCATTTTTAAGCCCTGAAATCATTTTCATTTCAGGAATATGTTTGTGTGCTTGTGTGAGCGCATACTGTCTTGGCGCAGTAAGAAGCTTGTCTTTGTTTTCGTCTTCATACTGTGCAATACCTTGTTTGCCGGCGCCTGAATAACCCGAAACTGCGTGTGCAGTTAAAAGTTCATTTTCATCAATAATGCCGTTTTCAACCAAAGGTTTCACAAGTGCAATAAATCCACTTGCGTAACAACCTGGGTTTGCAATTCTATTTGAATTTTCAATTTTTTTCATAAACTCTTCGCCAAGTTCTGCAAAGCCATAAGCCCAATCAGGATTTGTTCTGTGAGCAGTTGATGCGTCAATTACAACTACATCTTCATTTTCAATAAATGAAACTGCTTCAACAGCGGCTGCGTCTGGAAGGCAAAGAAAAGCAATATCACAATTATTAAGCGCTTCTTTACGATATTCTGGCAACTTTCTGTGTGTCTCTGCCAATGTTAAAATTTCAATATCATTTCTATTTTGCACACGCTCAATTATTCTAAGACCAGTAGTGCCTGCACTACCATCAATAAAAACTTTTTTCATAAATTACTTAATAAAATCCTTAACAAATTTAATTTGAGTTTCAACAGAATTAGGACCTGTGCCACCTGCTGAAGTTCTTTTATTTACACAAGTTTCAAGACTAATTTCTTCATACAAATCATCTTCAAAAACATCAGAAAACTCTTTGTATTCTTGCATTGTAACTGTGTCAAGCACCTTGCCTTTTGCAATGCAGTACGCTACAATTTCGCCAACAATTTTGTAAGCACTTCTAAATGGCAAACCTTTTTTCGCAAGGTAATCTGCAAGGTCGGTTGCATTGATAAAGCCACCTTGTGCTGCTTTGTACATATTGTCAGCCTTAACGCTCATTGTTGCAATCATTGGTGCAAAGTTTCTAAGACATTTTTTAACAGTTTCAATTGAATCAAAAACTGCTTCCTTGTCTTCTTGCATATCTTTATTGTAAGCGAGTGGTAAACCTTTGAGTGTTGTAAGAAGTGCCAACAAGTCACCATAAACTCTACCTGTTTTACCACGAACAAGTTCTGCAATGTCACTATTTTTCTTTTGTGGCATAATTGATGAGCCGGTTGTATAAGCATCATCAAGTTCAACAAATGAAAATTCTAAAGAAGACCACAAAATGATTTCTTCAGAGAAACGTGAAAGGTGCATCATAATAATTGAAATTGCACTCATAATTTCAACGCAAAAATCTCTGTCTGAAACACCATCAAGTGAGTTCAAAGTAATATCATCAAACTGGAGTTCATTCGCTTCAAAATATCTGTCAGTATCAAAGGTTGTGCCTGCAAGCGCACAACAACCGATTGGAGAAATGTTCATTCTTTTAACTGCATCTTGCAATCTGTTAAAATCTCTTGTGAACATCATTGCGTAAGCGAGCAAATGATGAGCAAAAACAATTGGTTGCGCTCTTTGCAAATGGGTGTAACCCGGCATAATTACAGATTTGTTTGTTTCTGCCTTTTCAATAATTGCAGCCAACAAATCTTTAATAAGCGCAGAAATTTCTGCAACTTCATCACGAAGATACATTCTAATATCAAGCGCTACTTGGTCATTTCTGCTTCTTGCTGTGTGAAGTTTTTTACCAGTTTCGCCAATTCTTTTTGTAAGCTCTGCTTCAACAAACATATGAATGTCTTCTGCATTCATATCAATTTGCAAAGCACCGCTTTCAATATCTTGGAGAATTTTTGCAAGTTCTTCAACAATTATATTTTTCTCATCTTCAGCAATGATTCCTTGTTTTGCAAGCATTTTGGCATGCGCAATGCTTCCCTTTATATCTTGAGAGTACATTTTGCAGTCAAAATGGATTGAAGAGTTAAAATCATCTGCCTCTTTGTCGAGCGCTTTAGAAATACGCCCTGCCCACATTTTTTCCATAATATCAAGTTAGTCTGTGGACAAAATTTGCCCACAGACTTTTACCTTTCAAAAATAAATTTTATTTCAAGTTGTTTTTTGCTTTCATTTTAGCAATAACTTTTGTTGGCAAGCCATAAAGATTGATAAAGCCTGCGCTATCTTTTTGGTCGTAAACTTCATCTTCATCAAATGTTGCAATTTCAGGGTCATAAAGCGAGTAAGGACTGCAAACACCTGCGTTAATCATATTACCTTTGTAAAGTTTAAGTTTAACATCACCAGTAACTGTTTCTTGTGTTTTCTTAACGAAAGCTAAAATTGCTTCTGTAAGTGGTGTGAACCATTGTGCGTTGTAAACAAGTTCACCAAGTTTTTGAGCAACAAGCGCTTTGTAATGAGATGTTTCTTTATCAAGTGTGATTGTTTCAAGAATTTGGTGTGCTTGATAAAGAATTGCGCCACCTGGAGTTTCGTAAACGCCACGGCATTTCATACCAACAAGTCTGTTTTCAACGATGTCGAGCAACCCAATACCGTTTTCGCCACCGAGTTTGTTAAGTGTTAATACAACTTCAGTTGCGCTCATTTCTTTGCCGTCAACTGCTGTACAAACACCTTTTTCAAAGTGCAATGTAACATAAGTTGGTTTGTCAGGCGCTTGTTCTGGAGAAACGCCCATTTCCAAAAAGCCTTCTTTGTTGTAAAGTGGCTCGTTCATTGGGTCTTCAAGGTCTAATCCTTCGTGTGACAAGTGCCAAATGTTTTTATCTTTTGAATAGTTAGTTTCTCTTGTGATTTTAAGTGGCACGTTGTGTGCTTCTGCATATTCAATTTCTTCTTCTCTTGATTTAATGTCCCACTCTCTCCAAGGAGCAATGATAGGCATATCAGGAGCGAAAGCTTTGATTGCAAGTTCAAAACGAACTTGGTCATTACCTTTACCAGTACAACCGTGACAAATTGCGTCTGCACCTTCAGCAATTGCGATTTCAGCAATTCTTTTACCAATTGCAGGACGAGCAAAAGCTGTACCGAGTAAATAATCTTCATATTTTGCACCTGCTTGTACGCAAGGGAAAACACAGTCTGTTAAGAATTCTTCAGTTAAATCTTCAACATAAAGTTTTGAAGCACCTGTTTTAATTGCTTTTTCTTCCAAGCCTTCAAGCTCATCTGCTTGACCAACGTTACCTGAAACTGCGATTACTTCACAATTGTTATAATTCTCTTTAAGCCAAGGAATAATAATTGATGTGTCAAGACCGCCTGAGTAAGCAAGAACTACTTTTTTGATATCTTTTTTATTCATTTTAATTTCACCTTTCAAAATCAAAAATTTCTTCGTTTATTGTCGATGTGTATAATTATACACAATCATTACAACATTGTCAACACAAACTTGACACTTTTTTCGCCTTTTTTCATTATTCTTATATTTTGTATAAAAGAAAGTTAGCAGTTTTAATCTCTTTTATTAATTTCGACCACTTTTATGCATAAAACTATGAATATTTATGCATATTTATTCATTTTTCGAGTATATTTATGCAAGGTTTTCGCATTTGTTGTCACTTTGTACAACTTTCATTGACTTTACTATTTAATTGTAGTATAATGTTTGCGTTAAATTGATTTATTAGTTTCATTTATATAAAAAAGGAAGGACACAAAAATGGAATTTAGAGAAGAATGTTTTTTGCCAGTTATTATTGGCGCTGACATAAATGCTTATAGTTTGGCAAGAAGTTTCCACGAAGAATACAAGATTAAATCTCTTGTTATTTCAATGCTTGAAGCAAAGATTATTTCTAAATCTAAAATTATTGAAAACAGAATCTACCCTGGCCTTGAAAATGAAGATGTACTTATTAAAACTCTTTTAGAAATCGGCAAGGAATTTGAAGGCAAGAAAAAACTCATTGTTTTGGGTTGTGGCGACTGGTATGTTAGAATTCTTTCTGAGAACAAAAAGACACTTGAAAAGTATTATTTTGTTCCTTATATTGACGCTGACTTGCTTAATGAAATTGTGCTTAAAGACAAATTTTATGAAATTTGTGACAGATTAGATATTCCTTATCCTGACACATTTGTTTATAATTGCAAACAAGAAAACACACTTGATTTTGATTATGACTACCCTATCATTGCGAAGCCTGCGAACTCTGCACTTTATCATTATGCAAAGTTCCCTGGCAAGAAAAAAGTTTTCAGACTTAAATCTAAAGATGAGCTTGATGAAATGCTTAAAAACCTTGAAACTTCAAGTTATGATTACAAATTCTTGATTCAAGACTGCATTCCTGGTGGCGATGATAAAATGAGGGTGCTTAACTGTTATTGCGACCGCAATTCTAAGGTTAAATTTGCATCTTTAGGTCACGTTTTGCTTGAAGAACACACACCTTCTGCAATTGGCAACCCAGTTGTTGTTATTAATGAAGTTAACAATGATATTGTAAAGGCAGCAACTAAATTTTTAGAAGAAATCGGCTACACAGGTTTTGCTAATTTTGACATTAAATATGACGAGCGTGATGGCGTTTTCAAATTCTTTGAAATCAACGTACGCCTTGGCAGATGTAACTATTATGTTACCGGCTCTGGCTTTAACACTGTTAAAAGAATTGTTGATGATTTGGTGTTCGAAAAAGAACTTGATTACACAATTGCTGACAATGAAAACTTATTCTCAGTTGTTCCAATGGGTGTTATTAAGAAATATGTCAAAGACCCTGATTCTATTAAAAGAGCAATTGACCTTAGCAAAAAAGGCAAGCGTTGTCACCCACTTATTTATAAAGGCGATATGTCTTTATCACGAAGATTTTATATTTATGCACAATTGTTAAATTATTTTAGAAAGTACAAGAAATACAATTAAAAGGAGAAAGTTATGAGCGAGAAAATTCTCGGTGTTTTAGGTGGAATGGGACCTATGGCAACGGCTCAATTTTTGAAAAATGTTATTGATATGACCGATGCCAAAACCGACCAAGAGCATATTCCAATGCTTGTTTCTAACCATACAACTATTCCTGATAGAACTGAATTTATTCTTGATAATTCAAAAGAAAATCCTGTGCCAATTTTGGTGAAAGACGCCTTGACTCTTGAAAAAGCAGGTGTTTGTGGTTTGGCAATGCCCTGCAACACTGCACACTACTTTTTTGAAGAAATTCAAAAGGCAGTTAACATTCCAGTTTTGCACATTGTTGAAGAAACTGTAAAGTTTATTGCAAACCGTGATAAATCACAAAAAAAGGTTGGTATTTTGGCTACAAAAGGCACTCTTTTTTCAGGTGTTTATCAAGATTTTTGTAAGAAATATGACCTTGTTCCAATTGAACCTTCAAAGGGTGTTTCAAATATGTTGATGGACATTATTTACAACAAAGTAAAACAAGGAAAACCTGTTTCTGCTTCAGAATTTTTGGCAGTTATTGATGATATGATTAATGACGGTTGTGATGTTGTTGTTTTGGGTTGCACAGAGCTTTCTGTTATTAAATCTGACCTTAAACTTAATCAACACAACATTGTTGATTCGCTTGATGTTTTAAGCAAATGTTCAATTGAACTTTGCGAAAAAAAGGTAAAACAAGAATGTTTTTGATGAAAAAATCATAAGTTTTTAATGGCCTTATTTAAAATAAGGTCATTTTTTGTTCACAATTTGTTAAAAAATTGTTGAAATTAGTCGAAAGTTATGGTAGAATATGTGAGTATTATTTTATTAAGAAAAGAAGTGAATTAATGAGAGCAGACGGAAAAAAACTCAAAAGATTAGACGCAATTTCAAAGGCAATGCCTATGATTATGACACACAGATATGACAGTATGAATATGATTACGCTTGACATTCCTTATGACCCAATGCATGCGTATGTTAATAAACGTAGAAAAACAGAATTGCCTGTTAGCCATTTGGCTATTATTATTGCGGCTTTTGTTAGAACAGTTTCTCAGTTCCCTGAACTTAACAGATTTGTTGTTAACAAAAAGTTTTATGCTAGAAATGAGCTCACCGTTAGTATGGTTGTTATGAAACCGGGCACAGAACACGGCGAGATGAATAAAATGTACTTTGAACCAGATGACACAATTGATGATGTTGTTAGAAAAATCAACAAATACATTGAAGATAACCGTCAAATGGATGGCGAAGGCAACGCAACTGACAAACTTCTTGAAGGGCTTTCAAAAGTTCCTGGTCTTTTTTCATTTGGTATTGGCGTGTTGAAACTTATGGACAAATTTGGTCTTTTGCCAAAAGCTATTATTGACGCTTCACCTTTCCACGCTTCAATGCTTATTACAAACCTTTCATCAATTAGAACAAACCATATTTATCATCATGTTTATGATTTTGGTACAACAAGTTATGGTATGTCTATTGGTAATCACCGATTTAAAACAGAGAAAAAAGGCGATGAAATTGTTTGCACAAAAACAATTCCACTTGGTCTTACTATGGATGAGAGAATTGCTTCTGGCGCATTCTTTGCAATTGCTTTTAAACAATTTGAAAAGTATTGCAAAAACCCAGAATTGTTGGAAGTAAAACCTGAAAAAGTGGTTCAAGACCCTAATATTTAAAAGACAAAACGGAAGTCAAAATTGGCTTCCGTTTTTTGACGTAAATTTTTCTTGAAATTTAGTGAATTTTTTATTGACTTTTCAAACATATATGATATAATATATTGAAATATATAATATATATAACTTTATAGAAAGGATTTTTGAAAATGGACTACATCCTTAAAAACGCAAAATTTTTTATGCAAGGAAAATTTCAAGAGGCAGACATCTTCGTTAAGGACGGTAGTTTTTTTGACATTTCAAAAAATATTACTAATGCTTGTGCAACCGTTATCGATTGCAAAGATTATATTATATTTCCTGGTTTTGTTGATGTTCACGTTCATCTTCGAGAGCCAGGATTTTTTTATAAAGAAACTATTCACTCTGGCACAATGGCTGCAGCTCACGGTGGTTACACCTACATTTGCTCAATGCCTAACCTAAACCCTGTGCCTGACAGTTTTGAAAATTTGAAGGTGCAACTTGATATTATTGAAAAAGATGCTAACATTCGCGTTAAGCCTTATGCTTCAATTACCAAAGGGCAAAACGGCAAAGAATTGTCCGATATGGAAGAAATGGCGGAGTATGTTTGTGCTTTTTCTGATGATGGCAAAGGCGTGCAAGATGAAGAATTAATGCTTTGCGCTATGAAACGCGCAAAAGAGCTTGATAAAATTATTGTGGCACATTGTGAAGACAACAGTTTGCTAAAAGGCGGTTACATTCACGATGGCGAATATGCAAAGGCGCACGGGCACAAGGGCATTTGCTCTGAAAGTGAGTTTGTCCCAATTGCAAGAGATATTGAACTTGTTAAAAAAGCAGGTTGTAAATATCACGTTTGCCACATTTCAACAAAAGAAAGTGTTGATATTATTAGAAAAGCAAAGAAGGAAGGTGTTGACATTACTTGTGAAACCTCCCCTACTTATCTTTTGCTTAATGATAGTATGCTCAAAGAAGATGGCAGATTTAAAATGAATCCACCAATTCGTTCTGAAGATGACCGACTTGCACTTGTTGAAGGCATTTGTGATGGCACAATTGATATGATTGCAACCGACCATGCACCACACTCTAAAGAAGAAAAGTCAAAAGGGCTTGAAAAATCTGCAATGGGTGTTGTTGGTCTTGAATGTGCATTCCCATTACTTTACACAAATCTTGTAAAAACTGGCATTTTGCCTTTTGAAAGGTTGGTTCAACTTTTCCACTGCGAGCCAAAAAACAGATTTTTGCTTACTGGTGGAATTCGCGTTGGCAAAGCGGCAGACTTTACAATGTGGGATATGAATAAGAAAACAACTGTTAACCCTGAAACTTTCTTGAGTATGGGTAAAAGCACACCGTTTGAAAATGCTGAAATTTATGGCGAATGTGTTTTGACCGCGGTTGACGGCGAATTTGTTTATAAAAAGATTAATATTTAGTTTTTATATAAGGAGAGAGAAAAATGGCAAAAAGAACAGATATTAAAAAGATTCTTATCATCGGCTCAGGCCCTATCGTAATTGGACAGGCAGCTGAGTTTGACTATGCAGGAACACAAGCTTGTCTTGCGCTCAAAGAAGAGGGTTATGAAGTAGTACTTTGTAACTCTAACCCTGCTACAATTATGACAGACACTATCATTGCTGATAAGGTTTATATGGAGCCTTTGACTTTGGAATATGTGGCAAAGATTATTCGCCACGAAAGACCTGATGCGATTATTCCTGGCATTGGTGGTCAAACAGGTCTTAACCTTGCTATGCAACTTGAGAAAAAAGGTATTCTTAAAGAATGTTGTGTTGAACTTCTTGGTACTTCAAGCGCTTCAATTGAGCGTGCAGAAGACCGTGAAATGTTCAAAGAACTTTGCGAATCTATTGGCGAGCCAGTAATTCCTTCTGAAATTACATATTCATTGGAAGAAGCAAAAGAAGCAGCAAACAGAATTGGTTACCCAGTTGTACTTCGTCCTGCATTCACACTTGGCGGTACAGGTGGCGGTTTTGCTTACAACGATGATGACCTTATGGAAATTGGCGTTAACGCTTTCAACCTTTCTCCTGTTCACCAAGTTCTTATTGAAAAGAGTGTAAAAGGTTACAAAGAAATTGAGTTTGAAGTTATGCGTGACTCAAACGACCACGCAATTACAATTTGTGGTATGGAAAACATTGACCCTGTTGGTGTTCATACCGGTGACTCTTGCGTTGTAGCCCCTATTATGACACTTAGCAAAGAAGACGAAAAAATGCTCAATGATTCTGCTATCAAACTTATCAAAGAGCTTAAAATCGAAGGTGGATGTAACGTTCAATTCGCTCTTAATCCTTATTCTTCAGAATATTATCTTATTGAAGTAAACCCTAGAGTTTCTCGTTCATCTGCACTTGCTTCAAAAGCATCAGGTTATCCAATTGCTCGTGTTACTGCTAAAATTGCAGTTGGTATGGCTCTTGAAGATATTAAGATTGCTAACACAAATGCAGCGTTTGAGCCAAGACTTGATTATGTAATCGCTAAATTACCACGTTTCCCATTTGACAAGTTTGCTTCTGCTACTAACAAACTCGGCACTCAAATGAAAGCAACTGGCGAAGTTATGGGTATTGGTACAAACCTTGAAGAAGCACTTCTTAAAGGCATTCGTTCACTCGAAATTGGTGCTAAACACCTTTACCTTTCAAAATTTGATAATATGAGTGTTGATGAACTTCTTGATTACATCAAAGAGTTCCGCTCTGATAACATTTTTGCTATTGCAGAACTTCTTTATCACGGAGTTTCTATTGATAAAATTCACGAAATCACTATGATTACTCCATTCTTCCTTCAAGCAATCAAAAACATTATTGATATGGAAGAAGCACTTCGTGTTAACAAAGATGTCAAGACTCTTACAGATGCTAAAAAGATGGGCTTTAGTGATAAATACATTGCTCGTCTTTGGAAATGTGAAGAACTTGATGTTTACAATATGCGTAAAGAAAACAACCTTTTCCCTGCATTCAAAATGGTTGATACCTGCCACACAGGTGCGTATATTCCATACTTCTATTCTTCATACACAGGCGAAAACACTTCACGCTTGACAGACAAGAAAAAGATTATTGTTCTTGGCGCAGGTCCAATTAGAATTGGTCAAGGTGTTGAATTTGACTACTCAACAGTTCACGCTGTTATGACAATTAAAAATGCGGGTTATGAAGCGATTATTATCAACAACAACCCTGAAACAGTTTCAACTGACTATACAACTGCAGATAAACTTTATTTTGAACCACTTACTCCTGAAGATGTTATGAATATCGTAGAGTTTGAAAAACCAGAAGGGGTTATTGCTTCTCTTGGTGGTGAAACTGCTATCAACCTTGCACAACCTCTTCATGACCTTTGTGTTA
>JAZRPW010000033.1:0-57730 GCA_045649405.1 Acutalibacteraceae bacterium
CCTGTGTACCGCAAGAAAACACTTTTCGTTCTTTTGACAACTCCCCGTTCAAAAGACACTTAACGCACACAAATCTACTCTGTAGTTTTTAAAAATAAAAACCTCTGAATAGTATTCAGAGGTTTTTGGTGAGCTATCGGGGATTTGAACCCCGGACACCCTGATTAAAAGTCAGGTGCTCTGCCAACTGAGCTAATAACTCGTACAACGTTGACTATTATAGCAAAAACAGTACAACTTGTCAAGCATTTTTTTCAAAAAAATCAAAAATATTTAAATATGATTAATTTTCATAAAAAACTCTAAAATATCAAGAGATTTTTGTTGCTCATTTTTGATAATTCTAATCTCAAAAAGTCTTTTTTGAGCGGCGCCTTCAAATTTAGCAGTTTCCATGCCATTATCAAGAGCGTTGCTCATTGTTTGTCTAACAAGACCATCGGCAAGCATATTTTCTTGGCAATCAATTTTTGTTATAACCAAATTTTTGTCTTGATATTTATATTCAACAAAACCTAATGTTTCACCTTTGTCAGTGCAAACATAAGCTTCATCAACAATGCTTAAAGTTGTCTTTAATAGTTTGTCCGCTTTTTTAATTTCAATCATCTTTTTCTTTTTCCTTTTTTATTTTTGATTGGTGTTTTTGGTGTGCTTAATCTTTTGGCTTCTGAATAAAGTGAACGAATTTCAGGTTCTGTTAAATCACGCCATTTACCTTGTGGCAACATTCCAAGACGAACTTCGCCAATTGAAATTCTTTTAAGTCTGATAAGTTCAATACCAAGAGCTTCGCACATTCTTCTAATTTGTCTGTTTTTACCTTCGTAAATTGTCATCAAAATAACAATTCTGTTGTCTTCTTGGCTTGCAATGGTTGCTTCTGCAGGAGCAGTAACATAACCATCATCAAGTTTAACGCCGTTCATAAGTGCGTTTAACATTTCATCAGTAACAGGAGGTCTAACAGTAACTCTGTAGGTTTTTGAAACATGAGTTTTTGGGTGTGAAAGCATATTTGCAAATTCGCCATCGTTTGTCAAAATAAGCAAACCTTCAGAATTTTTATCAAGTCTACCAACAGGATAAACACGCTCTTCAATGTCTTCTGTAAGCATTGTAATGCATTTTCTATCAAACTCATCAGAAAGTGTTGTGACAAAACCTCTTGGTTTGTGAAGCATAATATAACGCTTTTCTTTGCTTCTTTTAATAAGTTTGCCTGCAACTTCAACCTTGTCTTTATAAATATGCACTTTGTCGCCAAGACAAGCCAATTTTCCGTTAACCTTAACCTTGCCGGCAAGAATCATCTCTTCGGCTTTTCTTCTTGAGCAAACGCCACATTCAGCCATAAATTTTTGAAGTCTAATAATTTTGTTGTCCATTAATTTCTCCGTTCTATTTTAACAATGCCATAAAAATTATTTTTTCAAAAAGCAATCTCATTTTGCTTTTTGGTTTAACGCTTTTTCTTTTTACATTTTCGGTTGCCACAACATCTGCCGTTGCAATAATCGAGTTCATATAAATATATTCAACCCTACCTACCTTCTCGCCACATTTAACAGGGGAGTATATGAATTTAGGTAAATAAATCTTTCTTTTAATAAATGAGTAAAGCCCATTATAAAAGTAAATGTTTGTAGGTTTAGATTCAACTTTAATTTCAGTTTTGCTACCACCAACAACATCAAGGTTTTTGCTAATTGTATTAAGTTTTACCTTTTCATATTGCTTAAAACCATAATCATACAAATCAATGTGGTCTTGCCAGTCGTTGCCGTCGTTTAAAGTCACAGCAATAAGTCTAACACCGTTTCTTTTGCAACTTGAAACCAAACATCTGCCAGACTTTTTAGTAAAGCCCGTCTTAATGCCCTCAGCGCCTTGTAAAATTGCCAAAAGCCGATTGTGGTTGTAATATGTGCGCGTTGTTTCTGTGCCGTTATAAATCGCCTTGTAGGCCTTAGTAGAGACTACTTTAGAAAACATCTCGTTTTCCATTGCATATCCACCCAAAACCGCCATATCAAAAGCGGTGGTGTAATGAAATTCATCATCAAGCCCGTTTGGTGTAACAAAATTAGTGTTTTTCATTCCAATCTGTTTTGCTTTTTCATTCATCAACTTTGCAAATGTTTTTTGCGAGTTAGAAATACTGACGGCAATGGCAAGTGCTGCATCATTGCCACTTTCAAGCATAAGCCCATAAAGCAAACATTCATAACTAATTTCGTCACCAACCTGCAACCCAATAGAAGACCCTTCAACCGCAATCATTTCATCTGTAATTTCAACCACATCATCAAGGTTGCAAATTTCACACAAAATCAAGGCGGTCATAATTTTTGTTGTGCTTGCCATTGAAAGTTTAGTTTGCATATTATAACTGTCAATAACTTTTCTGGCAACCGGGTCATAAAGACAAAAAGCGTGTGCAGAATAGGCGTTTGATTTAATATTTAAATTGACCAAAAGCACAAAAACCAAACAAAGTCCAAAAAACCTTTTTAACAAACAATTCACCTGCCCATAAAATATTATGCGACAGGTAAATATAAAATGTTATTCTGCTGTTTTATCAGATTTAATTTTGCTTTTGATTTCTTTGAATTTATCAACTGCGTCTGGCAAAACGTTAAGGATTTTTTCAAGGCCAGAAGATTCTTCGCCAATGTTCATAATTTTAACATTGCCATCTTGCAAAACCAAAAATGCAACTGGTGTAACGCTCATACCAGCGCCACCGCCACCACCAAAGTTTGCTTTTCCTTGAAGTGAAGCTTGACCAAAGTCAGAGCCACCAGAAGCAAAGCCATAAGAAACTTTAGAAACAGGAATACAAGTAACAGTATCAGACAAAACAATTGGGTCGCCAATAATTGTGTCAGCGGTTGCCATAGATTTAATTTTGTCCATAGTAATGCCCATAATGTTTTTAATGTTTTCGCTCATAATAAAAAATCCTTTCGTTAATTGAATTTTTCTTTAAATTTAGTAAAAAGATTAATAATTTTAATTCCACTTACAACTCCAAAAATCAAACGGAATGTAATTTCGGTTTTAATAAAAACGCTTGGCGTTTTATCAACATAATTAACATAAACATTAGAATTAATGTTTTTACATTTTGTTGTGCTTTCAACAAGTTCAACAACAGGGTAGTAAACGGCACAAAATTTGCCATAATCAATAGCAAGCTTTGCTGCGTCATCACCAACCATTTTAATGTCAATTTTCAAAGGGTCAATTTTTACATTTTTCAAAAATGCATGAACCTCTTTTAAAACTGGCGACAAAAATTCCAAAATCTCAACAAAACTTTCATAAACACCTTTTTTCTTTATTGTTTTAAAAAGTTTGTTTTCTTTCTTTTCATTATCTTTAGGTTTGTTTTCGCTTTGACTTTTTGTTTGTTTTGCCTTTTGTGTGCGACTTAACAAATTTTCAGGTATTTTAAACCAACCATAATAAAAATCAATTTTTAAATCATTGTTATATTTGATTTTGATTTTGACATTGGTTAAAAATAAAAGCACAATCAAACCTAAAAGAAATATCAAAATAAATGCAAAAATCATTTATTCTTCCTCTGCAGTTTCGGTTTCTTCAACCACGGGTTCTATTTCTTCGCTTTTTTCTTCTTCTTTTTCAGGAAGTGGAGGTAAATCTCCTAATGAACGCATTGAGAAACAACGCAAAAAGTCATCGGTTGTGCCATAAACTAATGGTCTGCCAGGAAGTTCAAGTCTGCCTTTTTCTTCAATAAGCCCTTTTTCGCAAAGTGAGTAAATAACACCTGAACAGTCAACACCACGCACCTGCTCAACAACGCTTTTTGTAACAGGTTGGTTGTAAGCAATAACAGCCAAAACCTCAAAAGCCGCTTGAGAAAGGGGAGCGTTTCTTTTAAGTTCAAGAATTTTTCTAACATAATCAAAATAGTCAGCTCTTGAACAAAGTTGAAGTTTGTTATCAAGTTTAATAAGTTTAAAACCTGCTTTTCTTTGCTCATAACCTTCGGCCAAAGAATCAGCAAGAGTTATAATAACACTTTCATCAAGTTCCATAACTTCGGCAAGTCTTTCAATTTCAACTGGCTCGCCACAAGCAAACAAAATTGATTCTAAAATGTTTAAATTATTGTTTGTTTCCATTTTAACCTACCTTAATCCATTTCAATAATAGTTTCGCCGTCTTTAGTTTCTGCCTTAATGCGCTTGTCTTTAAGAAGTTCAAGCACCGCAAGAAATGTTGCAACAACATCAGAACGACTTTCTGCAGAAGAGAAAAGATTTTTAAAAGCAACCTTGCTTTTCTTTTTCAAGTTTCTAAGCACAACAACAATTTTGCTTGAAACCGAAACAATCTTTTTCTGCACAATACCAGAAAAAGCATCAACCGGTGGTGGCAAACGTCTAAGCCCACGACCAACCGCATCAGCATAATATTTCATCAAAATATCAGGTGTGTGTTGACGTTTGTAAGACTTGTCAATATCAATTTTAACAGGTGTTCTAACGGCAGTTTTGAACCCTTCAGTGTTTTTTGAAAGTTCCAAAGCCATTTGCTTGCAAAGTTGATATTCAATAAGTTCGCCAGCAAGTTCAGCTTTTAATTCTTCTGCTTCATCAGATTTTGGCAAAAGTGAAACTGTTTTTAAATAAATAAGCCTTGAAGCCATATCTAAAAACTCGCTTGCAATGTCCATATCGTACTCTTTGAACTGCTCAATTTGAGCAACATATTGGTCAACCAAAACTGAAATTTCAATATCTTTAATGTCAAGTTTGTTTTTTGAAATAAGGTGCAAAAGTAGGTCGAGCGGGCCGTCAAAATCTTTTGCGGTAAATTTTAAATCCATTAACCTAAAATACCTCCGAAAGGCAAACTAAACAATCTGTAAAGCGCCTCTGTAATGTTAGAAATCATATTGCCAAGCGGTCCGTCTAAAAATCCAAACCAAAGAGCAACCAAAACAACAATAAAAATAATGTGTTCATATTGCATAATTTTATAATAAATTCTGTCAGGCAAAAAGTAACCTAAAATTCTTGAACCATCAAACGGTGGAATAGGAATAAGATTAAAAATCGCCAAAGAAATGCTAATGTTCGCAATTGTTGAAAAAACATAAGTTAGAATTGTGAAAATGTTAAAAGACAACTGTGTGAAAACACCCACTTTAATGAAAATGACAGATGTCAACACATTTAAAAACACAAAAACAATTCCGAACAAAAAGTTCATCATAGGACCGGCAAGTGCCACAATAGCCATATCTTTTTTGCGGTCTTTAAAATTCATAATGTTTACAGGCACAGGTTTTGCATAACCAACACCGATAAATAAAATCATAAGCATACCCCACACATCAAGGTGTTTTAAAGGGTTAAGTGTAAGTCTGCCTTGATATTTTGCAGTGTTATCGCCAAGTTTATAAGCCGCATAAGCGTGCGCAAACTCGTGCGAAGGCATACAAATCAAAAACAAAACCGCACTTGTTAAAACAATAGCAATAAGACTGTAAACGTCTGCTTCTCTAATAGCAGTAAATAATTCTCTAATCATTTTCTTCACTCCTACGCTAAATTATACTATAACCAACCTAAAAATGCAATATTTATTTATATATAAATATATTATACAGTAACATTAAAAACCACGGGTTGAAATTCAACCCGTGGTTTTTGTTAATACTCTTTTTTATCTTTAACCAATTTTCTAATAAATTTAAATGTTTTTTCTTCGCCGTCTGTTTTAAGCATGATAAGAAGTTTTTCCAAAAAACTTTCAGTTTCTGGGTGAATAAACATTTTATGTCTGCCACCTTCAAAATACTGCAAAGGGTGTTCATCAGTATAATTTTCGCCTCTGTAAATTTTAGAAGCGGCAACCCTGTCACAAAACATCTCCACGGCATATTTAAGCGGCATTTTAACCGGCATAACCTTGCCTTCTTGTGGGTTGTAATCATTCCAATATTCATAGTGATGACGGTTTCTGCCTTTGTGGTGCATCCAAGCAGACGAGTGGCCGTACATCTCACGTTCAATCTCGTTTGGACTGCGATTACCTTGATAATATTTAGCACCAGTCATAAATTCAGTAGGGGTGTATTTTGATAAATCGTGAAAAAGCCCTTGCCACAAAATACCCGCCTTTGCACAGTGCTTGATTACAAGGTGTCTGTGCTTTGTAATTGTTTTAAAATGTTTAATAGCTTTCATAATTAAATAACCAAAAATGCAACATAACTTGCAATTACAATTAGTGGACAAATTGCTTGTGTGAATTTGTTTTTGAATTTAAATGATAAGAGCATAACTGCTGACGAAATAAGACCGAAAATCAAAAGGTTAATGTTTTTAGGGTCAGAGTAATCATAAACTGTTTTGTTGCCAAAATAGCAAACATCTGCAACGCTTAAAATGAAAAAGTTAAAAATATTACTACCAATAATATTGCCAATTGCAATGTTGTAGTTTTTCATTTTGAACAAAGATGCAGTTGAAACAAGTTCTGGCAAACTTGTGGCTACACCAAGGAAAATAGCACCTGCAATACCAGCGCCAAGGTTAAATGTAGTTGCAATTCCGTCAGTGAATTTTGTTGCAAAAATACTAACAACAATAATGCCAATGCTAACAAGTACAAATCTTGTTACAACTTGTTTTATTGTCAAATTAGAATCATCGTCATCATCGTTATCACTCTCTTCATTTGCCATAAATTTAATACCAGTAATGTAAAGAATAGCAATGAAAAGTGTTACAATGCTAATTGCATATTTGCCAATTTGAACGCCACCAATAAGCACATTTTTAAAGTTGAGCACCAAAATCAAATAAATGGCAATAACAAATATTGACACAATCATATGAGATTTTGCAACCTTTGCTTGTTTGTAATCTTTATAGAAAATAAGCATTAAAAAGGCAAGTACAGTAAGGTTGAACAAGTCACTTCCTAAAATGTTGCCCATGCAAAGACCAGGTTTGTCAAGCCAAACGGTAGATGTAAGACTTGTAAAAAGTTCTGGCAAACTTGTTACTGCCGAAAGCATAACACCGCCGATGAAAGCTCCAGAAAGATTTGTTTTTTTGTCAAGCAAGTCAACATAAACCGAAGCTTTGATTGAAAACCAAGTCATAAGTGCTGCACAAACTAAATAAAGCGGAATATAAATCATAATTTTCTCCTTTTCTCCTGCAAACAAAAAAGCAGGTTAAACACCTGCTTTAAATTCTTAGAATAAGGGCAGGCATAGACATAACTTTTCCACACCTCAAGTCTCATCAATTAAGGTAAACCAAACTGCAAAAGCAGTTGAGATTGTTGACTTACCACGTGAGTTCACGCCGACTACTCCCTCAAGAAATATTAAGTTCATTTGTATGTTAACACATTTTTAAACATTAGTCAATACAAATTTACTTTTTGTTAATTGTGACAATATATTTAATGAAATTTTCGTTTTCTTCTTTTTCAGACTTGGCTTTAATTCCAGAACTTTTCATAACATTAATCGCTTTGTTGATTGAATTAACAAACAACCTTAAATCTTTAACAATCATTTTGGCTTTCGGTGTTTCATCAATTGGTTTTAAAATGTTATCAATTAGTTTTTCGGTTTGCTCAACGTTTAGGTTTTTAACAATTATTTCAGAAAGAATATCATCTCGTTGAGTTGGCTCGCTAAGTCGCAAAAGCGCCCTTGCGTGTCGCTCGGTAAGTGAAAAATTTTCAATTCTTTCAATTTGTCGTTCGCTAAGTTTTAAAATTCTTAACTTGTTTGCAATTGTCGGTTGTTTGATTCCTAAATGCAAAGCCGCTTGTGCTTGAGTAAATCCATATTCTTTTATAAGTTTGTCAATTGCTTTTGCTTCTTCAATAAAATTCAAATTTTCTCTTTGAATATTTTCAATTAGTGAAAATACACAAGAGTCTTTGTCAGAAATGTTGCTAATAAGACAGGGAACAAACCTCATTTCTAACGCCTTTGCGGCGCTTAATCTTCTGTGGCCATAAATCAATTCAAACCTTGTTTTGTTAATTTTTCTAACACAAAGTGGTTGCAAAATTCCATTTTTTCTAATCGATTGAATAAGCCCACTCAATTTTTCAGAATCAATGTTGTTTCTTGGTTGATTTGGGTTTTCTGAAATAAATCCAGTGTTAATCATATAAATCTTGTTTTGTTTGCTTGTGTGAAGTTTCATTTTTGCACCGCCAATAAGTTTGTTACCTAATTTTACCATATTATGCAAAGTTTATCCATTTCTTTTCATCGCAAAATATGATACAATCATACCAAAACTTATGTAAATATATTTATATCAACAAAATGTATGGAAAAATATGCCAAAAAGTATCATTTTTGTAAACATTTTTGTGAATTTTTTTAATTTTTTTAAAAAAATGGCTTGAAATTTGGCTCAGTTTTGTGTAAAATGTATATAACTATGAAAATATGAATTGTAAAAATCAAGGAGAAAGAGTTATGTCAAATAGATTGTTTCAAAATGTCGTAACCCAAATGAGTGAAGTTATAGGCAAAACTGTAGGTGTTGTTGATGATACATATACAGTATGCGCTTGTAATGAGCCAAGCTTAATAGGAGAACCTTTAGGTATTTCATCAATTGATATTGCTAATGAAGAAACATTTGTAAGAGGAGACTATACTTTTAAAAGTTTTGGCTTGCCTGAAACTGAGTATTTAGTTTTTGTTCAAGGAACTGATGACATCACTGCATCTTTCACTAATTTAGTTGCAGTTTCAATGTCAAATGTTAAACAATATTTTGATGAAAACTTTGACCGTTCTAACTTCATTAAAAATATCATTCTTGAAAATATTATGCCTGGCGACATTTACATAAAAGCAAGAGAACTTCATTTTAACGCAGAGGTTTCACATGTTGTGTTACTTGTTAGAATTATGACTAAAAATGATGTTTCTGTTTTTGACATTATTTCAAATCTCTTCCCAGATAAAAAGAAAGATTTTGTTATTAACATTAGCGAATCTGAAATCGCAATTGTTAAAGAAACTAAAAAGAACATTGAACGTAGCGACCTTGAAAAACTCGCTCGCTCAATTATTGATACTTTGTCAGGCGAGTTCTACACTCACTGTGTAATTGGTATCGGTACAATTGTTGATGGTATTAAAGAACTTGCTACTTCATTTAAAGAAGCACAAATTGCTCTTGAAGTTGGCAAAGTTTTTGATACAGAAAAAACAATTGTTAGTTATGAAAACCTTGGTATTGCAAGACTTATTTATCAATTGCCAACAACCCTTTGTGATACATTCTTGAAAGAAGTTTTCAAAATGGGTTCAATTGAAAGTCTTGACCAAGAAACCTTGTTTACAATTCAAAAATTCTTCGAAAACAATCTTAATGTTTCTGAAACATCAAGAAAACTTTTCGTTCATAGAAATACACTCGTTTACAGACTTGAAAAAATCAAAAAACTCACAGGTCTTGACCTTCGTGAGTTTGAACACGCAATTGTATTTAAAATTGCACTTATGGTTAAGAAATATCTTAGCTCAAGTCCTGTAATGTTCTAAAACCCTTTTTCCACGCTTTTAAGGAGTGATTTTTATCAGAAAGAAAATGAACGAAATCAAGGCTAACCAAGCGTTGATTGAGTTCAAAGGTGTGTCAAAAAACTATTCAAACGGCACACATGCTTTGAACGATGTTAATATAAAAATTAATAAAGGTGAGTTTGTGTTTGTTGTTGGTGCTTCTGGCGCTGGTAAATCAACATTCATCAAACTTATGATGCATGAAGAAAAATTAAACTCAGGTGAGGTTATTGTAAACGGCTACAAAATGAGCAAAATCAAACGCCGTGAAGTGCCTTATTTTAGAAGAACTTTGGGCATTGTTTTCCAAGATTTCAGACTTATTCCTAATATGACTGTTTTTGGCAACGTTGCTTTTTCTCTTCGTGTTGTTGGTGCTTCAACAAAAGACATTCGCCGTAGAGTTTCAGCAGCTTTGGCTCAAGTTGGTCTTGGCAACAAAGCAAGATGTTATCCAAATGAGCTTTCAGGTGGTGAGCAACAACGTGTTGGTCTTGCTCGCGCGCTTGTTAATAATCCACAAATTATTATTGCAGACGAGCCAACAGGTAACGTTGACCCTAAAATGGCTTATGAAATTGTTGACCTTTTAACTGAAATTAACCGCAGAGGTACTACTATCGTAATGGTAACTCATGAACATCAATTGGTTCGTGATTTTGGTAGAAGAGTTATTATGCTTGAAAAAGGTAAAATCGTTGCTGATAACGCTGAAGGAGTAGTAGAATGAAGTTAAGAAGTATTAGATACCTCACTTTTGAGGGTTTTAAAAACATTTGGCTTCATCGTTTAATGACATTGGCATCAGTTTGTGTGCTTGTTTCTTGCATGTTGCTCATTGGTGTTGCGGTGTTGCTTTCTTTTAATGTTGAACAAGCTTTTGGTACGTTAAAAGACAACAACGTTGTGTTTGTTTCATTGAAAGATGAGGGCAAAACTCCAATTTCTGAAGAAAGAGCTTTAGAAATTGAAAACGAAATTAAAAAAATCAAAAATGTAAAATCAACAAGATATGTTTCTCGTGAAGAATCTGCTGATTCGTTTAGAGAATCAATTGGTTCACTTTACGATGAATTTTTTGAAGATAATAATTTCTTGCCAGTAAAAATTGAAATTACATTTAAAGAGCAGGCGAAATATGAAAAAACCATTGCTCAAATTGAACAGGTTGAAGGCGTTGAATATGTTAACTTTTCTAAAGACCTTACTGAAAAGTTAAACGGTATTCAAAATGTTATTTATACTGCAGGTTTTTGGATTATCGGCTTGTTGCTTATAACAGCGCTTGTAATCATTTCAAATACTATTAGAATTACAATGGCTTCAA
Source organism: Acutalibacteraceae bacterium (assembly GCA_045649405.1). Classification (GTDB taxonomy): domain Bacteria; phylum Bacillota; class Clostridia; order Oscillospirales; family Acutalibacteraceae; genus RUG11462. Next base: position 10,935 of record JAZRPW010000033.1, read on the forward strand.
GAAGACTTGAAATTTCAATTATGAAAGCCGTTGGTGCAACTAATAGTTTCATTCGTTTGCCATTTATTGTTGAGGGTATAACATTTGGCCTTGTGTCAGCAATTGCTACAACTGGTTTGTTATATCTTGTTTACAACTCAACAATTGACAAGGTAAAAGAATTTGGTTTTATGAACTTAATTCCTTATTCAGAGGTTGTTTGGTATTTGTTCGGTGGCTTCTGTTTAATCGGAATTTTAGCTGGTAGTATAGGAAGCTTTATCTCAATTAGCAAATATTTAAGAAGAGAGGGAAGTGAGCAAAATGCACTTATTTAAAAGCAAACTTTTCAAAAGATTTATTTCTTGTTTTGTCTGTGTAGTTTTAGTAGCAGTTTCACTTTTCGCATTTTCTCCTGAAAAATCTACTGGTGTTAGAGCGGCTTCTTCTTATGAATTGCAACAACAAATCAATGAATGCGAACAAAAACAGCAACAAATTCAAAACAAAATTGATGCGTTACAAGATGATAAAAAAGACGCTAAAGCAAAGGCAGACAATCTTCAAGCTCAGGTTGATGTAATTGAAAACAAAGTTGACCTTATGAATCAAAAGGTTAATGCTCTTGAAAGTGAAATCAATCAAAAGCAAAATGCAATTGAGAAAAAAGAAAACGAAATTTCAGAAGCAAAAGAGCTTTTGAAAAAACGCCTTCGTGCAATTTGCATTGCAGGTGCTTCAACCGACCTTTTGGTGCTTTTATCTGCAGAAGATTATGGCGATTTTCTTATTAAGTCTGATATTATGAAATGTATCACAACCGATACAAAAACATTAATGACAGAACTTGAAGGCGATATTAAAGTAATCAATAAAGAGAAAAAAGCAATCCAAGCAAAAAAAGCCGAAGCAGATGTTTTAAGACAAGAATTAGTGTCACAACAAAATGTGCTTGATGCTAAATATGCTGAAGCACAAGGTGCTTTTGACGATCTTAAAGAAACAGAAGATGAACTTGAAGCTGAATCTGCAGAAATTGAAGCAGAAAAAGATAAATTGCAAAAAGCATTTGATGAATTAGCTCGTCAAGCAGCACAAAACAGTAGTTCTGGCATTTCTGTTACAATTGACGGTGGTTCTTACGGTTTTGCATGGCCTTATGGTGGTTCTTACTACATTTCTTCTGGTTATGGTTACAGAATTCATCCAACACTTGGTTATTCAAAACTTCACGGTGGTATTGATATTACAGGTTCAGGTGCTTATGGTAAACCAATTTACTCAATTGCAGCTGGTAAAGTAATCTTGTCATCTTACAATGGCAGTTACGGTAACTGTATTATGATTGACCACGGTACTTATAACGGAAATAGTATTATTTCTCTTTATGCTCACTGTGCTTCACTTTATGTTGGCGTTGGTCAAAATGTTGCAAAAGGTCAACAAATTGGCACAGTTGGTTCAACTGGTCGTTCAACCGGTGCACATTTGCACTTTGAAATTCGTTACAACGGTAACCGTGTTGACCCATTAAGTTTTTATAGTAGCTATTAATTTTTTAAAAGGAACGAATAAATTTCGTTCCTTTTTTGTTGCAATAATATGCGTTAGATGATATAATGTTTATAATTGATTATTTTTAGTTTGAGGTGCTTTATGAAAATAGTTTTACAAAGAGTTTCAAGCGCAAAAGTTGAAGTAGCAGGAGAAACTGTTGGCGAGATTAAAACTGGATTTTTGGTGCTTTTTGGCGCAGCAAAAGGAGACACAAAGCAAGATGCAGACCGCCTTGCAAAAAAGGTTTGTAATTTGCGAATTTTTGAAGATGAAAACGAAAGAATTAACAAGTCACTTTCTGATGTTGGTGGCGAACTTTTGGTTATTTCACAGTTTACTTTGTGCGCAGACTGCTCACACGGAAACAGACCTTCATTTTTTGAAGCAATGGCGCCAGATGAAGCGAGTGAACTATATGACTATTTTTGCGAGCAATGCAAAACTTATAATTTGAATGTTGAAAAGGGTATTTTCGGTGAGTCAATGAAGGTCTCTCTTGTTAATGAAGGACCTTTTACAATTACTCTTGAGTAGGTGAAAAAATGAGCGAGTTAAAAAGAGTTGCAGCAATTAATGACATTTCAGGTTTTGGCAAATGTTCATTAACAGTTGCTTTGCCAATTTTATCAGCAGCAGGTGTTGAGTGCGCAGTAATTCCAACTGCAGTTTTATCAACCCACACTGGTGGATTTGAAGACTTTACATATCTTGATTTAACTAATGAAATCTTGCCAATTGCATCTCATTGGTCAAGTTTAAATTTAAAATTTGATAGTGTTTATACTGGTTATCTTGGCTCTAAAAAACAGGTTGAAATTGTAATAGATGCAATTAATTTGTTAAAGTCAAATGGCACGTTAGTACTTGTTGACCCAGTAATGGCAGATGCAGGCAAACTTTACGCTAATTTTGAAAGTGATTTCCCAACTGAGATGAAAAAACTTTGCAAAATGGCTGATATCATTATTCCAAATATAACAGAAGCGTGTTTCTTAACTGATACTGAATATGTTAGTGGACCTCATTCAAAAGAATATATTGAAAATTTAATTGAAAAATTAAAATTGGTTTGTGATAAGAAAATTGTGTTAACAGGTGTTCATTTTGATGAGCAAAATTTAGGTTGTGCGTGTTTTGATAACGAAACTGGCAAAATTGATTACACGTTGTCTCGTGAAATCGAAGGTTTTTATCACGGCACTGGCGATGTTTTTGGCTCAACACTGTTAGCAGCGTTAATGAACGAAAAATCATTAAAATGCGCAACTGAAATTGCAATGAATGTTGTTGTAAATTCAATCAAACGCACAAAAGAAGCACAAACCGATGTCCGTTTTGGCGTTAGATTTGAACAAGAATTACCAAATTTAATAAGGCTTTTAGATAAATGAAAAGTGTAATGAAATCAAAGGTTACAAGTGAGTTTTCAGGCAAAAGTTTGAATGATTTTTTAAAGTATTATTTGAATTTGTCATCTGCTCTTATAAAGAAGGCAAAACGCATCGAAAATGGCATAACTGTCAATGGAAAACTTACCTTTGTAAACGAGAAAATAGCGCTTGATGATAGGGTAGAAGTAGTAATCGAAACAGAAGATGAAAAAAGCGAAAACATACCAATTTGTGACATTCCGCTTGACATTGTTTTCGAAGATGAAAACTTACTTATAATTAATAAACAAGGCAACATTCCAACCCATCCTTCGCTTAATAATTATGAAATTAGCATTGCAGGTGCTGTTATGAATTATTACGAAAAACAAGGGCTAAACTTTGTTTTTCGCCCTGTAAATCGCCTTGATAAAGGCACTTCTGGGTTAATGGTAATCGCTAAAAATCCACACATTCACGAACTTTTAAAAAACGCAATGCACACAGGGGATTTCAGCCGTGAATACTTAGCACTCGTTTGTGGCAGGGTTGAAGAAGGCGGTGTGGTTGATGCACCAATTTTTCGTGAAGATGACAGCATAATCAAAAGAAAAGTTGACTCTCGTGGTGTCAAAGCAGTCACTCATTATAGCGTCGTGAAACACCTTGAAAACAAAACCTTGTTGTCGTTAAAATTAGAGACAGGCAGAACTCATCAAATAAGGGTGCATATGGCTCATATTGGCCATTCTCTTTATGGTGATTTTTTATATGGAAATGAAGAAAAAGACCTTTGTCGTCCGGCTCTTCATTCTTATAAATTATCTTTGAAAAACCCAATGAATAACGAGACTTTAGAGTTTTGTTTGCCACTACCAAAAGATATTGAAAAAATAGTGAAAATAGGTTGACTTTAGTAGCTTGTTTTAATATAATAAACAAAGTTAAAATACCGTTGGAGGTAATGTAATGAAAATTGATACAACAAAAACAGTAAAGGGTTATAATCTTTTTGAATTAAAAGAAGAACCAATTAAAGAATTTCCTGCAATTTGTCGTGTTGCTGCGGCAGAAGGTGCAGTTCTTTTGAAAAACGAAAAAGACATTTTGCCACTCAAAAAAGGCGAAAAAATTTCAGTTTTCGGCAGAACACAGTTTGATTATAATAAATCTGGCACGGGTTCTGGTGGTTTGGTTAATGTTTTGTATATTACAAACATCATTGACCCTCTTTTAAATTGCGGAGAGGTTGAAGTTAACACAGAATTGGTTGAAACATATAAAGAATGGTTAAAAGACAATCCATTTGATGTTGGACAAGGTTGGGCAAATGAGCCTTGGTGCCAAAAAGAAATGCCAATTTCAAATGAATTAGCAGAAAAATGTGCATCTGTTTCTGACAAAGCGCTCGTTGTAATCGGCAGAACAGCCGGTGAAGATAGAGATAACTTTAACGGTGCTGGTTCTTATCAATTGAATGATGAAGAAAGACAAATGCTTAAAAGCGTTTGCGATAATTTTGATAAAGTTTGCGTTGTTTTAAACGTTGGCAATATCATTGATATGTCTTTTGTTGAAGAATTCGGTGTAGACTGCGTAATGTATGTTTGGCACGGTGGAATGGAAGGCGGTAACGCAGTTGCTGATTTGTTAACTGGTAAAGCAAATCCTTGCGGTAAACTTTCTGACACAATTGCAAAAAATATTAATGATTACCCATCAAATGACAACTTTGGCGACAGAGATGAAAACCTTTATGTTGAAGATATCTATGTTGGTTATAGATATTTTGAAACATTCTGCCCTGAAAAAGTGGCTTACCCATTTGGTTTTGGACTTTCTTACACAACATTTGACATCAAGTTTGAATCTGCAAAATATGCACATTCTGTTTACACATTAAAAGCAACCGTTACTAACACAGGTGATGTGGCAGGTAAAGAGGTTGTTCAATGTTACTACAGTGCGCCACAAGGCAAACTTGGTAAACCAAAATATGAACTTTTGGCATATAAAAAGACTAAACTTTTAAATCCTGGCGAATCAGAAACCGTTGAAATAGTTTTCAACGTTGAACAAATGGCATCATTTGATGACTCAGGCGCAACAGGTCACAAAAACACTTGGCTTTTAGAGTTGGGTGACTATGACATTTTTCTTGGCAACAGCATTAGAAACCTTGAAAAGGTTGAAACTTACGTTGCTTGTGAAAACTATGTAATCACTTTCAAACCACAAGAAGCACTTGCTCCTGAAAAAGTTTTTAAGAGAATTAAACCAGTATTAGAAAACGGCAAATTCACAGTTGCAACTGAAGATGTGCCAACAACACAAATTGACCTTGACAAAAGAATTGTTGAAAACAGAAAACCTGAAATTGAATACACAGGCGACAAAGGGTTCAAACTTTTAGATGTTGCTGACGGCAACTGCACAATGGAAGAGTTTGTTGCTCAACTTTCTGATTATGATATGAGATGTATGGTAAAAGGCGAGGGTATGAACTCACACAAAGTAACTGCTGGTACTGGTGGTGCTTTTGGTGGTGTTACTGATGCTTTGCTTGACTTTGGTATTCCAGTAGTTTGTGTTACTGACGGCCCTTCTGGTATTCGTCTTGACTCAGGAAACCGCGCAACTGCAATGCCAATTGGTACCTGCCTTGCTTGTACATTTAATGATGAGTTGGTTGAAGAAGTGCACGTTTACGAAGGTCTTGAACTTCGTGCTAATAAAGTTGATGCACTTTTAGGCCCTGGTCTTAACATTCATCGTCATCCATTAAACGGCAGAAACTTTGAATATTTCTCTGAAGACCCGGTCGTTTCTGGTAAAATGTCAGCGGCAATCTGTCGTGGTATTGAAAAATCAGGTCCAACTGCAACAATCAAACACTTTGCTTGTAACAGCCAAGAAATCGGCCGTTCATCTGCAGACAGCGTTGTTTCTCAACGTGCGCTTAGAGAAATTTACTTAAAAGGTTTTGAAATCGCAGTAAAAGAAGGTGGCGCTAGAGCCATTATGACTTCTTACAACCCAGTTAACGGTTACTGGTCGGCAGGCAACTATGACCTTAACACAACCATTCTTCGTGATGAATGGAAGTATGAAGGTTTTGTAATGACTGACTGGTGGGCAAAAATGAACTGCAAAGGTGGCGAAGCTTATAACACAAACACAAAACAAATGGTAAGAGCGCAAAACGATGTGTTTATGGTTTGTAAATGTGCTGAAACTCAACCTGATAATATCAAAGAAGGTATTGAAGAAGGCTACATTTCAAGAAGTGATTTGCAAAGATGTTGTATAAATCTTCTTAACTATATTTTGAAATCACCTTGTTTTGAAAACTATGTGTTGGGCGGTTGTGTTAAACCAAAATACGCGTCAACTGATGATAGTATGATGTCAACATTGTATAACTTTGAAAAGATAGAAAACGGCAAAGAATATTCAGTTATCATCAATGAACCAGGCGATTATATCTTCGTTTATGATTTGCATATAAACGCTGATGAATTAGCGCAATATTGGTGTTCGGTAACATTTGATGGCAAAAAGATAGATGAAATGTCAATGTGTGGAACAAACGGAAAATCTGTTCAATTAAAACAACCGGTAAAATTAGAAAGCGGTAGCTTTAAAATGGTTGTTGGCGCAGACCCTAAATATGTTATCGAAAAACTTGAAATTAAAAACTAAACTAAAAACAGACACCGATTAAGGTGTCTGTTTTTTTATGCAAGTGGCCATCTTTGTTTATTTTTAACATCTTCAACTGGTGAAACGCCAAAAGCTTTTTTGTAAGCCCTGAAAAATGAAGAATAACTTTTATAACCAACAAGTTTAGCAACACTTGAAGGTAGATAATCTCTTTTAATTATCAGCGCTCTCGCTTCACGAAGTCGCAAATCGGCAATATGTTCTTTGAATGATTTATCAAATGCTTTTTTGCAAATTCTATGAACACTCGAAGGTGAAATTTTAAATTTTTCACAAATAGAATCAATGCTTAAATCTTCGGTATAATGTCTTTCAATATAATCCATTACTCTAACAGCAATATTAGGAATTTGTTTTTCATCTTCGCCGAAAATTCTATTATAAATGATATTTATTTCCGTAATAACCGTTAAAATCCTTGAATAAACAAACGGCTCGTTGTAATGTTGCAAAATTGAAGATTTTAATGAATTCATCAAAGGAATAATTATATTGTCTTGATGCATTTCTTTAGTGTAAACTCTTTTTTTAAGATCATCTGCATAAAAAATTTTAGATAAAGCTTCTGATTTTTCAAAAGTGTTAATTAAAGAAGTATGGAGTTGAATGGAAACAAACTCTGTGTTTGGTTTGCTATGAATATGATTAATCGGATAATCGGGTGAACAAACAAGTAAAGTTTTTTCCGGCAATTTTATGGTTTCGCCGCAATGATAAATGGTAAGTTCGCCTGAATAAATATAATAAAATCCAAAAAACGATGTTTTAAATCCATATGGGTCTGCTTTTAAAAAATCAATACTTGGCTTTGAAAAATCATTATTATCAGCTTTATCATCTTCTATGTTGCATTCATAATAAATATTGCATTTATCAGTGTAAAAACCTGTTGTAAAACTCATAAACCACACTCCTTGTTTATATAATAACACATTTTGACTAAAAACGCAAACAATTCTTGAAAGTTTTTGCAATCAAATATATGTTTTACTGACAGAAAACTGCAAGTAAATAGACAGATTACGCAATTAACATTTCGTTTTGCATTATATATAATGTAATTACCTAAAAATATTTTTAAAAAAGGAGACAAGGCAAAATGAAAAAATTACTCGCAATTATTCTTTCAGTTGTTATGCTTTTTAGCGTAATGGCTACAGTGTATGTTTCAGGTAATGCAACCTATTCATACAACACAGTTCAAGATTTTAATGGTTTCGCTGAAAACGAAATCAACAGGTCAGGCAGCTCATCAGGTGGCACAGTAAATGATAAAGGTGTAAAAACTATTATCAATAACGGTAGCATTTCAACAACTGCAAGTCTTGTTAGTAATGGTGAACTTATCACTTACGGTAAAGATGATACAACAGGTCTTAAAATGTGGGCAAATGCTGCTAATGCATACTTGCAAGCATATGTTCCTGTAACTGCTGAAATGAGAAGCGGTGCAGTTGGCTACAGAGTATGGGTTAAAAACAGAAGTATGACTGTTTCTGACATTCAATTGAGATTCTATGCTAAAAAAGATGGCAAAGAATATGTTTACAGAAAACCTGGTTACACAATGGCAAAAGGCGAAGAGGGTTATATTGAATTATTCTTCAATGATGCTGAAATTTCTAAATTCTCACAAACACCAAGTGGTACTGCTATTCCTGACTTGTCAGTAGTTCCTGAAGTTTCGGAATACAATATGAGTGAACATTTAACCTATGTCGGATTATATCTTAAATCAGGCAGTTCAGGTGTAATTTCTGTTGATAACTTTGAAATCATTAGTTCTGATGCTCCTGTAGAAGAAGACACAACTGTTCCAACAGAGCCAGAAGAAGAAACAACAACTACAACCACAACTACTACAACTGTTGCTCCTGAAACTCCATCAGAAGAAGTTGAAATTCTTAAAGGTGGCGAATGGGTTCAAGGTTTCTGGTCAAATGGTGTAGTTTCAACTGCAGATACAAACCATAAAAAACGTGCAGCTTACAATGTGCTTTTAAAAGTTAAACCAAACACTGTTTACACTTTTAAAACAAAAACCAATAATTCATATGCTAACTCAATCAACGTTAAAGAGCATAATGCAAACAAAGAGCAAGTTGCAAACACAAACTTACAAACAAGTAGTTTAGGCGCTAACTTTACCAAAAAGTTTACAACAACTGCCAATACACACTATCTTGGTGTTACATTCTGGGGCATTTATGAAAACAATTTTTCTGACACTTATGCACAAATTAAAGCATTGTTAGATGCTGGAAGTGTTTCGCTTTCAATTGTTGGTCCTGCAGTAGAGCCAGACACTCCTGTAGAACAAGATGGTTTAACAACAACTCTTATCTCAACACAAGATTGTGCTTCAATCCGTCTTAACGAAGTAAACGGTATGAGATTCTATGCAACAGTTGATGCAGGTCTTGACCTTACAACAGTTGAAGAAATGGGTATCATTATCGCTCCAAACGATATCGTTGGCGATTACTTCACAATGGATGATGACCATATCAAAGTTGTTTATGATCATAAAACTCATGAATTATGGTCAGGCAACCAATTCGTTGGTTCTATCGTAAATGTTGCAGATCGCAACTTGGCAAGAGACTTTATTGCTCGTGCTTATGTTGTAATTGATGGCGTAACATATTATGCCGAAGATACAACAGTTCGTAATATCGCAGATATTGCTGATGCTTACATTGCAGATGCAAACGGCGGTTATACTGAATTAGATGATGATACAAAAGCACTTGTTGAAAAATGGGCAGCTGCAAACGACTAATTAAGGAGGTAACAATAATGAAATTTGAAACTATTAAAATCGAATTTGAAAAATATGAATCTCTTGATATTATTGCTTCTTCTCCGTCAGTTGAAGAACCAACAGTTACTCCTACAGAGCCAACTACAAAATATGACCCTTATGAAAATGATAAATGGTAATTGCTAATATTTTTTTCATACAACTTTTCCTTAACAAAGAGCCAACCTCATTTGAGGTTGGCTCTTTGCTTTATTAAAAACAATCATATATTTCACACGTAGAGGAGACTAAAAACGTGTCATGGTGAGCGTAGTCGAACCATCTTAAGATCCTTCGACTGCGTTTCACTCCGCTCAGGATGACGAAATAACCAAATGACAGAAAACTGCAAGTAAATAGACAGATTGTGCAATTGACATTGTGTTTTGTATTATATATAATGTAATTACCTAAAAATATTTTTTAAAAAGGAGACAAAACAAAATGAAAAAGACCCTCGCAATTATCATTTCAATTGTAATGATTGTTAGCTTAATGGCAACTGTTCAAGTTTCTGGTGCAACAGTTGAAGCAAGCGTGCTTAACATTACAAATGAAAATCTTTACACAACATTCAAAGTTAGAACAAACAGTTCTAAAAACGACAGCTTGAACGCTTCAAGAACAGAAGGCGTTTATGTTGAAGATGACGGTACAATTGTAATTGAAACCGCACCAAACACAAAAATCGGTAAAATTGACTTCAGATTTTTGAGAAACGCAATGAACAAAGAATTGATTGAGTTGGCAGGCGGCAAAGTTTATGCTAAAGTAACTGTTGATAACGGTGCTCAAACATTTCTTTATTCAAGATTCCCATTCTCATCAACAACAAACACTTCTACAAGTTTGAGCAATAACGAAAAGGTAATTTCTGCTACTTTCAAACAAAGTGATATTGATACAATTGGTACTTATGCAACAAATGATATCAATGAATCAACAGCAACAGACCAAACTGTATTGTTCCAATTCTACAGTTCATCTTATGCTACGTTCACTTGTCCAACAAAAATCACTCTTAAAGTGTATGTTCAAATTGATGAAGCGTTGTTACCAGAAGAAACAACTGTTCCAGTTGAACCTGAAGAACCTTCTGAAGAAGAAACAACTACAACAACTACCACAACTACTACAACAACTACTACAACTACTACAACTACTACTACAACTACCACAACTACAACACAAGCACCTTCTTATGACGGCGAAACAGCAGTTAGAGAGCTTATCACAAGTGATAGTTGGGTTCAAGGTTTCTGGACAACAACAGGTCTTATCACAACAGAAACAACAACTCACAGAAAACGTGCGGCTTACAATGAATATATGGAAGTGTTGCCAAACACAACTTATACAATCAAAGTTAAAATGAGCAAAACTTATGCTTTGAACTTTAAAGAGCTTGATGGCAACAAACAGTATTTGTCACTCAACACAAACAAAACAACTGGTGATTTGGGCGCAAACTTCACAACAACTTTGACAACAGGTCCAAACACAGCTTACCTTGTTGTTTCAACTTGGAACACAGGTGAAAACAATATGGCTGAAAGCACAAGCCAAACAATTATCAACAACTATCTTGATGATACATTCACACTTTCAATCGTAGGTGAAGTTCCTGTTGATGCTTTAGAAGTTCAAACAACAATGGAAAAAGGTGCTGCTCTTAGACTTGGTGAAGTAAACGGTCTTCGTTTCTACACAAAATTTGATATGAACAAAGTTGCAGCATTGCAAGAAAAAGGCGCAACTGTTGAAGCTGGTACACTTATCGCTCCAAAAGATGTTTTAGGTAGAGAAGAATTGACATTTGACCTTGATGAAGCTATGTATATTGATGTAACATTTGACCTTTCAAATGGTTTGTACGAAGACAAATATGTTGTTGGTTCAATTGTTAACATTAAAGAATCAAATACTGCTTATTCAAAAGAATCTGGTAACATTTCAAGAGATTTTGTTGGCCGTGGTTATCTCAAAGTAACATTAGATGGCAGAACATATATTTCTTATGCTTCTTACATTGACAACAAAGTTGCAAACAACTCACGTTCCCTTAAAAAGGTTGCAACTTTATTCAGAGCAGATGAAACACAAACTGATTTGTATGAAGCATTCAAAGAAAAAGTTGACCTTTGGGCAGATGCTATTTTAGGCGCAATTTCTGTAACAGATGCAATGGTTGGCGGTAATATTATCGTTCAAAACATTGAAGAAAATGCAGATGGTTCATATTTAGTAACTGTTAAAAATGATTTGAGAACAACAACTGAAGATTGGTTCTATTGGGCATTCAAAGTTGAAGGCGCTCAAGGTAAAAAAGTTACATTCAAGTTCTCTCAAGGTAACAGAGTAGGTCCTTATGGCGCTGCTGTATCAAAAGACCTTGAAACTTGGGATTGGACTAATACAAGAGATGGCGAAGGCTTTACTTATACATTCGGCGAGAATGATACAACAGTTTATTTCGCTCATAATATGCTTTATCATCCTGAAAGATTTTATGATGTTGCAGATGAATTAGGTTTAACTGTTCAAACTCTTTGCACATCAGAGGGTGGTAATGCAGTACCTTATGTTAAATTTGGTAATGGCGATAAAGGCATCGTTTTAACTGCTCGTCATCACGCTTGCGAATCATCAGGTAGTTATGTATTAGAAGGTGTTTTAAAAGAACTTGCAACTTCTGATTACATTATGGAAAATTACACAGTAATGGCAGTGCCATTTATGGATATTGATGGTGTGCTTGCAGGTGACCAAGGTAAAGGCCGTTCTCCTCATGACCATAATAGAGACTATGTTGGCGAATTAGGTGAAACAGATAAATCAATCTATGCATCAGTTAGAGCGGTTCGTTCTTATCTTGAAGACCCTGCAAACAATGTTGTTCAAGCTTATGATTCACACTCACCTTGGCATACAGGCGGAGATAATGATTCAATCTTTGTTTATAAAAAGTTTGCTCCAGGTACACAAAGAGCAGACAATCTTGAAACATTGTTAACAGCATTTAAAAATAATATCGATTCAAGTTGCTTGCCATATACAGGTGCTAATAACCAAGAATATGGCGTTGCTGGTAACACAGGTACAGATGGTACTGAAAGCAGAGCTTTCTCAAGCTATATGGGTAAAATTTCTACATTACAATGTGGTACAACATTTGAAACTGCTTTCTTTAAATCAAATGGTGTTAAATTCACACAAGCGAATGCAGTTAACGCTGGTAAAGCTCTCGGTAGAGCAATTATTGAGATTTCTCAAACAATCATTAAATAAGGGGGTAAATTGAAATGAAATTTGAAAAAATTACATTGGAATTCGAAAAATACGAATCTATGGATATCATTGCATCTTCACCAGAAGATACAACAGACCCAACTGAAAAACCAGTTGAGACAACAAAATATGACCCTTATGAAAATGATAAATGGTAAGTTATTTCTCTAATTTTTTCATATAACTTTCCTTTGATAAAAGCCTCTCTCGTTTGAGAGTGGCTTTTATTCCTTTTTTTAACACTTTTTTAAAGAAAACACTTGATTTTTAAATGGTTTTGTGATAGTATAATTACAGAAAGTATATTTGTAGTAAAGGAAGAGTGACCTTGCGGGTCGCTCTTTCGGTTTTATTACAAACATTTTAAAAGGAGTGAATTGTTTGGCGCAAGGCAAAAAGAACATTGCCCAGCAAGTTTTTGACATTGTTTCTCCAATAGCAAAAGAGCAAAATCTTGAAATTTGGGACATTAAATATCTCAAAGAGGGCGCATCTTATTTTTTAAGAATTTTCATTGACAAACCTGAAGGCATTACAATTGATGATTGTGAAACATTCTCAAGAGCAATTGACGAGCCTTTGGATGAGGTGGACCCAATTAAAGAAGCTTACTTTTTAGAAGTTTCTTCTCCAGGTCTTAACAGAGAGTTAACAAAACCTGAACATTTCGAGGCTTTTGTTGGCGAAGAAGTGGTTGTAAAACTTTACAAAGCAATTGACAAGAAAAAAGAACTTGTTTGTACTTTGTTAGGGTTTGAAAATGATGAGGTTGTCATAGAATATAATGGCGAACCTCTTAAAATATCAAAAAAAGAAATTTCAAAAGTTTATCTTAACGATTTAGATTTTTAATTAAAAGGTGGTTTTTATGAAAAACAAAGAATTTTTTGAAGCATTGAAATTAATGGAACAAGAAAGAGGTATTCCTGCTGAATTTTTGGCAGAGAAAATCGCAAACGCAATCGTAGTTGCAGAACGTAGAGATTATGAAGGTCTTGACATCGTTCATTGCGACATTGACACAGTTAAAGAAAAAATTGATGTTTATGTTGTAAAAGAAGTTGTTGAAGAAATCGACCCAGAACGTGCTGGCGAACAAATCCTTTTAGAAGAAGCTTTGACTCATTCAAAAAGAGCGTCAGTTGGCAACTCAGTTAAAATTAAACTTAACCCTAAAAACTTTGGTAGAATTGTTGCTCAAACTGCAAAACACGTAATCCGCCAAGGCATTCGTGAAGCAGAACACGGCCTTGTGTTGCAAGAGTTCCAATCAAAACACAGCGAAATTGTTTCAGCAACAGTAACTTCAATTGACCCTGTAACAGAAAACGTTACTTTGCAAATTGGCAAATCAGAAGCAATCTTGCCAAGAGGTGAGCAAGTTCCAACTGAACACCTTAAAGAAGGTCAAATCATCAAAGTTTACATTGTTGATGTTAGAGAAACAGAAAAAGGTCCAAAAATTATGATTTCAAGAACACATCCTGGTTTTGTAAAACGTCTTTTTGAAATGGAAGTTCCTGAAATTTTTGACGGTGTTGTTGAAATCAAAGCAGTTTCTCGTGAAGCTGGTATGAGAACAAAAATGGCAGTTTTCTCAAAAGATGAAAACGTTGACCCAATCGGTGCTTGTATCGGTCCTAAAGGTCAAAGAGTTTCAACAATCGTTGAAGAACTCGGCGGCGAAAAAATTGATATTGTTAAATATTCAGATGATATTACTGCTTTTGTTTCAGAAGCACTTTCTCCTGCAAGCGTTGTTTCAGTAGAAATTGTTGATGAAAGCGCAAAATCTTGCAGAGCATCAGTGCCAGACCATCAATTGTCACTTGCAATTGGTAACAAAGGTCAAAATGCTCGTCTTGCAGCAAAACTTACTGGCTGGAAGATTGATATTCGTCCTGAAAGCGGTTATTACGGCGAATAATATTTTTATATAAAAGAACGGTGAATGATTTATGCAAAAACCAAAGAAAATACCAATGAGAATGTGCGTTGGCTGTGGCGAGCACAAACCAAAAAAAGAATTTGTGCGTGTTGTTAAAACAAAGGAAAATGAAATTTTTCTTGATTTAACAGGCAAAGCAGCAGGCAGAGGAGCTTATGTTTGCAAAAGTGCAGATTGTTTGAAACTTTGCAAAGATAAGAAAAAACTCAACAGAGCATTCTCACAAGAAATTCCTAATGAAGTTTATGATTCATTGATTAAGGAGTTAAGTGATGCAGAATAATAAATTTTTGTCGCTTCTTGGAATGGCAAGAAAAGCAAACAGAGTATCGCTTGGTTATGATAAAGCGCTAGAGTCTGTGCATAACGGCAAGGCGTTTGTTGTTTTCGTAGCAAGTGATATTTCAGACAAAACCAAACGCGGTTTGGTGTTTGCTTCAGAAGAAATGGATGTTGAAATTATTAGTGTTGAACACACCATTTTTGATTTCACAAATGCAGTTGGTACAAAAACAGGCATTGTTAGTGTTAATGATGCAGGTTTTGCAAAAAAATTAGTTTCACTTTTACAAGCATAAACCAAAAACTTTATTTTATTAAAGGATGATGAATTAATGTTAGTTAAATACAAAGTTAATGAAGTAGCAAAAGATTTTGCTCAAGATACAAAAGCTTTAATTGAAGTTTTAAAAGTAAAATTCCCTGAAAGAGCGTTTAAAAACACAACAACTCTTGAAGAGGTTGAACTTAACTATGTTTTTGATTACTTAACACAAAAACATAGTGTTAAATCTTTTGATGAATACTTTGCGTTGGGCGAAAAAGCTCAAGAAAAACGTAGAGCAGAAAAAGATGAGAAAAAACAAGCAAGACTTAAAGAACAAGAACTTTTAGCGGCTCAATTAAAAGCAGCAATGGCAGCGCAAAAAGAGGGTAAAGACCCAGAAGCTGCTGCAAAAGCAATTAAAGAAAAGGCAGAAGAAAAAACTGTAAAACGCGCACCTGTTAAAAAAGCAGAGCCAAAACCTGAGGTTAAAAAAGCAGAACCAAAACCTGAAGCTAAAAAGGCAGAGCCAAAGCCAGAAGTAAAGGCAGAACCAAAGGTAGAAGAAAAAGCAGAAGCAAAAAGACAAGATAAGAAAAAAGCTCCTGCAAAACCAAGAACTGAAGGCAGAATTCGTGACAAGGGCGATAACAAAAACATCGAAATTCACACTGTTGAAAGTTATAAAATTGATACAAGAGCATCTGACTTTGATGCTGAAAAGTACAATGAAAAATATGATGAAATTTCACCTGCGCATAAATACGGTGACAATTTCCAAAAGAAACAAAAAATTAAGCAAAAATCAAAACAATACAACAAAGCTGCAAAAGGTAAAAAACAAGAAACCGAAGCAGATAGACTTAGAAAACTTCAACTTGAAAAGATTAAAGCAAAACCAATTGAAGTTACAATTGGCGAAGAAATCACAGTTGGTGAACTTGCTTCAAGAATGAAAAAGACTGCTGCCGAAGTTGTTAAACAACTTATGATTCTTGGCATTATGGCAGGCGCTTCTGAAACAATTGACTATGACACAGCGGCAATCGTTGCAACGGAAATGGGTGCAAAGGTTGAAAAAGAAGTTGTTGTAACAATTGAAGAAAGAATTATGGACATTCAAGAAGATAAAGAAGAAGATTTGAAACCACGTGACCCAGTTGTTGTTGTAATGGGCCACGTTGACCATGGTAAAACTTCAATTCTTGATAGAATTCGTTCAGCTTCTGTAACAGCAACTGAAGCAGGTGGTATTACTCAACACATCGGTGCTTACCAAGTAACTGTTGAAGGTGGCAATAACATTACATTCCTTGACACCCCAGGTCACGCAGCGTTTACTGCAATGCGTCAACGTGGTGCAAATGTAACTGATATTGCAATCTTAGTAGTTGCTGCAGATGACGGTATTATGCCACAAACAATCGAAGCAATTAACCACGCAAAAGCAGCTGGCGTTGAAATCATTGTTGCAATCAACAAAATGGATAAACCAGGTGCAACAACTGATAATATTATGCAACAATTAACAGAGCATGAATTGGTGCCTGAAGAATGGGGCGGTAACATTATCGTTGTTCCTGTTTCTGCTCACACAGGTATGAACATTGACAAACTTCTTGAAAATGTATTGCTTGTTGCAGAAATGCAAGAGTTAAAAGCAAACCCTGACAGAATGGCAAAAGGTGCCGTTATCGAAGCAAAACTTGATAAAGGCCGTGGTCCTGTTGCAACAATTCTCGTTCAAAATGGTACATTAAGAGTTGGCGACATTATCGTTGCAGGTAAAACTGTTGGTCGTGTTCGTGTAATGCTTAACGATAAAGGTGAACGTGTTAAAGAAGCAGGCCCTTCAGTTCCGGTTGAAATTACCGGTCTTGATGAAGTTCCATCAGCAGGTGACACATTTGACTGCGTTTCTGATGAACGTTTGGCTCGTGAACTCGTTGAACAAAGAAAAACAGAGTTTAAAGAAGAAGAATTTAATAAATATCAAAAGGTTACTCTTGACAATCTCTTTGACCAATTACAACAAGGCGATATGAAAGACCTTAATATCATTGTTAAAGCAGACGTTCAAGGCTCTGTTGAAGCAGTTCGTCAATCACTTGAAAAATTGTCAAATGAAGAAGTAAGAGTAAAAGTAATTCACGGTGCAGTTGGTGCAGTTTCAGAGTCTGACGTAATGCTCGCAGGCGCTTCAAATGCAATCATCGTTGGTTTCAACGTTCGTCCAGACCCAGTTGCTAAAAACTTGGCAGAAAAAGACGGTGTTGATATGCGTCTTTACAGAATTATTTATGATGCAATTGAAGAAATTGAAGCAGCTATCAAAGGTATGCTTGCACCTAAATTTAGAGAAGTACAACTTGGCCGTGCAGAAGTTAGAGAAGTTTACAAAATCTCTTCTGTTGGTACAATTGCAGGTTGTTACATTCTTGAAGGTAAAGTTACAAGAAATGCTCAAATCCGTGTTGTTCGTGACGGTATCGTTTTAGCTGAAGATGAAATTGATTCTTTGAGAAGATTTAAAGATGACGTTAAAGAAGTTGCTACAAACTACGAATGTGGTATCGGTCTTGAAAAATTCAACGATATCAAAGAAGGCGACATTTTTGAAGCATTTGTAATTGAAGAATATAGAGATTAATTTTAAGGAGCAAAAAATATGGGCTCACATAGATTAGGCAGAATAGAAGAAGACATCAAAAGATGTTTAGCCGAAATTGTTAGGGATTTAAAAGACCCAAGAATTTCAAAACTTTTATCAATTATCAGAGTAGAAGTTTCTGGCGACCTTTCTTATGCCAAAGTATTTGTAAGTGCAATTGAGGACTATGAAAAAACAGTTGAGTCTGTAAAAGGTCTTAAAAGTGCTGAAGGCTTTATCAAGCGTGAATTAAACGCGAAAATGAAGTTGAGAAAAATTCCAGCACTTAACTTTGTTGCAGACAACTCAATTGAACATGGCGCTCACATTGCAAAAATTATAGAGGATTTTTAATATGTTTATTAATTTACAAACCGCAATCAACCGTTTGAAAGAAAAAGATAATATTGTGATTTTATTGCATCAATTTCCTGATGGCGATACAATTGGTTGCGGTTATTCTCTTTATTTTGCACTCAAAAAACTTGGCAAAAAGGCAAGGGTTGAGTGTTGTGATGTAATCGGCGAGAGATATTCGTTTATCACAAAAGATGTTGAATTTGAAGACTTTGCGCCAGATTTTGTTGTTGCAGTTGATGTGGCAGATGTCAAACTTTTGGGCAAAAAATCCGAAGAATATAGCAAAATTGATTTGTGCATTGACCACCACGGCTCAAACTGTGGTTATGCAACCGAAACCTATGTTGATGCAGATTCTGCAGCGGCATGCGAAATTCTTTATGAAGTTGTAAATGGTTTGGTTGGCGATGTTGATTTGAATAGCGCAACTGCATTATACACTGGTATTTCAACTGATACAGGCTGCTTTAAATTCACAAACACAACTGCGAAAACTCACAGAATTGCGGCAGATTTAATGGATAAAGGCGTTGATTTTGGCGAAATTAATAGAATTATGTTTGAAACTAATTCAAAAGCGAGAATTGAAGTCGAAACAAAAGCACTTAACACACTTAAATATGCTTGTGGTGGTAAAGTTGCAATAATGACCATTACAAAAGAAATGCGCAAAACTTCAGGTGCGCAAGACTCTGAACTTGAAGGTATTACAGGCTTGCCAAGAACAATTGAAGGTGTTGTGTTAGGCCTTACAATTCGTGAGCGTGATAACACTGATATCTGCAAGGTTTCTGCAAGAAGCCACGCACCAATTGATGCATCAAAATTCTGTGCAAACTTTGGCGGTGGCGGACATGCTCGTGCAGGCGGTTGTGAAATTGAATTGCCGGTTGACAAAACTTTTGAAAAGTTGGTTGAAGTTGCAGAAAAAATGCTTAAAGAAGCAGGGTTGGTTTAATTATGAATGGATTTGTTTTAATTAATAAACCATCTGGGCTTACATCTTTTAAAATTACCGGCTCGGTAAAGCATAAATCGGGTGAAAAGCGTTGCGGTCACGCAGGCACATTAGACCCGCTTGCAACCGGTGTTTTGCCAGTAATGATTGGCAGAGCAACACGCTTTATTGATTTGATTGATGATAACAAGAAAACCTATGTTGCATCACTTGTCTTTGGTATGGCTACTGATACACTTGACTGCGATGGCGAAGTTCTTGTTGACCAACCGGTTAATGTTACAAAAGAACAAATTGAAATAGCACTAAAAGAATTTGAAGGAGAAATTACTCAAATTCCACCGATGTATTCGGCACTTTCAAAAGATGGTGTCAAACTCTACAAATTAGCAAGACAGGGAATAGAGGTTGAAAGAAAGCCAAGAAAAGCCTTTATTTACAAAATTGAACTTTTAGAGTTTGATGGTAACGATACTGCTAAAATCTTGGTTGAATGTTCAAAAGGCACTTACATTCGTACAATTATTGATGACCTTGGTGTAAAACTTGGTTGTGGTGCTTTTATGAATGAGTTGCAAAGAACAAGAGCAAGCGGTTTTTCGCTTGATGAGTGCATTTCTTTAGATGAATTTTTGCAAAAAGATATTGCTCAAACAATTATTCCTGCTGACAAAGCAGTTGAAAATTTTGCATCTGTTTATGTAACAGAAAATCAAGCAAAACGCTTTAAAAACGGCAACGAGCTTGATTTGAAAAGATTAAAATTAAAAGAACAAACACAATTAATTAGAGTTTATTTTGATAATGAATTTTTAGGGCTTGGCGAAATTAAAGATGATTCGTTAATGCCAAAAGTTGTTTTTTAAAAGGTGAATTATGAAGGTAGTAAACAGTATTGAACTTTATGAATCACAAGAGAATACTTCAATTGCTCTCGGCACTTTTGACGGGGTTCATTTAGCGCACTCTGCTGTAATAAAAGAGGCAGTTAATAGCGAGTTTACACCTGCAGTTTTCTCGTTTGCCCAATTGCCAAGTGCAGTAATTAACGGCGAACAAGTACCTTCAATAACAACAAAAGAATCAAAACAAAAACTGTTTGAAAAATTGGGTGTCAAAATCTTCTTTTGCCCTTCGTTTTTAGATTTTAAAGATATGAGCGCAGAAGATTTTGTTTTAATGCTTAAAGAAAAACTTGGCGCTAAAAAAATCACTTGTGGCTTTAACTTCACATTTGGCGCTAATCGTTTAGGCACACCGCAATTGTTAAAGCAACTTTGCAAAGAGCATAAAATTGAACTAAAGGTAATTCCGCCGTTTTTGGTATCAGACGCTCCAATTTCTTCAACAAGAATTAGAAATCACATTGAAAATGGTGAACTTGACAAAGCAAGAGAACTTTTAGGTCATGAATTTAGTTTTATTTTCAAAGTTAAAGAAGGCAATCATTTAGGCTCAACCTGGGAAATTCCAACAATTAATCAAGAATTCCCACAAAACTTTATTGTGCCTAAAAAAGGTGTTTACGCATCAAAAACAATAATCAATGGTAAAGAGTATAAATCTATTACAAACATCGGAATAAAGCCAACAATTGGTTCTGAAAATGTTTGTAGCGAAACCAATATTTTTGATTTTGAAGGCGATTTGTATGATGAAACAGTTGAAGTTGTTTTGAGATTTTTCATTCGCCCTGAAAGAAAATTCGAGAATATTGATGAATTAAAAAGAGCAATTAATAACGATATTGAGTATGTTAAAAATATGATTTATTAAGGTGAAAAAGTGGAGTATATAGAAAGAATAAAAACACTTGCAAACGCCGGCGCATTGCCGCATGCAATAATTTTTGAAGGCGATGAAAGTAGATATTTCGCTTCAATGTTTTTTGCAAAGTGCGTTGTTTGTGAAAGTGAAATTAAACCTTGTGATGAATGTAACCACTGCAAAAAGGCAGATAAAAAGATTCATCCTGATATAATTGAACTTTTTCCTTCTGGTAAAATGATGGACTATTCCATCAAAGAAATTCGCAGAATTAAAGAAGATGCGTTTGTTTTGCCAAATGAAGCAAGGGCAAAGGTTTATATTTTTAATGATGTTGATAATATTTCTGTTTTGTCACAAAATGCATTTTTGAAAATATTAGAAGAGCCGCCAAAATCGGTTGTTTTTGTGCTTAACTGCAAAACAAAAACCCACCTTCTTGATACAATTATTTCAAGAGCGACCTACATTTTGACTGGCGAAAAAGAAAACAATGAAGATGTAGATATTACAGAAGCGTTAGAACTTTTGAAAACTGCTGTTTTCGAAAGCGAATTAGAACTTTTAAAGAAAATTACAAATACTTGCGAAGAAAAACAAAGCAGACTTAAAATGGTTACCGCTTTGCAAACTGCTTTGCGAGAGTTGTATTTAATTAAATGTGGAACAAAAACACAACAAGATTTAGAAGATTTGGTTGAAAAACTTACTGTTAATAAAATTTTACAAGCAATTGAACTAACCGAAAACTTGCGTGTTTCAACACACAAAAACAAATCAGTAAAATTGATGTTGTCATCATTTTGCGCAAAGTTCAAGTCGTTGCTTGGAAGATAGGAGTGAAGTTAAAAATGGTAGAAATCATTGGTGTTCGTTTTAGAGAAACTTCAAAAATTTATTATTTTGGTGCAAATGGCAAAAAGGCAAATTTGGGCGACAAAGTTATCGTTGAAACTGCACGTGGCCTTGAATGTGCTGATGTTGCAATGGTAAACAGAATGGTTGAGGAAGAAGAAATTGTTCAACCACTTAAAAATATCATTAGAATTGCAACAAAAGAAGATATTATTAAACAACAAGAAAACGAGAAAAAAGAAGAAAAAGCTTTTGAAATTTGTATGAAGAAAATTGAAGAGCACGGGCTTGATATGAAATTGACTCGTGTTGAATATTCTTTTGATAATTCAAAAATCATCTTTTTCTTTACTGCAGACGGCAGAGTTGATTTTAGAGAATTAGTAAAAGATTTGGCGGCAGAATTCAAATCAAGAATTGAACTTCGCCAAATTGGTGTAAGAGATGAAGCAAAAATGCTCGGAGGCGTTGGCATTTGTGGTCAAACATTCTGCTGCTCAAGATTTTTAGATGAGTTTCATCCTGTGTCAATTAAAATGGCAAAAGAGCAAAACTTGTCTCCAAACCCACTCAAAATTTCTGGCTCTTGCGGCCGTTTGATGTGTTGTTTGCAATATGAACAAAACACTTATGAAAAACTTAGAGCAGAATTGCCAAAACACGGCGAGTCTGTAAAAACTCAACACGGCACTGGTAAGGTTGAAGATGTAAATGTGCTTACAGGTAACTTGAAAGTAAGACTTGATGGCGAAGAAGAAACAGCGCCGGTTTCTGTTAACTATAACGACCTTATCAAACCACAAGAAAACAAATTCAAAAAGAGATTTTTTAAAGATAAAAGAAATAAGAATAAATAAATGGAGTATTAAATGAGTATTTTTATTGATTCTTTAAAATGTGAAAATGTAGTAGAAGCGCTTGGTGTTGACAAACTTTGTCCGCATTTTTCTTGGACTTTGAGTTCAAATGAAAACGGCGCTAAACAAACTGCATACCAAATCACAATTTTTGATGAAGATAGCAATGAAATTTACAACTCAAACAAGGTTGTTTCTGACAAGCAGTTTGGTGTTGAAGTAGACTTAAAAGGGGTTTTGAAAACCTATAATAAGTATGAGTTTACACTTAACGTTTGGGATGAAAATGATGAAGTTGCCACAAAATCTTCGTTTTTCACAACTGGTGTGTTTAAAGCAGGTCAATGGAAAGGCGACTGGTTTAAAATTTGGTACAACTTTGGAAAAGTTGGTTACGTTAGAAAAGAATTTGAAGTAAATGATGAGCAAATTGAATATGCTTATTGTTATTTAGGTGCGTTAGGCGACAAGGTTAACTCATTGGTTGCTTATCTAAATGGTAAGCGTGTTGGCGTTTGCGCAAACTTCCCGGGCGCAACTGAATATTTCAGGGCATTTTACACCTGCGTTGATGTAAAAGATTTATTGCTTTGTGGAACAAACACATTGGGTTTTTTGGTGTCAACTGCCGCTTCAATTGTTCTTAAAATCAAGTACAAATCAGGCGAAACACAGTTTGTTTGCACAACAAAGAATAATTGGAGATTTAATGACAAGGGTGCTTATCACTTAGGCTTTGACAACCCAATGTACAAAGGCAAAGTTGAACTTTTTGACAATACAAAACATTTTGAAGGGTTTTCAGAAAACGGTTTTGATGATAGCGATTGGGGATTTTATCACGACCCATTTGGTGTTATCAGTTTTGGCCCACTTTTCATCGAAAATCAATACTCAGTTGCAAAGGAATATGAAACCTATAAACCGGTTGCAATAAATAAATTTGACAACTGCATTCAACTTGACTTTGGCACAAACCATTCAGGCATTTTGGAGTATTCTTTAAAAGGTAAGCCAGGTCAAAAAATCACAATCAAATATGGCGAAAAGGCAAATAAAGATACTGGCAGAATTGTTCCTGGCGAACAATTCCCACCTTATTGTGAATATACCTTTGCTTCTGATGAAAAAGAGCATCACAGAACCGATTTCTTGATGATTGGGTTTAGATATATCGAAGTTTACGGCTACGATGATGAAATAGGTGCAGATGATTTTTGCTCTCATTTTGTTCATTCACAGCTTGATTCAAATAGCTCGTTTTGTTGTGATGATGAAGAATTAAACCAAATCAACAAAGTTGCTCGTCAAGGCTTTTTATCAAACCTTGTTAACATTCCAACAGACTGCCCTGAAAGAGAGCGTCGTGGTTGGACTGCAGACGCTTTTGCAGTAGCAGAATCAGAAATTTTCAACTTTGATATGTTGAATTTCTATTACGCTTGGTTTAAAAGTTATAACGACTGTCAACGCAAAAATGGTTGGCTTCCGGTTGAATTACCTCGTTCAACCGATGATAGTATTGATATAAACTGGCCAATGTCAACGGTGTTCATTCCTTATGACGTTCTCACTCAATATGGCGACATTCGTTTTTGCAAAGAAACTTATGAAAATGCAAAAGGTTATGTAGATTTGCTTCTTAACCTTTGTGATGAAAACTATGTTTTAAGCACATCTTTTTACAGTTACAAAGACTGGGTTGCCCCTGAAAAAACAACCCCTGCGTTTATTTCTGCAATTTATTTTTATAAAGCAATTTGGTGCTTTGCGCAAATTTCAAAAGCACTTGGCAAAGATGCTGATGAATATTTCAACATTGCAGAAAAAATCAAAGAAAACATCAATAAAACATTTTTACACAGAGAAAATGGCAAAGCGTATTATGACAACAACACTCAAAGCGCAAATGTTCACGCATTGGGTTTTGGCGTTTGTCCTAATGAATTAAAATCTGCTGTTACTGATTCTTTGGTTGAAAACATTGAAACAAAACAAGCCAACACAACTGGCTTTATGGGCACAGCGCTCATTTTAAAAGTTTTATCAGAAAATGGCAAACAAGATGTTGCATTCAGTCTTATCAAAAACAAAAATATGGGTGGCTGGTTGTGGCTTATTAATGAGTGTGACGCAACAACATTCCCAGAAAATTATAACGGTGGTGGTTCACAAAATCACGCATTTTTGGGCTCTGCGCCAAGTGTTTGGTTTTATAGATGTTTGTGTGGTATTAAGCCACTTGAAAATGGTTATAAAAGCTTTGAAATTTGCCCTTATTTGCCAAAAAGCATTAACAATGTAAATGTAACAATGCAAACCGTTTTCGGCGATATCAAGATTGAAATCAAACGCAAAGAAAAAACAGAGTTTGACATTCAGGTTCCTGTTAATACAAGTGCTATTTTCAAATTTGATGGCAAAGAAATAGAACTTTGTTCAGGAAAACACGCATTAATTTTTTAAATTTTAAAAAGATACTTGAAAAAACATATTTTATATGTTACAATACAAATACAAAAAAACGGAGGTGTTTTAAGAATGGCTTACAAAATTTCTGATGAATGTATCGCTTGTGGTGCTTGCGCTGGTACTTGTCCAGTAGGCGCTATCGTTGAAGGCGACGGCAAATACGAAATCAACGCTGATGAATGCATTAGCTGTGGTGCTTGTGCTGCTGATTGTCCAGTAGAGGCAATTGCTGAATAATTTTACATTAAATTAAACTTTAAAAGCGAGGCAGACCTTGTCTCGCTTTTAAAATTATTTAGGAGAAAATATGACCGAGTTAAAACAAGAGTTTTTAGGTGTTTATGATATTTTTTGTAGCAACATTCATCGTTTTGGTACTGATGCGGTGTTGCTTGAATATTTCGCAAATTCAAAACGCGCAAAACAAGCTTGTGATTTGGGCTGTGGTTGTGGCATAATTCCGTTTTTAATGTTGCAGTCAAACCCTAATTTAAAAATTAGCGCAGTTGACATTCAACAAGATGCGATTTCGCTTGTTAAAAAAGCAATCGAGCATAACGGGGTAGAAGACAAAATCACACCATTCAATTGCGATTTAAAAACCTTGCCAAAAGAGTTAAATGGCAAGTTTGATTTGGTTACAATGAACCCACCTTACAAACGCAAGGGTTCAGGCAAAGTTACTGGAGTTTATGGCATTGACATTGCAAGAAATGAAATTGAATGCACATTAGAAGACATTTGCAATGCTGCTGCAAAATTGCTTGTGCCAAACGGTAGATTTTGCATTTGTCAACGCCCAGAGCGTTTTGGCGAAGTAATTTTTGAAATGAAAAAGGCAGGTATTGAGCCAAAACAAATTAGAAATGTTGTTAATAAAGCAGGCGACAAGCCAATGCTTGTTTTGGTTAGTGGTATAAAAGGTGGCAACTGCTCAACCGAAATGCTATCAGATTTAATATTGAAAAATCCTGATGATAGTGATACAATTGAAACACAAGAGATTTATAAAGTTATGAGAGGAAAACAAAATGGCTAAACTTTATGTTGTTGGCACACCAATCGGCAATTTGTCTGATTTTTCGCCAAGAGCAATTGAAACGTTAAAAACTGTTGATTTTATTGCCGCAGAAGACACAAGGGTAACACTCAAGCTTCTTAACAAGTTTGAAATTAAAAACTCACTTGTTTCTTACCACGAGCACAACAGAGGTGTGGCAGGCGAGAGAATTGTTGAAAGAATTTTGGCGGGGGAAAACTGCGCAATCGTTACCGATGCCGGTATGCCTGCAATTTCTGACCCAGGCGAAGAACTTGTTAAACTATGCCGTGAAAAAGGTGTAGAAATTGAGTCTGTACCAGGTCCAACTGCCTTTGCAACTGCAATGGCGCTTTCAGGACTTTCTTCTTCTCGTTTTACATTTGAAGGCTTTTTGTCGGTTACAAAAGCTCATCGAAAAGAGCATCTTTCATCTCTTGTAAACGAAACTCGAACAATGATTTTCTATGAAGCACCTCACAAACTTATCTACACATTGAAAGATATGTTTGAGTATTTTGGTGACAGAGAAATTGCCATTTGCCGAGAACTTACTAAAATTCATGAAGAAGTAATTAATACAACTTTAAAATCTGCAATTGAAAAGTATGAGCAAACTCCACCAAAAGGTGAATTTGTACTTGTTATAAAAGGAAAAGAAGAAACTGCAACTCAAGAATACACCTTTGAACAAGCAGTAGAGATTGCAAAAGAATTAGTGGAAAAAGGCAATCCAACTTCTGCAGCAGCAAAACAAGCAGCAGCAGAAACCGGATTCAAAAAGAGCGATATTTATAAAGAATTGTGTAAATAAGGAGTATTTTTTATGAAAGACAAAACTAATGTAATTATTATAACTACTGCATTTGTTGTGTTTTTAGCTATTTGTTTTATTTCTTTTGCTTTCGCAAAGGGCGTTACTACAAATAACATTTCATCTTATGAGTCATTGCTTGAACGAAAAAGTTTTTTGCCAAGTCTTGATGAGTTTGATAATAGTAAAAATTTTGAATATTATCGTTTTCGCAAGATTGTGCTGTTTTTTGAGCAAAATGCTTACAATTTAAAGGTTGCATACAATAATGATGAATATGTAAAAGAAAAATTAAATCTTGATAAAAAATATGATTTTTATGAAGATGAAATTGTTGTTGAAGATTATGATGACGAAGATGTAGGACACAAAAAAGCTAATTTTAGAGTAGGCAATTATAGTTTTAGAACTGTGGTTTTGCCTGATGAGATTAATGTTTTATATTATCCAAAAGAGATGCTTTTTATTGGAACAAACGACTTAGAACAGAAAATTGTTTATTTGTATTATGAAGACTTTGAAAGAGATTTAATTAATACAACTTTAGATGAATTTGTGGTTGAAGAATGTAATTTTAAATAAAAAAACGAGAGCTTTTAGCTCTCGTTTTTTGTTATTTTTCTTTTTTCTTGTGTAAAATAAATGAGTAAATAACAGGGGTTATTACCATTACAATGATTGTTGATATAAATAAGATGAAACTACCTAAAAAAGAAGTTGCCAAAACCACAAAACCTGCAATTGTCCACAAAATGCCTGAAAATCTGTGCGTTTTATCCCAGTTTTCTTCATCATTAAGTGTCCAAGGAAATTTAAGCCCGATTGTGTAGTTTTGTCTGCATTTTGGCAAATAGTTACCAATGATTACAAGTAAAACACCCATAAGCGAACACATAATTGTTGGCACGTTTATTTCAACACCAAGCGCCATTGAATAGGTAATTGTGTGTAAAACAATGGATAACAACGGACAAACCATCACAACAAGTGTAAACGGCTTTTTAGTAACATTCTTTTTCTTTGGGTCAATGCTTGTTGCAAAAATACCAAGCCAATGAATAAAGAGCAAAAATAATGGCAAGAAAAACACTGCAAATGGTTTTGATGAATATTGGTCAGGTGTGCCATCAATGCCAAAATGTGTTGGAATTTCTTGGGGTAATTTATCCCACAAAATCACACCCGCAACCATTGGCAAAATGGTAATAATCGAAGTTATAATAAGTTTAAATTTGTTTTGTTTAATCATCATTCTCATCCTTTCTTAAATCAGTAATAAAAAGCATAATTTCTTCTAAAACGCTTGTGTTTATTTGGTAATAAATGAACTTGCCCTCACGTTTGTCGAAAATCAAATCTGCTTCTTTTAATGTGCTTAAGTGTCTTGAAATTGCCGCTCCGCTAACATCAAATTTTTCGACGATTTCTCCGGCAGAAAGTTTGCCTTTTTTCAAAAGATTCAAAATCTCTCGTCTTGTAGGGTCGGCAAGCGCCTTTAAAGTTGTTTGCAAACTCACAAAACCAACTCCTTTCATTTAACATTTAACTTAATTGTTAAATGTATTATAGCATATGATTTTTATTTTGTCAATATTAAAATAATAAAACACGGGCTGGAAATTCAACCCGTGTTTTTCTATTTTGCTAATTCTCTTAATTCTTCACTTGTGTATTTATAAACTTTGTCGCAGAAATGACAAGCCACTTCGGTTGTTTCTTGCTCGTCTGCAAGTCGATTTAATTCTTCTTTGCCAATTGATTTCAAAACCTTGTTGGTGCGCTCTTTTGAGCAGTCGCATTTATATTCAATGTCATACTCATCCAACACTTCAACTTCAAACTCGCAAAGAGCTTTTTTAACAATCTCCAAAATTGTGTCGCCGCCTGAAAGCATTGTTGTAACACTTGGCAGGTTTTTAAGCCCTTTTTCAATAAGGTCTGCAGTGTCATCTCCGGCGGCAGGGAGCATTTGAATAATAAAACCGCCTGCAGCGTTAATGCTCAAGTTTGGATTAATCAAAACACCCAAGGCACAAACCGTTGGCACCTGTTCAGACTCAACATAATAAGCCGCAATATCTTCAGCAATTTCGCCGGAAACAAGCTCAATTGCGCCGTTATAAGGCATATCAAGACCAATGTCTTTTGAAACATATAAAGTACCGTTGCCAATTGCACTGCCAACATCAAGTTTGCCTTTATATTTTTCTTTTGTTTCAACAAGAGGATTAATAACATAACCTTTAGGGTTGCCTTGGTTATCACTAACGGCAACCAAGCCTTTTGCTTCGCCATCGCAATCAATTTTAACAGTAATAGAACTGTTTTTGCCTTTAAGCACGCAACCCATCATAGAAGTTGCAGTTAAAAGACGACCAAGAGCAGCCGACATAATCGGCGAAGTTTTGTGCATTTCACTTGCCACTTGAACAATGTCAGTTGTGTCTGCACAAACTGCTGTTACAAGACCGTCTGAAGTTATACATCTAATAATTTTACCCATAATTTTCTCCAAAAAATAATATAACTTTATTATATATTATTTTGAAAAATTTTCAAGTGTCATTTGTGTATTTTTTATATATTGATATGATAATTTTGTAAACAATAACAATAGAATTTTTTACCCGTTTATGTTAAAATATAATTGGAAAAATATAAAACGGGGGTTTAGTTATGAAAAAGAAAATTTTGGCATTAATTTTAGCATTTGTTTTGTGCTTTAGTGTGCTTTTTGTAACACCAGTAAGCGCTAAAGAATTTTTAAGAGGAGATATAAATTTTGATGGCACAGTTGGCGTTTCGGACTTGCTTATTATGCGTAAATTTTTAGCTGGTATGACTGAACTTGCAGACGAATCTTTACTAACTGCTGACTGTGATGGTGATTTAACAGTTAACACTCAAGACCTTTTGACCTTGCGTAAATATCTTGCAAAGCAAGGCGACCTTTACAAAGAGCCAACCTGGACAACTCTTCGTGATTGGGAAGTAGAAGCAGATGGGGATAGACCATCAAAAGTGACTTTGGCTCCAGCGTTTAACGCTGTTGTTACAGGTTTGGATGGTTACGGAAATGCTAAAAACAATAACAGCAAGCAAGCATTGATTGTTAAGGTAAATGGCGTTTATTATGGTAGTGATTCAACCAAAAAAGGAACAAACCCAACCTGCGCGTATAATGCAACTCAAAACGCACCTTTAAAAATTCAATTAATTGCAAATAATACTGATACAATTTTGCAAAATGCAACTAATTTGAGGGTAGCTTTAAAACACAAACCTGTAAATGATGAACTTTCTGTTATTTATGTTGGTTTCTCATTAAAAGGTATGACAAATTTCTATTACACACGCTTAACCCTTGAAAGTTATAATGATTTTAATTATTTCTACTTTGCAGATAAAGATTATGTTAAAGTTGATAATTCAGGCGGCAAAAGAAGAACATTCTTGCCAGATGAACAAATTGAAACTTTAACATTAACTAAAGATAAAATTAAAGACATTAAATATCTTTGCTTCTGGATGGAGTCTGATAAAGGAACTGCTGGTGCGCCATTCTATATTGATGACATTGAAATGTTTGAAGGCGCAAATGGTTATGATTCAACAGTTGAAGATTCAGCGCTTAAACAACCTGAAGCGCCTGTGAATGATGGCAAGAAAAAATACATTGCAATTTCATTTGATGACGGCCCACAAATCTATTCGCCAGGTGGCAGACACTATATGGAATATTATATGGATGTTGCGGCAGAATATGGTGCAAAATTCTCATATTTTGTTGGTGCAAATAATCTTACTGATGACGACATTCCAACATTAAAACGCGCAGTCGCTGAAGGCCATGCGCTTGAAAACCACACAATCGGGCATAATAGATTAACCGACCTTTCTGCAGAGGCTGGTGCAGAAAAAATCACTGCTGTTGATGACTGGCTTATAGAAAAAGTTGGTGTTGAGACTAATTACATTAGACCGCCTTACATTGCAGTTAATGCAAATGCGTACAACGCAATGAAACTTGCAGGAATGAAAGCAGCAATTGCAGGTCCTTGCCCACAAGACTATAACGAGCCGTCTGTTGACTACAAAGAGCTTTATTATGAAAAGCATTTGGGTGATGGTGTAATTTCACTTAATCATGAACATTACATTGACAACGTTGAAACAATTAGAAGACTTTTAGAGCATTTTACCGCTCGTGGTTATGAGTTTGTGACAATTGATGACTTGTACACAATTAAAGGTGTTACCCCAACGCTTGATAAAGTTTATTATTCAGTTTTTGATTAAGGTGGTTTTTTAGTGAGTTTTAAAAAACTTCAAATAAAAGACAAACCACAGTTTGAAAAGTTCTTTCAAAACAATGACAGAATGGGCTGTGAATATACATTTGCCTGCAATTTCATCTGGCAAGATGTGTTTAATTCAACCTTTGACATTGTTTGTGGCGCTTATGTTGCTAAAACAGTAAGAGAGAATGAAACTGTTTACAATTTTCCACTTGGCGAAGAAAAAGACGTAATTGCGGCTGTCAATCATATTATGTCTATTGAAAAAGAAAATACAGTTTTTCGTGGAATAATGGAATGCCAACTTGATTTTATAAACAAACATTTTCCTAATATGTTTGCTTTTTCATCAAATAGAAACGAGAGTGATTATGTTTATTTATCAGAAAACCTAATCACTCTTTCTGGCAAAAAGTTTCAGGCAAAAAGAAATTTGATAAAGCGTTTTTGTGACAATCCGAACTGGGTTTATGAAGAAATTTCAAAAGAGAATATTGATGAATGTATTGCGCTTAATTTAAGTTGGAGTGATGAGCGTGACTCATCTAATATTGAAATTCGCAAAGAATTAGGTGCTGCAAACACTGCACTTTCGCATTTTGAAGAATTAGGCCTTAAAGGTGGCTTGATTAGAAGAGAAGGCAGGGTTGTGGCTTATAGTCTTGGTGAACGTTTGACAAATGACACGTTTGTAATTCATTTTGAAAAGGCAGACGACAATATAAAAGGTGCTTACCAAATTATTAACAATGAATTTGCGAAGCACAATTGCGCTGATTTTGAATTTATCAACCGTGAAGAAGATAACGGGGAAGAAGGGCTTAGAAAAGCAAAACTTTCTTATAGACCAGTTAAATTAATTGAAAAGTTTGAGGCAAGAATTAATGCTTAGTAAAGTGCTAAAAAAAGAAACCTGTGCAAACTGCAGAATTTGTTGCGAGTTTGAAAAGGCAGATGAATGGGAAATCCCGGTTATTAATGAAAATTTGAAAGACTGGCTTGAAGAAAAAGGTGTTAAAACAATAAACATTAATGGTTGCGTGAAATATGACCTTGAATTTGAAGGTAATGAAACGAAGTTTTGCCCGTTTCACTCAAAACAAATAGGTTGCACTTTAGATAAAGAAAACAAGCCGTTTGACTGCAAAATTTGGCCTGTTAGGATTATGAATAATAACGGCAAAAAAGTGCTTGCAGTAGCAAAACTTTGCCCTAATTTTAAAGATGATAAATCTAAATTGATTAATCTTGTTAATGAAGAATTAGAAGAAAAAATCAAAGATTACATTGCAAAAAATCCTTATTTGATTAATGATTTAAAAGAGGATTACCAAGTTATAAAGGAGTTGTAATGAAAATTTTAAGATTAATAATTTTTCTCTTAAGCAGCACATTGTTTCTTTGGCTTTTGTGCCCACTCTTAGGTGGAGTATTACACATTGGAATGATTTATCCATTACCAATTTTAGCTGCATTTATCTTCTTTTCGGCACGACCTGATGTTTTGAAAATGCTTTTTGAAAAACAAAAAGTTTTAATGAGCGTTATTAGTTGTTTGGTGGCAGTCGGTGTCGTAATAGTGGCAACTTTAGTCGGCGTTATGATAAGATATTCGTGTTTGGCACCACCACAAAATGCGACTGTTGTTATTCTTGGTTGCCAAGTTCGTGGGGAGCGTCCAAGCTTAATGCTTTATGATAGAATGAACACTGCGCTCGAATACATAAACCAAAACGAAGATTGCAATATTGTTGCTACTGGTGGCAAGGGGACTGGAGAGAAGATTTCTGAAGCCGAAGCAATAAAAAGATACTTAGTTAAAAAAGGTGTTGATGAAAGCAGAATATTTGTTGAAGACAAATCTGTTAACACCGATGAGAATATTAAATTTACATCAAAAATCATAAAAGACAATAATCTTAACACAAATATCGCTGTTGCAACAGATGGCTTTCATCAATTTAGAGCGTCTTGCTTTTCAAATAAATATGGCCTAAAAAGCAGTGCGATTTCTTGCAATACAAGGTGGTATTTTAGTGCTTCTTATTATTCGCGAGAAATTTTGGCAATTGGTAAAATGTACGCAACAAACTTTTTTGAAAAAAATTGAATTTTTTTGAAAAAAACACTTGCATTTTTCCAAACTTTGTGTTAGAATACCAATGTAAATATGATTTAAACTAGCAAAAGGAGTTTTTATATAATGTTTGTTACTAGAAAAGATGAGTATGTAAAACCTCAAATTATGATTGTTAAGTTCGGCTCTGAAGACATTATCACAGCAAGTCCTGATAATGACCCATGGGTAGACGATCCATTTGATGATTAATTTTATAATTTAAGAAGAAGGCCTTTTTAGAAGGTTTATTTGAGCGACTTTTAGTCGCTCTTTTTGTATAATAGAGGAGTTTTAATGATGAGTAACTTTTCAAATGTTCCGGCTTTAAATTGGTTTGAGTCAAATCCTTGGGCAAAAGTTGGCAATAAATTTACCGGTAGCGTTGGCGCAACTAACATCAGCAAAAATGCATTTTTATATAGAATTAACTTTTATCGTAAAGATGAAGGTAATGAACTTGTTGCAGATGTTTATGATAGTATTTCTCGGCTCGAAAAACCAGATGAATTTACAACAAGAACTTTTGCAGGCACTGAGCAAGGCAGAAGCGAAATGGTAGAATGGTTAGAGTTTATGTATCAAGAATTTGTGAACGAAGGCAAAGATAAATTAACAATTAATTTTAACAAATAAAACGAAGCTAATTTTAGCTTCGTTTTTTCTTTTTTATTGCAAAAAACTATTGAAACTCTAGTGCTTTTTGTGTATAATAAAACCAATGAATTTATTGGAAAAAGTGAGGAAAAAATCAATGTTTTATCCTGAGTCAAAATCAAAGTTTTCTAAAGAAAATTTTAAAAATCCAAGCAAGTTTTATCGTGCTGCACCTTTTTGGGCTTGGAACACAAAACTTGACAAGGAAGAATTGAAACGCCAAATCGAAATTTTCAAAGAAATGGGCTTTGGTGGTTTTCACATTCATTCACGTGTTGGAATGGCAACACCTTACTTATCTAAAGATTTTTTCTCGCTTGTTAAAGCATGCAACAAAAAAGGCAAACAAGAAGATTTGCTTACATATTTATATGATGAAGACCGTTGGCCTTCAGGTTCGGCAGGTGGCTTTGTTACTGAACATGAAGAATACCGTCAAATGTATCTTAAATTCAGAACAACACCAATTGAAGACAGCATTCCAGTAGCGATTTATGATTTGAAATTCAATACTGATAACACTTTTGTTTACAAGAGAAGAGAAACAGAAGATTTTGTTGAAAACGAAATTTGGTATGCTTACATTGAAAAAGAGCCGGTTGGTAATGGTTGGTTTAATAATCAATGCTATGTTGATGTTTTGAGTAAAGATGCAATTGCTAAATTTATTGAAGTAACTCATGGTGCTTACAAAGAAAACCTTGAAAAAGAGTTCGGCAAGTCTGCGCCATCAATTTTTACTGATGAGCCACAATATACAAGAATTAATGTTTTTGACCATAAAAATGATGATTTTATGCTTCCTTGGACACCTTCGTTTGAAGAAGCTTATACTGAAAAATATGGTGCTGACATTTTTGAAACATTGCCAGAAATTTTCTTTGAGAAAAAGGGTGACTATTCTCAAACAAGATATAATTATTATGAGTTGGTTGCTTCATTCTTTGCAACAAACTACTTTGACCAATACGGTAAATGGTGTGAAGAAAATAACATTGCAATGACAGGTCACGTTTTAGGCGAAGAAAGTCTTCTTTCTCAAACCATTTCTGTTGGTGACGCAATGCGTGACTATTTGGGATTCACAATGCCTGGCATTGATATGCTTATGAATGGTTATGAGTTTACAACTGCTAAACAAGCGCAATCTGTAAGCCGTCAAAAAGGTGCAGAAGGCGTGCTTTGTGAGTTGGATGGTGTTACTAACTGGGACTTTGATTTTAGAGGTCACAAACTTCACGGTGACTGGCAAGCGGCTCTTGGTGTAACACTCAGAGTACCACATTTATCTTGGGTTTCAATGAATGGCGAAGCAAAACGTGACTACCCATCATCAATTAACTATCAAGCGGCTTGGTATAAAAAATATCATTTAATTGAAGATTATTTTGCAAGGGTTAACACAATTTTGACAAGGGGTAAAGCTGACGTTAAAGTGGCTATTTTGCACCCGATTCGCAATTTGTGGTTAACTTTAGGTACATATGACAACACTCATCAAAAGGTCGAAGAAATTTGCAAAGAGTTTAGAAAATTGACAGAGCGTCTTGTCAAAAATCATATTGATTTTGATTTTGTAAGTGAAAGCAATTTTGAAAAGCAAAACGTTCATTTCAATAACGGCAAATTTGTTGTTGATAAAGCTGAATATGATGTTTTGATTATTCCTGAAATGCTCACTTTAAAATCAACAACCGTTGAAGTTTTGAAAACAGTTAAAGAGCAAAAGGGTAGAGTAATTGCATTTGGTGACTCACCAAAATATATGGACGGCAAACGTTCAATTGTGCCAAATGAACTTTACAAATTATTTGAAAGAAAGTCATATGGCATTGAAAAAATTGTTGACACAATTGAAGAATATCGTGACTTTGCAATTAAAGAAAACGGCGTTTTATCAAATGATTATTGCGCTCAAATGCGAGTTGATGAAGATGACAAATGGCTCTTCATTGCAAAAGCAGTAGAAACTGACAAAAACGACCTTTCTTCACATAAACTTACAGTTAAAATCAAAGGCGAATATGTGCCAAGCGAATATAACTGTCAAAATGGCGAAGTTTACAGCGTTAAATATAGCGTTGAAGATGGATTTACTAATGTTTATTTGGAAGTATTTGCGCAAGACAGTGTAATGCTTAGACTTGCTAAAGTTTTAGATGATGATAAAACTGAAAGAATGCAAAAAGTTCTTGATTTTGAAACTTTGGTGCCAGAAGAAAACAAATACACATTGCTTAGTGATAACGTTTTCTTGATTGACAAAGCAAGTTTCAAACTTGATGACGGCGAGTTTGAACCTGTTTGTGACATTTTGCGCAAAGACAACGAACTTTGCAGAAGAATTGGCATTAAACAAAGAGGCGAAGGTTCTGCTCAACCTTGGGTTAATTTGAAAGAGCCAAAACCAGAGCATAAAATCACATTGAAATGTGAAATTGTCAGCAAGTTTAGATGTAAAGATGTTGTGTTAGCACTTGAAAACGCAACAGACTGCACCATTACTTTCAATGGCAAACCAGTTGATAACACTCCAATTGGTTGGTATGTTGACAAATGCATTCAAAAGGTAAACCTTGGTGTTGTTAAAAAAGGCGTTAATACTTTGGTTGTTGAAATGCCATTTGGCATTAACACCTGCACTGAAAATATGTATTTGCTTGGTAATTTTGGTGTTTATGATAGTGAAAACCCTTATATTGATAAATTGCCAAAAACATTGAAATTTGGCGATATTTCATCACAAGGCTTGTTATTCTATAGCGACAATTTAGAGTATCATTTGAAAGGTGTTAACGCAAAACAATTGCACATTCCATCATACAAAGGTGGTTTGGTTGAAGTTTTCTCTGATGAGGAATCATTAGGCGAAGTAATTTATAGCCCTTATGTAATTGATGTTGAAGGCAAAAAAGATTTAACATTGCGTCTTTACGGCACAAGAATCAATACATTTGGTCAACTTCATAATGTAAAACATGATAAATTTGGTTGGTTTGGACCAGAATCATGGCGTACTACTGGAGATGAGTGGACTGATTTTTATTTGCCTTGGGAGCAAGGAATTTTAGAAACACCAAAAATTAAATAAAACAAAAATAGGTTGGTTTTAAAAACCAACCTATTTTTTTCTTTTTTTGTTATTAAACTTTTTGTTTTTAATTGGCTTTTTAACTTGTTTGCTTTGTTGCTGTTTATCAGGTGCAACAAGGCAATTTTTGCCTGTGCCAATCAAATCATACCTGCCAGCGCGTTTTAATGCAGAAAGCACTAAAGCACGGTTTTCAGGGCGATAATATTGTAGCAAAGCACGTTGCTCTGCTTTTTCTTTTTGAGTTTTTGGCACATAAACCTTTTCCATTGTAATTGGGTCAAGCTCGGTATAAAACATACAAGTAGAAATAGTACCAGGAGTAGGGTAAAAGTCTTGCACTTGTTCTGGGTGCAACCCTTCTTTTTTCAAAAAGAGTGATAATTCAATCGCATCATTAATTGTGCTGCCAGGGTGTGAAGACATTAAATAAGGCACTAAAAATTGTTTTTTGCCGATGCTTTGTGTAAGCTCATAAAATCTCTTTTTAAACTTGTTGTAAGTTTCAATTGGTGGTTTGCCCATTCTTTTTAAAACATTGTTTGAACAGTGCTCAGGCGCAACCTTTAATTGACCACTAACGTGATGTGTAACAAGTTCTTTGAAAAAGCTTTCATCTTTGTCTGCAACAAGATAGTCAAATCTAATACCAGAACGAATGAACACTTTTTTAATTTTTGGCAATTTGCGAAGTTTTCGCATCAAATTAAGATAATCACTGTGGTCTGGTTTTATGGCTTTACAAACACTTGGTGCTAAACATTTTTTGTCTTTACAAACACCGCGTTTTTTCTGACCCTCACAAGCATCGCATCTAAAGTTTGCAGTAGGTCCGCCAACATCGTGAATATAACCTTTAAAATCAGGCATTTCGGTAATTTTCTTTGCTTCATCAATAACAGATTCGTGACTTCTTGTGCTAATTTGTCTGCCTTGATGATATGCAAGCGCACAGAAGTTGCAAGCGCCAAAACAACCACGGTTGTGAATAATTGAAAACTTAACTTCTTCAATTCCTGGAACACCGCCCAACGCTTCATAAGAAGGGTGATAGGTGCGCATAAATGGCAAAGAATAAACTTCATCCATTGCATCGGTTTCAAGTGGTGGCATTGGTGGGTTTTGAATAACAATTTTTTTGCCGTGGCGCTGAATAATTGTTTTGCCAACAACTGCATCATGCTCTTGTTGTTGAATTCTGCAAGAAATAGCATACTTTTCTTTTGACTGCTCATCGTCTTTTGAAACGGCTTCAAAACTAGGACATTCTTTAACCGACATTGGTGTGTAGTCCTTGGTGTCAACCGCATAACAAGTACCTTTAATATCGGTCAATTCACTAATCTTTTCGCCTGCGTTTAATCTGTCAGCAATTTCAACAATGTGCTTTTCGCCCATGCCAAACATCAACAAATCTGCGCCAGAGTCAATCAAAATAGAAGGGCGTACTTTGTCATCCCAATAATCATAATGCGCAAATCGGCGAAGGGAAGCTTCAATACCGCCAATAGCAATAGGTGTGTTGCCAAAAAGTCTGCGCAAGTTTTTGCAATAAACAATAACGGCTCTGTCAGGCCTTGCTCCTGCTTTGCCACCTGGTGTGTAAGCATCATCACTACGTTTGCGTTTTGCCGCTGTATAATGCGCTACCATTGAATCAATATTGCCACTGTTAACTAAAAAGGCAAGGCGTGGTTCGCCAAATCTTTTATAATCTTCATCACATCTTGGTTGCGAAATAATACAAACCTTGTAGCCCTTGCTTTCAAGCACACGAGAAATAATTGCAGTACCAAAAGAAGGGTGGTCAACATAAGCGTCACCCGTAACAATAACAAAGTCAGGTTTGTCCCAACCATATTCAAGCATTTCTTTTTTATAAAGTGGTAAAAAAGGCATATTATTTCTCCTTGAAAATCTTTAACTCATTTTATCATATTTTTGTTTTAAAAACAAGTTTTTAAATGTCATATTTACTCAAATTTTGTTTAACATATTCTCTTGGTGTCGTTTTCATTTTTCGCTTAAAAGCAAAACTAAAATAACTTTGAGAAGAAAAACCACATTCATAAGCAATTTCTGTCAGCGTTTTGTCGGTTGAAACAAGCAAATTAGCCGCACGTTTAATCCTTTGCTCTTCAACAAAATCACGAAGAGTCATACCCGTTGCAGATTTAAAAGTGTTGTGAAAATGAATTGGACTAAAACCCGCAACTTTTGCTACAGATTCAAGCGAAAGGTTGTCGGTCAAATTAAGTTTGATATACTTAATAATCTTATCAATGCTTTTAAAACTACCGGTTTTGAAAGTGTTACTAAATTTAAGTTTTTCGCTATCATTAACAAGCAAATAAACAAGTTCTAAAACAAGACTTTGAGTAATTAACTCATCTAAAATAAGCCCGTTTTCATAATGTTTAATAATTCTTTCATAAATTTCTGCATATTTTTGTTGCTTGCGTGTTTTAATGAAATTTGGCAAATTCATCAACAAGTCATAAAACTCTCCATCTTCAACAATCATATGAATGTAATAACATTTAAAAGGCAGTTTTGTGTGTCTTGTTTGCCCGGGTTTTGCACAAATAATAGTATCAGTTTTAATATCATTCTTTTCATTTTCAATGAAAGAAACACCACCGTTTTCAATAGGTAGTTCAATTTCAAACATTTTAATTTTTCTTCTTTTTGAAACGGTAACATTTTTAAAGGCAACTTGACCTTTTGTGTTAAAAATGCCAACTGCTACAATTTCAGGCAAATCTACTTTCATATTTTCTCCTTAAAATAATAAGAAATCTAATAAAAACAATAAGATTAATATATAAATATGATAAAATATATTATACAATAAACCTAACAAAAGTCAATAGATAGGAGTGAATTTAATGAAAGTAACTGATATTAAAACCTTCGTTGTGGACTGCTTTAGAACAAACTGGGTGTTTGTCAAAGTTTATACAGATGAAGGTATTGATGGTGTTGGCGAAGCAACGCTTGAGTATAAAGAAAAAGCGTTAATTGGCGCAGTAGAGCATATTAAAGAATATTTGGTTGGCAAAAATCCGCTTGAAATTGAAAACCATTGGCACAGTATTTATCGTGATGCTTATTGGCGTGGTGGCCCTGTGCTTATGTCTGCACTTTCTGCAGTTGAAATGGCACTTTGGGACATTTTAGGCAAATCACTTAATGTGCCTATTTATCAACTTTTGGGTGGCAAGGTTAATGACAAGGTAAGAATCTATGTTAATGGTTGGTTTGCAGGTGCAAAAGAGCCGGAAGAGTTTGCGCAAAAAGCAAAAATCGCAGTTGAGCGTGGTGTTACCGCAATGAAGTGGGACCCGTTCGGCAAATCTTATCTTGAAATCTCAAACAAAGACCTTGACAAAGCGTTAAAATGCGTTGGCGCAGTGAGAGATGCAGTTGGCAATGAGATTGATTTGCTTATTGAAGGCCACGGCAGATTTAATGTTCCGACCGCAATAAAAATTGCAAAAGAACTTGAGCAATTTAAACCAATGTTCTTTGAAGAACCAGTTCCACCTGATAATCTTGAAGCATTAAAACAGGTTAAAGATAGGTCGCCGGTTGCTATTTCTGCAGGCGAACGACTTTATTCTCGTTGGGACTACAGAGAGTTTTTTGATAAATGTCCTGCAGATTACATTCAACCTGATATTTCACATGCAGGTGGTATAATGGAACTTAAAAAGATTGCGGCAGAAGCAGAGTGTAGATACATTCCGTTTGCTCCGCACAACCCATCTGGTCCAGTTGCAAATGCCGCAACATTGCAACTTGCTGCTAACTGTCCAAACTTTAGCATTCTTGAAATTATGTATTCTGATGTTGACTGGCGAAAAGATGTAACCAATGAAAGTTTGGAGTATAAAGACGGTTACATTACAATACCAAATAAACCAGGTCTTGGCATTGAAATTGATGAAGAAGAGTGCTTGAAACACCCTTACAAGCCACACACTTTGCGTCATTATACCGGTGCATTAACAGATATTAGACCTGCAAAAACCGAATTTTATTTTTGAGGAGAAAAGAAATGAAAAAATTTGAAGTAAAAGACCACGCACCATCTTATTTGCCAGAAGGCGAGTGGAAACTTGTTTGGGCAGATGAATTCGATGGCACAGAGCTTGATAGAACAAAATGGGATTTTAGACTTAATTTCTGGGGCAAACCTGCCGAGGCTTACACCGACCAAGGCATCGTTTTAGATGGTAACAGCCACATTGAACTTCACAGAACTGAGCGCAATGGTTGTTATGTTTCACCACAATTGCAAACAGGTTGCAACTCTTTTGATGTACCAACCGGAGAAATGGTTCGTTGTTGGGAAGACCAAAATGCTTTTTGGCCTCTTGGAGTTTTAGAAGAGCCAAAGTTCGTTCACAGATACGGTTATTATGAATGTCGTTGCAAATTCCAAAACAAACCAGAAGAAATGTGGAGTGCATTTTGGACACAATCTCCATCAATCGGCACAAGATTTGAGCCGGAATGGTGCGGTATTGAATCTGACATTATGGAGTGTTTTGAAACCGGAAAATGTACAACTGGTAATATTATGGGTGGTTATTCAACACAGTTTAGAGAAGAAGCAAGGGTTAATTATGATTTAACAGAAACCGAAGACGGTTGGCATTATTTTGGAATGGATTGGCAAGAAGACGGTTATGTTTTCTATTGCGATGGCAAAGAAGTTGCAAGAACAGATAAAACCGTTTCACACGTGCCACAATTCATTCTTTTAACAACCGAAGTTCAAGGTTATCGCAGAGATGACCCGGTTAAAGTTGGCGACAAATTTGAAGATGATGCTTTTATCGTAGATTTTGTAAGAGTGTTCGACAAGGTGAAATAAAATGAGAAAAACAGTATTAGTAACTGGTGCTTGTATTAATACAGGTGTCGATATAGTTGAAAAGTTTGCAAGTGAGAATTATGATGTGGTTTTCACAGGCAGAGATGAAGAAAAGGTAAGAATAGCAAAACAAAAATACCAAGAAAAATTCCCTAATGTTGAGTTTTACGGCTTTGCAATTGACTCACTTAAAAACGCTACAACGGTTGATGAAGAGTCGGTTGAAAAAATGTTTGAAGAACTTGACAAAAAAGGTGTTTTTGTAGAAACTCTTGTTTTGAATGCCGCAGACCAAGGGCTTGATATGAAAATTTTTGAAAACCCTTTGTCTGACTTTTTAAAGGTAATGAATACCAATGTTGCTTGGAATTTTTGCCTTTGTGAATGTGCAGCAAAACGAATGAAAGAAAACGGCGGGGGAAACATTGTTTTTGTAAACTCTAACACAGCGTACAGAGCAATTCCAAATAGAATTGCTTATGTTGCTTCAAAAGGCGGACAACTAGGACTTATGCGTGCGTTGGCGCTTGATTTAGGTCCGTTTAACATTCGTGTAAATGCCGTACTTCCTGGAATGATTAAAACAGATAGATGGGAGAAAAACCCTGAGTTTTATAAATCGGTACCATCTAGATTTACACCAATTGGCGATGTTGCAGATGGTAGCGATGTTGCAGATGCAGTTTGGTATTTCGCAGCCCACGCTCGCAATACAACAGGCGCAGAATTGGTGCTTGATGGTGGCAACACAATCCAACTTTATCCAATAATAAAAGACTAATAAATCCCCGAAGTGAATTTACACTTTGGGGATTAATTTTTCTTGAAAAAACATCATAAATATGCTATAATAAGATAAAATAAATTATAAAAGAGGTGTTTAATTTGAACATTACAAATGACATTAAATATATTGGTGTAAATGACCATAAAATTGACCTTTTTGAAGGTCAGTACATTGTGCCAAACGGTATGGCTTACAACTCTTATGCAATTGTTGATGACAAAATTGCAATTATGGACACGGTTGATGCTAACTTCACTCACGAATGGCTTGATAACATTCAAAACGCACTTGGCAATAAAATGCCTGATTATCTTGTTGTGCAACATATGGAGCCAGACCATTCAGCAAATATTTTGAATTTTGTAAAAACTTATCCAAACGCAAAAATTGTTTCTTCACAAAAAGCATTCGCTATGATGAAACAATTTTTTGGTGATGATTTTGCTGACAAACAAATTGTGGTTGGCGAAGGTGATACTTTGTCACTCGGCAAACACACATTGACTTTTGTAACTGCACCAATGGTGCATTGGCCAGAGGTTATTGTTACTTATGATAGTTTTGATAAAGTGTTGTTCTCTGCAGATGGTTTTGGTAAATTCGGTGCTTTAGATGTTGAAGAAGATTGGGCTTGTGAAGCAAGAAGATATTACATTGGCATTGTTGGAAAATACGGCGCTCAGGTGCAAAACCTTTTGAAAAAAGCCGCAACACTTGAAATTGAAAAAATTTGCCCACTTCACGGACCTGTTTTGACAGAAAATTTGGGTTATTACATTGATTTGTACAACACCTGGTCAAGTTATGAAGTTGAAGAAGAAGGCATTGTAATTGCTTACACTTCTGTTTACGGCAACACCAAAAAAGCAGTAATGCAACTTGCAGAAAAGTTAAAATCAAACGGTTGCCCTAAAGTTGTGGTGAATGACCTTGCTCGTTGTGACATGGCAGAAGCAGTAGAAGATGCTTTTAGATACAGCAAACTCGTTTTAGCAACAACTACTTACAATGCAGAAATTTTTCCATTTATGCGTGAGTTTATCGCTCATTTAACAGAGCGCAACTTCCAAAACAGAACAGTAGCTTTTATTGAAAACGGAAGTTGGGCGCCAATGGCTGCAAAAGTAATGAAAGAAATGTTTGAAAAGAGTAAAAACATAAATTTTGCACATAATACTGTTAAGATTTTGTCAAGTTTAAATGAAGAAAGTACCGAGCAGTTAAATGCTTTGGCAGACGAACTTTGTGTGGAATATATTTCACAACAAGGGGATAAGGTTGACAAAAACGATGTTAAGGCGTTGTTTAATATTGGTTATGGTTTGTATGTTGTAACATCAAATGATGGCAAAAAAGACAATGGTTTAATTGTAAACGCAATTACTCAAGTAACAAATGTTCCAAACAGAGTTGCAGTAACAATTAGCAAAGAAAATTACTCTCACCATGTAATCAAACAAACAGGCAAAATGAATGTGAACTGTTTGACTGTTGAAGCACCATTCAAAGTGTTTGAAGCGTTTGGCTTCGTCAGCGGTAGAAATGTTGATAAATTCGCAAACTGCGAACCACTTCGTTCTGACAATGGTTTGGTGTTCTTGCCAAGATACATCAATTCATTCATTTCTTTAAAGGTTGAAAACTACGTTGACCTTGACACACACGGAATGTTCATCTGCTCTGTAACAGAATCAAGAGTAATTTCCGATAAAGAAACAATGTCTTACACTTATTATTTGGAAAATGTAAAACCAAAACCAGAAACAGATGGCAAAAAAGGTTATGTTTGCACTATTTGTGGTTATGTTTATGAAGGCGAAGATTTGCCAGATGATTTTATCTGTCCATTGTGTAAACATCCGGCAACGGATTTTGAAAAAATACAATAATTAAATTTGGAGGAAAAAATCATGAAATATGTATGCGATATTTGTGGTTGGGTTTATGATGAAACAGTAGGCGATG
Source organism: Acutalibacteraceae bacterium (assembly GCA_045649405.1). Taxonomy (GTDB): domain Bacteria; phylum Bacillota; class Clostridia; order Oscillospirales; family Acutalibacteraceae; genus RUG11462. The sequence goes on from JAZRPW010000033.1 coordinate 55,715, forward strand.
AAGCAAACGGCATCGCAGCTGGAACAAAATTTGAAGATTTACCAGATGATTTTGTTTGCCCACTCTGTGGCGTAGGTAAAGACCAATTTTCAGCAGAATAGTAAAAAAGCAGTAGGTTTTAATCTACTGCTTTTTTATGTTTATTGTATCTCTTTTTTAACATATTGTAATAAATAATAGTTGCAAAAACATCAGCACAAAAAACAAATTGTAACAAAGCAACAAAAACAACTTCTTTGACTTCGAAAATGCCTTGTTTGACCGAATTTATAATTGATGAGATAGTAATTAAACTAGTCAATACTAAAATGGTATAATTGAAAATTAGCAAAACTATTGCAATCGGAATTGAAAACAAACTAAAAATAAACAAAGCACTTGCAAAAAATATAAATAAATAAGCTGGAATTTGAATTAATTTTATTATCATTGCAGTTTTTGCGATTTTTAAAGCATTATTGCCTTGTTTAAGGCAAATTATAAAGTGAATAGCACTTAAAACACATGCAATCAAACAAATAATAACAAGTGTGAGTAGCAATAACAAAGCGTTACCACCAAAAACATTCTCTATAATATACCTAAATAACGGTGTAATTGTTAAACTAAATGTAGAATCTAAAGCGAATAATATTATATAAGGAAAAATTGTGGTCGGAATTAATAGCCATGTTTTTTTGTTAATCATAAACAACACCACCTTTTGAAGTTATTATATCACAAACAAAAAACAAACGCAATAATTGATTGCGTTTGTTTTTTTGGCGGAGGGTAAGGGATTCGAACCCTTGGTACGGTTTGAACCGCACAACTGATTTCGAGCAAAAGGCAGTATCTTTTAATCCGCCCCTCTCCGTCCCTGAAATGTGCAATACGTCCACCCATTCTGCGAGATTTTGCAAAACCCACGGATTTTTGCGAGAAATTTGCGAGATAGATGCGAGAAAACAATAAAAACTCCTTTGGATATTCTCGGGCGAATAAACATAAGGAGAATTAAAATGAACCAAGAAAAACAAAGAGAAGCATATCAAAAGATGCTCAAAAAATGCCCCGATATCTTAACTCCGATGAAAGCAACCCGATGGTCACCCGTCGGCAAGAACACAATCTACGCCGCACTCAAAAACGGTGAGATAGAATCCTACACCTACAAGGGCGGTTACATCTTCACCAAGGATGTCTTCATTGATTACCTCGTCAGGACCGCTAACGATAAAGGCAGAGGTTATACAATCCGAGGTGATAAAAAATGTTGAGCAGTTTGCCTCAAGTGCTGTCGGGAGAACAGGTGCGGTGTGCCTTGCATATCAGTAAACGTAAGTGCGCTTGGATGCTGAACAACGGTTTCATCAAATGCCAAAACACTGGCAAGAGAACAAGAAAATATACCGTGCTGAAGGAAGACCTGCTCACCTACATACAGGACTCGGCAAAACACCCCGAAAAACATGTAACACCCTATGCAGAGTTTTCCACTGCAAAGTATGGGAATCCACGAAAACCCCGACCGCGCAAAACAGGATTTCCTTCCTCTCTGCCCGTCGGCTTCCGCCTATGGCTCGAGCAGGAATTTGAACACGTCCCCGATGCTCTTACCATACCGCAGGTCATCGCCACCACAGGCTACGCCGATAACACCGTCAACCGCTGGCTCCGCCAAGGCCACCTGAAGTCCGTCCAAACCCAAACCGCAAAAATAATCCCAAAACTCTGGCTCATCGACTTCTACTGCTCCTACGCCTACACCATAACAAATATGTCCGACAAGCACATCAAACTCCTGCAAAAGTTCTTCAAAGAAAATCGGTAAAATAACAAAAAGAGGTTGCGCATAAAAAGTATGCGCAACCTCCCTTTTTGCTTCTATTGTCAAGTAAAATTCATTTTTACTTGACAATGAGTATGCTTGAAAAGTCGCAATAATAATCAACAACCAACTTTTTTCATCATAAAACGGCAAAAATCATTGAACAAATCGCTTTAATGTGATATACTGTAAAAGTATAAATATAC
>JAZRPW010000034.1:0-39061 GCA_045649405.1 Acutalibacteraceae bacterium
AGAGGCAAAATTCAAAGAAGTTAACGAAGCTTATGAAGTGCTTTCTGATTCCGAGAAAAAGTCACGTTATGACCAATTTGGCCATGCAGGTGTTGACCCTAACTTTGGCGCCGGTGGTCCTGGAGGTGCCGGTTTCGGTGGTTTTGGTGACTTTGGCGATATTTTTTCTGACATTTTCGGCGGTGGTTTCGGCGGATTTGGTGGATTTGGTGGAGGAAACAGACGCTCTAATCCAAACGCACCAAGACGTGGTGCTGACACAGCCGCTAGAATTACTATTTCTTTTGAAGAAGCTGCAAAGGGTTGTACTAAAAACATTAAAGTTTCTCATATTGAAACATGTTCAACCTGTGGTGGTAGTGGTGCAAAACAAGGCACAAGTCCAAAAACTTGTCCGGTATGTAATGGTAGCGGTAGCCAAGTTGTGCAACAAAGAACACCATTTGGCGTAGTACAAACGCAAACAACATGTAGCCGTTGTAGTGGTAGCGGTAAAGTTATTGAAACACCTTGTGAAAAATGTTCAGGCAAAGGCAGAGTTAGAATCACAAGAGAACACTCTGTTAATATTCCTGCCGGCATTGATGATATGCAAATGCTTAATGTTCGTGGTCAAGGCGATGCAGGTGTGAACGGCGGACCTAATGGCGACCTTAGAATTGAAGTTACTGTTAGACCTCACCCTATTTTTGAACGTAACGGTTTTGATGTTTATTGTGAAATTCCAGTTACATTTGTTCAAGCTTCACTTGGCGATGAAATTTCTGTGCCAACACTTGATGGCAAAGTTAAACTAAAAATTCACGAAGGCACTCAACCTGGTGATGAATTTAAGTTGACCGGAAAAGGTATTAAACGAATTAATGGCAACGGCAAAGGAAATCAATACGTTAAAATCAATGTTGAAATTCCTAAAAATCTTAGCAAAGAGCAAAAAGAAATTTTAGAGAATTTCAAAAATGCTTCTTCTGACAAAAACTATAAGAAGCAGAAAAGTTTCTTTGATAAATTAAAGGATATGTTTGATTAATAATAAAAGCACTTCGCTTATGCGAAGTGCTTTTTAATTTTAACTGTTAATTTTTTCATCATAAATTTTGCAAACTTCTTCTGCTGAACCAGAAGCAATTACTTTACCATGCTCAAGCAAAATTGCTTTGTTGCAAATTCTAAGTACTTGTGATGTGTTGTGTGAAACGAAAAGCACTGTTACGCCTTTGTCAAACATTTCAGTAACCTTTTTCTCACTCTTCTTTCTAAATTTAGCGTCACCAACAGACAAAACTTCGTCAAGAATCAAAACATCTGGTTCAACTACTGTTGCAATTGCAAAACCAAGACGAGATTTCATACCCGAAGAATAGTTTTTAAGTGGAACATTAATGAATTTTTCAAGACCTGAAAATTCAACAATTTCATCATATTTAGAATCGATGAATTTTTTTGAAAAGCCCAAAACAGAGCCGTAAAGATAAATATTCTCTGCTCCGGTATATTGTGGGTCAAAACCAGCACCAAGTTCAATTAAAGGTGCAATTAAACCCCTTTTATAAACATTACCTTCGGTTGGATTGTAAACGCCTGCAATAACCTTTAATAATGTTGATTTACCGGCACCGTTAAAGCCCAAAATACCCAAACGGTCACCTTTATTCAATTCAAAAGAAACGTCCTTCAAAGCCCAAAATTCATCATAACGAAGGTCTTTTTTCATCAATTTAATAAAATACTCTTTTAAGCTATCAACTTTTTCAGAACTCAAGTTAAACTTCATTCCTACTTTGTCAAGCTTTAAAATAGGTTTTGACATTTTTAAGTCTCCTCTTTAATTATACATGCAAGATGAACTTATCTTCATTTTTTCTAAACATAAATGCGCCGATTATAATTGCAACAACACTAAACGCAAACGAATAAGCAACATAGCCCCAATTCATAACGCCTGCTGGTTGCAAGCACTCTCTAAAGTTTGTAATAATACAATAAAGTGGGTTTACGCTTAAAACTTTTGCAACTGTTCCGCCGATTTTATCCATACTATAGAAAATTGCGCAACCGTAGAAAACAAGTGTCATAAATACGTTCCAAAGATATTCCATATCTCTAAAGAATACACCGATTGTTGCAAGGATAAACGCTGCGCCTAAAGACAACAAGAACAAGTTTGCCATTGGTATGACAATTTGGAAAATTCCCCAAGAAACCATTGGTTGTTCGCCCATTAAAATCAAAACTGTTGTAACAATTGCCAAAACGATTAATGAAATTAAGAACAAAAGATAATTGTAAAACAAGTTTGAAAGTGGGAACAAATATTTTGGAATGTGCACCTTTTTAATGAGCGCTGCGTTTGAACGAATAATTCTTGTACACTCTTTTGTTGATTGGTTGAAATATGTATAAACAAGTCTACCAGAAAGAATGTACACCATAAAGTTCAAACCACCATAACCAGCAGTTCCACCTCTGTTATACAAAAAGCCAAATACAAAATACAAAACAAACATGTTAAGAAGTGGCTCAAGCATTGTCCAAAAAACACCAAGATAACTTCTACGATATCTTAAAGTGATACCTTTTTTGACAAGTTCGCTTAAAACAAATCTGTATCTTTTAAAATGATTAATTAATTTAACCATAAAATGCTCCTTAAAATTTACATATAGTATGATTATAACACATTAAAATAGTATTGTAAAGTAAATAAATTATTAATTTTTGATATTACGCAATTTTGAAAATACACTAATTATTAAAAATGCTAATATCACACCTGCCGAGTCAATACAAACATCAACTATTTCCCCACTTCTTAAAAGTGACGGAATGAGTTGAATTGACTCATCAACACATGCAACCAAAACGCCGATTAACATTGTTACAACAAATGCTTTTTTAGAATTTTTGTGGTAAATGCATTTATAAATTACCAACTCTAAACCTAAAACAAAATATTCAAAAAAGTGAGCGAATTTTCTAATAAAATCAATAAAAAATGTGTTTTCAAGGTCAATTCCAAAAAACGCAAAGAATGACAAAACAAGCTCTTTTATAAAATTACTTTGCTCCATTGAAGCATCTGCAACTTTTAAAGAATTAGACCAGATAAAAGCAATTGTCAAAGCAATTACAACTACAAACAAAGCTTTTTTATTAAATTTCAAACTACTCACCTACTTTTTAACAACATCTAAAATCAAAGGTGGTTTTTCTACTTTTTCATTTGAAAATTCTAACGCAGACAAATACATTTCTTTTGCAGAAGAAAAGTCATTAACAAATGATGAATAAAGTTTTGCAATTACTTCGCCAGACTTTACAAAGTCTCCAGTTTTCTTTGTCAAAACGATGCCGGCAGAAAAGTCAATTTCATCTTCTTTAGTATTTCTGCCTGCGCCCAAAACAAGCGCTGATTTGCCGATGATTTCTGCATTCATACTCTTAATAAAACCATCATTTTCGCAAACAATTTCATAAGAATATTTTGGTTTGCAAAATCCATCTAAATCCTCAAATTCAGCCACATTGCCGCCTTGCAAAGAAATCCATTCTAAAAACTTTTCATAAGCAACGCCGTTTGATAAAACATCCGTTACTTTGCGTTTTGCTTCTTGCTGGCTTGAATTAAAAGCGAGTGACACAATAAGTGAAGCTAATTCAACACAAACCTCTTTTAAATCTTGCGGACCGTCGCCTTTCAACACCTCTATCGCCTCTTTAATTTCAAGAGCGTTACCGATATTAAGACCAAGTGGTGTGTCCATATTTGTAATAACTGCTGCTGTGTTTTTATCAAAGTTTTCGCCAATTTCAACCATACATTCTGCCAAAGCTTTTGCGTCTTGCTCGGTTTTCATAAAAGCGCCACTGCCACACTTGACATCTAAAACAATTGTGTTTGCACCTGCTGCTAACTTTTTACTCATAATGCTTGATGCGATGAGTGGAATGTTATCAACCGTTGCAGTAACATCACGAAGTGCGTACAACTTTTTATCAGCAGGAGCAAAATTGCCGGTTTGACCAACAACACAAACGCCACATTTCTTTGCAATTTCAATAAACTTTTCAGGTGAAAGTGATGTGTTGTAACCCGAAATTGACTCTAATTTGTCGACTGTACCGCCAGTATGACCTAAACCTCTTCCACTCATTTTGGCGCAAAAGCAGCCAAGTGATGCTACAATTGGAGCAACAATCAAAGTGGTTTTGTCGCCTACGCCACCCGTTGAGTGTTTATCAACACAAAGGCCATTAAAAACTGACAAATCGGCTTTTTCGCCACTATCAAGCATTGCTTTGGTAAGATAAAAGGTTTCTTGTTTGTTCATTGAATTAAAATAACAAGCCATTAAAAGCGCAGAAACCTGATAATCAGGAATTTCGCCTTTAACATAACCATCAATGAAAAATTCGATTTCTTGTTTTGAAAGCTCTTTTCCATCTCGCTTGTTTTGAATTATATCATACATTCTCATAAAAAATTCTCACATTTCAAATGAATTTGGCAAAAGCTCGCCCAAGGTATATGTTTTAATTTCTGTGTCATTAAACAAAACTATTTCAAAATCTTTTTCACAGAATTCTGATATTACCTGCAAGCAAACAGCACAAGGAATACAAAAGTCGGTTATTTTTCCGTCTTTGCCACCTACAACTGCGATTTTTTCAAACTCTTTTTCGCCTTTTGCAATTGCAGAAAACAAAGCAGTACGTTCAGCGCAATTAGTTGCTGAAAAAGAAACATTTTCAATATTAACACCAGTATAAACATTGCCATTTTTGCACAAAAGTGCAGCGCCAACTTTGAAGTTTGAATAAGGAGAATAAGAGTTTTTCAAACTGCCAATAGCCATTGTTATAAGTTCTAAATTAGTCATAATTTACTCCTAAAAATTCACAAACAAGTGAAGAAATAAAGGTAAAAGAATTAACTGTGCCAAGATTAACCGGCATTACTTCTTTTCCGTAAACAATAAGCGGCACACACTCACGAGTGTGGTCGGTTGTTTTTAAAAATGCAGGGTCACAACCATGGTCTGCAGTAATTATTAAAATGTCGTCTTGTTTTAAATTGTTTGCAAAGTCGCCAAGCCACTTATCAAAATCACTTAAGGCTTTAGCATAACCGTCAACATCTCTTCTATGGCCAAAAACCATATCAAAATCAACCAAATTAACAAAGCACAAGCCGTTAAAATCTTTGTTCAGATATTCATTTGTTTTTGACATTCCGTCAAAATTGTCTTTTGTGTAAACATATTCTGAAATGCCGTTGCCAGCAAAAATGTCATTGATTTTGCCAACACCAATTGTGTCAAAACCTTTTGCTTGCAACTTGTTAAGCATTGTGTCAGCAGGTGGTTCAATTGAAAAGTCGTGGCGGTTTGCTGTGCGACAAAAAGGATATTCGCCTTCGAATGGGCGTGCAATAACCCTGCCAACTACATGCTCGCCAACCAAAATTTCACGAGCAATTTTGCAATATTCATATAACTTTTCAATTGGCACTATTTTTTCGTGAGCGGCAATTTGAAAAACGCTGTCAGCAGATGTGTAAACAATCAAGTCCCCTGTTTTTAAATGCTCATTGCCGTAATCTTTTATAACCTCTGTGCCTGAATAGGTTTTGTTGCAAATTACTTTTTTGCCAGTACGTTTTTCAAACTCATCAATAATTGATTTTGGAAATCCATTCGGGTAGGTTGGCAACGGTTTGTTAGATACAATGCCCGCAATTTCAAAATGGCCAATTGTTGTATCTTTTCCCATTGATTTTTCAACAAGTCTTGCAACCTTTGAATTTAATCTGTCTCCCTTTTTTAAATAATCCACGCCATCAATTTGTGATAGGCCTAATTTAATTAAATTTGGAATGTTAAACTCTTTTGACTTTGAAATTGATTTTAAAGTATTAGCGCCTTCGTCGCCAAAGTCTTTAGCATCAGGTGCAAAACCTATTCCAAAACTATCAAGAACAAGCAAAAAGACTCTTTTCATTAGTTTTTCTCCATTTTTACCGCTACTTCAAGCGCCAATTTCATCATATCGGTAAATGAATTTTGTCGTTCTTCTGCAGATGTTGCTTCGCCAGTTAACAAGTGGTCTGAAACAGTCAAAATTGCAAGTGCGTTTTTATTTGCTCTTGCAGCATTCATATAAAGTGCAGCTGCTTCCATTTCAACAGCCAAAACTCCCATTTTTGAGAAAATGTTGCTGCTTTGTTGTTCTTTTGGCAAGAATGTTGCTTCATCGCTATAAAAAACATCGCTTGAAAGTACATTGCCAACTTTAAAATTTAAATCTAACTCTTTTGCGGTTTCTACGCAATTTTCTAACAAATCATAAGAACAAATTGGAGCAAAAGTGCCCTTTATTCCAAAGTTTTCTGCATAGTTTGAATTGGTGCAAGCACCTTGTGCGATGACGATATCGCGCACCTTTACATTTTCGTTCATACCCCCTGCAGAGCCAACACGAATTATGTTTTGGACGCCAAAAAAGTTGTAAAGTTCATAAGAATAAATGCCAATTGAAGGCATTCCCATTCCACTTGCCATTACACTCACTCTAATGCCTTTGTAAAAACCTGTGTAACCTTGAATACCACGAACGTTGTTAACTAACACTGCATCTGCAAGGAAGTTTTCGGCAATAAATTTTGCACGAAGTGGGTCGCCAGGCATTAAAACAGTTTTTGCAAAATCTTCTGGGGTTGCACTAATATGTGGTGTTGGATAAGCTTTCATCTTGCTTGCACTCCTTACTTTTTACTATTTTAACAATTCTTGATGTACCAAGTCGGTTAGCACCAAGAGAAATGAATTTTTCGGCATCATCAATTGAACTAATGCCGCCTGCGGCTTTAATTTTTTTGCCGTTTTTAATGTGTTTTGCAAAAAGTTCAATGTCTTGGAATGTTGCGCCTGATGTTGAAAAACCGGTTGATGTTTTAATGAAATCTGCATCACTTTTAGACACAATTTCACACATCTTAATTTTCTCTTCATCAGTCAACAAACAAGTTTCAATAATGACCTTTAAAATTTTGCCGTTGCAGGCTTTTTTAATTTGATTGATTTCATTTAAAATGGCATCATATTTTTTTGCTTTAAGGTCGCCAATGTTAATTACCATATCAATTTCATCTGCGCCATCTTCTACTACACACTTGGTTTCAAAACACTTTACATTTGTTGTGTTGTAACCATTTGGAAAGCCGATTACTGTACAAACCGGGATTTCGCCTTTCAAATAATCACTTGCAAGTTTTACAAATGAAGGCGCAATACAAACAGACGCAGTTTTATATTTTTTAGCATCATCACAAAGTGCTAAAATATCTTCTTCAGTTGCATCAACAGACAAAACTGTGTGGTCAACTTTTGACAAAATTTCTTCGATTTTCATAAATTAATCAATCCTTTTCAAATTATACTGCCAACGAATTACTGCAGCAGTAATGATTATAACATAGCCAATGAAACTATAAATATCTGGCATTTGATTTAAAATTAAAAAGCCTAAAACAGCCGCAAAAAGCACCTGTGAATAATCAAAAACAGAAATTTCTTTTGCAGGGGCAAACTTGTAAGCAAAGGTTATGCAATACTGCCCACCAGCTGCGCTAACACCTGCCATGATTAGATAAAACAACTGCAATAAAGTTACCGCTTGGAAATTCATTATAAAGAACGGCAACAGCACTATTGTTGAGAAAAACGAGAATGCAAAAACGATTACCGAGCCAGACGCTCCGTTTTGAGTTGCTTTTCGCACAAGAGTGTAAGCAAGGCCTGCAAACATTCCACTAAAAAAACCTGCAAGATAAGGAATAACCTTGACTGAAAATGTAGGCTTTATTACAAAAACTGCGCCGATAAACGCTAAAATTACTATTCCCCATTCAATGCGATTTGCCTTTTCTTTTAATAAAAAGATTGAAAAAATCATTGCAAAGAATGGCGAAAGTTTGTTAAGCAAACTTGCATCTGTAATGTTAATTGAGCTAAGTGCGTAAAAGTTTAGCACAACTCCGAAAAGCCCAAAAAACGAACGCAAGAAAATTGTTTTGCCGTTTCCTTTTATTGTTTTTAAAACTGATGTATCTTTTAGAATTATTACTGAAGCGATTAAACACGCAATCAAATTTCTAAAAAACACCTTTTGAACTGTTGGAAGGTCGCCTGAAAGTGAGACAAACAAATTCATAAACGCAAATGAAAACGCTGCGCCCAAAACAAGCAAAATTCCTATAATTTTTCTGTTTTTCAATTTATAATTCACAAACCTTTTTATAAAAATCTTCTAATGAACCTTGATTATATTTTGAATAATCTAAGTTAAATTCGTTTTCCAAAACATCGGTAACAAGAAAAGTTTCAAGCCCTAATTTTTCTGCTACCATATCTTCTAAAACATTGTTGCCAACCATTAAACAGTCTTCTGCGTTTAAATTATTTTTCTCTAAAATTTCAGCATAATAATTCACATTTGGCTTGCAATAAGTAGAGTTTTCAAAGCCAGTTATATACTCAAAATCTGATGGTTTAAGCCCTACAAAAGCCATTCTGTTTTTAGCGGCATTTAGTGGTAAAATCGGATTTGTTGCAAGAATGAGTTTGTAGCCTTTTTGTTTTAAAACATCAACTATTTTTCTTGAAATATCAGTTTCTGTGCAAACATCTTTGAGTGCCAAAAATTCGTTGTTATAAAAACTTTCAAAATCTTTTTCAACAGTTTGTTTTGCAACACCTGTTGCAGTTTCAAAGCATTGCCAAAAAGTTTCTTCATTAGTTCTTGAACCATCATTTTCAGCCATTGCTTTAAGGCCGCCCATAACACCCATTTTCATTTTATCTTTATCAATACCGAGCTCTATTCCCTTTTTAACCAAAAGCGGAAAATAAACCTTTCTAAAGTTGTCCATTGAAAGTGGCAAAAGTGTGCCATCTAAATCAAACAAAATTGTTTTCATAAACTTTCCTTTCTATTTTTACCTTGATAAGTATCTTTTATCGCCATTAATTTATCAATGCCACCAAGCGTTGCGATTTTATCAGCAGTCCACATTGGTGCGATTAACTTTGTCTTATCGCCATCACCAGTAAGTCGCTCGATTACTGTTGTTTGTGGCATTAGTTCAAGTTGTTTTACAACTATATCAATATACTCTTCTCGAGTTAAAAGTTCAAATGGTTTTTCGTTGTACAACTCACTAAGACGAGTGTTCTGTACAATGTGAAGCATATGAATTTTCAACCCATCTGGCTCTAAATTTGCCACCTCTTGTGCTGTTTCTAACATCATGTTTTCTGTTTCATTTGGCAAGCCATTAATGATATGAATGCAACTGCGAAGTCCTGATTGTTTTATTCTTTTATAATTTTCTACAAAATTTTCAAATGTTTGACATCTGTTAATTAGTTTTAATGTTTCATTGTGAATTGTTTGAAGCCCAAATTCTAAACTGATTTCTTTTTTCTTGTTGTATTTTAAAAGCAAATCCAACTTTTCATCATCAATGCAATCAGTACGAGTTGAAAGAGTAATTCCAACAACATCTTCAAATTCACAAGCGGTCTTTAGCATATTTTCAAGTGTTGCAACATCGGTATATGTATTGGTGTTTGACTGAAAATAAGCGATGAATTTGTTTTGTTTTCCGTTTTTGTTTATTCTTTCAATTTCAGCCTTTATTTGGTCTTTGATTGAAAGGTTGCCTTTTGTGAAATAAGCACTACCAGATTCACAATAAATGCAACCACCAACCCCCAAAGTGCCATCGATATTTGGGCATGTACACCCTGCGTTTATTGCAGCTTTGTAAACCTTGCCACCGTACTTTTGCTTGTTATAAAAACTTAAAGTATGATAACGTTTGTTATCATCAGAAAATTCAAAATTCATAAAACTAACCTTTAAATTATTATTTCAAAATCTTTTTGCACCAAGTGCGTTTGTTGCAATTTGGGCAATACAAATGACGCGTAAAACCTTTATGCATTGCCATCATTGCTTGTTTATAAGTTGGTACAATTTCACAACCGCATTCTTTACATTTGTAAGCACCAACACTTACTTCAAGTTTTAATGCATAAAAGCAAGGAATTAAAAACAACACACAAATCACTAAAACCAAAACAAGTTGTAAAACACCTTCTGGTATCAAAAATGCCACAAGAAAGATACCTGCTAAAAGCGATATCATACTAACAATCATAATTACCCACATAGAAGTCCAGATTGTTTTATTTTTCTTTTCTAACTCTTTTGTCATCTCTAGTAGAAGTTGCTCATTTTTTTGATTGCTGTTTTCCATACTAAATTTCTCTCCACTTAATAATTCGTTTACACTGATATTTAAAATGCCACAAAGTTCTAGCATAATTGAAGAGTCTGGCATTGCAATACCTCTTTCCCATTTTGATACTGCTTTGTCGGTGATGTTTAATTTTTCTGCCAACTGCATTTGAGTTAAGTTAGAACTTTTTCTGCACTCGGCGATAAATCTTCCAATTTTGATTTGGTCCATAAACATTCTCCTTTCGCATTCAGTATAATAAATTATCAAGAAAAATCACACATACCATTGGTTTACTTGGTCTGCCCAAGAGGACTTGAAGTGTGCTTTGCACACCAATGTTGCTTCGCAACAGATATTTTAGCAAGTTCGGCTCGCCAACTGCGTGGCAACCGCCGAACATTTGCAATGGGGTTCAAGTCCCCATACACTGATGTTTTGGTCTGCCCAAGAGGACTTGAACCCCTAATTTCAGAATCGGAATCTGATGTTTTATCCAGTTAGACTATGGGCAGATTTATAAAAACGACAAAACGGGAGTGCAAAAGCACTCCCTTTTATTTTTTAAAGTCCAAAATCTTCTTTTAGATGAGCGTAAAGTTTTTCAAACATCATTACATCATCATCAAGATTTGGGTGCCAGTCGCCACCCAATTGGTTGCAAGATATATCAGAATAAACCACGATATCTTTATAATTTTGTTCGGCAATTAACTCGTTATATGCCTTAATCATATTCTTGAAATGTTCATTGCCTGAATCAAAACCTAATGGAAAAACAATTTTACAATCAGGTGCATTTTCACGAATTTCATCAATAAGTTTTTTAGCATTCGCTTTGAAAACTGACCAATCCATTGTTGCTGTTTCATAAAAGCGAAGATAGTTTACGTCATTAGCGCCAAGATTAATAAACACAAAATCAGGAATGTATTTTGAAAAATCCCATTTAATGCGTTTTGTTGGCAACGCCATATTATAATATTTTGCAATTGTGCCACCTGGGTTTCCTGTGCAATCGGTAACAACGCCTTGACCAGAAGAAGAAACCGCTGACATTTCTGCGCCTAATTTTTCACAAAGAAGCACACACCAAGTTTTGTAGCCATGTTCTAAAAAACCAAATGGATTTGGGCTGTTACGAGTTGAGCACAAATTACCATAACCACAGGTTAAAGAGTCGCCATAAAACTCAAATTTAAGTGGTTTTTCTGCAGGCTTTTCTAAAAATTCACCATCAAAAATCAAAGACTTGATTTCATATTGACCACGGCCAAACTCAAGAAGTTTGACGATTTTTACAATATGCTCACCGTTTAAGTTTTCTAAAAGAGTAATGTTTTGCTCGCCATTAGTTACCGGAATGTGAATCATATTCTCAAAGTCATTGTCAAGCACTACACCTAAAAGACCAGTATCAGCAAAAATTCTTGATTCAACTGCTAAATTTGAATTATTAAAGTTTGCTTTAAACTCAATACCACAAGCAGTAAATTCAAGTCCAAGCCAACCATTAAAAAATGCTGTTCTACCTTTAAAATTAATGCTTTCTTTGTTTTCTAAAATGTTAAAACTTTGCATTTGATTAAATCCCCTATTTTGTTACTAATTTTCTTCTAAGCAAACTTAAATCTCTGATATTTATTACATTGTCGCCATTAATATCCGCTTTATCATCAATTGTATTTAAACTTTTGACTAAATATTTTCTCATTGTCAACAAATCGGCTACGTCAACCTTGCCGCTTGAATTACAATCTCCAACCTTTTCTAAATCATAAACTACCAAGTCATAATAGAAATAATGAACTTCTCCAAAATGCTCTTCATCGTTTCTGACCGAAATATGCAAATTATCATTTTTGTACATAATAGCATAAATAAATCCTTGGCCGTTTCTTGTGTAAATTGAACTCACCTGGCCAGTTTTTGGGTCATATGCATTAACACCATTTACAGTAGTGAAATAAATTTTTCCTTTGTAACCCTTAACTGCTTTTGAATATCTTGGTTCCCAAATATGAGTTGTGTAGTTGCTACAAGTCCAAGTATCACTTTTATTCTTATAAATTTCTGTTAACTCTTTCGTTTTGTAATTATACTTAACCAAACTGCCATTAACATCAATATAATAGTAAAAACCATCAACATAACTTATTGGAGATAAAACATAATCCCAAAAAGCATTTTCAAATGTTTTGCTATCAGTTGCTGCAAAAGGTGCGTCCCAACTATAGTGTGCAGATGTACCAAGTGCTTCTGCTTTGATTTGAGCATCGCTAAGCAAGAAAAATCTGTGAGTAATATCTCCAGGTGATTGATGAAAACCGTGCTTATCTAAATTAAACACAGGTGCGTCTTGTGTTATATCAATATGATAATAGTTATTTCCTATCTTAACCATATTCCACTCATGACGCATTGCTAAGCTTGTTACTAAATAACATTCAATACCGAGACGTTTGCAAAGATATTTAAAGGCTTCAGAAATCCCTTCACAAACTGCTCTTTCTTTTACAATACAACCATATGCATTATAAATATATTTTTCATTAGACGAAGGTTTGCCTTCATAAACTGATTCATCGTAAGACGTACGACTTGCAATAAAGTCATGTATAAACAACAGTTTTTCTTCAACTGTGCTATCACTTGGAATTGCATTAAAAATCATACTACACTTAGCATCAAACTCAATTATCATTCTATCAATTTCTTCATTAGTAAAGTTATATTGAAAATACAACGAATAAATAAACCCGTTTTCTTCTACATAGGTGCAACGATCTGAAAATTCAACAAAGAAATATTCTGTATTGTTGAATTCTACATGGTCTCTAAGTTCGTAAAAGTCTTCAAGTTTTATTTGATAGTCATAAATAATAAGTTCTTTTTCTCTTTTCTCCCAAGCAGTAATAATTGCTTTATCAACAGCTTGATATTTGCTTTGCAAATCAGCAACTTGTGCTTGACATTCTGGTGCCGCAATTGTCAAGAATAAAATTACCAAAGACAACAACAAAGTTCCTATTTTTTTACCCATTTTGCACCACTCCTTTTTAAAATCAATTAAAAGATTTAATTGATTCAATTATTTGATTAACTGTGTCATCAATTGAGTTTTTATTAACATCAATTGTAATATCAGCATATTTTTTATAAAGTTCTGCTCTTTCATCATACATATCTTTTAATGAATAGCCCTCTTTTAAAACTACGCCTCGTGTTTTAAAATTGCGAATTCTTCTTGTCATATTTTTAAAACTTATTTCAAGATAAACAACAATTCCACCCTCTTTTAACTTTTCCATTGCATCTTGATGATAAACCATAGAACCACCAGTCGCAATAATACAATTTTTTGTATAAAGAGTTAAAACAGAATTTCTTTCTGCTTGATTAAAACCTTCTAAACCTTTTTTCTCAATAATCTGCGAAAGTTTCATTCCTTCGTTTTGTTGAATAAGTAGGTCTGTATCTAAAAATGATTTGCAAAGGTGCTTTGCAACCAGCACTCCACAGGTGCTTTTTCCACACCCAGGCATGCCAACCAAAATTACATTCATATAAAATTCTCCAAGTTAGTTTTTTCCTTTTATATTCTAACATAAAATTAAATTTTTTTCAACAATTTATATGCATTTATTATGTAAAAACAAACCATTTTTTGTTTTTTTAAAATATATTAAATTTTGTATTTACTTTTTAATAAAAATAGTGTATAATTGTTTAGTAAATCTTTTACATAAAACGAATATAAAGGAGATTTTTAAATGAAAACTAAAAGATTTTTGGCATTAGTATTAGCAATGCTTATGATTATTACTTGCTTTGCTTCTTGCCGTACAGAAAACGAAAACGCTTTTGAATTTACTTATGGAGGCAAAACTGTTAACATTCGTACAGCTCTTTATATGTGTTTTCTTATCGATGCTGACCTTGCTTTCCAAGATAAAGCAGTTACTGCAGCTGATGAAAAAGGTACAAAGTATGAAGATTATACCGAATTAAAATATGAAGACAAAGATTATGAAACTTGGACTAAAGAAGAAGCTAAAGAATCTGCAAAAATGTATGCTTATACTTCTCTTGAATTTGACCGTTTAGGTTATGAAATTACCGAAGATGAACAAGCTTATATTGATTATTACGCTGAATCACAATGGAATGGCGATGAATCAAACGCTGGTGTAGGTCAAGTTTATGAAGCTAATGGCATTTCTTACGAAACATATAAAGATTATTTCACTTCTCTTTATTGGAAACAAGAAATGGTTTACGGTTTCTATGTTGAAGAACCAACAGATGAAGAAGAACATCCAGCTGAAGACCACACACACGAAGATGGCTCAACACACTCTGCTGAGGAAGAAACAGAAGAAAAGAAACTTGATGAGGAAATCGAAAAACTTAGAGGTTCTTTAAGACCTACTGATAAAGAAATTAACTCAGCTCTTCAAAATAACTATGTTCCAGTATATGTTATTGATGTTGCTCTTACAGATGACCAAGGCAACGAAAAGAGCGCTGCAACTAAAAAAGAGAACTTAAGCAAACTCAAAGAATATGCTGATATGTTGAACAAAGGCGAAAAATTTGCAGATATTTATGCTGCTTATCAAT
This sequence comes from Acutalibacteraceae bacterium, assembly GCA_045649405.1. Lineage (GTDB taxonomy): Bacteria > Bacillota > Clostridia > Oscillospirales > Acutalibacteraceae > RUG11462. Next base: position 14,927 of record JAZRPW010000034.1, read on the forward strand.
TAGACTTCGGCCTTGTTGCTGACGAAGCTTCTCTCGGTGAAGATGACCCTTCACAATATGAACAAGTGCTTTTGAGTAAAGAAGCAAATGTTTCAGCCGAAAACAGCGATGCTGCTGATGAAAACTTTGAAGAAGCTTTAAAACTTGATGTAGCAAAAGCAACTGTTGTTGAAAACGAAGATTGTTACACACTTGTTTATCGCAGAAACATTCTTAAAGATAAAGATTCAAGTGATGCTGCTTTGACAGATTCTTACGAATCTTATGCTATCAGTCTTTTAGTTAAAGAAGATTATGAATCAACTATTGTTGATAAAATGATTGCTGATTTAGAAATTAAAGAAAATGCTTCTGCAATCAAATTCTATTCACCAAAGAAAATTGATTATTTAAACGAAACTGACGCTCAAACAGAAGCTGCTGAAACAGAAGTTGTTGCTCAATAAAAATAAAATTCAAATCCCCTTGTGGTTAAACCACAAGGGGATTTTTGTTTATATTAACTCAGCCAATTTTCTTTTCATATCAAACAAGTCTTTAATGTTTACCTTTTCATCAAGATTTACATCAAATTTTTCTGAGTCTGTGTTTTTAAGTTTCTTGACAAGGAAATTTCTCATATACAACGCGTCTGCAGTGGTAACATTATCATCACCAGTAACGTCATAATTAAAATAAAAATATTCTTTAGGAATAGCGTCTGGAGATAATTTACCACTCAAAACTTCTTCTGTAATATATTTTGCTAAATCATTACCTATTTGTTTTGCCTCGTTTAGATTTGGATGATAGGCAAAACCTGTAAGCGAAGTTCCAGGTTGTTGATAATAATAAACCTTTTCGTTTATTGCAGCTGCTCTTTCAACTGCATTAGTTATTTTAAAATATTTTCCCGAAGTTTTGCTAGTAATATTAAAATTATATTCAGTATAACCAAAACGACCCATTAAAATAATATAACAATCTTTATTAAACTCACGAATTTTATCTATATACCTTTGTACCATTTGGTATGCGAGTTCATCTTCTACAATAATTTTATTATTCAAAACATAGTTATAATCATTTGTACCAAGTTCAATTACAACAACATCTGCAATGTAATTTGTGTTGTCATAAGGAATGTCTTGTAAAACAGTTGATTTTTCAAAATATGTATATAAATCTTCGCCTAAACCTTTTCCAGCACCTAAATAAAAACCATATCCAGGTATTGCACATGTGTGGATTTCTGCGTCAAGTTTTCTTGAACAAAAATAGCCGTAAGAATAATAATAAATGTCGCTGTCGCCACTGTTGTAACTACCATCATCATTCCAAACAGCACCAACACCACTTGAAATTGAGTCACCAATGAATTGAAGTTTAAAATCTTTTTGGTTTGGTTTTTCGAGCATTTCACCATCAAATTTTAAACTTTTAAAGGTGATTTGGTTAGCCGATTGAGGATTTTGTTTTATGATTTCAAATGTGTAATCCCCTTTTTCAAGGTTTTCAGCAACAGTAACGGTTTGCTCGCCATTTCCAGTAACTTTGAAAAATTTGTGATTATCAAAATCATCATTTATCACAACGCCAATGTTGCCGGCAACGCCTTTCCAATCAACTATCAACTTAACATTGCCTTCACAATTAATCTTTACAGTAAATCCACCGCCTGCAAAATCTGCTTCAAGTCCTTTTTCTGTAAAAACAGCACGAGAATTGATTTTAACCTTTTCGGCATTGTCTTTTAAAACAAATTCATTTTCTTCAGCTAATACAAGTGGGTGTTGAATTGCAAAGAAAGATGCAAACATTAAAATAGACAAAGCAAAACTTATTAACTTTTTCATTAATATCACTCCTTGTAGAAATTATATAACAATTTGTCTTTAAAATCAAGAAAAAACCTTGAAAGTTAACACTTTCAAGGTTTTTTAGTTATTTACAAAATCTTTTTAAAATATTTATTATTGGAACAATTAGCACACCACAAGCAAGATTTGAAATGCCATGAATTGCATCCCAAGGCAGTCCTGCAATAATCCATGCTATTGTCCCTTTAAAATCAAGCCCGAAAATAATTGCTTGTGCCGGCGCATAAATAATACCATACAAAAATCCGTGAAGCCCACAGACAAACATATAAACAATTATGCTAACCTTTTTGGGCATTGTCTTTGGTAAAAGCATTGTGATGCCCCAAAGCACTGTCCAAATATACAAATATGGATACCACCACAGACCAAAGCCATTAATAAGCCCTGTTAAAAACACAAATGTGTAAATTGAATAAAGTGCCTTTGTTCTGTAAACAACTGTAATTGCAACGATAAACACTCCAATGAGATGAACATTTGGTAAAGACTCCATTATTATCTTAGAAACAAACATTAATGCACCAAGAGCAGAAAGTATTACCAAATCTCTTGTTGAAATCTTAACCCTTTGTTGCTTCGAATTTGTATTCTGCATTTTCATCAATATCTGTTGTGTCAACACCTGATGTAGCATACTCACCGTTTACAAAGAAAGCCCAATACATTTGGTCTTTGTCATAATCAAGAGTTACGCCGTTTACAGTTTTAACATACAAGCCGTATTCACTTTCGTCGCCTGCGATTAAGTCAAGCTCGAGCAAAGCATCACCAACTGTTGTTTTATCGGTGTTGATTAAAAAGGCGGTTTTGTTGCCGTCTTTATCGACAACGCTGAATGAAAAACTTTTTGCACCTTCGCCTAATTCTTTTACAGAATCCCCCGGTGCTACAGTTGTTTGAACAGTTTCCTGTTCTGCGTTTTTATTATCGCTACAAGCAGTTGTACAAAGTGCTATGGCCGCAACAAGCACAATACAAAGCACGAACGACAATACTTTTAAAAATTTTGTCTGTTTCATAAATTGTATTCTCCTTTATTTTTTAAATATAAAACATTTTGCTTTTAAGAGTAAAACTCTGACCGGCGCTCGCAGTACAGTAAAAGCATTTTTGTTGCCGAGTATTTCGACTTTGACACCTTGTTAATCGCCTTCTCGAAGTTTTCACTTCAATGGCTTGTTCTCTTTTTGCGGCAAAGAGTAGATTAACAAATTTAATATGTCTCACGGCGGCGTGCCCGTACAGGATTTTCACCTGTTTCCTCGAAACAACAAAGATATTATAACACAATTTATTTATTAATTCAATTAAAAAATCCCCACAAAATGCGGGGATTTTAAACTATTTATTTCTTTTTAAATTTCTTAACCAAAACTACAATTAATACAACAATGCCTGCAAGCACCAAAATAGTTGCTATGTAATAAATCAAAACCATTGCATTTCCAGTAGAACTAACTGCTTGAGCAGATTCATTTGTTTGTTCGTTCAAATCAATAATTTCATCATCTTTGTTTTCAGAATTATTATTTTGAACAGCGTTATTTTGATTTTCGACATTGTAGTCATCAATAATTTTATTGTTTTCTGCTTTTGCTATTACATCGCCCAAGTCGTCGCGAGATTCTTCTTTTGCAGTAGTTTTGTCTTGTTTGCCTTGAGTTGCCTTTTGTGCGTTTGTTTTAGAAACGGTGGATGCTGCATTTTCAGCATCTGTACTATCTTGCTGGTTATTAGCTGCACCTTCATCATTAGCCTCATTTTCTGCATTTTGAGCAGTAGTTGTGTCTTGGTTTTCTCCAACAACGTCAACCTTACCGTCAACAGAAGAAACAGTTACATAGTTAGCATCTACATCACAAAAATCAGTAGTTTCATATTGGAAAGTAAACGGATAAGATGCAGGTTTTGCATTTTCAGTTTGTTCTAAAATAATTGTACAAATTGTACCATTGTTTGTATTGTTATTCATAACATCACCTGGTGTTACAACAACTCTAACATATCCATCGTTAAAATCAGCAGGGCCAATCATAATATCGCCTTTATTGAAAACATCACCAGTTGACCTAACTTCTTTTACATGAAAAGCATTTGTATCAAAGCAAATGTTAAACACTAAACCCCAAATGCCTTTGTTGTCTGAAATACTAACAGGCATCTCAACTGTTTCGCCTTGTTTAACTGTAATGTTTTCTAATGAAAGTTGTGCAGCATTTTCAGCGAAAACAGAAATTGAAAAAGATGAAATAATCATCAAAATTGAAATTAATAAAACTAATATTTTTTTCATAAAATTACTCCTTGTAATGCTTTTTTAATATTGTAACATAAAACTATTAATTTTTCTACTAATTTTTTTGGATTTTTTATGAATTATTCTTGATTTTTCTTGTAATTTATTTTATTATATAATTATAAAATGTAATAAAGGAATTTTTATGAAAAAGATTAAGTGTTTTTTATGCTTGTTTTTGCTTGCGATGATGATTAGCACTCCAGCATTAGCAAAGTCTTCGAAAATTGCTATTGACTTTTTCGAAAACAAGGAAAATCAGATTGAAATCAGTTTGGATTCTGATTATCTGTATTTCACTGACGATGATGTTGATCAACCCGCTGAATTCTTCAAAAACATGCCAATTGACAAAAACGAAGCAATCACACAAATTACTGACGGCACTTATTTAAATGCGTTTTCAGAGAAAAAAGGCAGTCAGGTAGTTTTGAAAATTACCACAGATAACTTTAGCCAAGCAATTGCTAATTTCACTCCAATGGATGAAAATGATAAAGCTTCGGTTATTAAAAGTTTCAAAGTTTCTTATGAGCAAAGTGGTCACTCGTTTTTAACAGAACCAGATATTATTAAAATTGATGGTTATGATTTTATAAGATTTAGTTGTCGTTATGGCAGTGGTGAAAAAGGTTTTAGTTACAAAAGTGTTTTAACCATTATTGGTGGCAATTGTTACGAATTAGTAAGGTACAACAAAGTAAGTTTACCTGATGATGAAGCAAACAAAGAGTTTGATAAAATTATTAAAAGTTTAGATTTTAATATTAAAGGCGAAAAATCCCAAATTGCAAAAAGTTATTTTATTTCAGTTTTAACTATTATTGGTATAATTATTGTATTGATTATTATGGCTTCAATGATTTATTCACTTATTAGAGAATACATTGTTTATAAAAACCATAATGAAAAAGTGAATTTAAGAAAGAAATAAAAATCAAAGCACTGTTTCAAACAGTGCTTTTTAATTTAAACTTTATGAACAAAAACAAAAAAGGGGTTGCCAAAGCAACCCCTTAAATTATTTAATTTTCAATTATTTAGAAAGTCTTTTTTTAGCAACAACTGCACCACCGAGTGCTGCAACTGCCAATGCTAACATAGCCATTGTATCACCTGTTTTTGGTGATTCACCTTTAGCTGGTTTGTCAGCTGGTTTTTCATCTGGATCTTCAAGATCTGGATCTTCAACATCTGGATCTTCAACGCCTGGTTGATCAGGTGATGATGGATCTTGGTCAGGTGATGATGGATCTTGGTCAGGTGAGCTTGGGTCTTGACCAGGATTGCTTGGGTCTTGGTCAGGTGAGCTTGGGTCTTGACCTGGTTTTGTTGCGATAGGTACGAATTTTGGAACCAAAACTGGATTAGTAACAACAGTACCATCTTTCAAAACGATTGTGATTGGGCTGCTTGTCAAATCTAACTTTGTAATATCTGTTTGAATGTATTGAGCATAAGCACTATCAATTTCCCAACCAACGAATTGGTAACCGTCTTTAGCTGCAGCTTCATAAGTAACTTGTGAAGGGTTGTTTGGAACAGTTACGATTGTTGAAGTACCACCAACATAATCTTTAATTGATGGTGCTACAGGGCTAACTGCTGCAAACGCACTAACTGACAAAACTGCCACTAAAACCAAAGCCAAAATAATTGAAACTAACTTTTTCATGAAATTATACCTCCGATAGGAATATTAATTTTATTCATTATAACACGAAAGTTGCGAAAAGTAAATACTTTTTTTGCAAAAAATAAAAATATTTTCGCAATTTTCATTAGCAATTTTATAATACTTTATTTTAACCAAAAAGTCAAGTGTTTTTATTGCTTTTTTATTTTTTTAAATTTCATTGTAATTTTTCCTTGAAACATTAAGATTTTTTTGTTATAATATTTAGGTATATTTGATGAGGGGTGGCATTATGGCTAAAATTGGTTTTGATAACGATAAATACATAAAACTTCAATCACAGAACATTAGAGACAGAATTGAAATGTTCGGCGGCAAACTTTACATGGAGTTTGGTGGAAAACTTTTTGATGATTTTCACGCTTCAAGAGTTTTGCCTGGTTTTGAGCCTGATTCTAAAGTGAAAATGTTGCTTGAACTCAAAGATGAAGCTGAAATTGTTATTGTTATTAATGCTGATGCAATTGAAAAGAACAAACGTAGAGGCGACCTTGGTATAACATATGATTTAGATACATTAAGACTTATTGACGCTTTTAGAGGCATCGGTCTTTTTGTTGGCAGCGTTGTTATTACTTGTTACACCGGTCAACCATTAGCGCAAGCTTTTGAAAAACGCCTTAAATCACTTGGCATTAAAGTTTATCGACACTACCCTATCCCTGACTACCCTAACAACATTCCTCTCATCGCTTCTGACGAAGGCTTTGGTAAAAATGATTACATTGAAACCGAAAGAAGTCTTATTGTAATTACTGCACCTGGTCCTGGCAGTGGTAAAATGGCAACCTGCCTTTCACAAATGTACCACGAACACAAACGTGGCATTCAGTCAGGTTATGCAAAATTTGAAACATTCCCTATTTGGAACATTCCTCTTAAGCACCCTGTTAACGTTGCTTATGAAGCAGCAACTGCAGACCTTAACGATGTTAATATGATTGACCCATTCCACTTAGAAGCATATGGCGAAACTGCAATTAACTATAACAGAGATGTTGAGATTTTCCCAGTGCTTAATGCGATGATGGAAAAAATTATGGGCGAATCTCCTTATAAGAGTCCAACTGATATGGGCGTTAATATGGCTGGTCTTGCTATTTTTGACGACGAGGCAGTTAAAGACGCTGCTCATCAAGAAATTATTAGAAGATACTATGCGGCAATGTGTGGTGTTAGACAAGGACTTGGTGAATCAACCGAAGTTGGCAAAATTGAACTTTTGATGAATCAACTTGGTATTTCTGTTGAAAACAGACCTGTTGTTAAAGCAGTAAAAGAAAAAGCTGAAGCAACCGGCGCTCCTGCAACAGGTATTCAACTTGATAATGGCAAAATTATTACTGGTAAAACATCATCACTTTTGGGCGCATCTTCTTCAATGCTTCTTAATGTTTTGAAAGAATTTGCAGGAATTGATGATGAGATTAAACTTTTATCTCCAACAATTATTGAGCCAATTCAAAAAATGAAAACCGGTGTACTTGGTAATCACAACCCAAGACTTCATACTGATGAAGTTTTGATTGCTTTATCAATTTGTGCGGCAACTGATGAAACTGCAAGAAAGGCGCTTGACCAAGTTTCAAAATTAAAAGGTCTTGAAGCTCACTCAAGTGTAATTCTTTCAAGGGTTGATGAGCAAACATTTAGAAAGTTGGGTATTAACCTTACTTGTGAGCCAACATATCAAACCAAAAAATTATATCACGCATAAACAAAACGCTCTCTAAGTTAGAGAGCGTTTTTTATTTTATTTATTAATTAAAACTGTATTAATTGATTTTGGTGTTACTGTAACTGGTGCGTTGTAATTGTCAAGTCTTAAATTGCAAGGGATTTCTTTGTCAATGTTGTTGACAATAACAACCACAATTTCTCCGTCAGGGTTTTTGAATGCAGTTACTTTAATGGCACTTGAGAATGTAGAAGTACCAAGTCTAACAGCACCAGGTTTTAAGAATGGGCTGATGTGTTTTAACGCATAGTAATGTTCTTGAATTTCAATTTTGTCTTCTTCTTTATTATACAAAACAACTGCGTTGCAACCACGTTTTCTCCAATGGAATGGCGCTCCTTCTAAATCAAGAATGATATTCCAGTCGATAGAAGCATTCATAAAATTGTTCAAATTTCCAACTATATCGTTAACATATCCAAGAGCTAAACTCCAACCTTTGTGAATAATATCACTACAAAATTCTGTTGCAACCAAAAGTTTATTTGGCAATTTGTTGTGAGCGTGGGTTAAATTGTCAAAATGTTCGCCAGAATACCAGTGAAAACCGATACCATCAACGCTTTTCTCTACGCCTTCAATTTCTTTAATTGCTTTTGCATAATCATAAACGTGTTCTTTATTGTGGTCCCAAACAAGAATTTTTGTTTTTAATCCCGCTTTGTCAAACGCTGGACGCAAATAATCTCTTGCGAATTTGAGTTCTTCTTCGATTGTGTAACGGCAAGATTCCCAAGTTTGAGAAGCCATTGGCTCATTTTGAACAGTTACGTATTCAACATCAACACCACATTTTTTATACTCTTGAATAAATTTTACAAAGTAATTTGCCCAAGCAGAATAAAACTCAGGTTTCAAAACCCCACCGTGATTTAATTCGTTATTATCTTTCATAAATGCAGGTGGACTCCAAGGAGAACAAAGCAAGCTAAGTTTTCCTGCAGTTTTTGCAGCATCATTAATCATTGGAATGATTTCTTTTTTATCGTGAGAAATATCAAAAGTTTTTAAATCTTTGTCATCGTCTTCAACAAAGTTATATTCACCTTGTGAAAAGTCACTTGAATTTATGCAACCACGACAAAATGTGTAACCCAAACCTTTTTCTTTATCAAAAAGAAGTTCGCAAAATTCTTTTTTTGTTTTATCACTCATCAAGGCATAATTTGCTGCAGAGGCGTCTGTAAAAGCGCCACCAAAGCCCAAAATCTCTTGATATTCCAAGTCAGAATAAACATTCAAAACTCTTTGTTCAGCAGTTGGTTCATACTCGAATTCAACTGTTTTTATTTCTTCAAATCTTGTTTCTTCATTACTAAAATATGCTTTTGCTTTCATATCATTCACTCCACTTTTCTTTTTAATAAATATACCACATTAAGTTACTTTATTCAACAACTTATTACATTTTTAGCACTTTACATAAACAAAACGAGTTTTTGTTTCAAAATAAGACATTATTTTCGAATAATTCGGTATAATGCACAAAAACTAATTGTAAATTTTTACCATTTTTTATTTTAAAAAGTATTGTAAGTCAACAAGAAATATGGTAAAATATGGTAACAAATATAAACGGAGGCAGAAATCATGCAAAAAAGATTAAAAATTATGATTGCCGAAAACTCGACCGAGTTTTCAAAGGAATGTGAAAAAGTGTTAACTTCTTATGGGATAGATGTGATTTTGACAGAAAAAGACGGAAACAAACTTCTTTCAGGGATTGTTACTTACTCCCCTGATATTATTTTGGCAGATGTGTTTATGCCACACTGCGACATTTTGGGTGTACTTGACACCGTTTCTAAAATGCCAAGTGATAAAAAGCCGATTGTTTTTGCGATGTGCAGTTTTGACAATCCACTTTTAGAATCTCAAACACTTGAGCGTGGAGCGGCTTATTATTTTATCAAACCATTTTCAATTGATATGCTTGCAAAACGAATTGTACAATTTACTGGATTTCATAGCACCTCGCTCCCAACTGACATTGCAACCCCTGTTAACTACAACGAAATTGAAATTATGATTACCGATATTATTCATCAAATTGGTGTGCCTGCACACATTAAAGGTTATCATTATTTAAGAGAAGCGATTATGTTATCAATCAACAACCCTGATATTATTAATTCAATTACAAAAGAGTTGTACCCTACTGTTGCTAAAAAGTTTAAAACAACATCTTCTAGAGTTGAGCGTGCAATTAGACACGGAATTGAAGTTGCTTGGGACAGAGGCAACGTTGATGTGCTAAACTCTTATTTTGGTTATACTATTCACATTGGCCGTGGCAAACCAACAAATTCAGAATTTATTGCAATGATTTCTGATAAATTAAGACTTAAAATGAAACTTACCGCTTAAAAGAAAAACTCTCCTTAATTTTAAGGAGAGTTTTTTAAATTTTTGTACAACAAACAATTACATATTCAAAAGAATGTTCTTGTTTTATAACCAAAGTAAAGTCGCTTTCAGTTGTTAATGAATTTGTAGCAGATTTTGAGCGAAAAATATCGTTTATTTCATAAGAAAACTCGGCGCCTGTCATATCAACAACATTAACTTTTTCGCCAATTTCAAGCGAATTTACACAAGAAAACTGACTTTTCTTATCGCTGGCAATAACAACCAAAGAATTATCATAAACAGAGCCGAGCATTACCCTTGGAAAACTTTGAACTTTTAAAAAACCAAAGTCATTACAAACAGGCAATTTTAAATCAAACCTTGGAATCTCTACAACACCGACAACATCTTGATTTTCTATTTCAAGAGCCGGCATTTCCATTGATGAATAATCATCATTCACGCCTTCAACCTTTGTTTCAAAAAGTTCTTCAACCTGTGCAATAATTTTTTCTGCTTTTGCTTGCGAGGTTTTGGTCAACACAACAGATGTTATTGTTAAGCACAAACTCAAAACGACCAAAAACACGCCAAAAAAAACAAAAAATTTACTTAATTTACTCATTTTTTGCTACTCCTCATAATCAAAAAACCAAATATGATAAGCAACAAACCAGAAATGCACATTGTTACTAAATAAAAAGTAAATGGAAATGTATCGCCAGTTTTTGGACCGTCTATTTCAATTGAAACTTTGCTTTTTTTGTGGGTATTTGTTAAAGAAAATGTTTCATTTGTTTGTGAAATTCTTACACTATAATTTTTTGGAACGCTTCGTTCGATGACCGACCAAGTAGCATTTTTTGTGCCTTTGAATTTATAAACCCAATTGTTCTTTGATGACAATTTTACTGTTTCTTTAACCTTGCCATTTTTCAAAATTTCAATTGTTACAGAAGATGGTCTGTCTTGTTTGTGACCGTTGTCTTTCCAAAGTTTTACCACTTTAAAGTCTTTTTTAGGGTCGATGTCTGGTTTTTTACTTGATTTTGGTTGACATTGCATTGAATAACAACATTCTTCGTTTTGATAAAACGGAAGAGAAACCAAAAAACTATCAAAACTATATTCATCATTTTCTGCGCTACAAACCAAGTAAAGACCTGCTTTGATATTTTCAAAATTAGCAACCCCTGCCGAGTTTGTTTTTAAAGTTTTATAAGGCTTTAAATTCTGCGCATTTACATAAGATTCAAAGGTAAAAGCTGTTTCTTTTTGCTCTTTAATTGAGGTTAAATCATCAATTGAAACAGGCAATGAAGAATAAGGAGAAACCTTTTCAAAAGTGGCGTCTGTTAATGCTTTTGCAATGCGATGAATTTTAATTTTAAGACCTTTAAAACCAACGCCTTCTTTTGAATAAACAATCTTTAAATTACACATTTTTGTGTCTTCTTCAACATTCGCAAAGGCGGTTACGGTTTTCACTGCTGAAAACAAAAAAACCACAGCGCAAAGCACACACAAAACACGCTTTATCAAGGCAAATCCTCCTCTCCTAAATCTTCTTTCTTAACTGGTGCAAACATAATATAAATAAGCAAGAACATTATAATTGGCAATGCAACAATTGGCATTACAATCAAAACGTCAACACGATATGCTTCGTTTGAAATATACAAATTTCTTTTTTGCGATGTATCAACCTGATGTCCTCGTACTAACAATCTTTGAGTGTTAATACCATAAGGTGTGCAGGTTAGCAAAGTGCAATAATCTTTATCTTTTTCAACTTGAATTAAATTTGTATCATCTGGTTCGACAATTCGAATTTGGTCAACCTCATAAACAAAGGTTTTATCAAGAATACTAAATGTAAAAGTATCTCCTATTTCCATTCTGTCAAGATAGGTAAAAAGTGTTGCAGTTGGCAAACCACGGTGCGCTGATACTACGCTATGGGTATTGATACCACCAACCGGCAAACTACTGCCTTGAAAATGACCTGCTGCTACACCTAAAACAGATTCATCAGTACCATGATAAACCGGCAACTCTTGGCTTATTTTTGGAATAGAAATATAACCCATCATACCAGTACCGGTTACATCAAGAGTTTTCCAATACTTTTGTTCTAATTTAGAATATTCTTGCAAAGGAAAATCTAATGAATAAAGTTCTTTGTTATATTCATTTGCTTTTTCAAACATTTCAGAAAAATCTTCCGGTTTATAATTTAATAACATTGATTCATAATCGATAATTGCTTCGGACTGTGTTTTTGAATTCCAATAACTACTTATTGTTGGATACAACAACACGGACAAACCTATGAAAAAAGACACAAGCAATATAATAGTACTTTTTCTGCTTTTCATAAAACCCTCCCTATTGTTGTAATGAATTTTCTTAATGGTGGGGGTAAAAATTACCCCCACCAAAGAAACGAAAATAATCAAAAAACAAAAACTTTTTTTAATTAGTCAGCAATCATTGACATTCTCTTCTTAGTTACTAACAATACGCCAGCACCTAATACAAAGATTACGCCTAAAACAATGAAAATAAGTGTGCCTGTTGCACCTGTTTCTGGCAACATTGAACCTGTTTTGTTAACTACGTGTACACCAGAACCTGTTGAATAAATACCACCATTGAAAGTAGCATCTAAGTTTGCATCTGCAATTGTGAACTCTTTACGAGCAGTTAATTTGTTGTAACCTGCAGGAGCAATTGTTTCTTCAAGATAATAAACACCATTGTCAAAACCGATTACTGTTACTTGACCATCAACAACTTTGATTGAAACGCCTGGTTCATCTGCACGAGCACGGCGATAAACTTGGTTGCCGTTGTCATCTAATACAGGAGTTACGTCATCAGCTTCCATAAGTGGAACAACTGCGATTTCATTACCGCCTACTGCTGCATCATAAATACGGAATTCAGCGCCATCGATAAGTTTGTTTGATGAATCTGTTTTGATGATATCAATTGAGAATGTGTATGTTTTTGTTTGGTCATGTGTTGTGAAGTGTTCTTCACCATATTCCAACCAAGATTCATTAGGGTTTCCTTCTTCTAAACCAGCTTTTGCATTACGGTTAAGCATTGCATTGTAGTAAACGATGATTCTATCATTTGGTTTGAGTGTTTCAATGAAAGCATCTGTGAAATCTACTTCAAATGTGCAATCATCATCAAATGAGCTAGTTTTTACAGTGTATTCAGTATCAATAGTTAATGTTGTTTCAACACCTAAGCTATTAACGTGTTTGATTTCTGTTACACCTCTGTTTTCGTCTAAATCTTGCTCGAAAGTAAGACCATCTGACATTTTATCGTGGAGAGCGTAGTTTTCAGCACCAGTTGCAACGTGAATGATTGACATAAAGTTTACAATTTGACCGATATCAGCTGTGTTAACGTCGCCCCACATACCTGTTAAATCTTCTTGAACTTGTTTATCAACAGTTGGAACGTGGTTTTTAGCATTAACTGAAGCATCTGGGTCAGTTGTTGTCAAACCACAAAGAGCACCAGCAGTTGAATCAACTAAGTACCAACCAAGATCGAGACCTGAAAATACACCAACTTTATCTGTTACTGTGAAATCACCGTCATTAGCTGATGATTTAACTTCAGCAATGTCATTTGCTACAGCATAAGCTAATGCTTTTTTAGCAAATGCAGCTACAACTGCATCATCTTCACCAGCAACCCAAGTTACATAACCAGCTTCATCAATTGTTACATAAGCTTGTGCTTCTGCTGTGTTGAAGAATGCTGTCCAGTTGCTATTCACTTTGTATGAATAAGCGCCTGATGTTTTGTCATAACTTTCAAGATCTAATAATTGATAAATCTTGTAAGTTGTGTCTTCAGCAACACCGTTGATAGTGATTGAACCTGTTTCTGCTGCAAAAGCCATTAAAGGCATTGTGCAAACTAACAACAAAACGAGTGCGAGAGAAATTAATTTTTTCATAAATATTAGTCCTTTCTTTTTTGTTTTTTTGTTTTTTGATTTTTATTTTTTAGAATCAACATAAGTTTTAGCGCAAAGAAGAATCAATTACGCCTCCTTTCTCGCTTAAACCTATATACAATTCCATATATCAGTGAGCTTAGCATAATGCCAAGACCACATAATATAAATAGTAATCTACCATAAGAGCCAGTTGCCGGTAATATTGGTCCACCGGTTCGATAGGTATTTGTTACTGTTGTTGAATAAGTTGGATTATTTCCTCCAGACGCAACAACATCGCCATAAGTTATTACCCACTTACCGTTATCTATAATTTCTTTTATAGAATATTTAATAACATTTCCATTTGAATCTTCATAAGCCAAACCTTTAAATGAAGCCGACCAATCATTTTTAAGACTCAATTCAATACTTCTACCTGTATCAACACCATTTGCAAAAAGTTTTACTGTAATTTTCTCTTGTTCATAAACTGTTTGATTCATATCAGGTGGAACTACCCACTGCTTACGCACAGTTACAGATGTTTCTTTTTCAAGCGGTGTATTTGTCACAACAAAGCCTAAGTTTTCAATTTGTTGTGATGTTGTGGTTTTAATTTCAGTAAACGGAGTAATACGCAAAGCCTGATTACTATTAGTTGTATAAGTAAACTTTTGCGAACTATTTAAAGAAGAACTTAAATAGTTGTTATTATATCTAAAAGTAAAACCATTAGAATTTTTAGTATAGGTAAAATATTGTTTTCTGTTATTATCTTCTACCTGCTCATTCAAAGCGAAAAAGTCAGTAGGGCTACCATTACCATACCAGAAGGTTATTGTTTGACCTGCTTTGTTTGTAAACCTTACTGTTGAGCCTTTAGTTGAAGCCACCCACAAAGCAAGTGGCGAGCCTGATGCTTCATCTGTTGATACCCATTTATAACCGGTATCTGCTGCTGACTGCAATGTTGATAAACATTGACCTGAAGAATTTTTCAACAAATAGGTTTTGCCGTTTTCAAATGTAGCGGCAGTTTTCCATTCTACTGTTGAAACTTCAAATCTTCCATTTTCAACTTTTTCAACAGTGCTATAATAACCTGAAACATAAGACTCTTCAACGCCATAATTAACAAGCGTTTTATCTTCATTATATTTCGGCAAGTTTTCCCACTTAACATGCCAATCATTATCAGCATTAAGCACTGCTTCTTGCAATCGAGTTACATTACCATCTTTATCAGTTACAGTTAAATAAACTGAAACATCTTGCATTGAATGGTCTGCAGAATCGTTCCATCTTTTTATTGCTTCAATGGTTGTTGTTTCTTTTGCCCATTTAGGAGCATTCGTTGCAACGATATATGCCTGTTGCTTTTCGGCATCAATTCTAAAACCATGAACGATAAAGCCGGCTGAAATACCATTTTGATCTTCTATAACATCAACATTATAATTAGCCGTTCCATCACTATCAAACGACAAGCATATAATACCATTTGGATATCCATAATCAGGGTTGTCAGGAGGTTTTGTTTCTTTAATGTAATACTTATTACCTGCGCCCATACCCCACATATGCGCTATTCCATTTTTAACTTTAAACACATTTGTAGATGGTTCTTCATTATCATGGGATTCTTTGCTTGTCCAAAGTTCTGCAGGGATTGTACACGCAGCATCAGTAAACACCGAAAACTCTGCGCCATTAAGCACATCTCGAGTTAATACATCTTCTTTTTGAATACTAAAGTCAAAACGAGGCGCTAAGTTAAAGTAAATAGCACAGTTTGAAAGCGAACTACCTCTTTCTAAATAATACAAGGTTAACTGATGTTCACCTGCATTCAAGCCTTTAAGAACATTTGAAAACGCAGTTTGCTCAACACCATTTAACGAAACTGTACCTGTCGAGAAGTTGATATCGCCACTTTCTTTTCCGTGAAGACCACCTAAGTCAAGCACCATTTTGCCATCAACAAAAATCCATACGTCATCGTCACCTGAAAAACGGAAGTGCATATCTTTACCATAGATATCTTGGTTTCCATATTTTCCATCAGCAACAATAGTACCTGGCTTGTTTGGAAGATAAAAGTCAACATCAAGACTCATTCCAAAGAAATAGTTAGTTCCAACATAATCGGTTGAGTTATTATCAGTATTATATTTAGCGTCATACATATAGTGAGTTGTGCCAACATACTTATCATCGACACCATTATATGTATATGTATTTATTCGTTTACCATTTGAGTTAGCATAAGGCGAGTTGAATGGCAAAAAGTCTGAATAGTTGCCGTTTGTACCGCCGTTTGCCGAGTCTCTCGTACACTCGAGATAATCATAAACATAAAAACGCCCGTCAGTTTGATTAAAAGAAGCCGCGTTTCTCTCAGAGTTGTAATAATAATAACCATAATGGTCATGAGTTTCATCAAGACACAACTGGAACAAATTATCTGCTTCGCCAAGATAATTTTTACCTATTGTTTGAGTTTCAGGGTCAAACAACAAATCTCTTAATTTATCTGTATAAAGACCAGTATAAACAGCACCTGCATCAGTTGGGTTGTTAGGTGCATTATGGTTTGAAGGATATGAAATATCTTCGTTTCCTCTATCCCAGTCTCTGAATATATAGTTAAGAGTAGGTTGATTATTATAAGGGTTATTACCCGAAGTAAGCAATCGCCAAGTTTCGTGGTGGCTTGAACTATCAACATCAACATCAACAGATTCAGAAAGTACATTGAACAACACATTGTAGTCGAACACACGAGTTGTTACAAAACTATTTGTGCTTACTGTATCATCATCAACATCTGCATTAAACTTACCAACGTCATAACTTGAAGCAACCCAATCGGCATAAAACACCATATTACCTGTTACAATAACCTTATCGCCCGGTTTATAATATTTAGCATTTGTTACATCATACCAACCATTAAGAGCGTATTCGTATTTTACTGGTGATTTCCACTCGGTTGGCAAGGTTAATGTGCTATTGGTATAAGCTTGAACTGACTTATCATCAGAACCACCATAACTCATCATGCCACCATTTGTACCATCAAACCATACTGTGCATTGGCGAGTTACACCAATTTGGAATGTTATGTTTTGGTTTTGCGTTCTTGTCATAACGAACTTCTTATTTACAGAATCAAAACTAATATACGCTGAATTATTAAATTTAACACCCGAGCCACTAGCCGTAACTGTTGTTCCCCATCTGCCCGGTGTTGTAATTCCGTTATCACTTGCGCTGTTATAAAACGGATGCAAATAACGGCCGCTACCAATGTTTTGAATTGCATAAGAATTATTGTTATACCTTGCAAAGCTCCAAAGCAATTCATCTGGATTTTCACTCTCGGTAAAAATGTTTCCATTATCATCAATATAAACAGGAACTGCTTCGCCTGCACCGCCAAATGCATAAGTATTACCATCACTATCAGTTGCATAGAAAACGAATCTATCAGAACTTGTTAACATTGAGTTAGCAAAATTCGTTGTAAGACCTACTGAAACAGCATCTTTCGGTGGTGCAACTAACAATGCTATTCCAGGCTGTTCTGGCAAAATACCATAACCAACAATTTCTTCACCATTTAAAGAATAAGTTACTTCTTTAACTTCATCTTCATAATCGCCCTGAATGACAACAAACGAATTATTTTTAATTTCTGTTATAATTGCAACTGAATTAGCCGTTGCTTTACCGTTGCTATTCAAGAACACAATATTTCCAACTTGCGGAGCAAAATCTTTTTCGCCTTTATAAAGACCTTCTTTGTTCCACTCAAGACGCATTGATTCTGCACCTGAACCTACCGGCACATCTGCACCGGCATAATCAAGACAGAACGAAACAAACATTGCAGACCATTCGCCATAATCGTTACCGTACCATTGACCATAACGAGTGATACCACGTTTTTCTCCGTTTACATCAATTTCGAAATTGCGAATGCTTTCTTTATAACCTAATTGAGTTTTCGCAACTGCTACTACATTTTCGGCAACGCTATCACTACGCTCAACATTTGCAAAAGTTGCTTCCCAATCTTCATCGGTTTCAAGGTCTGCTGATACATCACTATAACAACTTTCAGTGTGAATATGTTCGCTTTTTTCACAATTAATTATTTTATAACATTCATCTGTATGTGTGTGAACAGGGGTAGTTGCCACTTCAGAACCATCTGCAAAAGTCTGCGTAACAGTTTCGGTTTCTAAAACTTCTTCAATGTTGCAAATTAATTCTTTTTGTTGACATTCTTCAGAGTGGGTGTGTTCTGATTGACCACAATGAGCGTCACCTGCTAAAGTTATGCCTGTAAGTTTTAAGCCCCAGAACACACTTAAAATTACCACAAACGAAAGGCAGACAACAACTTTTGCAAGAACATTGCTAGTGCGTTTGTTGTTATTAACTTTTTTCAAGTAATCATTAGATTTATCTTGCAAAATATTGTCTCCTTTCTGTTTAATTAACTATTTTTTTAAGCCATCCAATCAAATTCATTAAGTGGCCAAAACTTAAACAATATTTTACCTAAAATTTGGTCTTCAGCAATACAGCCAATTGTACTGCTTCGACTATCTATTGAAGTTTCACGATGGTCACCCATCATAAAATAAGCATTTTCAGGAACTTGATAAGGAAAATCAACATCACATTCTCCTAATGCTTTTTTCGATACATAAGGTTCATCAAGCACCTCTCCGTTTAAATGCACGGTACCATCAGGGTCTATCCACAAATAATCTCCTGGTGTTGCGATTACTCTTTTTATTAGAATTTTATTTGAATAATAAAAAGCGCACAAATCTCCAGTTTCAAAATTATCTGTTTTAACAAGAGCAACAATGTCGCCATCTTTTAAAGTTGGTTCCATACTTGTACCGGCAATTTGCAACACCGGCAAAAGCAATGTTGCTATTAACGCTGCAATTGCTGCTACAACAATTAAAGCATTAACTGTGCTTCGCAAAAGTTTGCGAAAACGTCGTTTGTAAAGCTCTTTTTTAAATTCTTTTTTTAACAGATTAACCCCAGGCATTTCTTGGGTTATTACTTTTTTACTCATATGTCAAACTCACTTGTCTGTTTTTCACATTTTGTTTTTGCGCAAATAATAATTGCTTTTGCTTCAATTTCTGCATCTCTTACTATTTTGTCTGCTTTGATTTGAGCCTGTTCTAAATAAAGGTCGGCCGCTGCTTGAGCAGATTCAAAAACTTTGTTAAGAGCCAACGATGCTTCGGCAATTGAGCCAAGCTCTTTAATTTTAATTTCTTGCTCGGTCACTTTTTCTTCTGACTCTTTTAACTGATTTTGAAGTTGCTCAATTTGCTCTGCTTGCATAATCATCAACTCTAAAATCTGATATCTTTTTAATTTTTTAAATTCTTTTTCGGTCAAAATCCTTCACCTCAAATGCCGTTTTAATATATATTTATATATATTAAGGAATAAAAAGTCGATTTTATTATATCATAAAATCTGATTTTGTCAATAAAAAAAAGAAAATGTCAAGGCTTGTCGACCTTGACATTTTTTCATAAATTTATATTACTTTTAGCACTACTTTTCCGACGTTTTCGCCACGCTCTAAAATTGCGTGAGCTTCTTGTGCTTGTTCTATTGGCAACACTTTATAAATTGATGGTTTAATGTCGCCATTTTCAATTTTTGGCCAAACTTTTTCAACCAACTCGCTAAGCAATTCTGCTTTGAATTCAGGTGTGCGAACTCTAAGCATTGAGCCAACCAAATGCAAACCTTTTGTTAAAAGAGGGCGAAGTTGAACATTAGTTTCAACCCCTGCAAGAGTTGAGATTACAACCCAATAGCCACCACGCGCCATAAACGGTAAACTTTTGCCCAAAGTTTCGCCACAAAGACAGTCCATTGAAACGCTGACCGGTGTGCCGTTTTTCTCTTCTAACTCTAAAATTTCTTCAACACTTTGAGTTGTTGAATTTATTACAACATCTGCACCAAGTGGTTTGATTTTTTCGGCAATTTCATCTGACAAAACCGAAGTGATTACCCTTGCGCCAAATGCTTTTGCCATTGGTATTGCAACCGAAGCCAAACCTGATGCGCCTGCTGGAATAAAGGCTGTTTGACCCGCCTGCAAATGACCTTCGATAAACAAGTTAAGGTAAGAAGTAGCGTATGCTTCTGGAAGTGCTGAAGCTTCTTCCATTGTGAGCCCTTTTGGAATTGGCATTAACATATCTTGCTTTACTGCAACATATTCAGCGTAACCGCCGCCACCTAAAAGTGCGCAAACTTTATCGCCAACCTGCCAGTTAGAAACATTTTTGCCTTTTTTCACAATTTCGCCTGCAATTTCAAGCCCCATCCATTCAGGACAACCTGCAGGAGAAGGATATTTGCCTTGGCGTTGCAACAAGTCTGCTCTGTTAAGTGCTGCTGCGTGAATTTTAACAAGCACTTCATCAGCTTTTATTACAGGGTCTGCTACATCTGACCAAACTAAATTTTTATTTTCATCAACAAGCATTGCTTTCATTTTAATCAGTTCCTTTCATAGACAATGTTCTGCCACCATCGACAACATAGGTTTGACCTGTGATAAATTTTGATTTGTCTGACACCAAAAATTCAACCATATTTGCGATGTCTTCGGCTGTACATTTTTCGCCTAACAAATTAGTTTTTAACGCTCTGTCATCTCCGCCGTTTTCTTCAGGGCGCATTACAATGCCAGGGGCTATGCTATTAACATTAATTTTATGTGGGCCAAGTTCTTTTGCTAGTGCTTTTGTAAAAGACATTACGCCACCTTTTGATGCTGCGTAATCTGTACAATTAACAAGACCATTGAGTCCTACGGCAGATGAGAAGTTGATGATTTTACCTCCCTGCCCTTGCTCTATCATAATTTTTGCTGCTGCTCTGCTTGCCCAAAATGCGCCAAACAAATTTACCTTTAAAACCTGCTCAATTACATAATCTTCTTGTTCAACAAGCGGAACGTACTTTGCATTAGGCCCTGCAATTCGAGCAGAACCACCTGCAATGTGAACCATAATATCAAGTCTGCCAAAATCTTTTGCACAGTCATTAATCGCGGCAGTAATGCTCTTTGAATCGGTAATATCTGCAACGTAACCAATTGCTTCGCCACCAACTGCTTTTACCATATCGATTGTTCTTTGCACTGCTTCTTGCGAAATATCATTTACTCCTATTTTTATACCATTGCGAGCAAGTGTTACTGCAGTTTGACCGCCTATGTAACCACCTGCGCCAGTGATAAATGCAACCTTATTCATTTTATATCCAACCTTTCAATAATTTTAATATCTGTAAACGACTTGACCGTCAGCAACAGTTAAAATACATCTATAACCTGTATTACTATTCAAACGGTTTCCTGCATTATCGGTCAAATCAAAACATTCGTCCGTGTAATCAAAAACTGCAATATCGGCACATCTACCCTCTTTTAGATATCCCCATTCAGTTTCTTTTCCGAGCACCTTGGCAGGATGTGAGGTTACCGATTTAAAAATATCATCCTCACTTAAACCAAACATTTTTACAATGTTCATACACATTGTCATTCCGTATCTACCGCCACGCTTGAATGCGCTAAAGCAAGTAATATCGGTGCTTATCGTATCGGGCAAGTATCCTGCCTTTATCGATTTTTCTAAATTCAAAAAATCTGTATGTACGTGACCTGCAAAGCCTGCATCAAGAATTACACCCTTATCCTTTGCAATTTTAAATGCTTCAAGATCATTTTCGGTACAAGAATTGTCTGCGCCGTGATAGATATGAGTAAGTATATCCCCAGCTGATAGCGTATTTACAATCTCTGCCATTGAGGTGGGAGAATTAGAACAATGCACCATTACTTTTAAACTTCGTGTTTTTGCATAATCGCAAATTTCTTTCAAGGGAGTTATATCGTAAACCTCTGAAATAGTTTTATCGAAATAGACCTTTATTCCTATTGCTTTTTCACCATATTTTTCTAAATATTCTTCTGTATTGGAAAAATATGCGTGATTATCTTTAATGTCAGTACCAACAAAAACAGTATTTTTAACAGCAAAAGAATCAAGCAATGATTTATCGCCATGAATACTTCCCGCGTCATTCACCGCAGTTACACCAAATGGGAAACTGCTCATATTAGGCTCAATACCAAACTCTTCAGATGCAATGCCTTTCATATGCACGTGAATATCAACAAGACCTGCAGAGACAATTTTGCCTGTTGCATCAAAAACAAAATCGGCGTTATCGGATATATTTTTATCAATTTTAGAAACAACTTTACCATCGGTTAATACATCAGCATAAAAGAAACTTTCTCCGTCCCATACTTTGCCATTTTTAATTAGAACTCTACTCATAAAATTTCACTCCGCCTACAACCTCGTCCAAAACCTCTTGAACTGCATATTCGTGTTCATAGGTGAACGGGTTTTCCTTTTTACCAATTATGAATGAATAAAAATCCTTTATCATTTCGTCATAACGTTCTGTATCGGGTAAGCTTATGGTTTCTACTGTTTTTGCATAATCATCAAAATACTCATTGCCCTCACCTTTTTTAGCAAAGGTCATTTTTACAGGAACTTCAAGAGGTCTAATTTCAACAGTACCCTCGCTTCCTGCAACCGAGAAGCATCTTCTACCCCAACCATTGCACTCAACAGAAGAAACAAAAACACGAGCCAAGGCATTATCATATTTAAGGATTGCAGAGGTAATATCAGGTGAATTCACACCACCAATTCCGCTTGAAGCAATACTTGAACTTATCTCTTTCGGTTTTCCCAGCAGTAAAATAATAAGATCAATCAAATGCGAACCAAAAATGTACATATTACCACCGCTGAAATGATTAAGCCATTTTCTGTAATTATCAGTATGTCTTGTACTCATTTCAGCATTAATAGAATGGATACTGCCAAGCTCACCGTTTTTAATCATTTCAAAAGCCTTCTTTATTGAAGGATTGTAACGATACATATAGCCAAGCTGAACCACAAGTTTTTTATTCTTTGCAGTATCAAGCATTTTTTTATACTCTTCTAAAGTACCGCTTGCAGGCTTATCCATGTGTATATGCTTACCTGCATCAACGCACTTTTGTGCAATTGCGGTTAAATTCCATACATCAGTTTCTATAAGTATTGCATCGCATTTTTCAATTAGTTCGTCTACCGAATATCTGTTAAGTCCTTCATAGCCTTTTAAATTGCCACGTTTTTTTATCCATTCTTCGTTTTCTTCAGCAAAGCCTATAACCTCAAATAGTTCGGGAAACTTTCTTACTGCCAGCATTTTTGCTTCGCCGTGATTATGCCCTATACCTATTTGTCCAACTTTAATCATTTTATGCTCCTCTTTTCACCTGTATAATGTCCTACTAAAATTCCAGAAGATATCAGTACAAAAGCCGCAAGGTATTGCAAACGGAAAATATTTTCTCCCAAAAGAATCGCCCCAAAAACGCAAGCAAATAACGGTTCTGCAAATTTTATGATAAATAATTTTGAAAGCTCGTTGGTTTTTAAAACATGATACCAGAGCGTGTAAGCGGTAATTGATGCGGCGCATATGTATGTAAAAACCAAAACTCCCTTTACCGTAAACTGCGGTAAAACACCGCCAAGCAACAGCGACACCATAAATAAAATCAAACCGCCGAACAATTGCGATATACCTGTTATCCAGAGTGGTGAACTGTTCTGCGCTGACCGACGGCTTATGATATTTGAAACTACCGTACAAAACGAAGCGCAAAGTATTAAAATATCACCTATTGAAAAAGATATATTGCCAGAAGACAGATTAATAGCAATTATTCCGCAAAAGCCGATAATTGCACCGATTATTTTAAAAATGCTGAACTTTTCATCTTTAAAAAACAGGAACGAAAAGCATATATAAATTAGTGCTCCCGCTTGTTTAAGAAGTGCTGTTTTAGAACTATCGGTCATTGAGAGACCTATATAAGTGCAAGCATAATGGAAAACGATAGCGAAAACACCTATCCACACTATATTGAGAGCAGATTTAACCGATGGTACGGGCATTGCTTTTCGTCTAAAAAAACAAAAAGCGCAAACCAAAGCACCGCAAAGTGCAAAACGCATTGCCGCAAACATAAGAATATCTGCAACTGATTTTGCATTGATACCAAATGCG
>JAZRPW010000035.1:0-2469 GCA_045649405.1 Acutalibacteraceae bacterium
GCCGATTACAACGCTCAAATGAAATATACCTATATCGGCTCAGTTACTTTAGAAGAAGACTGCAGTTTCCAGATGTATTTTGATTTTGTTTCAGGTAGCCGTTTGTTTGTTGATAAAGTTTTTCTTATCAAAACCGACAAAAAAAGCGATGTTGTAATAAACAAAGAAAATGCACTCACTACTTCCCGTTATATTGAAGTTTCATCGCAAGAAGAACTGAAAAGTGCTACTATGAAATTACAAGAAAAAGGCACTATCAAACTTCTTGAAGATATAACTTTAACTGAAAAAATTTATACGTTTAATGAACCTACTATCGATTTGAACGGCAAAACTTTGACTGTAAATGGCGGTTATTTTGCTATTAGCGACGAAAACAAGCCAACTATAATCAAAAATGGTAACGTTGTAATCTCTGGAAATTCTACTAATTTTATACATACAAGAGAAAACAACTTTAACGCAAAAGTAAAATGCGAAGATTTGAATATTACTATAAACTCAACTGCATCTTGGGGTTATGTGTTCAATCATAATTATGCCAGCATTGGTATCGAAGCAAATAATTGCGAGTTTTCTTTCGGCGAAAAAGTGAGTGGCAATAGTACCTACATAATCTCAAGAAACGCGGGAATTTATAATAATTGCACATTTAATTTAAACGGCAGAAAAGCATTTTTAATGAGCAACGGTTCAAGCTCTTCTCCTAAAAAATTATATTTTAACAACTGTGTTGTAAACGATGCTTTGTATTTGTTCCATTCAGATAATGCTTTAACAAATTATGTTGATATAAAACTTGCGAACACAACCATTAACAATTTGAGTGCGCTTACTAACCACACAGAAAATGTTAAATTTGTTTCAGTTGCTAATAATGGCATTCTTAAACAAAATGGTGAAGCAGTTAGCGTTTCTGCTGATATGACAGGCAACTTTACAATGGAATGTAACCATAATTATATTGATGCAGATTGTACTACTCCAAAACATTGTGAATATTGTAATTTAATCGAAGGCAAAGCACTCGGTCATATTTCTGACGGTGGTAAAATAACAAGACAAGCGGATTGTTATTATCCCGAAATTACAAAATTTACTTGTACCGAGTGTGGCGAAGTGATCGAAGAAAAAGAAACTGCGCCAATCAAAGGCCACGAGTATAAATCCGAACTTTTGGGTGAAAACACTTGCACAACGATGAGATATTACAAATATTCTTGTAAAAATTGCGACTATTATTATACAGATGGCGCTGATACAGATATTTCAGGTGCATATACTATTAAAGGACACACAGTAGATGAAAGCACAAAAGTTGAATTTAGCAGTTGTGTAAACCACGATGGTTATTACTATACCTGTGCAGAATGTGGTGAAGAAAACCTTAAATACATCGAGCACATCGGCACCCACGATATTTATAGCACTAATTTCACTGCACCAACTGAAACTGCTAACGGAAGTGTAACGTATAAATGTAACACTTGTGATTTTAATAAAACCAGAACAATCAAAGCCGGCGAACACATTGTAACGCTTGATGATGTAAAATATTTTACTGTTGATGGCGACTATTTCACTCCTTATCAATATGATGAAAAATTTATGTATTATCTTGATGAAGATGGTAATAAGTATGGCAGCGATGCTTTGGTTGAAACTGACAAAGATATTACACTCACAAAAGTTACTATTGAAGATCACGAGCATATTCCTGATATGAATGCAGAGAAGAATGTTGTAGCGCCAACTTGTGGCAAAGAGGGTTATACTGAATATAGTTGTGCTATTTGTAGTAAAACTTTTAAAGCAGATTTTACCCCAGCAACAGGCAATCATATTGCAGATGAAACAAAGGATAAAATAATTGCCCCAACTTGTACAGAAAAAGGTTATACAGAGCACATCTGCTCGAATTGTGGCAATTCTTATAAAGACACTTATACTGATGTAAACCCTGATGCGCATAAACCAAAAGTGTTAAGTGCAAAACAACCTACTTGTAATGAAGTTGGTCTTACAGAGGGTAGCCAGTGTAGTATTTGTAGTAAAATTCTTGTTGCACAAGAAGAAATTCCAAAAACAGCACATACAGAATATGTTTCAACTAAAGGTTATGAAGCAACTTGCAAAGGCGCAGGTTATACAGATGAAATTTCTTGCTCTGTTTGTAATGCAGTTTTAGTTGAAAGTGAAAGAATCCCAATGCTTGAGCATATTGAAGTGTTAGATTTTTCAAGAGAAGCAACCTGCTCGCAAACAGGTCTTACAGAAGGCTCACATTGTAAACTTTGTGGCGAAATTTTAGTTGAACAAGTAGAAAGCCCTAAAGTACCACACATTGAGTTGGTAGATAAAGGCTATGCGGCAACCTGTTCAAAGGTCGGTTTAACAAATGGTAAGCATTGCTCTGTTTGTGGAGAGGTTACTGTAGAACAACAAGAAATTCCAAAACTCAGTCATACA
>JAZRPW010000036.1:0-4809 GCA_045649405.1 Acutalibacteraceae bacterium
ATTAAATATGTTTTTGATGGGAAAAATCCTAAACAACTTAATGCATATAATGTTGATAAATACCGATATGGCAAAAATTATAAATTAAACAACACTAATTGGTTGAAAGATAAAGAAGGTAAAATTTATAAAACTAATCTTATAGAAAAACTTGTTTCTTTATGTGTAAATAAAGTTGCTCTTTTGGACCAACATCAAATGGGTATTGAGATGGAAGCAAATCGCGTTGGTTGGTGTGATGCTACAAGTGGTTTGCCAGGTATGTTTGGCAGTGGTGTTAGTGAAACATTTGAACTTTTAAGAGTTTTGAAATTTACACTTGAGACTGCTAAAAATTATCCTGATAAAACTGTTACAATGCCAGATGAATTGTTTGATTTTTATAACAAATTAAATGCAGAAATCAAGGCATATAAAGACGAATATTCTTATTGGGACAAAGTTGCTACAATTCGTGAAGAGTTTAGAGAAAAAACTAGAGAAAACATTGACGGCGAAGTTACTGAAATTAAATTGGCTGATACAATTGACGCGCTCGAAAACTACGTTGCATTAATTGAAAAAGCAATTGAAAAAGCAATTGAGTTTGATGATGGATTCTGTCCAACATATCTCAAATATCAACCAGTTGATTATAAAATTGTTAAAGAGAACGAAGATTCTTATGACAACATCAAAGTTAATGAATTCAAACCAGTAAAAATTGCAAAATTCCTTGAAGCAACAACAAAATTCATGAGAGATTGTGGTGATGTTGCTAAAGCTAAAGAAATGCTTGAAAAAGTTAAAGCATCTAATGTTTATGATAAAAAACTTAAGATGTATAAAACTTGCGAATCTTTGGCTAACGAAGGCTTGGAATTTGGCCGAATTGCAGCGTTTACTCCTGGTTGGCAAGAAAATGAATCAATTTTCTTGCATATGGAATATAAATTCTTATTAAGTATTTTACAAAGTGGATTGTACAATGAATTCTTTGAAGAAATGAAGAATGTTATGATTCCATTCCAAGACCCTGCAGTTTACGGTAGGTCAACACTTGAAAACTCATCATTCTTGGCTTCAAGCGCAAACCCTGATGAAAACATTCACGGCAGAGGATTCGTTTCACGTTTGACAGGTTCAACTACTGAAGCAATTTCAATGTGGGCAAGAATGCACCTGGGTGTTGCTCCATTTGTTTGTGTTGATGGCAAACTTGGTTTAAACATTAAACCTATTTTAACTGGTGAAATGTTTGATGAAAATGGCGAGATTTCTTACAACTTCTTAACAACAAACAAAGTTACACTTCATAACCCACAAAAACTCGATACTTTCAATGCAGATATTAAATGTGTTGTAATTGATGGTGAACATTTTGAGGGTGACACAGTTGTTAGCGATGTGGTAGAAAAAGTAAGAACTGAAAGAAATTCAGAAATTCATATTTATTATTAATTGAAAAACTCCGTAGAAATTTCTACGGAGTTTTTGAATATGTAAATAAAAAAGAGTAACCATTTTGGTTACTCTTTTTTGGTGCGGCAAATGGGACTTGAACCCATACGTCAAAGACACACGCCCCTCAAACGTGCCTGTCTGCCTATTCCAGCACTGCCGCATATTCACAACGATTAAGATTATAACAAATACATTTTGATTTGTCAAGTATAATTTTAAAGTTTTTTTAATTGTCATAAAATTATTTTGAAATTAATATATTTTACAAAACGGACAAGGTGGAAATATGCAGCAGTTAGAACAAATTTTATTATATTTTCCGAAAATGTTAAGGCAAGAACTACAGCGCTTTAATTATGTTCAAGAAATCAGACTAAGAGCTGATAAACCAGTTTGTTTAGTTATTGATTCAAATAATGTTATTTTGGATTTTAAAGCAACCAAACAAGATATTAATTTTGTTTTCGAAAATATTTGTGAACATTCAATTTACTCTTATCAAGATGAAATTAATCTTGGTTTTATTACAACTAAAGAAGGTTGCAGAGTTGGTGTTGCTGGTACTGCTGTTTTGGACAAAGATAAAATCATTTCTGTAAAAAACATTGATTCGTTAAATTTTAGAATTGCAAATGATTTTAAAGGTTGTTCTAAACAACTTTCAAAAATATATAATTCTAACATTATTATTGCAGGCCCACCTAACAGTGGTAAAACGACAATGTTAAGAGATATTGTGTTTAACTTATCAAAATTTAAAAAGGTTTGCGTTGTTGATGAAAGGCAAGAAATTTGCTCAGAATATTTTGATAATGGATTGATGGTTGATTGCTTAAAAGGCTTTAAAAAGTCGGAGGGTATTAATATTGCAATTAGAACGCTCTCACCACAGGTAATAGTTTTTGATGAAATAGGCAGCATACAAGAGTGTGAAAGTGTTTATAATTCATTGAATAGTGGTGTAAATGTTATTACATCTGTTCATTGTAAAGATATAAAACAACTTATGATAAAACCTATTTGCAAAAAGTTGATTGATAGTATGAGTTTTGATTATGTTGTCTTTTTAAAAGAAAAAGCAGGGGAAATAGATAAAGTTTATAAGGTTGAAGGAAGAAGTTTATGCGAATTTTCGGTGTTTTAACAATTGCTGCTTCGGTTTTGTGCTTTGGTTTGTATTTTGTTAATAAAATAATTGAGAGAACAAAACAACTTAACGAAATAATTTATTTAATAACTTTGGTTAAACAAGAGATTTCTTATAAAAAATCAACGATTAATGAAATTTTTTCTTCGTTGTTAATACAAAATGATTTTGCCTTTTTGCAAACACAAATATTTGAATTTAATTCTATTTGTTTTGATAACAAAAAGTTGTTTTTGAAAAGCGAAGAAAAGAAATATTTGTTTGATTTTTTTGAGGGATTAGGCAAGTCTGATTTGTCTGGTCAATTAAATCATTGTGATTATTATTTAGATGTTTTTGAGCACTTTTCTAATAAATGTGACGAAGAAAACAAGTCTAAAATCAAACTGTTTCCAACGCTATTTTTATTGCTTTCTATGTTTGTTATAATTTTGCTTTTGTAAGGAGAAAAATATGGATGTTGATATGATTTTTAGAATTGCTGCAATTGGAATTATTGTTGCAGTTTTAAATCAAGTTTTAATTCGTTCTGGCAGAGAAGAACAAGCTATGATGGTAACTTTAGCAGGAATCATTGTTGTTTTGATGATGTTGATTACTGAAATTTCAACACTTTTTGAAACGGTAAAATCTGTTTTTGGACTATGAATATATTTTCAATTGTTGGAATTGCTTTGATTAGCGCAACGATTATTGTTTTGATAAAAAATTATTGCCCAGAGTTTACAATTCCAATTTCAGTTGTTGCATCAGAACTGCTTTTGATAATTTCAATTTTTGTTGTAAAAGATATTTTTGAAGAAATACAAAATATTGCTGAGTTTTCTGCAATTGCTTCAAACAACTTAAAATTGATATTCAAGGCTTTAGGTGTCTGCTATATAACTCAAATTGCAACAGATGTGTGCGTGGATTGTGGACAAACAGCAATTGCAGATAAGATTGATTTTGCTGGGAAAATAACAATTGCAACAATGTCTGTTGGAATAATAATTCAGGTAGTTGAAATTGTGTTGGAGATTGTAAATTGATGAAAAAGATATTAATATTTCTGGTTTTGTTTTTTGCATTTAGTTTAAATGTTAGTGCAGAAACATTTGAATTTGAAGTAGGTCAAAGTGAAGATTTATATAGTCAAATTCAAAATGAATTTATTACATATGAATTTAAGTCATATATTCCAGATGAAGTTAATGATTTGTTAAATTCATTAGAGATTGACGCTTCTAATCCATTTTCACTATTAAATATTTTTTCTGAAGATGGATTCAAAAATCTAAAAATCTATTTTTTGAATATGATAAATCTTCCGTTAAAATCAATTGCTGTTCTCTTCACAACAATTATGATTTGTGCAATATGTTCTTCTTTTTCATCAAAAAATCTTCAAACAAAATCTGCTATTGATTTACTTTGTGTTGCCTCAGTTGTGTTGGTGTTTGTTTATCAAGTTTTTAGTTTGGTTACAAGTTCTATTCAGGTGCTAAATGTTTTAAATTTACTGGTTATTTCATTCATTCCAATATATGCCGGTATTTTGATTGCAGCTTTGAAAAGTGGAGTTTCAACCGCTTTTTCTTCAACAATGTTCTTTTTGTGTGAAAGCATTACATATGTACTGAATAAATTTGTAGTTCCGTTTTCAAAATATTTTTTAGGTCTTTCGGTTGTCAGTGGCTTTTCAGTTGAATATAAAATTTCAGGACTATTAAGATTGTTAAAAAAGATTTGCTATATAATTCTATCGTTCTTGATGGTTCTGTTTTTGTCTGTGTTTTCTGTGCAGACAACTTTAACTAGCGTCGCTGACAATGCAGTTTCAAAAACTGCAAAGTTTTTTGTTGCATCATTTGTGCCTATAATTGGCCCTTCATTAAGCGAGGCGCTAGGTGGTTTTAGAAACTGTATTTCACTTTTAAAATCAACTTTTGGAATTTATATTGTTATCGTTATACTTCTAATAGTTTTACCAAAAATATTTGAAATTAGCGCCTTTAAACTAGTTTTTACATTGTCTATGGAATTATCTGATTTGTTTAATGTATTTTCGTTAAAAACAATTTTAGATGCATTTAATCAAACATTGTCACTGATTTTGGCAGTTATATTCTGCGTTTCTTTAATGTTCATTTTTTCAATTACTATAATTAGTGTTGCGAGTAAAAGCATATGAATGACATAAAAAATTCTATTATCACAATTATTATTACAGTAATTGT
>JAZRPW010000037.1:0-25280 GCA_045649405.1 Acutalibacteraceae bacterium
GAAACCAAGATAGATTATTATTGCATTATGCCAAATCATATTCATTTTATATTGTTTTTTGAATCAAAAACGGGCGACCACGAAAGTGAGCCCCTACAAGATGTTATTAGTTGGTTTAAAACAATGGTAACTAATGAATATTATATAAAACAAAGGATTTAATTTATGCCAAAGGAAAAGAGATTTAAGAAAATTCATAGCGAGAATATGGGCTCTGTTCAAATTCTTCAAGACACTCAAACGGGTGTGAATTATTTGTTTTGTCAATCAGGTTATGCAGGTGGTTTGACACCGCTTTTAGACAAGGACGGAAACGTTGTAATTACAAGCACATTGAATTAAGGTTTAAATTATGGACACAAAGATTTTGATGACAAGTGAAAACGACATTAACACTGCTGCGTGTATTTTGCGTGACGGTGGTCTTTGTGTGCTTCCAACCGAAACTGTTTATGGTCTTGGTGCAAATGCTTTAGACGAAAATGCCGTTAAAAACATATTTATTGCAAAAGGCAGAGCGCAGGACAATCCACTTATTGTTCATATTACAGAGTTTGAAGATATTTATGACTTGGTAAAAAGTGTGCCTGAAAAAGCAAAAAAATTAGCCGAAAAATTTTGGCCGGGCCCACTTACAATGATTTTTGAAAAGTCTGATAAAATTCCAAGTGCTGTCACTTGTGGAATGGACACAGTTGCAATTCGTATGCCTTCACACAAAATAGCTCGTGAGATTATTAAAGCATCAGGCGTGCCGATTGCAGCTCCTTCTGCTAACATTTCAGGCGGTGTAAGCCCAGTTACTGCAGAGCATTGCATTTCTGACCTTTCTAGCAGAGTAGACGCAATTGTAGACGGTGGCAAGTGTCAAGTTGGGCTTGAATCTACCGTTATTTTAATGGTTGGCGAAACTCCACGGCTTTTGCGCCCAGGGTTTGTAACCCCAGAAGAAATAACTGCAGAAATTGGCGAAATTATTGTTGACAACGCAATTTTAAACCCACTTAAAGAGAACGAAAAGGTGCTTTCTCCTGGGCTTAAATACAAACATTATTCTCCTGATGCAAAGGTTATTATTGTTGAGGGTGATGACCAGAAATATTATGACTTTGCAAACAATTTTGAAGGCGAAAATGTTTTTTGTTTGTGTTTTGAAGAAGATGTAAAAAGCATAAACAAACCTTTTTTAACCTATGGCGCAAGTGATGATGAAAGTGCCGCAGCTGCAAATTTGTTTTACAATTTACATAAGTTTGACGAACTTGGCGCTAGCGTTGTTTTAGCAAGAATGCCAAAAACTTCTGGCGTAGGGTTAGCAGTTGTTAACAGACTTCTTCGCGCAGCCGGTTTTAAGGTGGTGCAGTTATGAAAATAATTGGACTTACAGGCGCTACTGGTAGTGGAAAATCAACCGTTGCAGTTTCTTTGGGATTGCCGGTTGTTGACGCAGACAAAGCCGCTCGAGTTGCAGTTGAAATTGATGAGTGTCTTAAAAAATTAACCGAAAATTTTGGCAAAGAAATTTTAAATGATGACAACACTTTAAACAGAAAAGAATTAGCAAAACGCGCGTTTGAAACACGCGAAAAAACTGCGCTTTTAAACTCAATTACTCACCCATTTATAACAAAAATTATGAATGAGCAAATTGAAAAGCACAGAGCAAATGGCGAAAAAGCAATTTTGCTTGATGCACCACAACTTTTTGAAGCAGGTTGTGAAAAAATGTGTGATGTTGTAATTGGCGTTATTGCAGATAAAGAAATTCGAAAGAAAAGAATTATTGCACGAGACAATATTAGCGAACAAGATGCTAATTTGAGAATTAGCGCTTCAAAAAGCGATGAATTTTTTAAAGATAATTGTGATTATATTATTATAAACAATGGCTCACTTGAAACACTAAATTCGAGTGTTGATAAAATATTAAAAGAAATAGGTAAAAAATGAAAAATTTATTTAAATTTATTCTGTGGGTTTTAATAATTTGCTTTGTAATTTATGCCAGCAAAGGCGCTTACAAAAAAATTGAAAAACAAATTTACCCACTTGAATATAAAGAAACAATTGAAAAATATTCAAAAGAATATGAAATTGACAAAGCGCTTGTTTTTGCAATTATCAAATGCGAAAGTGGATTTGATGAAACGGCAGTTTCAAGCATTGGTGCAAAGGGGCTAATGCAACTAACAACCGAAACGCTTGAATGGGTTTGCTCAAAATATAACGATAGTGAAGATGATGTAAGCGTGCTTTTTGACGCCGAGAAAAATATTCAAGCAGGTTGTCGACTGTTGCGACTACTTTATAACGATTTTGGCGATACTAAAACTGTGCTTGCCGCTTACCACGCAGGCAGAAATATCACTTACAAATGGCTTTCTAATAAAGAGTATTCGGCTGACGGCAAAACACTTATAAAAATACCTTATGCCGACACAGCAAAATATGTTGAAAAAGTTTTTAAAACAACCGAAAAATATAAAGAAATTTACGAAGGAGAATTTTAAAAATGGAAGAAAAAACATTATCACAACAACTTAAAGATGAGTTGTTTGCTAACAACAAAAACGGTTATTACAAAATTGATGACAAATGCGAACAAGAAATTGGAGATTTTGCAAAAGGTTACATTGAATTTTTGAACGCATCTAAAACCGAGCGTCTTTGCGCAAAGGTTGCAATTGAAATGGCAAAGGCAAACGGCTTTGTTGAATTTGATGAAAACAAACCTTATGCTCCTGGCGACAAGGTTTTTGTTAACCAAAGAGAAAAGGCAGTAATTTTGTCTGTAATCGGCTCTCGTCCAGTTGCAGATGGTGTTAGAATTGTTGCGGCTCACATTGACTCGCCAAGAATTGACCTTAAAGCAAACCCTTTGTATGAGGCAGATGAACTTGGTTACTTTAAAACTCATTACTATGGTGGTATTAAGAAATATCAATGGACTGCAATGCCACTTTGCCTTTACGGTGTTGTTTTTGACAAAGACGGCAACAAACACGATGTTGCAATTGGCGACAGTGACAACGACCCTAAATTTGTTATTACTGACTTGCTTCCACACTTGGGTGGTGAGCAAGGCAAACGCAGTTTGTCAGATGGTATTAGAGGCGAAGAACTCAATATTTTAATCGGCTCTCGCCCATTTAAAGAAGATGAAACTTCTGAAGCAGTTAAACTTAATTTAATGAAAATCATCAACGAAAAATATGGCTTCCAGGAAGCAGATTTCAGAGCTGCAGAGTTTGAGTTTGTTCCTGCTTTCAAAGCTTGTGACATTGGTTTTGACCGCTCATTAGTTGGTGGTTATGGTCACGATGACAGAGTTTGCGCTTACCCTGCACTTATGGCAGTTCTTGACACAAAAACTCCTGAATTCACAACTGTAACTGTACTTGCAGATAAAGAAGAAACAGGCTCAGACGGCAACACAGGTCTTTTGTGTGATTATCTTAAAAACTTTATTAACGATTTAGCGCTTGCAAACGGCACACAAGGATACAGAGTGCTTAGAAAATCAAAATGTTTGTCTGCCGATGTTAACGCAGCGCACGACCCAACATTTGCTGATGTTTCTGAAAAAATGAATATGTCATTCATCAACAAAGGCGTTGTTATTACAAAATACACAGGCGCTCGTGGTAAAGGTGGCACATCTGACGCATCTGCTGAATATATGAGTTTTGTTTCAAAATTGCTTAATGACAACGGTGTTGTTTGGCAAACTGGTGAACTTGGTAAAGTTGACGCCGGTGGTGGCGGAACAGTTGCAAAATACATTGCTAATATGGATGTTGAAACTGTTGACCTTGGCGTGCCAGTTCTTTCAATGCACGCACCTTTTGAAGTAATTTCAAAACTTGATTTGTTTATGGCTTACAAAGCATTTATGGCGTTTAATAAATAATAATTCTTGTCCTTTTAGCATATGTTTTAATAAAAACGCTAAAAGGACTTGATTTTATGCCAGGATTTATTTTAAAACTAACTAAAAAGAAAATTACCTTTGCCTTTTGTGTAATTTTAGTGCCACTTCTTATTTTTTCTGCCGTCTATTTGCAAAAAAACAACCAACCACAAATTGAATTAACGGCAAAAACTCGAGCACAACGGGTTGCTTTTTTAGAACAGTTTGGTTGGCAGGTTGATAAAAGCACC
This sequence comes from Acutalibacteraceae bacterium, assembly GCA_045649405.1. Lineage (GTDB taxonomy): Bacteria > Bacillota > Clostridia > Oscillospirales > Acutalibacteraceae > RUG11462. The sequence goes on from JAZRPW010000037.1 coordinate 4,162, forward strand.
GAAACGGTAAAAGACACGGTTATTCCAGGTGAGTTTGACAATGTTTACACTTCTTATAACAACATTCAAATAACACAAGGGTTTGATTTGCAAAACCACAAAGGCAAAAGCGCAAAACTTTATAACTTGAAAATTAATAATTACCCACAAAACAGTGAAAATGTGTTTGCCACCTTGCTTGTAATTGACGGCAAAATAATTGGTGGCGATATTCATTCAACCGAGCTAAACGGGTTTATGCATGGATTTAAAATTTAAGGAGAATATTATGAAAATTTGTTGTTTGGGCGACAGCTTGACCGAGGGCGATTACGGTGTAAAGGGCAAGTCAGGCATTGCTAATGTAAAAAAAGAAAACTACCCTTACTTTTTGGCGCAAAACACCGGTTGGGAAGTTAAAAATTTTGGTTTTTGTGGTGTTAACCCATCTCACTTTTTAGGCATTTACAACAATGGTGGCGTTGATGTTACCGGCGCAGATGTTGTTGTTATTATGCTTGGCACCAACGGTGGGGTTGACGCAGAAATCGACACACCTGCAAATGATGCTTACAAAAAAATTGTTGAAAAATGCAAAGAGCAGTCTAAAAATGCAAAAATCATTGTTGTAACACCACCAAACGTTACTAAAAACCCTGAATTTTCAAACTTTGGCTTTGAAGAGCGTGTGGGTAAAGCAGTGGATTTTGTTAGAAAATTTGCAAAAGAAAACAAGGGCGTTTATTTAGTTGATTTAGCAGCAGCAGGCATTTTTACTGCAGAAAATGAAAATGTAATGCAAGCAAACGACGGGCTTCATTTTGTTGAAATTGGCTACAAAACACTTGCCGAATATTTTGAAAAAGAGATTAGAAAGATTATTTAAAAAATGGAAAGATTAGATAAAGTAATTTCAAATTTAACCTGTATTTCTCGTTCTGACGCACGCAGACTTATTAAAATTGGCAAGGTTTTTGTTGATGGCGAGCGTGTTAAAGCGTTTGACACAAAGGTTGATGAAACACGTGAAATTGTGGTAAATGGCGAAAAGGTTGAATTTGCAAAAGAAATTTATATTTTAATGAACAAATCAACCGGCGTGGTTTGTGATGACAAGTCTTCAGCGCCTTATGCTGTTGATGTTTTGCCGGAAAACTTAAAACGCAAAGACCTTTTTTGCGTTGGTCGGCTTGACAAAGACACAACAGGGCTTTTGCTTATTACAAACGACGGCGAGTTTTCACACAAGGTAATTTCGCCAAAGTCGAATGTTGAAAAATGTTACCGTGCAACCTTGTCAGAACCAATGAGTGATGAAGGCATTTCACAAATTGCAAAGGGGCTGACACTTAAAGACGGCACCGAACTAATGCCGGCAAAGGTTGAAGTGGTTGATGAAGACAGAACAACGGTTGACTTTTTTGTAATGGAAGGCAAGTACCACCAAATTAAAAGAATGGCAGGCGCTGTTGACAACAAGGTTGAAACATTGCACAGAAAAAGAATTGGTAATTTAAATTTACCAGATGATTTAGAAATTGGACAAGCAGTTAAAATTGACAAACAAACTGCATTTTTGGCACTTGACAAAAATTAACCAATTTTAGTGAATTTTTAATAAAATGACGAACAAATTGCCAAAATATCACTATTTGGCAATTTTTATTGTGAATGTTGCATAATATTAACATTGTTTTTTTGTGATATAAAAATGTTGAAATTTCTGCTAACTTGTGGTATTATGTTATAACAGAATAAAAGGGTATGCCCTTTTTTAATATTAGGAGGAAACAAAATGGCAGGTTTATCTTTAAAAGGTATTTATAAAAAATACCCAGGCGGCGTTATTGCTGTTTCAGATTTCAACCTTGAAATCAAAGATAAAGAATTTATCGTATTAGTTGGTCCTTCAGGTTGTGGTAAATCAACAACACTTCGTATGATTGCTGGTCTTGAAGAAATTTCTGAAGGCGAACTTTACATTGGCGACCGTCTTGTAAATGACGTTGCTCCAAAAGATAGAGATATCGCAATGGTGTTCCAAAACTATGCGCTTTATCCACATATGTCTGTTTTTGACAACATGGCATTTGGTCTTAAACTTCGTAAAACACCACGTGATGAAATTAAACGTAGAGTTGAAGAAGCAGCTCGTATTCTTGACATTTCTCACTTGCTTGACAGAAAACCAAAAGCACTTTCTGGTGGTCAACGTCAACGTGTAGCGCTCGGTCGTGCTATCGTTCGTGAACCACAAGTATTCTTGCTTGACGAACCTTTGTCAAACCTTGATGCTAAGCTTCGTGCACAAATGAGAACAGAGCTTACAAAACTTCACCAAAGACTTGGTACAACATTCATCTACGTAACTCACGACCAAACTGAAGCTATGACAATGGCTGACAGAATCGTTGTTATGAAAGATGGTTTCATTCAACAAGTTGACACACCTCAACATCTTTATGACATTCCTTGCAACACATTCGTTGCTGGCTTTATCGGTTCACCACAAATGAACTTTATCGATTCAGTTGTTCGTAAAGAGGGCGATGATTTCTATGTAGAATTCGGTTCAGAAGATACAAAACGTCGTCTTGGTGTTAAATTCAAAATCAAACTCCCTGCTTACAAAAATGAAAAGGGCGTTCTTGATAATTATGTTGATAAAGAAGTTATTATGGGTATTCGTCCAGAACACATTCATGACGAACCAAAACTTCTTAAAGAGTTCCCAGATGGTAAAGTTGTTGCTAACGTAGAAGTAACAGAGCTTATGGGTGCTGAAACATATCTTTATGTAAATTGCGAAGGCCACCGCCTTATTGCAAGAGTTGCTCCATTGACAACTGCAAAAATGGGTGAAGAAATCGATATCACAATCGAACCAGAAAAAATTCACTTGTTTGATAAAGATACTGAAAAGGCAATTTGCCACTAATTTTAAAATTAAAAGGAGTTCCGTTTTGGAACTCCTTTTTTTATTTGCTTTTAATTAATTTTTTAAAGTTTATTGGTTTAAAAAGTCTATTTATAAACAAGCCGTGTTTAGTAGATAACGGCCAGAGCAACAGGCAAATTATCACATAATAAGGTAGTGCTGCAACGCCAAACATTTCAACACCAAGGAAAACGCCTGCAACAGGGCTGTTTGCCGCACAACAAAACAGACCAACTAAACCAAGCGCCGTGCAAAGGCCCACATCAAGCCCTAACAATCCGCCAACAACACAACCAAAGGTTGCGCCAATACAGAATGTTGGCACAATTTCGCCACCCTTTAACCCTGCCATTATTGTAATGGAAGTGAAAACAAGTTTTAGCAAAAAGTCATACCAAAACACCTTGCCTTCGGCAGCAGCAAAGATAAGCTCAACACCAGAGCCGTTGTAACGCATATCGCCAACAATTGCAGTCAAAATTACAATTACAACTGCAAACAAAATAGAACGGACAAAAGCGTTTTTCACAAGTTTTGTTGCCCACTTGTGAGAGTTGTGAAAAGCGAAGCACAAAACATAACCTAACAAACTAATTCCGACTGCCAAAACAACAATTTTCAAAATGGTTAAGACCGACAATGGGTCAACTGTTGTTAGCGGAATTACTTCCGGATGTACACCCAAAAGGGCAGAAACTTTTGCCGCAATTATTGCAGAAATTAAGCACGGAAGAAAATTTAACGCAATTTTCTTTGGCTTTGCTTTAAATTCTAACACAAAGAATGCCGCAGTCAACGGTGTTGCAAACAAACCTGCAAATACAGCGCCCATTCCACTAATCAACGCAATGTTGCGCTCTTCATCTTTTAACTTTAACACATTGCAAACGGCTTCTGCACCTGCGCCACCTAACTGCAACGCCGCACCTTCACGACCGGTAGAAGCACCTAAAAGATGTGAAATGGCACTGCAAACAAAAATCAAAGGCGCCGCCATTGTTCTAATCGGCTTTTTCTCTTCAATGCAACCCAAAATCTCGTTTGTGCCACCGTGGTCTTGCATTTTTGACACTTTGTAAAGTATTGTTGTTACAATTGCGCCAAAAGGCAGCAGCAAAACCAACCAAGGGCTACCGTGTCGCACATTTGTTACAAACGATAACAAACGCGCAAAGCAAGCACCAACTGCGCCACCAAGTACGCCAGTTAACACTGACAACGCACAAAATTTAATTATTTTTATAAATTTTTTCATTTTACCATCTAACCTGCCATCTTTGCTGGTGGGGTTCATTTTTATCAAGATTAACAACCGTTTTGGTTGTTTTTTTACACCTTTTTTTAAGTTGTTTATCAAACTCTGCCGATTTAAAATCAAGGTTAATTTTTTTACCTTTAAAATGTGAAAGATAAGCCGCCGCAGTCATTTTTGACTGATAAACACCATCAAAACCACTCGCAATTAACTCTTCGCCAAACAAAATATGGTTGCAGAAATTTTGCAAAATAGCAATGTGACCATTCGGCTCATTTTCTTCATAAATTTCTTCGTAAGAAAAAGGCGCATCATAAAAACCTTCTTGCTTTTCAAAGCAAAAATCTCTTTCATCTTGCTCAAGTTTAAAGAATTTTAACCTGCCTTCTTCAAGCACGATTTTACCCTTTGAGCCCGAAATTTCAAGGCGGTTTGTACCAGGGCTTTCGCCTGTTGATGTTACAAAAACGGCTGATGAGCCGTCGGAATAATTAAACAACAACTCGGCATCATCTTCAACTTCTATATCGTGATATTTGGCGATTTTCAAGTTTGCAAACACGCTTTGCGGTCTGCCAAAAATCCATTGCAAAAGGTCAAGTTGGTGTGGCGCTTGGTTCATCAAAACCCCACCACCTTCGCCGGAATATGTTGCACGCCAAGAACTTGAATTGTAATAACTTTGTGTGCGATACCAGTTGGTAATTTGCCAAACAAGGCGCTTTTTCTCGCCCAACTTACCACTTTTCACTATTTCTCTCGCAGTTTTAAAAAGCGAATTTGTGCGTTGGTTAAACATAATTCCAAACACTTTGCCTGATGTTTGGGCACTCTTTATCATCTTTTCAATCTCTGTTTGCAAAACGCCAATTGGCTTTTCTGTGAGCACATTTTTGCCCGCCTTAAAACAGTCAACTGCAATGTTTGGGTGAGCATAATGCGGTGTTGCAATAATAACACAGTCAACATCGCTGTTTTCAAGCAAATCTATGTGATTTTTATAAACTTTTATGCCGATAAACTGTGCTGACAAACGCTCTCTTACCCGAATGTCGGTATCACAAAGTGCAGTTAAAACTGCACCTTCGATTTTGCTTTCAAAAAGGTGTTTTGCATGGGCAGTGCCCATATTCCCAACACCGATAATGCCAAACTTTAATTTATTTTGCATTATAACTTCCTCTTGTGTCTGCCACAACTTCAACAACATTTTCTTTGAGTTTTGAAGTAGCAACACGTTTCATAAGTTCATTGTAATAAAGCTCTTCATCAAACGGCAACTCAACAGCGCGACCTAACCAGTCAGACAGGTGCATAGCATTTGAAAGTGTAAGTCCATTAATACCTTCTGCGCCGTCGGCAACAAGTGGCTCGCCACGCAAAATTGCACCGGCAAAAGCATTCATAACACCAACGTGTTGTGGGTTATCTTCTTTGTCAATTTCAACTTCAACCTTTGTTGTAGCAGGCGCTCCAAAAGGTGCTGTGTTTGTTGCTGAAAATTCTGGTTCTGCCATTTCAAGCTCCCACAAAGAAAGTTCGCCATCTTCAACAACAATTTTTGCTTTGTCCATTTGAACTTCAAAACGGTTTGAGCCACAAGGGTCGCCAGTTGTTGTGATAAACACACCAGTTGCGCCGTTTTCATATTCAAAATAAGCAGTAACATCATCTTCAACTTCAATGTCATGCCATTTGCCGTAAGAAAGATGCGCTTGAACGGTTTTTGGCATTCCGCAAATCCATTGCAAAAGGTCAAGTTGGTGTGGACATTGGTTTAAAAGAACGCCACCGCCTTCACCTTTCCAAGATGCACGCCAAGCGCCTGAGTCATAATAAGCTTTTGGGCGGTACCAGTTGGTAATAAGCCAGTTTGTTCTTCTAATTTGACCGTATTCGCCACTTTTTACAAGCTCACGCATTTTTTTGTAAACTGCGTTTGTGCGTTGGTTGAACATCATGCCAAAAACAACGTTGTGTTTTTCGGCTTGAGCGTTCATTTCATTAACCTGTTTTGTATAAACACCTGCAGGTTTTTCAACCATTACGTGAAGCCCTGCTTTCATTGCAGCAATGGCGTATGTTGGGTGGTCATAGTGTGGAACAGCAACCAAAATTGCATCACAAAGACCACTGTTTATCATTTCATCTGCATTTGAAAATGTTGCTACATTTTCAAACATTTCTTTTGCAACTTCGAGTCTTGCAGGTTTAATATCAGCAACTGCTGACACTTCAAAATCAGGGCAAGCGCCATCTAAAATGTTTTGTGCGTGGCCAGTACCCATATTACCAAAACCAATAATTCCAAGTCTAATTTTTTGCATAGCTTTATACCTCAATTCCAAGTGTGTTTACGCAATAATCAAAGCTTTTTGCAAGACATTCAAATGGGTCTTCTCCGTTGCAATTATCTTGCTCAACAAAGGCATATTCAACCCCTGATTCTTTTGCTGCTTGTGTAATTGAAAAGAAATTCATATTGCCGCTACCAACAGGCAACATTGTTCTTTCAAAGCCCATATCTTTAAGATGAATGCAAGGAATTCTGCCTGCAAATTCACGAAGAATTTGCGCAGGGTCTGCGCCACCTGCTTGCACCCAATATGTATCAATTGTAAATTGCAATTCATCGGCAGAAAAATCATCACGAAGTGTTTTTAAAATTATTTTGCCGTTTTCGGTTTTAAACTCTGTGTCATGATTGTGGAAACAAAGTGAAGCATCGCTTTTTGCAAAAACTTCAATTGCAGCTTTATACTCATTTACAAAATCTTCAACACTGCTTTCTCTGAAATTGTGCCAACCAATGCCAACATATTTGCAACCAAATTGCTTGTGAAAATCAATTGTTTCCTTTGTTTCGTTGATGATTTTTGGTCTGTCAAAATGGGTGAGCGGAGCAATAAGCCCGTATTTGTCTAATTTTTCATTAATCCACTCTGTTGTGTAGTCGCAAGTGCCTGAAAGTTGCACCACTTTGTAGCCAATTTCGGCAACCCTTTTCAATGTGTTTTCAAGTGATTCTAAATCGTTACAATAATCTCTAACTGTGTAAAGTTGCGCTCCAAGTCTCAATTTTTACACTCCTTTTAAAATATCTTTTAATGCGAAAACGCCAGCATCAAATGCTTCTCTATTGTTGTTGTAACACTGCAAAATGTTGCTTGTTTCGCCCTCTTGCTCAAGGTTTTTAAGCCCTGAAAATTCATATAAATGTGGCTCAAGTGTTAAAATCTCGCCATCATACATTTTAAGTAACTTTGCAATGTTGCCAATGCCTTTACCCGAAGGCACAATTGTGCCGTTGCTCAGTGAATCTTTAATATGCATATAGTGAACAAACGGTGCAAGGCTTTCAAAAGCCGAAACAGTGTCTTGCCCACATTGCACAAAGTTTGCAGGGTCAAAAACCGCTTTTAAACTTGGCAATGCTTTGTGAATTTCTACACAACGCGAAGCAACGTCTCCAAAAATGCCTTTTTCGTTTTCGTGGCAAAGCACCACGCCTGAATTTTCGTTTGCCTTTACAAACTCGCCTAATTGTGAAATGACCTTGTTTTTAAAGTCTTCTGCGTGTTTGTTTTTATCAATATAAAACGAGAAAAGTCTAAACGCATTTGCACCCAAAACATCTGCAATTTCCAAAGTTTTTTTGAACTTTTCAAGATGTGGCGCAAAGTCATCTTCAATATCAATTTTGCCAATTGGAGAGCCAATTGAAAAAACTTTTATTCCGTTTTCATCTAATACATTTTTAACTTCTTTTGCTTGTTTCACAGACAAATCAGACACATTAATGCCATCAACATTTCTAATTTCAAGATTTGAAATGCCGTTTTCTGTTAATGCTTTAACCTGCCCTAAAAGAGCGTCATCTGCTTCATCTGCAAAGGCACAAAGTTTAAAATTTTTCATAATTCTACACCGCCTTTTTGTAGATTATACAATAATTGCTTTAACAAAACAATTGCTTTTTTAAAAAAATTACAAGAAATTTGCCAACAAACCTTTTGGTTATAGTTATTTTGTTTAAAAAGTTGTTTTTAAATTGTATATAATCAACAAACATTTTAAAAAGGCGAATGCTAAACTTGTATTATAGAAAAATTTGTGTTATAATGAATTGCAATATTATGAATAATTATATTCGGAGGTTATTTTTATGAAAAACAGCAAAAAAATTCTTAGTTTCATACTTGCAGTTTTGCTTTGTGTTTCAGTATTTGCAATTTCAACATCTGCTGATGAAGATGTAATTGCTTACAGATTTGAAACAGCAAATTACGATGCTTCACTTGCAGGTAATGACCCAACTTCAGTTAAAGCTTCTAACGACGGTTCGGTTAGAATTAAGAGTGACCACATTCAAAACCAATATCAAATGTTCTTTAAGGTTACTGACCAAAAAGCAATGAAAGAAGCAATTGAAGAAACTTGTAATTATTATGACGGTTTCTTGGCAATTGACGTTGCGGTAAACCAAGCGTTGACCATTTCTGGTAGTGCTTGCCGTCCTTCAATTTCAATTGACCTTGTAAACAAACCACACGGCACAAAAATTGCTTCAACTGGTGAAAACAGCTTGTATTCAGAGCAAGCAGGTCAATTCATCCTTGACGTTTCAAGATATATGGAAGAAGAATATAATAACGACATCGGTTATGTTTATCTTCAAGTTCAATGTTACAACTGGGGTTGTGGCGGCGGTTATGGTACACAACCTGACATCACATTCTACCCAATCAAAGTTTTCAATGGCGAAACAACTGATGAAGACCTTCCTACAATCGCAACAAGAGCTCCAGACCCTAACCAAACAACATTCTTGAACTTCTCACCAAAAGCTAAAAACGATGACCAAAATGATGCTGAAACAATCCAATATTCTAGTGACGGTATCGTTTGGCGTTCAGGTGCTTTGGCAAAACCAGAAAACTATGGTTATTTGAGACTTAAACAAGCTCTTAAATCTCGTGAGCAGGTGCAAACAAGCTTTAGATTTGACCAAATGGGTGATGCAGCGGCTGATGCTTTGAACCTTGCAAGAATGGGTTCGAATTTAATGAAACTTGACATTACATTGGAAGAGTGTACAAACGACAACAACCAACCAACAATTGCCGAAATTGGTATTGGTTTTAACGTTGAAAAAGGTAACCAACCTGCAAAACCTTCAGTAACACACATTAGAGCTTGGCAATATCCTGGTACAACAAGAACTTATTATCTTGATGTTTCAGACGTTAAACACATTTCACAAATTACAAACATTGTAATTTTCGCTCAAAACTATTGGTATTACAGAGCAGGCACTAGAGAAATGTTTGACTGGAACGTTGAGTCTGGTTATGCTGGTAAAGATGCTGCTGAAGCATTAGGCCACGAAAAATGCCAAATCAAACCAACTCTTGTAATTTCTCCAATCTCTGTTTACAAAGGCGACCCTGATGCTGTTGCTAACACAGATTATAGCTTGGTTCTTAATGACTTTAACCAAAATGGCGGTATTGTGCCAGATGTTATTACACTTGATGACCCTAACATTTATAAAGATGATTCAGAAGAATCAACAACTACTACAACCACAACAACTACAACAGTTGCAACAAAACCAGGTGAAACAACATTAGCAACTATTCCAACTGAAACAGAAAATACAACTGCAACGGGTGTAGCAACAATGCCTTCAAACATGGATATTCCTACACTTCCAAGCAAAACAACAGTTGCAATTCCTACAACCACAACAACTACAACAAAAGCACCTACAACTGTAGCACCTACAACTGCGGGTCCTACAACAGTAGCCCCAACTACAGTTGCTCCTACAACTGCAGGTCCTACAACAGTAGCTCCAACTACAGTTGCTCCTACAACAGCAGTTGCTAAAGTAAAATTGAAAGTACCTAAATTCAAATTGACTTCAGGTAAAAAACAATTTAAAGTTAAATACACAAAAGTAGCAAACGCTACTGGCTTCCAAGTAAGATATAGAATTAAAGGTAAATGGAAAATCAAAACATTTACTACAAAGAAAAATGCTACAAAAGCAATCAAAAAGCTCAAAAAAGGTACTTATAAAGTACAAGTTAGAGCAATGCTTAAAAAAGGCAAAGTTAAAACATACTCAGCTTGGAGCAAAGCTAAAAAAGTTAAAGTAAAATAACAATTTTTAAAAGCCAACTCGCTTTGAGTTGGCTTTTTATGTTTTAATAAGAAAAGAATATAAATTTTTGCAAAAAGGTATTGATTTTTAAAATTCAATGTGATATAATGCTATGGCAGTTAAAAATGCGCTGCTAGCTCAGCTGGATAGAATGACTGGCTACGAACCAGTAGGTCGGGGGTTCGAGTCCCTCGCAGCGCGCCAAACAAAACAGACACCCAAAAGGGTGTCTGTTTTGTTTTGTGTAGTTTACGAGGACTCGAACCCTGAGAGGGTTTTTGCGTTAAGAAAATAGTCCAGTGGACTGTTTTTAGCAAAAAGGTCCGCAGTGGCTATGCCACAAGGAGATAAGATTTGCGAAGCAAAGCTGTGTCCCTCGCAGCGCGCCAAAATAAAGAGGTTATCTTCTTGATAATCTCTTTATTTTTTGTTGCTTTGCAGAGTAGTTTCTGCTATAATAATCACAAAGGCGGTGTATTATAATGATTTTTGAAAATTTAGACAGAATTGTTTTTGCGGGCGACTCAATTACCGATATGGGTAGTTGCAACCCAGTTGGCGAAGGACTTTTTGACAACGCAGGCCGTGGCTATGTTAGAGTTGTTGAAAGTTTGTTGGCTGTTTGTTATCCTGAAATTTCGCTTAGAGTTACAAACTCAGGTATTTCTGGTAACACAAGCCGTGACCTTTTGAATCGTTTTGACAGAGATGTTGTTGATTTAAAACCAGACTGGGTTTCAATTTGTATTGGTATTAATGATGTTTGGCGTCAGTTTGACTGCCCTGCAATGCTTGACACTCAGGTGCAACCTGATGAATATGAAAGTAACTTTGAAACAATGATTTTGAAGGTTAAAGATAATGTTAAAGGCGTTTTTGTTATTTCTCCTTATATTATAGAGCCAAACGAGAACGACGAAATGCGCAAAAGAATTGATGAGTATGTTGAAATTAGCAAAAAGTTAGCAAAAAAACACAACTGTAAATTTGTTGATTTTCAAAAAATGTATGCAGATTATTGCAAATTTCATCATTCTTCATATATTGCTTGGGATAGAATTCACCCAAACCAAATTGGCTCAACATTAATGGCAAAAGAATTCTTAAAACAATGCGATTTTGATTTTGACAGATAATTTTTATTAAAACCACCCGAACGGGTGGTTTTTTGTTTTTGTTTTTCAAAAAATTTTGAAAAAACTATTGACAAATTCTTTTTAGTGTGTTACTATACTAAAGCGATAACAAAATAAATTACAGAAAAAGAGGTATTTAATTATGAAAAAGTTATTAGCACTTATTTTAACATTAGTAATGGCACTTTCTTTTGTAGGTTGTGCAAAACAACCTGCTGACACAGATGCTCCTGCACAAACAGATTATGAGTACGTTAAAGAAAAAGGCACATTGGTTGTTGGTATTACTGACTTTGCTCCAATGGACTACAAAGACAAAGACGGTAGCTGGATTGGTTTTGACGCTGAAATGGCAAAACTTTTCGCAGAAAGTCTCGAAGTTGAAGTTGAATTCGTTGAAATTGACTGGGACAACAAAATTCTTGAACTTGATGGTAAATCAATTGACTGTGTTTGGAATGGTATGACTTTGACTGATGAAGTTAAAGCTGGTATGGATTGTTCAGACCCTTACTGCAACAACCAACAAGTTGTAATTGTTCCTGCTAAAGAAGCTGACAATTATCAAACAGCAGAAGCTTGCAAAGACCTTTCATTCGCAGTAGAAGCTGGTTCTGCTGGTAAAGCAATGGCAGAAGAAAATGGTTTCAACTTCACAGAAGTTAAAGACCAAGCTTCAGCACTCTTTGAAGTTTCTTCAGGCACATCAGACGCTGCTATTATCGACTCACTCATGGCTGCTGCAATGGTAGGCGAAGGCACAGGTTATTCAGACCTTACATACACAGCTGGTCTTAACGATGAAGAATATGGTGTTGGTTTCAGAAAAGGTTCTGACCTTGTTGAAAAAATCAATGCTTTCTTCGCTGAATGCAAACAAAACGGCAAAATGGAAGAAATTGCTGAAGTTTATAAAGTTCAAGCAGCTCTCATTAAATAAGATTATTTAAAAAATAATAGTTTTTAAAAAACATAGGGCACTTTTGTGCTCTATGTTTTTGATGTTTTATTAAAGTAAAAGGATTTTCTAATATGGATTTTTCACAACAGTTTCCAATTGTGCTTTCGGCGCTCAATGTAGGTTTTTTGCAAACGCTAAAACTTTTCATTGTAACGCTTTTGGGTGCAATTCCACTCGGTCTTATAATTTCATTTGGCTCAATGTCAAAGTTTAAGCCGCTTTCAATTTTTATTAAAACTTTCGTTTGGATAATTCGTGGTACTCCACTTATGCTCCAACTTCTTATTATTTATTACTTCCCTGGGCTTGTTTTTAACAACCCAATTTGGGGCAGTGGCGAAAGCGGTAGATTTATTGCTTCAAGTGCGGCTTTCATTTTGAATTATGCTTGTTATTTTTCTGAAATTTACCGTGGTGGAATTCAAGGCGTGCCAATTGGTCAACAAGAAGCAGGCCAGGTTTTGGGCCTTACAAAATCACAAATTTTCTTTAAAGTAACCCTTTTGCAAATGATTAAAAGAATTATGCCACCAATGGCAAACGAGATTATTACTCTTGTTAAAGACACTTCACTTGCAAGAATTATTGCTTTGCAAGAGGTAATTTGGGCTGGCCAAGCGTTTATGAAAGGAACACAGGGAATTTCTGGTCAAATTTGGCCATTGTTCTTCACCGGTGTTTATTACCTTATCTTCAGTGGCGTGTTAACATTGCTCTTTGGCTACATTGAAAAGAAATTAAGTTATTTTAGGAGTTAAAAGTTATGGCATTTTTACAAGTAAATAATATTGTTAAAAACTTTGGCTCAACAAAGGTGCTTAAAGACATTTCTTTTTCAATGGAAAAGGGCGAAGTTTTGGCAATTATCGGCTCTTCGGGTTCTGGTAAAACAACACTTCTTCGTTGTTTGAACTTTTTGGAAAAGGCAACATCTGGTAGCATTGAAATTGAAGGCAAAACAATTCTCAAAGACGGCGACAAATTAAGTGACAAGCAAATTCGTGAGAACAGATTGCATTTTGGTCTTGTTTTTCAAAATTTCAACCTTTTTCCACAATACACAGCTTTTGAAAACATTACGCTCGCTCCAAAATTGAGCATTAAATCAGGCGAGAATAAGCGTCTTGGCAATGCTCACGATGTTGAAGAAAATGCAGAAAAGTTGCTCCAAAAAGTCGGTCTTACAAACAAGCGTGACTTTTACCCTTGCCAACTTTCAGGTGGTCAACAACAACGTGTGGCAATTGCTCGTGCACTTGCAATGAGCCCTGACATTTTGTGTTTTGATGAGCCAACAAGTGCATTAGACCCTGAACTTACCGGCGAAGTTTTGAATGTAATTAAAGGGTTAAAATCATCTGACAGCACAATGATTATTGTTACTCACGAAATGAACTTTGCACGAAATGTTGCAGACAAAATTATTTTCATGGCAGACGGTATTGTTGAAGAAATGGGTACACCAGAAGAAGTTTTTGACAATCCAAAGAGTGAAAAAATGAAATCATTCTTAGCAAAATCACTTGAGAATATATAAAAAAACACGGGTTGAAATTCAACCCGTGTTTTTATCTTTTAAATAGGTTTGTGCCGTCAGGAGCAATGGCAACAATTAGTGGAAAGTCATTAAATTCTAAACGTTTTACCGACTCACAACCCAAATCTTCAAAAGCAATAACATCACACTTTACAATATGTTTGCAAGCAAGCGCGCCGGCGCCACCAATTGCGCAAAAATAAACTGCGCCATTGTCAACAATTGCTTTTTCAACCTCGCCACTTCTCTCGCCTTTTCCAATCATCGAGCCAAGCCCAAGGTCCAAAAGTTTTGGTGCAAACTTGTCCATTCGGCTGCTAGTTGTTGGTCCGCAAGAGCCAATTGCAAGGTGTTTTGGTGTTTCGGTAGGCCCTGCATAATAAATGCTAGCGCCCTCAATTTCAAATGGCAAATTTTCGCCATTTTCAAGACATTCAAAAATGCGTTTGTGCGCCGCATCACGCGCAGTGTAAACCACGCCAGACAAATAAACTCTGTCGCCAGCGGTTAACTTTTTGGCATATTTTTTAATGTCTTTTGTGTTAAAAGAATATTCCATTTTTAGTCCTTAATTCTGTCAATTGAATAGTTAAGTTTTTGCAATTCGTTAATTACATTTGTAATTTCGTCAAGCGATTCTCTAGCTTTTGCAAAGTCAGATTCGTTCATTTTTGGCAACAAATCAACAGCAGATTTTAATGCTGAATATTTTGTTTCAAGCTTTTTGTATTCTGACTCTTTAATAATGTAATCAGACTTAATTTTCAAGATTTTTCTTGACAATTCTTCAAATCTTGCTTTAAAATCTTGATTTTCTTGCAAAGCTTTGTTTGCTTCAAAAAGAGCAGATTCAAGTTTAGAGTTTTTGTTGTTTTCTTCAGTCAATTGCTCAATTTGTTGCTCTAATTCTTTTTGTTTTTGGTCATAGGCTTCAATTGCATTTAACAATTCTTCAACCTTTTCTTTCAATTTTACATTTTCTTCAAGCGCTTTAAAATTTTCTTGAGTTTTTTCTTTTTGCAACTCTTCAAAAAACTTTAAAACATCTTTTTTGTTAAAGCCACCCATAAAACAGGTGCGAAAAACTCCCTTTTCAGCCATTCTTTTTTACTTCCTTCCACTTATTTTCCAACGCAGAATTTTGAAAACACTTCTGCAACAACAGTTTCGCTAACATTTTCGCCTGTGAGTTTAAGTAGCGCTGCAATTGAATCTTCAATCAAAAATCCAACTGCGTCTAAAGTTTGCCCAATTTCAATTTCTTCAATTGCTTTTTCGAGTGCAGTTAATGATTCTTTAACGCAGTTAAACTGACGCTCGTTAGCAATTAAATTTGAACTTGCACTAAATTCCAAAACGCCAATGCTTTGTAAAATGTTATTTCTAATTTCTTCAATGCCCTGCCCATTTTTTGCAGAAGCATAAACAATTTTACCTGCATTTTCAAGTTTTGAAACATCTAAATTTTCATTAATATCAGTCTTGTTAACAATAATAATAACAGGGGTGTCGCCAACCTTTTTAATAAGTTCAAGGTCGTTTTCATCAATCTCGTTTTCGGCAGAAACAACTGCCAAAACAAGCCCCGCTGTTTGCAATTTTGAAAGCGCTTTTTCAATGCCAATTTGCTCAACCAAGTCATCAGAGCCGTGAATTCCCGCAGTATCACAAAGGTTAAGTGTAACACCGCCAATATCAATTGTTTCTTCAACAATGTCTCTTGTTGTGCCTGCAACTGCAGTTACAATTGAGCGGTCAAATCTTGAAAGTGCGTTCATAATTGTTGATTTGCCTACATTTGGCTTGCCAACAATTACACATTCAACACCTTCACGAATAATTTTGCCTTTGTCATAATCTTCAATCAACTTTTCAAGTTCACGCTTAGCCGTTTGCAATTTTTCAAAAAATTGCTCGTTTTCCATTTCCTGCTCGCCTTCTTCAGGAAAGTCAGTAAAAGTTGTTACCATTGCCGAAGCATAAACCAAAAGTTCTTTAATTTCTTGAATTTTTTTGCCACTTGCACCATCTAAAATTGCGGCAGTTGCCCTTGCCGCTGCCGAGCCAGAAGCCGAAATCATATCCATGACTGCCTCTGCTTGAGCGAGTGACATTTTGCCGTTTAAAAAGGCACGTTTTGTAAACTCGCCACCCTCTGCAGTGCGAGCGCCTGCTTCAAAAACTGCTCTGAGCGCTTGCTTTAAAACTGCCTCGCCACCGTGAATTGACAACTCAACGGTGTCTTCACCGGTGTAAGAAAAAGGAGCGCAAAATTTAAGCGCAATGCACTCATCAACAACCCCTTCTTCATCAACAATGTGGCCAAAAGCTGCTTGATAACCTTTTAAATTTTTAATTGTTTTTGACTTTGTTTTAGGTTGAAAAACCTTGTCTGCAACCTCTACTGCATTATCGCCGGAAATTCTGATAATACCAATAGAGCCACCGCCTTGGGCTGTGCAAATTGCAGCAATTGTATCAGACATTTATTTTAAATTCCTTTCAACTTTTGCTTACTTAACATCTGGCAAATAAGCGCCGTAAGATTTCAATGTTGCACGCAAAACATCAGTATCAACATTGTGAATGTTTTTGTCGCCTCTTTGTGCTAAAACTGCAGCAATACCAGCGGCTTCGCCTTCGCAAAGACAAGAAGGCATTACTCTAAGTGAACCTTGTGTAATTCTGTCAGTAGAAATTGACCTACCTGCAACAAGCACATTATCAAGATGTTTTGGACACAAGCAACGATAAGGTACACCGTGTGACTCGCCATCTTTGTAATGGTCAAAACGGTGGTCGGCATTTTGGTCGGCCGCCCATTCTTCATTTTCTCTTGCAGATTTATGTATATCAATAAAATAATTGTTTCTTGAAATTTCGTCTTTAAAACTCTTGCGCTCAAAATAGTCTTCTTTTGTAAAAGTATAATCGCCCACAATTCTTCTTGTTTCACGAACGCCCAAAGTTGGCGCAGTTTGAACCAAATAAGCATCTTTAAAAGCAGGATGATATTCTTTAAGTGCAGCAACCATTCTTTGAACTAACTCTCTACCTTCAGTAATCTTTTGTGAGTAAAGTTCAGGGTCAGTAGGGTCAGCACCCCAAACGTGACCTGCGTTAAAACCAAATGTCTTAGGACCAATTTTGCTATGGCAGAAATGAGTATCAGGAATTCCGTATTTACCTTCTCTAACAATGTCGTGAATGGCGCTGTCAAGATTGCCTGCATGCATATAAGGAAGAGAATACAAAATATCTTCATCAATGTTTGTCATAACAAAGCACATTGTACCAGGTTGCACATCGCCATCTTCACCAAAGTGGAATTCGCCACCTGCAAATGTGTAAATGTCAGCGTCGCCAGTGCAGTCAATAAACACTGGTGCTTTGTAAGCAAAAATACCAGACTTGTTTGCAACAACAACTGCATCAACATTTCTTTCATCTTTCATAACAACATCACAAACGGTTGTATGATAAATTACTTCAACGCCTGTTTCTTTCAAAAGGTTGGCATAATTGTCTTTAAGCACTTCATAGTCAATTGCAACCCAGTCAAGTCGGTCTTCTGGAATGTGTGGCATTTTTGCCTTTGTTTCTCTAAAAATTCTTTCAGAAAGACCACCATAAATAACACGAATACCATCGGTATAAGGAGTCCAAGCAGGAACAAGACCGGTTGTTGCCATTCCGCCCAATTGACCACTTGCTTCAATAAGTAAAGTTTTTGCGCCTTCACGAGCAGCGGCTGCTGCAGCGGCAATACCTGCAGGGCCTGCACCTGCAACAACAACGTCATAATTTTCGTTGATTTTTAAATTTTTGTTATTAAGTTTCAATTCCATAAAACTTCACCTTTTTTCATTATAATCAAGATTATTATACTTTATATTATTTGAAATTACAACAGTTTTATTGAGATTTTGACCTGCAAACCAAAGAAATTAAGAATGAAATAACAATTGCGGCAGTAATTCCACCTGCAGTTGCAACAAGACCTCCGGTAAAAATGCCCAAAAAACCCTCTTCTAAAACTGCCTTTTCAACACCGTTTGCAATGGTGTAACCAAATCCGGTCAGCGGTACAGTTGCACCGGCACCGGCAAATTCAACAAGTTTGCTATAAACTCCAATTGCTTCTAAAAATACACCCAAAACAACAAAACAAACAAGAATTCTTGCAGGTGTTAATCTTGTAAAATCAATCAACAACTGACCAACAACGCAAATTGCCCCGCCAATTAAAAAAGACCATAAATAAACCAAAAAAATCACTCCTCTTAAAATATTTTTCGGCTTAAATTTATTTATATTCAAATTAGTTGAAAATCTTTTGAAAAAATGTTATATTAAAATAAATTAACACTTGATAAAAAATTTTCATAAATTATTATCAAGAGGTGAAGTTTATGGAAAATTTCAGTTTTGTTATTATTTATTTTTTATCGGTAATAGGCATTGCTTCGGTGTTAAAATGGCTTTGCTTTTTGTTTTATAAAAAGCAGAGTTTTGACAAGTCAGTTTTTATAATTTGTTTAGAAGACAAAGATTTTGAAATGACAATTCGAAGTGCTTATAATGTGTTAAAATGGTACCCTTGCACAAAATCTGTTTTGGCTTTTGACAACGGGCTTTCACAACAAAACAAACAAAGCGCAACTGCATTGTTAAATGATTATAATTTTTCTTTTATAAGTGAAGAAAGTTTGAAGGATATTTTTAATGAGTGATGTAACAAGAATCAAAGGCACAATTGAAGACATTACATATCAAAACGAAGATAACGGTTATTGCGTTTTTACCATTTCTATGAACAACGAGCCAATAACCGTTGTTGGTGTTTTGCCATGCATAAATGTCGGTGAAGAGGTTGAACTTTTGGGCGAATTCATCATTCATCCACAATACGGACAACAGTTTAAAGCCGAACAAGCGGTACTAACAATGCCTTCTTCAACTGCGGCAATTTTGAAATATCTTTCATCAGGCGCAATCAAAGGCGTTGGCCCTGCAACTGCAAATTTAATTGTCTCAAAATTTGGTGAAAACACCTTGCAAATAATAGAAAAAGAGTGTGAAAAATTAGCAGTAATTAAGGGTATTTCTTTAGAAAAAGCGCAAAAAATCGGCGAAGAATTTATGAAACAATTTGGACTTCGTGAGGTAATGATTGCGCTCTCAAGTTTCAACATTACCAACAACGAAGCAATGAAAATTTTCAAAAAACTTGGCACTTCAAGCATTGAAAGAATTCAAAAAAATCCTTATATGTTGATGAGTGAGGGCATTGGTTTTTCTTTTATGCGTGCAGATGAAATTGCGCAAAATGTTGACACCGAAATTGACTCAGAATTTAGAGCACAAGCGGGAATTGAGTATGTTTTAAAGCACAATTTAAGAAACGGCCACACCTGTTTGCCAAAGGACAAACTATGCGAAACGGGTGAAAAATTGTTGGGGTACTCTTATGAAACCTGCCTTGAAACGCTTGAAAGTATGGTTTACAACGGCGTTTTAACCGAGGTAAAACTTGAAGAGCGAGAGTTCATTTTTTTGCCGGAAATGTACAAGTC
Source organism: Acutalibacteraceae bacterium (assembly GCA_045649405.1). Classification (GTDB taxonomy): domain Bacteria; phylum Bacillota; class Clostridia; order Oscillospirales; family Acutalibacteraceae; genus RUG11462. The sequence continues at coordinate 23,713 of JAZRPW010000037.1, forward strand.
AGAGCGTTATTGTGCAAACCGTTTGGCGCTAATGATGAGCGTGCCACCTGCCGAAATTCCCGTTTCTGCATCGCGACTTCAACAGGTTGAGCGTGAAACAGGCGTGTTGTATGATGATGTGCAAATTACTGCAATTACAAACGCGCTTTCAAACGGAATGTTGGTGTTAACCGGTGGCCCTGGTACCGGCAAAACCACCACGCTTAATGCAATAATTTCGTTGCTTGAAGAGTCAGGCGCAAAAATCGCACTTGCCGCTCCTACAGGGCGTGCCGCAAAAAGAATGAGTGAACTTTGTGGGCGTGAAGCTAAAACAATCCATCGTTTGCTTGAGGTTGAATGGGGCGAAAATGACAAGCAACGCTTTAAGAAAAACGAGAAAAATCCACTTGAATTTGACTGCGTTGTTGTTGATGAACTTTCAATGATGGATATTGGGCTTTTTGAAGCGCTCTTAAAAGCAATGAGCATCAATTGCCGACTAATTCTTGTGGGCGACGTTGACCAGTTGCCATCGGTTGGCGCAGGCAATGTATTAAATGATATTATTGAGTCAGGTGTTGTGCCGGTAGTTAGACTTGAAAAGGTGTTTAGACAAGCGCAAAAAAGTTTCATTGTCACAAATGCGCATAGAATTATTAAAGGCGAAATGCCAAAAGTTTCAACTGATACCGAAACTGACTTTTTTGTAACAGAGTCGCGCACGCCAGACAAACTTATATCTTCACTTTATTGCGAGCGTTTGCCAAATGCTTATAAATTTACACCAGAAAACATTCAGGTTTTGTGCCCTTCACGAAAGATGAAAACAGGCACAATTAACATCAACAACATTTTGCAAAGTTTAATAAATCCGCCAAACCAAATGACCAAGCGTGAGATAAAACGCAAAGGTTTTATAATGCGTGAGGGCGACAAGGTAATGCAAATTAGAAATAATTATGATGTTATTTGGACAAAGCCAAACGGCGAGCAAGGAATGGGCGTGTTTAATGGCGATATTGGTGTTTTGGAAACCATTGACAAGCAAACATCAAGCATTTTTGTCAGGTTTGATGACAAACTTTGTATGTTCTGTGGCGAAGAAATTGATGATATTGAACTTGCTTATGCAATTACCGTGCACAAAAGCCAAGGCAGTGAGTTTGACTGCGTAATTTTGCCGGTTTGCGACATTCCACCGCAACTTAAATATCGAAATTTGTTGTACACTGCAGTAACAAGAGCAAAAAAATTGCTTGTTGTTGTGGGTAACAGCGCAGATATAAAAGCAATGGTTGACAACAACAAAAAAACCAAACGCTACACCGCGTTTAAACATTTTTTGCTCTCAACCAACACAGCAATGAACGAATTTTAGAAAACAAAAAACAGTGCCAATTGCAAAAAGCAATTGGCACTGTTTTTTTATGCAGAATAAGTTTTGCAACAAAACGAAAACTAACAAAGAAGGTGATAAAAATATTTCGTAGAACTGATAGTTCTGACCAAAAAATAAAGCTGAAAAATCAATGGTTTTTGTTTCAAAAAAATTCATAAAAACACTCCTTTTAATATGTTTTTTGCTT
>JAZRPW010000038.1:0-102445 GCA_045649405.1 Acutalibacteraceae bacterium
GACTTCACAGTTCAAAACTGCTATCGCGCAGTTTTGACTGCTTCGACGAACCTGTGTTTCTGCTTACTACCTACTATCACCAAACAAAAAAGCATCGCTATTGCGATGCTTTTTTGTTTGGTGGGAGCGGGTGGATTCGAACCACCGAAGTCAGAGACAACAGATTTACAGTCTGCCCCCTTTGGCCACTCGGGAACACTCCCATATTAAATTATAAAAAAATGGAGCTGGTGGACGGACTCGAACCCCCGACCTGCTGATTACAAATCAGCTGCTCTACCAACTGAGCTACACCAGCACATTTTCAACACGCTTTTTTCGAGCGCCTAAATAATATAACACAGCAAAAGCCAAATGTCAAGCATTTTTTTGAAAAAAATAATCTTTTTTATCAAAATTTGTTTTGAGCATTAAAAAACCGCCTATTTAAAGGCGGTTTAGCGTTGTTTTATTCTTTGTCAATGTACAAAATACCAAGTGTATTTGGTCCGCAATGTACAGAAACGGTACAACCAGCAGTTGAAGTGTAAACATTTTTAAAATCGTAATTATCTTTAACGAATTGAACCATTTTGTCAACAATATACAAATTATCATCATCCATTGTGTGTGTAATGAAAACTTTGTCGTTGTTAATGTTTTCATAATTTGCCAATTTGTCTTTAATGTAACTTTCAATAACCAAATCAAGTTTACCACGATATTTTTTAGCCGCATCCATTTTTCCGTTTTCAACTTCAATGCAAGGTTTAAGTTTCAAAAGATTTGCGCCAAGTGCTGCAACAGCAGAACATCTACCACCTTTGTGCAAAAATTCAAGTGTGTCAAGCACAAAAGAAGAACGAACAAGAGGTTTTGTTGCTTCAATCTTTTCATAAATTTCTTTTGCAGAAAGTCCTTGCTCTCTAAGGTCACAAGCGGTCAAAATCAAAAGACCAATACCTGTTGAAAGATTTTGAGAGTCAACCGTGTAGATGTTTTCGCGTTCTTCGGCAGCAAGTTTTGAATTCATAAAAGTAGAACTCATTTCGCCACTGATTGTGAAATTAATAACGCCATCATTTTCAGGCAAACCATCAAAAAAGTCTTCCCATTCTGCCAAGTTTGCAGCAGCAGTTTTTAAAAGTTTGCCAGTTGTGTTTTGATAATCAAAAACATCTTTTGTTGTAATTTCAATACCATCTTTTTTAGATTCAGTATCAGAAACAATATTCAATGGCAAAACTTTAATATCATATTTTTCAATAAGCTCTTTTGGTAAATCGCATGTTGAGTCTGTTGAAATAATAATTTTACTCATTTTTAATATTCCTTTCGCTTGAAAATATCACAAAATCATAATTTATATTAAGTATAGCAAAAAGTTTTCGAAATTACAACAATTTTTTAAAAAAATTATAGAATTTATTGAATTAGTGTGCTATAATGTATTTTGTATAATTATATTTTGTTTAAATATATACTTTTTTGATAATAATATATTTATAATTTATTATTAAAGAGTGAGAGATTTATGAAACTTGAAGATATAATTTATACACCTAATGATGCAAATTGTGAAGAGAGTGAAGAAAAGGACGAAATCGAAAGCATTAAAGAGTTTGGCTCGGTTGTGACTGATAAAGATTCGCCAATTCATTGCCTTAGCATTATTGGTCAGGTTGAAGGGCATTACATTTTGCCTTCATCAAACAAAACCACAAAATATGAGCATGTAATTCCACTGCTTGTTGCAATTGAAGAGTCGCAAAGCATTAAAGGACTGCTTGTGATTTTGAACACAGTTGGTGGAGATGTTGAAGCAGGGCTTGCAATTGCAGAGTTAATTGCAGGAATGAAAAAGCCGGTTGTATCGCTAGTGCTTGGCGGTGGTCATTCAATTGGTGTGCCGCTTGCAGTTTCGGCAGATTGCTCGTTTATTGTGCCATCGGCTTCAATGACTGTGCACCCAGTTAGAATGAGTGGCTTGGTTGTTGGTGTTCCACAAACCTATTCTTATTTTGAAAAAATGCAAGACAGAATTGTAGATTTTGTTATAACCAATTCAAAAATCGAAGAAAAGGTTTTTAGAAAAATGCTTCACAACACAACCGAACTCGCAACAGATGTTGGCACGGTGCTTAACGGGGCAGACGCAGTTGAATGTGGTTTGATTGATAACATTGGCTCATTATCAGACGCTATAAAGTGTCTTTATAAACTAATTAACGAAAAAGAAAACTAAAGGAGAAATTGAAAAGTGGCTCAGAAAAGAAGAACAACAAAAGCAAAGGCAAAGCAAAGAGAAGAGCAAAAATCAAGTTTTTCAAAACAAATTAAAGCAATTGTATTAATGGCAGTGGCTTTCACAGTTTTGGTGTTGGTATTAATTCCTTCGGCAAAATTGGCGCCTGCTGCATTGTTTGTGCAAAATTTTGTGTTTGGTTTGTTTGGTTTTTGTGCGTACATTTTCCCAGTGGTTTTGGGTTATGTTGCAGTAATGCTTGCACTTGAAAAAGAAAAAAGCAACACAACAACAATTGTCTTTTCGCTTTTGTTTGGTTTGTTTTTAGACACAGCTTTTGAAGTTTTTGGTCATGCAATCGAAAACGCAAACTACTGGCAATACATTGCAAACAGTTATACAAACGCACACAGCACAGTAGGTGGTGGCGTGCTTGGTAGCTTGCTTGGTTACCCAATGCTTTGTTGGTTGGGTGTTCCTTTTGCAAACATTTTCATAATTGTTTTGATTGTTGCAACCCTTATGATAACAACCGGTACAACATTGCAAAGCGTTGGCGTTTTTGCAAAGAAAACCGGTGAAAAGGCGCAACAAATACATAACGAAACAAAAGAGTGGATTGAAAAACGTCACGAACAACACGAACTTGAAAGAGCTGAGCGTGAAAAAGAAGCGCAAAAAACTCCAAAGTTTGACCTTGATGTTTCTCTTGAAGGTATGCCTGAACACCCAGCAGTGTTAGACGACCTTTACAAAGATAAAGATAAAAAACAAAAGGCTAAAAAAGAGCCAAAAATTGATGTTGAAGTTGCAGAGCCAATTGATTTTACTGAAAAGGCAACCCCAGTAAAACAAACTCAACCAAAACCTGCACCAACACCAAAAGCAACACCTAAAAAGTCTTCAAGCGAGAAAACTGAATATGTTTTTCCACCACTTGAACTTTTGTCAGAAACAAAAAATGCAAATGCAGAATTGGTTGATGCAGAGTTAAAATCAAACTGCGAATTGCTTGTTAACGTTTTAAAAAGCTTTGGCGTTGAAGTAAGAGTAACTGGTTATTCACGTGGCCCTTCTGTTACTCGTTATGAAATTCAACCTTCAGTTGGTGTAAGAATTAGCAAAATCACAGGTCTTGCTGATGACATTGCGCTTCAACTTCGTGCATCAAATGTTAGAATTGCACCAATTCCAAATAAATCAACACTTGGCGTTGAAGTACCAAACACAAACTCAGCCGTTGTTGGTATGAGAGATATTATTTCATCAAAAGATTTTGTTGGTTCAAAATCAAAACTTTTGGTAGCGCTCGGTAAAGATGTAACCGGTCAAACTGCACTTTGTGACCTTTCAAAAATGCCACACTTGCTTGTTGCTGGTACAACCGGCTCTGGTAAATCAGTTTGCCTTAACACAATGATTATGTCTATTCTTTACAGAGCAAATCCTGATGAAGTTAAATTTGTAATGATTGACCCAAAAGCAGTTGAATTCCCAGTTTACAACGGAATTCCACACTTGTTAATTCCAGTCGTAACCGATTCTCGTAAAGCCGCAGGTGCGCTTGGTTGGGCAGTTATTGAAATGGAAAAAAGATATAAATTGCTTGCTGAAAACGGCGTTAGAAACATTGCAGGTTACAACGAACTTTGCAAAAAGAATAAAGAACTTGAGCCAATGCCACACATTGTTATCATTATAGACGAGTTTGCAGATTTGATGATGGTTGCAGGCAACGAAGTTGAAAGTTCTGTTTGTAGAATTGCGCAAAAAGCCCGTGCTGCTGGTATGCACTTGGTTATCGCAACTCAAAGACCTTCTGCAGACATTTTCACAGGTCTTATTAAATCAAACATTCCTTCAAGAATTGCGCTTTCAGTTTCATCAAAAATCAACTCACAAATTATTATTGATATGCCTGGTGCAGAAAAACTTTTGGGAAAAGGTGATATGCTTTATTTACCAATTGGCGCACCAAAACCACATCGTATTCAAGGTTGTTTTGTCAGCGATGAAGAGGTAAGAAACGTTTCAGAATTCATTGTTGAACATTCAGACGAAAATGAATACGACCAAGGCGTTCTTGTTGAAATCGAGCGTCAAGCAGCCGAAGATGACAGCAAAAAATCAAACGGATTTGGTGGCGAAGACTTTGGCGATTATGATGCAAGAATCAACGAAGCAGTTGAAGTTGTGTTAGATGGTGGAATGGCATCTACATCACTTTTACAAAGAAAATTAAAACTTGGTTATGCAAGAGCCGCAAGAATTATGGACCAACTTGAAGAAAAAGGCATCATCGGTCCACATCAAGGCGCAAAACCAAGAGAAGTGCTTATTTCTCGTGCAGAGTGGATGCAAATGCAAACAACTGGTGTAGCTTCTGCTCCACAAATGGCACAGCCACAACAACTTTCTTTTGAAGACACTGCAAATCCATCTGACAGTTTTGATGATTTTGATGATGATTTTGAAGTGGAAGAACCAGTGGTTTCAGAAGAAAACTTTACAGAGTTTGTTCCTTTTGAAGAAGAAACAGAAGAACCTGAAGTGGTTGAAGAAATTGTTGAAGAAGTAGAAGAAGATGAAGAAGAATTCGTTTTCCTTGAAGAAGAGTTTGAAGATGAAGAGGAAAATGAAGAATTCGAAGAAGAAATTACAAGTGAAGTTGAAGAAGTAGTCTTTTCAGATGAAGATGAACCTGAAGTTGAGCTTGAAGAAATTGAAGAACCAGAAGTGCTTGAAGAAGCCGAAGAAGTTGAAGAAGAAAAAGACGAAGATGATTTTGACTTTGATGAAGACTTTTTAAATAGCATTTAATATTAGGAGTAAAAATGAAAACTTTTGAAAAAACTTATGATGTAGTGGTTGTCGGTGGTGGCCTTTCAGGTATGTGTGCCGCAATCGCATCTGCTCGTGGCGGTGCAAAAACTGCACTCATTCAAGACAGACCTGTGCTTGGTGGTAACGCTTCAAGCGAAATTAGAATGCACATTTGTGGTGCAGACCGCCATGCTGCAAGAGCAAATGCAAGAGAAACTGGCATTTTGGAAGAAATTCTTCTTAAAAACAAGAGTATTAACGATAAAGATAATTACTCTTGGCCTGTTTTTGATATGTGTATGTGGGAGATTTGTCGCTTCCAAGAAAATTTAGACCTTTACCTTAACACAGCTTTTACTAGCGTTAAAATGAACGGCAACAGCATTGAGTCAATTTGCGCAAAAGGTCTTACTAATGAAACTTATTACACATTTTTTGCGCCTTTGTTTATCGATGCAACGGGTGACGGCTCACTTGGTGCAATGTCTGGTGCAGAGTTTATGTATGGCAGAGAAGATAAGTCTGCCTTCTTAGAAGAAGATGGCGTTGATGTAGCAGACCCTTATACAATGGGTAACTCTGTAATGTTTTACGCAGTTGATACAGGTGCTCCTGTTAAATTCACAAAACCGGATTGGGCTTATTCATATACAGAAGCAGATTTGAATAATCGACCACACGATAATATTAGTTCGGGTTATTGGTGGATTGAACTTGGTGGTAAAACCTTGCACACAATTTATGATGCAGAAGAACTTCGAGATGAACTTTTCAAAACTGTTTACGGCATTTGGGACCACATTAAAAACGGTGGCGACCACGGGGCAGAGAATTATAAACTCGAATGGGTTGGCACATTGCCTGGCAAACGTGAGAGCCGAAGACTTGTTGGCGATTATGTTTTAAAAGAGCAAGATTTAATGAACGCGAAAGAGTTTGATGACGCAGTGGCTTATGGTGGCTGGTCAATGGACTGCCATGTAATTGAAGGCTTTTTGTCAACAGAAGATGAACCAACAAAATATATTCATTTTGATGATGTTTATCCTATTCCTTATCGTGCGCTTTATTCAAAAAATGTTGAAAATCTTTTCTTGGGCGGCAGAGCAATTTCTGCTTCTCACTTGGCGTTTGCTTCAACTCGTGTAATGGGCACAACTTCTGTTTGTGGCCAAGCGGTTGGTACTGCAGCGGCAATTGCTTGTAAAAAAGGCATAATGCCAAGAGAAGTAAATGAATACATAAGTGAAGTACAACAACTTCTTCTTAAAGATGACTGTTTTATTCCAAACTTTAAAAATGAAGATGTGTGTGACTTTGCGCTCGGCAAAAAAGTAACAGCTACTAGTGAAAGAAAAGGTTTTGAAGCTGTCAATGTTACAAACGGCGTTGCAAGAACAGTAAAAGAAAATTCTAATATGTACTGTTCAAACGGCATTTCAGAAAACGGCGAAAGCATTACAATTGATTTTGAAAAATGTGTTGATTTGAAAGAATTGCACATTAAATTTGACAGTAACTTGTCAAGAGAAATTGAAATTTCTCTAAACTCTTGGGTAACTTCACGCCAAGAAAAAGGACTTCCTTCAACTCTCGTTAAAGACTACAAGGTAGAACTTTTGAACAACGGAGAAATTGTAAAAACAATTGAAAAGTGTGACAACATTTTTAGATTTAATAAATTAAACTTTGAAACAGTTTGTTGCGATAGCGTTAAAATTACTTGCTTTAACACCTATGGCAATGAAGACATTAGAATTTTTGAAGTAAGAGCTTACTAATTTTTAAGAAAGGGCGAGTTGAATGCCACTTAACAGCGGTAAATATGATGTGCTGATTGTCGGCTCTGGTCTTGCAGGGCTTTATGCGGCGCTTAACCTTGATAGTGATTTAGATGTTTTGTTAATTTCAAAAGCAGATTTGAAATTGTCTAACTCAACGCTTGCTCAAGGTGGTGTTGCAGCAGTGCTTGATACCGAAAATGATGATTATAACCTGCATTTTGAAGACACAATGATTGCAGGCAGACAGGTTAATAATGAACATACCGTTAAAATTTTGGTTGAAAACGGACCAGATGATGTTAGAAACATTATCAATATGGGTGTTGATTTTGACAAAAATGATGACGGCTCACTTAGAATGACTCTTGAAGGTGGGCATTCACGCAACAGAATTGTGCATCACAAAGACTCAACTGGCGATGAGATTACAACAGTTCTTATTGACAAGGTTAAATCTTTGCCAAATGTTGAAATTCGTGATAACATTTTGTGCTCTGATATTTTGCACGCACCAAATGGATTTTTTGCAAACTTGCTTGTTGATGGTGAATATCAAACAGTTTCGGCATCATTTGTGATTTTGGCAACCGGTGGCATTGGCAGAGTTTACAAATACACAACAAACTCAAAAATTGCAACGGGTGATGGCATTCGTTTTGCTTATGAACTTGGTGCAAAAATTAAAGATTTAGACTATATTCAATTTCACCCAACTGCTTTTGCAGCAGAAGGTCGAGAACGCTTTTTGATTAGTGAGGCAGTTCGTGGCGAAGGCGCTTATCTTTTGAATTGCCATAAAGAACGCTTTATGCATAGATATGATGAGCGACTAGAACTAGCGCCAAGAGATAAAGTTTCTCATTCTATTATGATGGAATATAGAAGAACAGGTTCAGACAAATTCTATCTTGACATTTCTCGTCTTGATTCAGAATTTCTAAAAAACCGTTTTCCTCTTATTTATAGCAGATGTTTAGATGCTGGTTATGATTTAACAAAAGGCCCAATTCCAATTTTCCCTTGTCATCACTATTTAATGGGTGGCATTGAGGTAGATGAAAATTCATTTACAGGAATTTCAAGACTTTACGCAGTGGGTGAGTGTTCAAACACAGGCGTACACGGCAAAAACCGTTTAGCATCTAACTCGCTTTTAGAAGCACTTGTTTTTTCAAAGCGTGCAGCTAAAGAAATAAACAAACAAATTCACGAAACAAATTTTGTTAGCGTTCACGGTGCACCACCGCCAATTAAGAATGGTACTGCACCATTGCCGGTTGGTATTAGAACACAAATTAGAGATATAATGCAAAAATCTCATTTTGTAATTCCAGACAGCAACGCGGCAGAAAAAGGGCTTAAAAACATTGAACAAATCAGGCGCAGACTTGATAATGATATTTTTCAAAAAACGGCAGATTATTGCGAGGCAAAAAGTCTTGCAACCTGTGCCGCAATAATACTTAGAGGAGCATTAAATCGATGAAATTATTACAGTTTTATGTTGATGAATTAATTAAAAACGCAATTAAAGAAGATATTAATTATATTGATACTTCTGCAGATTTGGTTATTGATGAAGATGATATGACAACAGCTTATTTTGAAGCAAAGGCAGAAGGCGTTTTGTGTGGTCTTGATGTTGCGCTTAGAGTTTTTGAATTACTCGACAAAGACTTTTCGGCTAAAGTTTACATCAAAGACGGTGAGCGTGTTAAAAAGGGTGACATTATTGCTGACCTTTCAGGTCATACAGTGCTTTTACTTAAAGGCGAGCGTACTGCACTCAATCTTTTGCAACATATGTCTGGCATTGCAACAATGACAAACAAAGCAGTAACACTTTGTCAAGGCACAAATGCTTCAGTTGCTGACACTCGCAAAACCTTGCCAGGTCTTCGTTCAATTCAAAAATATGCCGTAACAGTTGGTGGTGGCAAAAATCATCGTTACAACCTTTCTGATGCAGTTATGCTTAAAGACAACCATATTGATGCTTGCGGTTCAATTACAAAAGCAGTTGAAAAGTGCAGAGAAAAATTAGGTCACATGGTAAAAATTGAAGTTGAAACAAGAAATCTCGATGAGGTTGCAGAAGCACTCGCAACAGGCGCAGAGGTTATTATGCTTGATAATATGGACTGTGACACAATGAAACGTGCAGTAGAAATGACAAACGGCAAAGCGCTTTTAGAAGCAAGCGGCAACATTACCGATGAAACAATTGCTGGCGTTGCAAAAACTGGTGTTGATATAATTTCAATTGGCGCATTAACACATTCAGTTAAAGCGTTCGACATTTCAATGAAAATTAAATAATTTTAGCAAAAATTTTAGGAGTTTTTATAAGATGGATATCTTTTTCGAGCAAATAGTACACAAAAAACCTACATTAATTCAAAAGATTTTCAAAATTGCAATTATTATTGCTTCAATTGCATTGATAATTTCACTTGCGCTTTTTGCAATTTCAATGCTTGGCAGAAATGCAATTTTTCCACCAATCATTGCACTTTTAGCAGTGGGTGTTGGCTACGGCACTCGTTGGTATGTTAAAAGAATGTATATTGAATATGAATACTCAATTACAAATGGCGATTTTGATATTGACAAAATTTATGGCAAGTCAAAAAGAGAGCGCATTATCTCTTGCAATTGTCAAGATTTTGATGAAATTGGCCCTTATGATGAGCGTGCTATTAGAAGACTTCGCCCTGTTGAGTTTGATGCAAAGGTAATTGCTGCAAGCATGCAAGATGAAGGTCTTTATTACGTTACAGTTAACCACAAAAGAGCAGGTTTGGTTTTAATTATTCTAAAACCAGATGAAAGAATTAAAGAAGGATTTAAAAAATTCATTCCGAGGTTTATTCAAAATGGTGTTAAGTGGGATTGATTTAGTAGAAATCAAAAGAATTAAAAAGTCGCTTGAAAACGAGCGCTTTTTGGAAAAATATTTTAGCGAAAACGAGCGAAAAGAATTAGCGCAAAAAAACTTTCGCCCAGAAAGTGTTGCGGCTTGTTTTGCCGCTAAAGAAGCATTTTTAAAGGTAATGCAAACAGGTCTTGCAGGGTTTTCGCTTTGCGAAATCGAGTTGTTGCATTTGCCTTCAGGTGCGCCTTATATAAATCTTTTAGGCAAAGCAAAACAACGTGCCGATGAAATGGGACTTGTGCTTTCGGTTAGCATTACTCACACAAAAGATTTAGCGCAAGCAATTGTAATAGGAGAAGTTAAATGAAATTAATTGATAAAACAACATTCAAGTTTTTGTTAGTTGGTGTTATTAACACTTTGGTTGGCACAGGCGTTATGTTTTTGTTTTACAACCTTTGTGGTTTTAATTACTGGTTTTCATCTGCTTCAAACTATGTTGTTGGAAGTATTGTTAGTTACTTTTTAAATAAATATTTCACATTCAAATCAAATGCTAACAATTTAAAAAGCATTGTTAAATTTGTTATTAACATTTCGGTTTGCTATTTAGTGGCTTATGGTGCCGCACAAAGAATTGTTTATTTTGTTTGTGAAGGTTTACGAGAAAATGTTGAATTTTTCTCATTCTTAAACGAAAAATGGTGTGACAACCTTGCAATGCTTGCGGGAATGTGCATTTTTGTAGTGCTTAATTACATTGGTCAGCGTTTCTTTGTGTTTAAAGATGATGGTGGTAAAGAAAATGAATAAAGTTGTTAAATGGATTTCAAATTACTGGTATCATTACAAATTAAGAACAATTTTGTGTTTGTTTTTTGCAGTTGTTGTTGGCGTCAGCATTTTTGAATTTGCTACAAGAGAAAGTTATGACTTGAAGGTTTATTTTTATATGAGCGAGTTTGTAAGCAGTGAGGTTGAAACATCGCTTGAAGAGACTTTAGAAGGTTATTACAGCGAGCAAGGGCTCGAAAAAAACATTCAGGTTATCAATCTTTCTTACGACCCTTACAAGGCAGATGGCGAGCAAAAAATGTCTTATGCTTCGGCACTTGCAGGGGAGTTAAGATTAAAAGAAAATTTCTTGATTTTGACCGATGAATATAGATTTAATGAGCTAGACAAAAATCAAACTTTTAACAATGTTTTTGAAGAAAATGAGTTGTTTGACAGGTTTGATAACAAAGCATATTCATTAAAATCAACCGAGTTTGAAAAAACTTTCCAAATTAGAATAAGCAAAAATGGTGGCGAAGGCAAAAGAATGCCAGAATTGTTCATTTCTTTGCTTGACGCACCGGAAAATAACGGCAAAAATTACGAGAATTACAAACAAGCAAGTCAGCTTGTGAATTATATAATTAAGAAGGAAAAATAAAATGTTTTCAGTTGTAAACAGTATGGGTGTTTTTGGCATTGAAGCATACAAAGTAACGGTTGAAACTAACATTTCGGCAGGCGTGCCAAGTTTTGAAATTGTTGGTCTTCCTGACGCTTCTGTCAGAGAATCTCGTGAGCGTGTGCGCTCAGCAATTCGCAATAATGGACTTAAGTTTCCACTCGCACATATCATAATAAATTTAGCGCCGGCAGATATTAAAAAAGAAGGCTCGGTTTACGATCTTCCACTTCTTATTGGTGTGTTGCTTTCAGGTGGCGAAATTGATTGTGATGTTTCAGATTGCGTGTTTGTTGGCGAGTTGTCATTGCAAGGGGAAATTCGCCCAGTAAAAGGGCTTTTGTCAATGGCAATAAAAGCAAAAGAAACAGGGCTTAAAAGAATGTTTGTGCCTGCAACACAGGCTTCACAAGCAGCAGTGGTAGATGGAATTGAAGTTTACCCAGTTAACAATGTTTCAGAACTTTTAATGCACCTTAACGGAATGGCGCCAATAGAAAAATGCGTTGTTCCACCTTTTGACACAGTGCTTCAAAATTCATTAAAAGACAGTTTGCTTGACTTTGCAGATGTTGCAGGTCAGGCGTTTGCAAAGCGTGCAGTTGAAATTGCTTGTGCTGGTGGGCACAACTTGTTGCTCATTGGTTCGCCAGGTTCTGGTAAAAGTATGATTGCAAAGCGCATTCCAACAATTTTGCCTTCAATGACCTTTGAAGAATCAATTAAAACAAGTGAAATTCACTCGGTTGCAGGCAAACTTTCAAGTGAAAAACCACTTATAACAATAAGACCGTTCCGTTCGCCACACCACACAGTATCTCCACCTGCATTGTCTGGTGGCGGCACAAATCCGGCTCCTGGCGAAGTGTCACTCGCACACAATGGCGTGTTGTTTTTAGATGAGTTGCCTGAGTTTGGTAGAAAGTCAATGGAAGTTTTGCGTCAACCACTTGAAGATGGAAATATTACCATTTCTCGTGTTTCAGGCACACTTACATATCCTTGTCAAGTAATGTTTGTTGCGGCAATGAATCCTTGCCCTTGTGGTTATTACGGCCACCCTGTTAAAAAGTGTAGTTGTTCTGAAACTGCGGTAACAAAATATCTAAATAAAGTTTCAGGTCCACTTCTTGATAGAATTGATATTCAAATTGAAGTTCCACCAGTGCAATATGATGAACTTGTCAACAAAACAAAGGCAGAAAGTTCAGAAAACATTAGAGCAAGGGTTGAATCTGCTCGAGCAATCCAAAGAGAGCGTTTTAAAGGCGATGGCATTTCTTCAAACGCACAAATGACAGCCCCAATGCTTAAAAAATATTGTGAATTAAACGAAGAAGCGAGTGCTTATTTGAAAAATGGCTTTGAAAAACTCAGTTTGTCTGGCAGAGCATATGACCGAATTTTGAAGGTTGCAAGAACAATTGCAGATTTGGCAGGCAGCGAAGATATAACAAAGCAACACATTGCCGAAGCATTTAGACTTAGATGCCTTGATAAAAAATATTGGAATAATTAATAGTCAATGTTTACAAAAAGGATTTATAAAAGTTGTTGAATTCGCACAAAGATGAATTTAGATAGTTTTTATTGTTGAAAATATTAGTGTATTATGATATACTATTTATGCTAAAAAAGAACTATATTTTCACAAAACTTAGGAGGTAATTATTTATGAAATCATTAAAAAAAGTTCTTAGCATTGTATTAGCATTGTTGATGCTTTGCAGTTGCATCGTAGTATCATCAATTTCATCTTCAGCTCTTACTCTTGAAGAGATGGATAATGAAAAATATGATGATAACATTTTGTTCACTGGTGACGAATTCATCAGAAGTTATTCTTATGGTACTTATCTTACAGACAACTGGCCAAGACAGGTATCATTCAACGAAGACGGTTGGATGAGAATGCAAAGCCAAACTGCTGAAGAAATCGAAAATGACGAAGCTGGTACTTATGACAAACAATGGTCTCTTAGCTTCATTCCAACAGCAGAATACCAAGCACAATTCAAAAACGGTGTAAAATATGCTATTGAAGAAGGTAACAGCATTGCTTACCAATATTTCTACACAAAGAGCGCTAATGTTAAAGGTCAAAAAGGTGACCAAGGCGCAGTTGACTACACACTTTCATACACAATTGGTGCTGATATCGAAGGCGATGGTTCATACAGCTACAACATTGTAATCGGTTCTCAAAAGAACTTTACAACAAAACACCCAATGTATGAATACCAATATCAAAACACAGCATTCACACTTGGTGAACTCGCAGAAGTAATTGATATGGAAATCGACTTCAAATTAAAAAGCGTTACATACCAACCAAGAAACTATGACTCAGATGGTATTGGTATGTTAGACCTTTACTTCTCACCATTGTACGTTAACAACGTTCCTGGTTCAAATGGTATTGACCCAATGAACGTAGATGATTTCAAATTGTACGACATTCGTCCTTATATTAATAGCACAACATTCGTTTCAGGCAAACTTGACAAAGATGGCGACGGCGACATTTTCAACGATTGGCAATGGACAACATGGGAAAAAGGTCCAGATGATGACCACCCACCAATTTATGGTTCAGATGAATACGGCAACAAGGGTGATATCGAAAGAGATAAAGAAACAAGATGCCCAATTATGGCAGACGGTTCTCTTTACAACCCAATTCCAATTGTTCAACTTGTAAAAGAAGGCGACGTTGTTGTTTCTAATTTGAAAGCAGAAGTTAACGGTTCAAGCGTTAAAGTTTCATGGGAAAACACTGGTTCTGAAGCAAGTGGTTATGATGTTGACCTTTACAAAGATGGTGAATGGTTAGAATATGCTGAAACAACAGGCACATCTGTTGAATTTACAGATCTTGAAGAAGGTTCTTATGTTGCAACTGTTTATGGTTACAATGTAGAAGGTACAATGGCTCGTGGTAGAGATGTTGCATTTGAAATTGGTGGTAGTGCACCAGTTGAAACAGAACCAACAACAGTTCCTATTCCAACAGCTCCTACAACAAAACCAACAGAAGCTCCAGCTCCTACAACAGCTGCTCCAACTACAGTAGCTCCAACTACAGTAGCTCCAACTACAGCTGCTCCAACTACAGTTGCTCCTACAACAGTAGCTCCAACAACTGCAGCTCCTACTACAGTAGCTCCTACAACACCTGCTAAAGTTGTAAAATTAAAAGTACCTAAATTCAAATTGACTTCAGGTAAAAAACAATTTAAAGTTAAATACACAAAAGTAGCAAATGCTACTGGCTTCCAAGTAAGATATAAACTTAAAGGTAAATGGATTACAAAAACATTTAAAACCAAAAAGACAGCTACAAAAGCAATCAAAAAGCTCAAAAAAGGTACTTACCAAGTACAAGTTAGAGCAATGCTTACAAAAGGCAAAACTAAAACATACTCAGCTTGGAGCAAAGCTAAAAAAGTTAAAGTAAAATAATTACTATTTCTAAAAAGGTCGGCTAATTTAAGCCGACCTTTTACTTTTAATTGACAATTAATCTTATTTATTATATAATTAATTTGTTAATTTTAAGTGGAGGCAAATAGATGAAAAAGATAATTTCAATTTTGCTTGTAGTAGCCATTTTTATTTTTGGTAACTGCATAGTTCAGGCAAGTGAAGATGAGCAATATAACCCAGTTGATTTAGTGATGGGCGATGTTAACGGAGATGGAGAAGTTAATGTTGCTGATTGTTTAAATTTTAGAGAGACAATGGTCAATAAAAAGAATGCTTATATTTTGTGTGAATATGCTGATTTAAATGGAGATTTTGTTTGCAATGTTGCTGACCTTTTGCTTTTGAGAAAACAACTTTGCGGGTTTGATGTGCAGTTTGCAGATTATAATTTTGGAGAATTTGTTGGAGATGTAACTAATGAACTTCAAGATTTAGGAAAAAACAATTTTGACACCGCAAATACCGATTGGGATGATAGCAACGTTGAAAAAATTGACGCAAGAAACCCTAATGATATGATTGCCTACAAATCAAAGGTTTATGTAACAGGTGGCAATTATGATACAAACCAAGGCCCTGTTAGAGTTACTTATTATTCCCGTGAATATAATGAAGGTAAAAATGCAGGCACAATTGATACTGAGCAAATCAATCGTTTTTACAAATTTGATGATGTGGTTTTCACAACTTCAATTGATGAACGCACTTGGGGTTCTGGTAGCGTTAGTTTTTTGAAAGATTATAGATTGTTTTTCCAAACAAACGCAGGTGTTTTGCAAAAAAACATTCACTGTTATGATATGTCGAAATTCGGTGGCACCTACTTTTTTGCCGGCTCTGCTGTTGATTATAATGATAAATATGTTGGATACAGTGGAAGTAAACTTGAACTTTCAAAAGGCATTATTTATATGTTTAAGGGTAGCGACATTACAAAATGCACCGCAAATGATTTTGTAGATGTGCCTATTGTAAACAAAAATGGCGATGTAATTGACTTCGATACTGATATGAATGAGTACACAACTTCAAGCGGAAAAACTTATTATACAACCGCTTATGGAGTGCCAAGGGTTTATGACCTTTTTGAGTGGGGCGAAGATTTATATGCGCTTTATTATGACCAGTATATGTATGGCAATTATTATCCACAAGAAAAAAATTATAACGGTCTTTATAAGTTTGATGCGCAAAAACAAGCATTTGTTTTTGAGCCAGATTTAAAAATCGACATCTTTAGAGATAAGTTTGTTGAATCTCAAGATAAAAACAAAATCTTGCACGACTTTGAGTGGGGTGACAGATACTATTTTGTTACCGATGTTGGTTTGTTAAGCACAAATGATTTTAAAAATTATCAAGAAGAGTATATTGATGAAGTACCATATGCTATTATAAAAGATGTGATTTTTAGAGACAACAGTGCTTATTTGGTTTGCAGTGAGGTAAACAGTAAAGGCAACTACACAACCTATTTGTACAAAACAACCGACTTTAGAAATTATTCTAAAATCTTGCAGTTTGACGCTGGCTCATTTGTAAGAAGCTTTGAATATTGCAACGGCGCTTTTTACTTTGGGCTTGGCGCAACAAAAGAAGGGAATTACTGCAACACAGAATGTGGCAGAATTTATAGATATATTTATTACAAATAAATAAGTAAAAAAATGGGCATAATAATACAAAAACAAAAGGAGAGTATTATTATGCCTATTATTGATTCTATAAAAGCCTTGCAGGTGCTTGATTCAAGAGGCAACCCAACAATCAAAGTAACCGTTACAACCGATTGTGGGGCGTCTGGTAGCGCTTTTGTGCCATCTGGCGCATCAACCGGCGAATACGAAGCACATGAATTGCGTGATGGCGAAAAAGAGTATGGTGGCAAGGGCGTTTTAAAAGCCGTTGAAATGATTGAAAATGTAATTGCCAAGATTTTGGTTGGCCATTACAGCGTTTTAAATCAACGCCAAATCGACAATGTTTTAATACAAGCCGATGGCACAAAAAACAAATCAACCTTTGGCGCAAATGCAATTCTTGGCGTGTCATTAGCAGTTGCAAAAGCCGCGGCAGATTATTTTTGTATGCCACTTTATCAATACATTGGTGGAATTAGCGCAAACGTTTTGCCAACGCCAATGATGAACATTTTAAACGGTGGCGCTCACGCAAAAAACGGGCTTGATTTTCAAGAGTTTATGATAATGCCGACAGGAGCTAAAAGTTTTGCAGATGCTGTTAGAATTGGAAGCGAGATTTTTCATTCTTTAAAACAGGTGCTAAATTCAAAAAATCTTTCAACTGGGGTAGGAGATGAAGGTGGCTTTGCACCTGAAATTTCAAGCACAATTGAATCATTAGATTTAATAACTAAAGCAACTGAAAACGCAGGTTACAAATTAGGTCAAGATGTAATGTTGGCAATTGATGCGGCATCAAGCGAATTTTATAACAAGACCAACAATTGTTATGATTTTGAAGGTAAACAGAGAACGGCAAAAGAAATGATAGACTTTTACATTGAGTTGTGTGAAAAATATCCAATCATTTCAATTGAAGATGCACTTGAACAAAACGACTTTGAAAATATGAAGATTTTGACCGAGACTTTGGGCAAAAATGTTCAACTTGTTGGCGATGATTTGTTTGTCACTAACACGCAAAGATTAAAAACTGGAATTGATGAAAAGTGTGCAAATTCAATTTTGATAAAACCAAACCAAATTGGCACATTATCAGAAACAATTGATGCAATTGTAATGGCAAAAAGGGCAAATTACACAGCTGTTATGTCACATCGCTCAGGCGAAACCGAAGATACAACAATTGCAGATTTAGCAGTAGCACTCAATGTTGGACAAATTAAAACTGGCTCGCTTTCAAGAAGTGAACGCACTGCAAAATACAACAGATTAATTGAAATTGAAAGTAATTTGAAAAACTCTTGCTGTTTTGCAGGTAGCGATGCTTTTAATAATATTATTCACTAAAATAAAAAAACATCGTTTGAAATTCAAACGATGTTTTTTGCTTTTAAAGATATAGATCGTCGTCTTTTGATTTATTAAAATCATCATCAACTAATTTTTGATTGAATTTAACATCAGAATTTTCGTTTTTCTTGCTAAATGAAGATAAATCAACAACTGCAGTTTGGTCAAGATTGTTTTTTGAATTAGAAAATCTTGCATTTGTATCTAATCTTGAACTTTTTCTTGAACGCTTTTTAGATGAACTGCCGTGAACCTTTTTATATCTAACATTAACAAAAATCAAAGCAGCTGCACTGCCAATCATAAGAATAAATGAAATCCATTTCAAAGGACGAAATTCACTTGCATAGTTAGTGATGTTCTTTTTAGGAGTTGTTGGCTCGGTGGCCTTGGTGGTATAAATTTCTTTTGTTTCTTTAGTGCCACCATAATAATCATAATATTGTGTATATGATTGAGTTTGTTGTGTAGTAGTTTCAGTTGTAGTTTTGCTTGTTTGTGTTGTCTTTGTATAAACAGGGTCAGCAACAGTAGCCATTGTAGTGCTTTGTGTTTCAGTAGCCAATGTTGTTTCAACAATTGTTGTTTCTTCGGCTGGCAATGTTGTTTCATCAACCGATAAGGTTGGCTCTTCTGGGAACATTGTTTCTACCGTTTCTACAACTGGTGCGCCAGTTGTGGTTACAATTCCTTCTTCAGAAGCCGAGGCATTGAAAAAACTCAAACAACTAATCATAAACACAACAACAAGAATTGTTGATAATACATTAGTTTTGCTCATATTGTTACCTTAATAAGCCTTTCCCCAATAAACAAGTTTGTCGGCTTTTTTGCCACAACAAACGCATTTATCAGAAATCTTTTCATTGGTAAATGGCATACATCTTGAACCAACGCCTGTGATTTCTTTTACTTTATCCTCACAAGCTTCATCGCCACACCACATTGCTTTAACAAAACCATCGCCGTTTTCTTCTAATGCTTTTGTAATTTCATCCATTGTTGTGCAAGCGTAGGTTCTTTTTTCTCTGTTTTCGAGCGCACGAGCAAAAATGCCATCATGTACTTCTTTGAGTTTCTCAGCAACAACTGTTTCAATATTTTCAATTGGAACAACTGTTTTTTCACGGTTGTGACGGGTTACAACAACACAAACGCCGTTTTCAATATCTCTTGGTCCCATTTCAATTCTAACAGGAACACCCTTCATTTCATATTCAGCATATTTCCAACCAGGTGAATTGTCAGAATCATCAAACTTAACCCTAAATTTTTCTTTCAATCTGTCATAAAGTTTAGCGCAGTTTTCTTTAACGCCTTCTTTGTGAGAAGCAACCGGAATAACAACTGCTTGAATTGGTGCTACTGCAGGTGGCAAAACAAGACCGTTGTCATCACCGTGAGTCATAATAATAGCGCCAATCAAACGAGTTGTAACACCCCAAGAAGTTTGGTGTGGATAAGATTTTTTGTTTTCTTTATCAGAGAATTGAATGTCAAATGCTTTAGCAAAACCATCGCCAAAGTAGTGTGATGTACCTGCTTGAAGCGCTTTACCATCATGCATTAACGCTTCAATTGCGTAAGTAGAAACAGCGCCAGCAAATTTGTCAGACTCGGTCTTTTTACCCTTTACAACTGGAATTGCAAGAGCGTTTTCACAAAAGTCTGCATAAACATTAAGCATTTTTTCTGTTTCAACAATTGCTTCATCAGCAGTTGCGTGAATTGTGTGACCTTCTTGCCATAAGAACTCACGTGAACGAAGGAAAGGACGAGTTGTTTTTTCCCAACGAACAACAGAAACCCATTGGTTATAAAGTTTTGGCAAATCTCTGTATGACTGAATAATGTTTTTGTAATGCTCGCAAAAAAGTGTTTCAGAAGTAGGACGAACACAAAGTTTTTCTTCCAATGGTTCAGAACCACCGTGAGTAACCCAAGCAACTTCAGGTGCAAAACCTTCAACGTGGTCTTTTTCTTTTTGCAAAAGGGACTCAGGAATAAACATAGGCATACAAACATTTTCGTGCCCTGTTTCTTTAAACATTTTGTCAAGAATGGCAACAATGTTTTCCCAAATTGCATAACCATAAGGGCGAATAACCATACAACCCTTAACGCTTGTGTATTCAATCAATTCTGCTTTTTTGCAGATGTCTGTGTACCATTTCGCAAAATCTTCATTCATTGAAGTAATTTGCTCAACCAACTTTTTATTATCAGCCATTTTATTTCCTCCGATTTTTAACTATTAACAAATATTAATTATATAATAAATTAATTTAAATTTCAACTATAAATTTTCTTGCTTTTTGTCTCTTGTCATCAAACTAATAAGCGAATCTTTAGCGTTATTGCCTTTGTATAAAATGTTGTAACATTCACTAACAATCGGCATTTCAACGCCGTGCTTGTCTGCCAAAAGTTTTGCCGCTTTAGTTGCAAAATAACCTTCAACTGTGCCAACTGCACGTTTTGCTTCTTCAACCGAAATGCCTTTGCCAACAAGTTTGCCAAACGCACGGTTTCTTGAATGTTCAGAAGTGCAGGTAACAACCAAATCGCCAATGCCTGAAAGACCAGCAAAAGTTGCACGATTACCACCAAGCGCTTCACCAAGTGTCGCCATTTCAGCAAGGCCACGTGTCATAAGAGCCGCAGTTGTATTATCACCAAGTTTCATACCAGTAATAACACCGGCTGCAACAGCAATAACGTTTTTAAGCGCTGCACCAACCTCAACACCAACAACATCTGTGTTTGTGTAAATTCTAAAATATTTGTTAGAAAGTGCCTCTTGCACCGCAGTAGCTGCATCTAAATCTTCACTTGCTGCAACAATTGAAGTTGGAATTTTTCTGCCAACTTCTTCTGCGTGTGAAGGACCAGACAAAACAACAACTGGGTTGTTCGGCAACTCATCTTTAATAACCTGTGAAAACCTTTTCAAAGTGTCTTTTTCAAAACCCTTTGCAACAGAAACAACAATTGTTTTGTTGTCAATGTACTTGCCAATCATCTGCGCAGTTTCTTCAACAGCAAATGAAGGTGTTGCAATAATCACAATGTCACTATTTTTAATTTTCTTAATTTCACTTGTCACATTAATGCTTTCAGGAATTTCAACGCCTTTTAAAAGTGGGTTCTCCAAAGTGGTTTTAATTGTTTTAACCTCTTCTTCAAACTTTCCCCAAAGCACTGTTTTGTGAGAGCAGTTATAGCTCAAAATAGCAAGGGCAGTACCCCAACCACCAGAGCCTAAAACAGAAATCTTCATAAAAGTTTAACCTTTCTTGCGTTTCTTGTCAGAGATTTTTCGCTCAGTACCTTTAATAAGTCTGCCAATATTTTCATGGTGTCTTGCAATTACTAAACCAGCCATAATAGCAGTGCAAATTACTGCAACCCATACTTGATAATCAGAGAACCAAAGGTAAGTGCCTTCAGAGTCAAAGAATATATATGAGAGTGGAACGGCAGATGCTACTGCAACAATTGATGCGAGCGAAACATATTCGCTCATAAGCAAAACAAGACCGAAAATGATAAATGCAAAAAGTGCAGTAAAAGGTGAGAATGCAGCGCCTGCACCAACGAGTGTTGCAACGCCTTTGCCACCTTTAAATTTAAAGAAAACAGGGTACATATGACCGAGTAAACAGAAAATTGCAACAATAAATCCAACAAGATTTGGATTTAAAACAACTTCAGGGTCTGTAATAACATAACCAGTCAAAACCATGTTTCTAACACCAATTGAGAAAAGCAAATTTGCCAAAGGAACATACAAAAACTTTGCTAAAAGAACAGCAACCGTGCCTTTCAAAAAGTCGCAAACAAATGTCAAAATGCCAGGCAACTTACCCGCAGTTCTCATAACATTTGTCATACCCGCATTGCCTGAACCGTGCTCACGAATGTCGGTATTCATAAATTTTTTAGTGAAAATAATTGCAAAACTAACGCTACCCAAAAGGTAAGCCACAATACAAAAAATAACAACAGATAGAAGAATTGCAAATTGATTTGCACTGTAGGAATAAAACATTATTTGTCGCCTCTTTCTCTAACTATAACTTTAACCGGTGTACCCTCAAGGCCGAAGGTTTGTCTAATTTGATTTTCTAAATATCTTTGATAAGAAAAATGGAACAACTCTGCATTGTTACAGAAGAAAACAAATGTCGGTGGGGCAGTGGTTGCTTGAGTCATATAGTAAATTTTCAAGCGTTTACCTCTGTCTGAAGGTGGTTGCACCCTTGCAGTTGCCTCTGCTAACAACTCATTAAGTCTACCAGTAGAAATACGCATATTATTTTGCTCATAAGCATATTTAATAACTTCCATAAGTCTGTCAAGTCTTTGACCTGTTTTTGCAGAAATGAAAATAATTGGCGCATAAGACATAAATGAAAAATCAACTGCCAACTCTTTGCGATATTGGTCCATTGTCTTGCCGTCTTTTTCAACCAAGTCCCATTTGTTAACTGCAATAACACATGCCTTACCACCGTCAAGTGCAATTGAAGCCACCTTTGAGTCTTGCTCGGTAAAGCCCTCAACTGCATCAATCATAATAACGCAAACATCGGCACGCTCAACCGCCATTTTTGCACGAATAACAGAGTATTTTTCAATTTTGTCGTCAACACGAGATTTTCTACGAAGTCCTGCTGTGTCAATGAAATTAAATTTGCCAAATTCGTTGCTTATAGAAAAGTCAATTGCATCACGAGTAGTACCTGCAATGTCAGAAACAATTGCTCGCTCATCACCTGCGATTTTATTGATAAGCGAAGACTTGCCGGCATTTGGTTTGCCAATAATAGCAACATTAATTACATCTTCATCATCTTCTTGTGATTCATCATCAAACACTAGATGCTCAAAAACTGCATCAAGCAAGTCGCCAGTGCCATGACCGTGAACAGATGAAACCGCAATTGGCTCACCAAGGCCTAAATTATAAAATTCATAAAACTCTGGCTCAACTTCGCCAATGCCGTCACACTTGTTAACGCAAAGTGCAATAGGTTTGCCAGATTTTTGAAGCATTGCTGCAACCTCTTCGTCAGCGGCAGTAATGCCAGATTTCATATCAACAACAAAAATAATCGCCTGCGCCATATCAATTGCCAAATTTGCTTGCGCGCGCATTTGTGAAAGAATAATATCATCAGTTTTTGGCTCAATACCGCCTGTGTCAATCATAGTAATTGTTTTGCCACGCCATTCACAGTCACCAAAAATTCTATCTCTTGTAACACCTGGTGTGTCATCAACAATTGACAAGCGTTGACCAATAAGTTTATTAAAAAGTGTAGATTTACCAACATTAGGTCTGCCTACAACTGCAACAATTGGATTCACTTTTTCTCCTCCTTGGGTTTTGAAAGGACATAAAAATCCTAGTTTAAAAATTATACACAATTATTATACACCAAATTTATGAATAAGTAAATATTTAAAAGCAAATTTTTTATAATAAATTAACTAAAAATTCCAACTTGACTAAAACAAACTTCTTGTGTTAAAATTTTTTTAGAAAAAAGTGTCAGAAAATCAATTTTTTGGAGTTATTATTAGTAGAAGGGGGAGGAAAAGCATGCTATTTTTAATCGATTACACACCACAAATGCAAGAAAAATTTAGAAGAATTTATAATAAATATTTGAATTTAATGTTTTACATTGCTTCTGGATTTTTTGACAATCAGCAAGACAAAGAAGATGCGGTTTTTGAAGCATTATATAAAATTGTTTCGCATCTTGAAAACTTAGATGAAGATGAAAAACGCATCAAAAATTTTATTGCTGTTGTCACAAAAAACACCTGTATCTCAATTAAACAAAAGCAAGACAAAATCAAGCAAGTTTCGTTTGAAAATATTGCAGAAAGTGAAGTCACTTTTGAAAATATAGAAGAAGATTTTGACAACAAAATTTCTTTGCAAAATTACAAAAAAGCACTTCTAAAACTCCCCCAGAATTATTATGAAATCATTTATCTTAAGTTTTTTGAAGAGCTTTCAAATAAAGAGATTTCTAAACTTTTGGGCATTTCAGAACAAACTTGTTATAAACGTCTTTCTCGTGCACGAAAAATGCTTGAAAAAGTTGTAAAGGAGAATGAAGATGAGTAACGAAAATTTGAAATTAGCACTAATGCAAACAGCACCAGAAATGATTTTAAATGAAATTCCTGAAAAATTGCCAGAGGCAGAAGTTTCAAACGAATTTGAACAAAGAGTAAAAGGCATTTTCAAAAAGAAACCAAAAAAACCAATATGGGCTATTGTGGCGGCAATTGCAATTGTTTTGCTTGTAACTCCATTAATTGCTAATCATATTAAAAATGAAAATATGATTGAAGGTTGCGAAGTTGAAATAATAACGGGTTGTTTGCCAGCGCAAGATTATGAAGGCAATAATGATGTGCCTATAAAAGAAGATAATTTAGTTGTTGAAATCACAACAACATTTTCAAAAGAAAGTTCAACAGAACAAAACATGTCTGCTCAGCAGAGTAATGTAAATGTATTAGAAATATTGAGAAGTATTAAAAACTTTGATGATTATGATGTTTATTTAAATAGTGACAATGGTAAAGATGTTGTCCAATATACTAAAGATGAAAGTCTTGAGATAATGAAAGAATATTTAGATACTGATTTTGTGATTTTTGAAAAAGTTAAGTTTAGCAAAAAATATCTTCGTGGAATACAAAAATTTCTTAGTGATTATATGGGAGATGAGTACACAATTTATGGTGTAGGCAGTGGCTCTGGCGAAGACAACAAAGTAGTAATTGACATTGCTGATAAAAGCAAAATAAAAGAAATTCTTGAATTGCTTTATGAAAATTACGAAAACTTTGATAAAGATGCAATAAAGTTTGATGTGTATGAATGTGAAGTACGAGCTTATTAAAAAGTGCAAAAGGAGTGGATTGTTTTGAAAAAAAGATTCATTTATTTAGTGATTGTATTTGTTCTTTTGTTGACTTCTTGCTCTTTTGCACAAGAAAACGGCGTTACATTATCTATTGAAAACAATGTTTTTCCGGTTGGAACAAAAAGCGTTGTGACAAAATGGACTAACAATACTAATGATGTAATATCGTTCGGCTTTGGATTCAAATTAGAGCAAAAGGAAAAAGTCGAATGGGTAGAAGTAGAACATTCTAAGGATTATATAGTTGAAGATGTTTTAGCAAAGTTGTTACCAAAAGGCGAAACAGAAGCACAATATAACATAACAGCGTATTACGGCAAAGATTTGCCAAAAGGCGAGTACAGAATAAAAGCAAACTATAGTTTTGATGATGACAAGGAATATGGCGAAAAAGACTATTGTGTTGCTTTTGCAGAATTTGAAATAAAATAAGAACAAAACAAAAACTCGGGGTGGCAACACCCCGAGTTTTTAAATTTAAAATTTAGTTTTTGCTGTCTTTCAAGAAATTGTTGATTTTTTCAACCAATTCGTCAGCATCAACACCGTGAACTGCACAAGCGTCTTCAATTGACTCACCACGTGAAGCAGGGCAACCAAGACAATGCATTCCCATTTCAAAGAAGAAAGGCGCTGTGTCAACATTATAATCAAGAATATCGCCGATAATAGTATCTTTTGTTACAACCATTTTTATTACCTCCGTTAATTTAGTTTCTAATTATATTATAACAATACTTTCAGAAAATTCAACCCCTGCAGGCGCAATTTTTGGTGTAAGCATTGTAAAAAAATCTGTAAAACGGGCTTCTTGCTCAAAAAAGTCCTTTGCATTCTCGCCAATTTTTTTAGCATCTGCATAACTTGTAACAATTTCTTTTTTGCCGTTTTCTTTGATTTTGCCAAGCAATTCCTTGCCGTTTTGTGAAAAGCCCAAAACCCTTAAATACGGCTGTTTTTTATAAGAAAAAATGCCGAGCGTTGCATTTAAAATTAGCCTTCTAATTCGTGCGTTTGTGTACCTTTTTGTCTGTGCTAAACACAACAATTCTTCAAGCGACTTTGCGTTTCTAACTGCATCAAAAAGGCGGTTGTGAAGTCCCTCGCTAACATCAGCCAAACGCTCAAAATCACACTCTTTCAACTCTCGCAACTTTGCCAAAACAACCCTTTCGTTGTCTTTCAAACTTGCAGGGAAAAGTTGTGATTCGTTTAAGAATTTTTTGCTGCTTTCAGGCACGAATTTTGAGTAATCTTCGCCGCTTTCAATCATCTTTCTAACGGCAGATGCACTTGCAAAATTATCAACCGCATTACTGTCATTATGCCCTACGCCAACACGCTTTAAACTAAGTGCAGAAATGTTAGAATTAAGAAGTTTTAACGCTTTTAAATATTCAATACCCAAAACATCATTCGGGTTTTTAAGATTCTTTACAAAATCTTCAGAAAGTTCTTTTTTGACAACCTTTTCACGCGCTTCAATAAAACTTTTGCTTGCTACTAAAAATTCGCCGATTTGCCCGTCGGTTTTAGGGTCTAACAAAAAAGTGCAAAGGGTGTTAAGTTTGTCTAAATCTCCGGTTTCGCTTCCAAAACAAAGGGTGTCAACAACACCTAAATTGTCAAGAATTTCAACTGCAGAAAAGCAATATTTTTCTGCAGGAGCAAGGCAGTAGCAGGTTGGAATTTCAACCACCAAATCTGCGCCGTTTTCCAGCGCAATTTTTGCCCTTGTCCACTTGTCTGCAATTGCTATGTCACCACGTTGTACAAAGTTACCACTCATTGCAACGATAATATGTGAAAAGTCCATTTCACGCAAAGCGTCAATTTGGTGTTTATGCCCGTTGTGAAAAGGGTTATATTCCGCAACAATTCCTGCAACTTTCATAAAAATCTCCTAAAAATTTTAGTTCTTTTATATATTAACATCTTTTTTTAATTTTTTCAATGATTTAGATAGACTTTTTTGAAAAAATGTGTTAAAATGAATGGTAATTAAAAATCTTTAAATTTCGGAGGAAAATTAAAATGGGCAAGACAATTGCAGAAAAAATATTAGAAGCACATTTAGTATGTGGCGAAATGAAAAAAGGTGAAGACATTGGCATTCGCATTGACCAAACTTTAACACAAGATGCTACTGGCACAATGGCTTATCTTGAGTTCGAAGCAATGGGTGTAAAACGCGTTAAAACAGAGCGTTCAGTTGCTTACATTGACCACAACACACTTCAAACTGGTTTTGAAAATATGGATGACCACCGTTTCATTGGCTCAATTGCTAAAAAACACGGCATCTATTTCTCACGCCCTGGTAACGGCATTTGCCACCAAGTTCATCTTGAGCGTTTTGGCATTCCAGGCAAAACATTAATCGGTTCTGACTCACACACACCAACCGGTGGCGGTATTGGTATGCTCGCTTTCGGTGCAGGTGGTCTTGACGTTGCCGTTGCAATGGGCGGTGGCGAATATCACATCACAATGCCAAAAATGACAAGAATTAATTTAACTGGCAAACTTTCTCCATACGTTTCAGCAAAAGATGTTATCTTGGAAGTTCTTAGAATTATGTCGGTTAAAGGTGGCGTTGGCAAAATTGTTGAATACGGTGGCGAAGGTGTTAAAACTTTGTCAGTTCCAGAACGTGCAACAATTACAAATATGGGTGCAGAACTTGGCGCTTCGACTTCAGTTTTCCCTGCAGATGAAGTAACTCGTGAATTCTTAAAAGCACAAGGCAGAGAACAAGACTTCACACCTGTTTTTGCAGATGAAGATGCAGTTTATGATGAAGTAATTGACATTGATTTGTCAACACTTAAAGCAGCTGCTGCAATGCCTCATATGCCTGACAACGTTAAATCAGTTGAAGAAATCGGTCAAATTAAAGTAGACCAAGTTCTCATTGGTTCTTGCACAAACTCTTCACTTCGTGATTTGCTCCGTGTTGCACAAATTTTAAAAGGCAAAACTGTTCATCCTGATGTT
The DNA here is from genome assembly GCA_045649405.1 of Acutalibacteraceae bacterium. Taxonomy (GTDB): domain Bacteria; phylum Bacillota; class Clostridia; order Oscillospirales; family Acutalibacteraceae; genus RUG11462. The sequence continues at coordinate 27,601 of JAZRPW010000038.1, forward strand.
TCAGTTGGTATTGCCCCTGGTTCAAAACAAGTTTTCACAATGCTCGCTAAATGTGGTGCGCTTGCAGACCTTATTTCTGCAGGTTGCCGTATTTTAGAGTGTACTTGCGGTCCTTGTATCGGTATGGGTCAATCTCCAAACTCAAAGGGTATCTCACTTAGAACATTCAACCGTAACTTTGAAGGTCGTTCAGGTACTGCTGATGGTCAAATTTATCTTGTTTCTCCTGAAACAGCAGCAGCTTCAGCACTCACAGGTGTTTTAACGGACCCAACAACTCTTGGTGGTTATACTGAAATTGAAATGCCTGAAAAATTCCTTATTTGCGATAATTTGATTGTTCCACCAGCATCAGAGGAGGAAGCAGACAGTGTTGAAATTCTTCGTGGTCCAAACATCAAACCTTTCCCAGTTACAACTGCAATGGAAGACACAATTGCGGCTAAAACTGTTCTTAAAGTTGAAGATAATATCACAACTGACCATATTATGCCGGCAGGCGCTAAAATCTTGCCTTACCGTTCAAACATTCCTTATCTTTCACAATTCTGCTTTAAACAATGTGATGAAAACTTTGCAGAAAATTGTAAAGCAGCAGGCAATGGCGTAATTATCGGCGGCGCAAACTATGGTCAAGGTTCATCTCGTGAACACGCAGCACTTGTTCCACTTTATCTCGGTATCAAAGCGGTTATCACAAAATCTTTTGCTCGTATTCACGTTGCTAACCTTATCAATGCAGGTATCATTCCAATGACTTTCGTTAACGAAGCAGATTATGACAAAGTTTCAAAAGATGATGATTTGAGTTTTGACGGCATCGCAACAGCTATTAAAAATGGCGATGTTACATATACAGTTAAAAATAAAACTCAAGGCACAACATTCGAAGTTAACCTTGACTTCTCAACTCGTCAAAGAGATATGTTGTTAGCAGGCGGTCTTTTAAACTATACAAAAGAAAATGCTTAAAATGAAAATCAATAAAAAAATAATTTTTTCAGTTGTATCGGTTGCTTTGGTGTTAGCAATTGTTTTTGGTGTAATAGCGTTTTATCCATTTAAACCAAAAGCAAAAGTTGTGTCGCAAAAACAACCGGTCAGCGTTACTTTGCCAAATCCAAGCACTGCCCTGATTGAGCAATATTCTAATTATATGTTTGCTCGCAACCCTTGGGATATGCAAACATATAACGGTAAAGTTTATATTAGCGCAGGGGATTATGGCGAAAACTCGGGTCCTACTAAAATCATATGTTATGACCCACAAGACGGCAGTTTTGAAAAGTGTGATAGCATTTATTCAGAACAAATTTCAAGATTTTATGTTTTTGATGATTGTTTATATACCGTTTCGGTTGACCCTGTTAATTGGGGTGTAGGCGAATTTTACAGAAAAACTAAAGACGATGAATATGACTGGTTTGAATATTTCACAGTTTTACCATCTTCTGTTCATTGTCTTGATATGGCAGAGTTTGATGACAAGTTGTTTTTCTGTGGACAGGTTCAAGACAATGACAATTACGCAATGATTCAGTATATTGAGAAAAGCGATATGCCGGTTGACTATGATGACACAACAAAACACGCCTTTATTTATAAAGACGGCAAAGAAATTACTGATGAGTATCTTCGTGTTGTGGTTTCTGAGTTGATTGTGTTTAAGGACAATCTTTATGCTTGGCATAACAGTTCAGAGCGAATTGGCGACCCTTACGAAGGGCTTTATGTTTACAACAAAGAAGAGTGTCGATTTGATTATATCGAAGGCGAAAAAACATTCGAACCAGTTGTTGAAAAGGGCGACAGTCAGTATGATTATGCGCTTGTTCAAGCAGATGTTGAGTATGATGGCAAACTGGTTTTCGCTAACAATGGTCTGTTGTATACAGAAGATTTGAAAAACTACACCGAGTGTAATTTTGGCAAAGGTTATGAAGATTTTGTGGCTCGTGATTTGTTGGTAATTGAAGACCAACTTTACATTCTTGCAAGTAAACAACTTGAAAATGGCAAATTCAAAACTTGTGTTTTTGTAACAGAAGACCTTGAAAAATTTTCTGAAGTTTTGAATTTTGAAGCCAATAGCTATATGATTAGTTTTGAGTATATTGACAAAACATTTATTTTCGGCGAAGGTGGAGCATATAAAGATATTCCAGAAAGTTGTGGTAATTTATATTCTATAAAGGTGGAATAAATAATGAAAAATACTAAAAAAATTATAATTGCAGCATCAGTTGTTTTAATTTTGGCGCTTGTTTTTACTGTAATATTGATTAATCCTTTTAAGTTAAAAGCAAAAATTGTGTCAGCTAAACAACCCGTTCAAATAACTTTACCAAAAGCAGATACTTCGTTGAAAGATTTTTATAATGAAAAAGGCGAAGGCAAGTATAATTTTGCTGCTCAAGCGTGGGATATGATTGAGTTTAAAGGCAAAGTTTTTCTTAGCGCAGGGGATTATAATAATAATTCGGGGTCTGCTCCGGTTTATTATTACGACCCAAAGGCGAGAAAGTTTGAGTATTGCGATTCAGTTTATACCGAGCAAGTTTCAGAGTTTGAAATAATTAACGATAAACTTATAACAACAGCAGTTGACCCTGTTTCTTGGGGCGTTGGCGAATATTATGTTTATAATGAGCAAGATGATAAGTTCGATTATTATTCAACCTTGCCTTCTAATATTCATTGTTATGATGTTGAGTATTTTGATGGTAAATACTTTTTCTCTGGCTCTGTAGATGATGACGAGAATTATGCAGGCGTTCAATGGATTAAGGAAGAAGATTTTTGTTCAGATGATTTAGATAAAACTCATCAAGCGTTTTTAATGGTTGATGGCAAGCGAAATCCTTTGAATTTTCGTATTTATCAGTTATTCGCTTTTAAAGGCGAACTTTTTGCTTGGCATTATGAGGCAATACCAGAACAATTTCATGAGCAGTTGGGCATACCAAAGTATTTGGGCTTGTTTAAATATAATAAAGAGAAAAATTATTTTGAAAAGCTGAGTAATGAATATAATCTTGACCCAATAATTGAAAAAGTTGATCATAAGATTGATTTGGCAAAAATTCAGGCAAAGTTAATTTATGATGAAAAATATGTTTTTGTAAACAATGGTCTTTTGTTTACAGAAGACTTCAAAAATTATACCGAGTGCAGTTTTGGCGAAGGATATGATGGCTTTATAGCACATGATATGTTTGAGCGTGAAGGTCAACTTTATATTCTTGCAAGTAAGACCACGAAAAACGGTAAATATAAAACTTGCGTTTTTGTAACAGAAAACCTTGAAAAATTTGCAGAGGTTTTGAATTTTGAAGTTGATAGTTATATGATAAGCTTTGAATATGTTGATAACACATTTATTTTCTGTGAAGGTGGAGCATATAAAGATATTCCAGAAAGTTGTGGTAATTTATATTCTATAAAGGTGGATTAAATAATGAAAAACACTAAAAAAATAATAATTGTAACATCAGTTGTTTTGGTTTTGGCTCTTGTTGTTGGCGTGATTTTGATTAATCCGTTTAAATTAAAAGCAAAAATTGTGTCAGCTAAACAACCCGTTCAAATAACTTTGCCAAAAGCAGATACTTCGTTGAAAGATTTTTATAATGAAAAAGGCGAAGGCAAGTATAAATTTGCTGCTCAAGCTTGGGATATGATTGAGTTTAAAGGCAAAGTCTTTCTTAGCGCAGGGGATTATGACATCAATTCAGGTTCTGCTCCGGTTTATTATTATGACCCAAAGACGCAAAAGTTTGAGTATTGCGATACAGTTTATACCGAGCAGGTTTTAGAATTTGAAAAGCAAGATGATAAACTTGTAACCGTTTCAATCGACCCTGTTTCTTGGGGTGCAGGCGAGTATTATGTTTATAATGAACAAGATAATATGTTTGATTATTATACAACTTTGCCTTCTAATATTCATTGTTATGATATTGAGTATTTTGATGGTAAATACTTCTTTTCAGGCTCTGTAAATGATACTGAAAATTATTCAGGTGTTCAATGGATTAAAGAAGAAGATTTTTGTTCAGATGATATGGATAAAACTCATCAAGCGTTTTTAATGGTTGATGGTGAGAGAATTCCGAAATTTTTGAATATGCGTGTTTATCAGTTGTTTGCTTATAAAGGTGAACTTTTTGCTTGGCATTATGCAGTAGTACCAGAAGAATTTCAAAAGTATTTTGGTTTGTTCAAATATAATAAAGAGAAAAATTGTTTTGAAAAGCTAAGTGATGAATATAATCTTGACCCTATAATAGAAAAAATTGGTCAAGGTATTGATTATTCGAAAATTCAAGCAAAATTGATTTATGATGATAAATATGTTTTTGCAAATAACGGTCTTTTGTTTACAGAAGATTTTAAAAATTACACCGAGTGTAGTTTTGGCGAAGGATATGAGGGATTTATAGCGCGTGATATATTTGAGCGTGAAGGGCAGCTTTATATTCTTGCAAGTAAGACCACGAAAAACGGTAAATATAAAACTTGTGTTTTTGTAACAGAAAACCTTGAAAAATTTGCAGAGGTTTTGAATTTTGAAGCCGATAGTTATATGATTAGTTTTGAGCATGTTGATAACACTTTTGTTTTTTGCGAAGGTGGTAAAGATTCAGAAGACATCGCAAAAAGTTGCGGAAATTTATATGCTATAAAAGTAGATTAAAAATCAAGGAGAAGAAAATGGCAAATTATAAAATTTCAGATTCGGTAATCAAACGTTTGCCGAGATATTATAGATTTTTAGGCGAGCTTATAAATAACAATGTGCCACGAATTTCTTCTGGCTCGCTTGCAACAAAAATGGGCATCACCGCTTCACAAATCAGACAAGATTTAAACTGTTTTGGTGGTTTTGGTCAACAAGGTTATGGTTATAATGTTATTGAGTTGCACAATGAAATTGCCGAGATTTTAGGTCTTGATAAAAAGTACAGCGCAATTATCATTGGTGCTGGTAACTTAGGCCGTGCAATTGCAACCCATATGGCTTTTGAAAAACGTGGCTTTAGTTTGATTGGCGTTTTTGATAAAAAAGAGTCAATTGCAGGGCAACTTATAAAAGGAATGCCTGTGCGCCACATTAGCGGTCTTGATGAGTTTTGCAGAGCACACAAACCAACGGTTGCAGTTTTGTGCATTCCGGAAACCGAAACCGAAGACACAGTAAAACAATTGCTTAAATTAGGCGTTCGTGGTTTTTGGAATTTCTCTCATTACGACTTTAATTTAAAATTCCCAGATGTACCGGTTGAAAACGTGCATTTGAGTGACTCGTTAATGACATTTTGTTACAAAGTAAAAACTCTTGAGGAAGTAGAAAATCAATAAACTTTTAATCGGAGTGATTTAATGAAAAAAATCAAAAAGTGGATTAACAAAGTCTTTGAAATTTTTTCAAAACTTTCAAACCTTTTTATCGACAACCACATTTTTGCTTATGCATCGCAGGCATCGTTTTTTGTAATAATATCAGCAGTGCCGTTTGCAATGCTTTTGCTCAACATTTTGCAAGCGGTAATGACCATTCCGCAACAAACAGTTGAAAATGTTGTCTTGGAATTTTTGCCGGTTCAGGTTCATCAAATTGCTTATAACATAATTGCTGACTTTTACAGCAACATCAACATTCCTTTTGTGTCGGTTACAACCATCTTTCTCATTTGGACCGCGTCAAGGGGAGTAAACGCAATTTCATCAGGGCTGAAGGTTGTTTTTAACACAAATGATGACGGCAACTATTTCAAATCTGCCTTTTTCTCACTTGTTTACACCGTTTTGTTTATTGTTGTAATAATAGCAATGGTTGTTGCAGTGTTTTTCGGTGGGCATTTGGTAGACCTTTTAGCCATCTACATTCCAGGTCTGCACTCGGTTGTAGATGCTGTGTTGCAAGCAAGATATTTAATTTTGTTAATAGCGTTAACACTATTCTTTATGAGTGCTTACAAACTTTTGGGCAAATCCAAAATCAAGTTTTTAAACCAATTTTCAGGTGCGTTTTTGTCTAGTTGTTTTTGGCTCATCTTTTCATATTTTTACTCGGTTTACATTCAAAATATGGGAAGAATGTCTTACATCTACGGCTCGCTTGCAGCAATCGTGTTTTTAATGCTTTGGCTGTGGTTCTGTATGATAAGTATGCTTTTAGGCGCACAATTTAATAGGTGGATTTTTGAAAAAAACATCACCTTAAAGTCAATTTTCACAGGAAAGTTGTCAAAAACATAAAATTTTAAGAAAAATGTTAAAGATTTTTGTTGACATTTTATAAATAATAGGTTATAATATAGACGAAGAAAGAAATAGGGGTGATACCGATGGGCGAAGAAAAACAAAGTTTTACTAAAAGCTTGCTGTTAGTGGTTGGCTTTATTGCAACAATTGCAGGCATCGCCGCAGCTGTTTACGCAGCTATTAAATATTTCGAGAACAAAAAAACTGAAGAATTTATGGATTATTACTTCGATGAAGATGATTATTTAGAAGAAGATGAAATCCCTTATGAACAACTCGAAGAGGAAACAGAAGAATAATTAATCGGCGACATTTGACTTACCGACTACTAACTAAACCACTTGTGAACTTAATATAAAAAAGGTTGGGATAGTGATGTACATTTAATTTTTAAAATGTAGGTTGTAAGTTTAAGTATCAAACGAGAGGTTTTAAGCCAATGGAAAATTAAATTTTAATTTCAACAAAATTTAAGAAAAGGATATTGGTCCAATGAGAAGTTAAGTTTTTTCTTTAAAGTGAATTTTAAAAAAGGAAATAACTCCAATGTATAAATAATTTTTGTTTTCAAACATTTTAGACTTCTTTAAAATTAAAAAAGCAAGGTGAATTTTCACCTTGCTTTTTCTTATTTATCAAAAATATTAATATTCGCCGTTTTCAATTTTTTCAATTTTGTCAAGTCTGTTTTGGTGTCTGCCACCTTCATATTCTGTGTTCAAGAAAATGTCAACCAATTCAAGCGCAAACAAGTCGCCCAAAACTCTGCCACCAAGACAAAGAATGTTTGTGTTGTTGTGAAGGCGAGTAAATTTAGTTGAAAAATGGTCAGTACAAACTGCTGCACGAATGCCTTTAACTTTGTTAGCAGCAATAGACATACCAATACCAGTACCGCAAACCAAAATTCCTTTTTCTGCTTCTTCACTTGCAACACATTGTGCAACTGGGTAAGCAGTGTCAGGATAGTCAATGCTTTTGCCTTCAAAAGTGCCGAAGAACTTGTATTCAATACCTTTTTCATCAAAATCTTTCATAATCTTTACGGCTAATTCATAACCGCCGTGGTCACAACCAATTGCAATCATTTTTATTTCTCCTTTTTCTTAAGTAATTCTCTGCTTGCTTGCGGAAGTCGCAAATAAACAGGGGTTATTTTCTCGGGGCTTTTTGCCTCGTTTTTGTACATTTCTGAAAGCAAACAAACACTGTTTGCATGTGGCAACCTAACATCTTCATCTGCAATTGTGCAAGAAATTTCATTAAAATTCTTATCGCAAACCGCAGTACCATCGCCACAAAGAATAATCGGTTTATTTAGTGTTTTTAATTCTTTTTCAAGGTCTTCAATAGAAATTGCTCTATCTTCACAAAGTCTAATTAACTCGCCATTTTTTTCTTCAAAAAGTGCGTTGTAAACCTGGTTGCATCTCGCATCCATAACTGCACAAAAAATGCCATCGTGACGTTCGCTTGCTGTGTGAGCAATTGTCTCAAGAGTTGAAATGCAAACACAAGGGGTATTAAAAGGTGCTGCCATTCCTTTAACAGTAGCCATTCCAATTCTAAGACCTGTAAAAGAGCCAGGACCTTTTGTAACAGCAATTAAATCAACCTCTTTAACCGAAAGATTTGCTTCGGTTAAAACTTCATTAATCATTGGCAAAAGTGTTTGCGAATGTGTAAGTCCGTTGTTGACAATTTTGCCAATTTGCTCATTGCCTTTTAAAACTGCAACCGAACAACTAATGCTTGAAGAATCAATGCCTAAAATTATCATAAATCTAATCCTTCTATTTCAAAAATTCTTGTTGTGTCATCTTCACCCTTTGAAATTGAAATTTTGATAAAGTTTTCAGGAAGCACATTTTCAATGTTTTCACTCCACTCACAAACCACAACACCACCCATTTCACAATAAGCGAAAAAGTCGGTTGAATAAAGGTCATCAAAAGTTTCAATTCGGTACATATCAAAGTGGTAAACATTAAGTCTGCCACCGCTATATTCATTAATAATTGCAAATGTAGGAGAAGAAGCTTCGCCGGTAAAACCTAGCGCTTTTGCAAGGTGGCGAGTAAAAGTTGTTTTACCCATTCCCATTCCACCAAAAAACGCAATAAAATCATTTGGCTTTAACTTTTCTGCAATTTTATCTGCCAAAAGCGCCGTGTCTTTTTCAGATTTAGAAATAAATTTCATCTAACTTTTATCCCTCAAATACATCGTTCTCATAAAACGGTTTTTGTAAACTGACAACACCAACCCAATACTAATGTACAAACAAACAAGTGAAGAACCACCTGCTGAGAAGAATGGCAATGTTACACCAATAACAGGCAAAAGCGCCATAACCATTCCGGTGTTAATAAATAACTGTGCAGCAAGCATACCAAAAGCGCCTGCACAAATAATTTTACCAATTGTGTCTTTTGAAACGGTGCTAATGTAAATTACACGAATAATAATAAGTGTCAAAATCAAGAACACAGCCAAACAACCAAAAAGACCTAACTCTTCGCCGGCAACGGTCAAAATAAAGTCGTTGTGCGCTTCAGGAACGCCGTTAGTTTGTGTTTTTGCACCACTCAAGTAACCTTGACCAAAAAGCCCACCAGAGCCAATTGCTTTGATTGATTGCAACTGTTGATAACCATAACCCTTTGCATCTGCTTCAAGGTCAAAAATAACTGCAAATCTTTCTTTTTGATATTCTGACAAAACATAAAACCAAGCAAACGGAGCGGCAACTGCAACCCCACCAAGACCAACAAGAAAATACTTTAATTTAACGCCTGCCATAAACATCATTGAAAGGAAAATGATTGTCATAACAGTAACAGTACCAAGGTCTTTTTGAAAAATCATAACAAGTGCCGGAGCACACATACCATGCAAAGTTAACAAAATAACATTGCCAACGTTGTTAATATCTTCTTTTTTGATTGAAGAAACGTGTTTTGCAAAGGTCAAAATCATAAAAATTTTAATAAGCTCACTGACCTGAACAGAAACGCCAAAAATTTTCAACCACGCTTTGTTGTCAGAGCCAGTAGGTGTAATACCAAATTTATATGTAACAAGCAGTAATACAAGCGATAATACAATATAAACAGGCCAAAATTTTGTTAAATTTGAATATTCAAAAAGTGAAACAATAATAGCAACGCCAAGACCCAACACAAGCGCACCCAACTGTACAATAACCTGCTCATAGCCATACATATTTGTTGCAGAGTAAATAAGCGTTGCACCAAAAAGTGACGCTGCAATACACAAAATTAATAGAATTTTGTCGGTTTCTCTAATATAGTCCGCAGTTGCTTGTAAGATTTTTTTCAAAATTCAAATTCCTTTCGAAAATCTATTTTAATTCAACAATAGTAACGCCATCTTCACCTTCGCCAAAAAGCCCAACTCTGAATGTGCGAACAGATGGGTGGCGACGTAAAAATGTTTGCACACCTTTTCGCAAAGCGCCGGTGCCTTTGCCGTGAATAATGGTAAATTGGCTAATTGAGCCAAGTTGTGCGTTGTCAATAAATCTGTCAATATCCATAACTGCTTCATCAACGGTCATTCCACGCACATCAATTTCAAGCGATGCCGAACGAGTTGCCTTTGAGTCAACCCCGGTTCGTCTAACAATTGATTTTGGAATGTTAACCTTCTTTTCTTCAACAAGACGAACAGTATCGGCAGAAATTTTCATTTTCATAATGCCTGCTTGCACCTGAATTTTGTTTTTGCTGTCAGGAAGTGTTAGCACAACTGCCTTTGTGTTTGTGTCAGGCATCAAAATTGTGTCGCCAACTTTAAGTGGGCGAGGCAACTTGTAATCATCTTTAAACTTTTTGCCAGAAGAAGCAATGTTGTCAAGTTTGTTAAAACTCTGCCTTGCAGCTTGTTCTGCCTTTGAAAGCGCATCTTTCGCACCTTGCTTTTTGAGTTCTTTCAACTCATCTAAAAGTCGGTTTGCTTCAATTCTTGCATTGTCTGTAATAATTCTTGCTTGTGCCTTTGCATCTTCAATTTTTTTGTTATATTCAATGCGTAACGCGTCAGATTTAGCATTTGCTTCATCTGCTCTGCGTTTAGCATCTGCAAGACGCATTTCGGCATCTCTAATTTTATCATCAAATTCTTTTTGTCGAGATTGCAACTGCTCAACAACACGCTCAAAACGGTTGTTGTCAGCAGAAATAAAATCATTTGCTCTGCTAATAATTGTCTGGTCCATTCCAAGTTTTGCAGAAATTGCAAAAGCGTTAGATTTTCCAGGCACACCAACCAAAAGACGGTAAGTAGGTGCAAGTGTCTTAACATCAAACTCGCAACAAGCGTTTTCAACGCCTTGTGTATCAAGCGCATAAGCTTTGAGTTCGGCATAGTGAGTTGTTGCTGAAAGTGTTGCACCAAATTTACGGAAAGTTTCAAGAATAGATGTTGCAAGAGCAGCACCTTCAACAGGGTCTGTACCAGAGCACAACTCATCAAGCAAAACAAGTGAGTTGTTGTCAACCTGCTCTAAAATTGAAACAATATTTTTAATGTGAGAAGAGAATGTTGAAAGTGATTGCTCAATACTCTGCTCATCGCCAATATCAGAAAAAATGTTGTTGAAAACTGCAACTTCACTGCCTTCAGAACAAGGCACCAAAAGGCCACTTGCAGCCATAATTGAAAGAAGCCCAATTGTTTTAATTGTAACAGTTTTACCGCCGGTGTTAGGACCGGTTATAACAAGCAATTTATAGTCTTTGCCAAGTGTAACATTAATTGGCACAACTGTGTTTTTGTCAAGCAAAGGGTGGCGTGCATTTTTAAGTTCAATGTAACTTTTGTCATTTAAAAGTGGCTTTGTTGCATTCATCTTTTGCGCCAATTTTGCTTTGCCAAAAATATAATCAAGTTCAGTCAAAAGCCAAAGAGAATTTAAAATTGATTCTTTAACTTCGGCACATTCGCTTGAAAGTTCAAACAAAATTCTTTCAATTTCTTCTTTTTCTTTTGACTTCAAAATTTTAATTTCGTTGTTTGCTTCTACAACTGCCATTGGCTCAATGAATACAGTAGAGCCGGTAGAAGAAGTGTCATGCACAAGACCTGAAACTTCTGATTTATACTCTGCTTTAACCGGCACAACATATCTGCCGTTGCGTTGTGTAACAATAGCGTCTTGCAAAAATTTGTTGTAAGAAGATGAACGAGTGATTTTTTCTAACTTTTCTCTAATTGAGTTGCTAATGCTAATCATCTTTCTTCTAATTGAAAAAAGTGTGTCAGAAGCATTGTCATTCAACTCTTCATCGTTGCGAATGCATGTAAAAATCTTGTCAGATAAACGCTTGTTTTCATAAAGATTAGCAAAGTAATTGTCAATTGAAGTTGAAATGCCTTCAGAATGAGAACGCCAATCTTTAATGGCAGTAACATTTTTTAAAACTCCGCCAATTGCCAAAATTTCAGAGTTGTTCAACATACCACCAGAAGCCGCACGAGTAAGTGGCGCAGTTACATCTTTAACCCCTGAAAATGGTGGGGTAGAGAAACTACAAATCAATTTGTAAGCGTCATCAGTTTTTTCTATTAACTTTTTTGTCTTTTCTAAATCATTTTGCGGTGTTGTTTCAAGCGCCTTTTGTTTAGCGCCTTCAGACACGCAACACTCTTTTAATAAAACGCAAATTTTATCAAATTCAAGTGCTTTGTAATGTTTATTCATTTGCAAAAGTTAAATCCTCATCTGTTTATAAAAATCAAGTGTGTTGTAATTTTTTTCGGTCTGTGCTAAAAGATATTTTTCACAAACTTCGCCAAGAATTTTCTCGCTTTGTTCGTTAATTTTAAAAGAAAACATTTTCTTTTCATCTTGATAAATAATGTGGCAAATTGCCGCAAAAACACTGTTTGGAATTGAAATAAAATTCTCATCTTTACAGTTTTCACAAGCCACAACGCCGTTTATAATGTCAAAACCAATGTTATCAAGATTTTCGCTCTTGCATTTTGTACAGCAAGAAACCGAAGGGCAATAACCAGAATATTCAAGAATTTTTAATTCAAAAATTGCCTTCAACATCTCGGGCGAACGTTTTTTCTCGCACAACAAATGCAAACTGTTAAGAATAAGTCTTAAATAATTATCTGCCTTTTCAAAAATTGGCGCTAAATTTAATAACAATTCGCAAAAATAACCTGCAAGGGAAAGTGAAACAATGTCATCACGAAGTCCAAAAAATATCTCCTTGCTTGTTGCCGAGTTGATTTTATATGTATCTCGGGACTGATAAATTGTAAGTTCCGAGTAAGAAAGCAAAGAGGTTGCCGAAATGTTTTTAGATTTAATTTTCAAAGCACCAGGCGCAAAAGCACGAATGAGCCCCAAATCTTCAGTTAAAACAGTAACAAGACGGTCAGCTTCGCCAACCTTTTGTTCCTTGATTATCAAACCGGTCGTTGTTGTAAGACTCAAACTGTTTTGCCTCCTTTTCTTCGAAAATGCTATTTTTATATTTTAAATAATCATCAATTTTGCCACTGTTAACAAAATTTTCCCAAAAGTTTTCACTCACAAAATCATCTCCAAAAAAAGTTTTTGTATTATGATTTTTTGAATTAAAACAACTTTTATAATTGGAAAAATTATAACACTGTCAAAATCGCTTTATTTATGCGACAAGGGAATTTAATCCAACCCAAGCCCATGAATAATGCTATTTGATGTTCGCCAATTTTCTTTAACTTTAACCCAAAGTTTAAGATTAACTTTAATCTCGAAAAAGTTTTCAAGGTCGTGGCGAGCCATTGTACCAATCTTTTTAAGTGTTTGACCACCTTTGCCAATAACAATACCTTTGTGGCTTTGTCTTTCGCAGTAAATTGCCGCATCGATATCAAGAATGTCTGCCATCTCACGTTCTGCAAAACGCTCAATATCAACGGCAATGCCGTGTGGCACTTCCTTATCAAGACAACGAAGCAACTTTTCTCTAATCATCTCTGCAGTGATAACACGCTCTGGTTGGTCAGTGAAAGAGTTTTCATCGAAAAAGTGAACAGATGGCACTGCAAACTTTTCAAGTTCTTCAAGCAAAACATCAAGCCCATCTTTTGTTTTTGCGCTAACAGGCACAACTGCTTGAAAGTCAAACAAATCTGTGTAATTTTTAATAATTTCAAAAAGTTCTTCTTTGTCTTTAAGCAAGTCAACCTTGTTAATTGCCAAAACTGCTTTCAAATTTCTCTTTTTAAATTTAGCAATAAGTTCTTCTTCTGCAGGTGTAATTTTAGTGTTTGCTTCAACCACCAAAAGACAACAGTCAACATCTGCCATACCTTCATTGACGGCTTTTACCATATATTCGCCTAAAGTGTTTTTAGGTTTGTGAAGGCCAGGTGTGTCAATGAAAACAAGTTGCATTTCATCTTTTGTAATAATACCTGAAATTTTTGTTCTGGTTGTTTGTGGCTTGTCAGAAACAATGGCAATTTTTTGACCAATAATTTTGTTCAAAATTGAAGATTTGCCAACGTTTGGTTTGCCAACAATAGCAATAAATGCAGATGTAGTTTTGCTCATAAATACTCCTTAAGCCAAATCTCTTGGTTGCCCAACAAGATTCATAACTTCTTCTTCTTTTTCACGCATTGTTGCGGCTTCAATGCCACCGTTTACATGGTCATAACCTAAAAGGTGAAGCATTGAGTGGGTTGTAAGAAAACCAAGTTCTCTTCTAATTGAGTGGTCATATTCTTCTGCTTGTACAACTGCACGCTCAACAGAAATAACCACGTCGCCAAGCATTTTAAAGTTTGTTTCTGGGTTTACTGGATAATCGCCGTCTTCACCAAGAGGGAAAGAAAGCACATCAGTAGCTTTATCAATGTTGCGGAAGTTTTTGTTTAATTCGTGAATTCTTTCGTTGTCAACAAAAGTAATATTAACTTCATATTCGCCAACTAAATTTTCAACCTTTGCAACTGCATTGCAACATCTTCTAAGTAAAATTCTAATTCCTGTTGGAATTTTAACCTTTTTCTGTTCGTTTGAAATAATAACCTTAACCTTGTCCATTTTTGCCGTTCCTTATTTGTAATTCTTATTTCTTTTTTGTTCTTCGGCCTTTTCATAAGCTTTTACAATAGATTGCACAAGTTTGTGCCTTACAACGTCTTTTTCAGTGAGTTTAACTGTTTGAATATCATCAAGATTTTTCAAAATCCTAATAGCATCGTTAAGTCCTGAAGGCTTGCCGTCTGGCAAGTCGATTTGGGTGTTGTCGCCCGTAACAATCATTTTTGAATTAAATCCAAGACGAGTCAAAAACATTTTCATTTGTTCTTTTGTTGTGTTTTGCGCCTCATCAAGAATAATAAAAGAATCATCAAGTGTTCTACCACGCATGTAAGCAAGTGGAGCAACCTCAATTGCGCCTTTTTCATGAAGTCGTGCAAATGTTTCAGCACCAAACATATCAAAAAGCGCGTCATAAAGTGGTCGCAAATAAGGGTCAACCTTTTGTTGTAAATCGCCTGGTAAAAAGCCCAACTTTTCGCCCGCCTCAACTGCAGGTCTTGTCAAAATAATGCGAGTAATTTTCTTTTCTTTAAACGCTCTAACTGCCGCAGCCACTGCAAGATAAGTTTTACCAGTACCTGCAGGACCAACGCCAATTACAATTGTGTTGTTTTCAATTGCCTCAACATATTTTTTCTGCCCCAAAGTTTTTGGCTTGATTGGTTTGCCACTTACTGTAACAGCAACGCAAGTTTTATCAGTAATCTCATACAAACTTTCGTCTTCGCCATCACGAATAAGCGAAATAATATAACCAATGTTTTGGTCTGTCAAAGTTTCCCCGCGTGACAAAAACATAATCATATTTTTAACGGTTTTAATTGCGTTTTCAATTGTTTTTTCGTCGCCGGCAAACTTTAATTTCCCATCACGGTAGGTAATAGAAACACCAAATTCTTTTTCAACAATTCTAATATTTTCATCATAGCTGCCAAAAAGCCCACTAACAAGCTCGGCATCATCAATTTGCAAGTGTTTTTCAATCACTAAATTGCATCTCCAATTATATATTTTTATAATCGATTTATTATAACATATTATTTTGATTTTGTCATTATAATATTAAAACTTTTTTAAAATATTTTCAAAAAGAAAACGGCCATCTCAAAAAAGAGATAGCCGTTAAAATTTTTCAGTTTAAATTAAAGAATACTAAATGCTACAACGAGTGCTGCAAAAACGATTGAAACCATTGATAAAAGTTTAATCAAAATGTTAATTGCAGGACCTGAAGTATCTTTGAATGGGTCACCAACTGTGTCACCAACAACAGCTGCTTTGTGGTTGTCTGAACCTTTACCACCGTGAACGCCACTTTCAATATACTTTTTAGCATTGTCCCAAGCACCACCAGAGTTTGACATAAATACTGCCATCAAGAAACCTGAAACAGTAGCACCAGCAAGCATACCAACAACGCCTGTGCAACCCAAAATCATACCAACTGCAACTGGAACAACAACTGCAACAATGGTAGGAAGAACCATTTCTTTCAAACTTGATTTTGTGCAAAGGTCAACGCATTTAGCATAATCAGCTTCAGCTTTGCCGTCCATAAGACCAGTAATTTCTTTGAACTGACGACGAACTTCTTTAACAACGCTTTGCGCTGCACGACCAACAGATTCCATTGTGAGTGCTGCAAAAACGAATGGCAAGCATGCACCAATAAACAAACCAATAAGAACAGTTGGGTTTGTGATTGACAAGTCAGCAATTGCTTCTTTACCGCCTTCAATTGATTTGATTTTGTCAATATAAGAAACCATCAAAGCAAGAGCAGTCAAAGCAGCTGAACCAATAGCAAAACCTTTGCCTGTTGCCGCTGTTGTGTTGCCAAGTGAGTCAAGAGCATCAGTTCTTTCACGAACTTCTTTCTCAAGACCAGCCATTTCAGCAATACCACCAGCATTATCAGCAACTGGACCATAAGCATCAGTAGCAAGTGTAATACCGAGTGTTGAAAGCATACCAACGGCTGCCAAAGCAATACCGTACAAACCTTGAGCACCGCCACCAGAAACAAAGAATGAAACCAAAACGCAAATTGCAACAATAACAATTGGAAGAGCGGTTGAAAGCATACCAAGTGAAATACCTGAAATAATGATTGTCGCAGAGCCGGTTTCAGAAGAAGCAGCAAGTTTTTTGGTTGGTTTATAAGAATCAGATGTGAAGTATTCTGTAGCTTGACCAATCAAAACACCAGCAACAAGACCAGAAATAATTGGAATATACATTGTCCAGTTTTCAGCACCCAAAATAAAATAAACAAGTGGGAATGAAATAACTGCAATCAAAATTGCTGAGAAGTTAGTACCACGGCTTAAAGCTTTCAAAAGATTCTTTTGAGAAGCGCCTTCTTGTGTTCTAACCAAAGCAGTACCAAAGATTGAGCAAACAATACCAATTGCCGCAATAAGCATTGGTAAAGCCATTGCAGTAACAGAGTGGAAAGCAGAAACACCAAGTGCTGCTGCAGAAATAATACTACCAACATAAGACTCATAAAGGTCAGCGCCCATACCAGCAACGTCACCAACGTTGTCACCAACGTTATCAGCAATAACAGCTGGGTTTCTTGGGTCATCTTCAGGAATGCCTGCTTCTACTTTACCAACAAGGTCAGCACCAACGTCTGCCGCTTTTGTGAAAATACCACCGCCAACACGAGCAAAAAGTGCCATTGAAGAAGCACCCATACCGAATGTAAGCATTGCAGAAGTAATTTCTTCAGGAGACAAGTGGAAAACAAATTTCAATAAGAAGAACCAAATTGAAATATCAAGAAGTCCAAGACCAACCACAGTAAAGCCCATAACAGAGCCAGCTGAAAAAGCAACTCTAAGACCTTTGTTCAAGCCTTCTCTACAAGCGTTAGCAGTACGAGCATTTGACAAAGTAGCAATCTTCATGCCAATAAAACCTGAAAGGGCAGAGCAGAAACCACCTGTAATAAATGCGAATGGCACATAGAATGTCAAAAGGTTGAACACTGCCATTACTGTGAGAATTACAAAGAGTACAGCAAAGAAAACAATAACAATTGCGTATTGGCGTTTCAAATAAGCGTTAGCGCCTGCACGAATTGATTGCGAAATTTTCTGCATTTTGTCAGTACCCTCAGAGAATTTCAATACTTTTTTAGCGGTAAAAATTGCGTATAAAAGAGCGATTACCGCACCTACAAAAGTTGCAATAACTAAAT
Organism: Acutalibacteraceae bacterium; assembly: GCA_045649405.1. GTDB lineage: Bacteria > Bacillota > Clostridia > Oscillospirales > Acutalibacteraceae > RUG11462. The sequence continues at coordinate 45,156 of JAZRPW010000038.1, forward strand.
ATCTTTCCATAGTTTATTTCCTTTCAAAAATGGTACCTTACATTATAAACTAACTTTTTTAAAAAGTCAATACAATAAAGCCAAAATATTGTTGAAATATTAACTATTTAAGAATGTTTTTAGTGCTTGCAATGTTTTCTTCGCAAATAAAGACTTTTGTAAACAAAATCCCACTGTTTTTGACATCAAAATTTTCATATTCAACAGACTTAATTGTGTCTTTGAGTGTCTGTTTTGATTTTTCATTCATTTTCTTAATTGCCAACACTTTTGCAGTTTCTTGGTTTAAAACCATCTTTTCATAGCGATAAGTTTTGAAAAATGCAGTGGTTTTTGAAAAGGGTAATTCCACACCCAAAAATGAGTAATTTTTTATTTTGTGTTTTGAAATATAAGGACGTTTGACTTCGCCAAAAAACAGCGGAATTTTAATGTTGGCAATGTTAAAAACAGAGCGCTTTTTGGTGGTTTCATCAAAAACTTTTTGCTTGTAATTAAAAGGCACAAAAACCGTGAGTTTATGCCGTGTTTGCGCAATAACTTCGGCGTTTGAATGAACAAATTTCGTCGCTTTGTTGGTAAGTTCAATTGCACCTGAAACCAACAAATCTCCCTTTGCCACCGCCTCGCCAATTTTAACACTAACCCTGCCGGAATATGCTTTGATTTTCAAAATTTTGCCGTCTGTTTTAGCAACAATATTGCAGGGCTTTTTTGTGTTTTTTGTGGCTTGTTTTTTCTCGGTTTTAATTAGTTCAACATCAACAAAACACCCTTTAATATTAAAAGCAGCCCAAGAAAATTCGGGGTTTTCAATCAAAAAAATCTGCCTTGTTTTTTCTGTGTCAATTTCGCTTATCTTTCTGCCAAGGTAAATGCCAGTTTTGCTCAAAGAATTTAAAACTTTTTCTTTGTTTATTTCCTTGTCACAAACAAGTGAAATGTTCAAACAAAGCCCGGAAAGATAAAACAGTAAAAAGAAAAACAAAACAACTCCAACAGGAATTCCATATCTAAAACGATATCTTCTTATCAAAAAGGGAAGACCACATCGTTTTGTAACTTTAAGTCGCATACAAGATTTTTTGGCTAAAGTTTTAATTTTTTTATAGTCTTTTGCATACATTTTTCCGCTCAAATCGTTAACATTTGCCTTTGCTTCCCAAACCAAAATGTTGTTTTTTGCGCAAAGATTCAAAAATCTTTCAGGAAAAACACCGTTGCCATAAAAATGCACATAGCCAGTAATGTTTTTGAAAAGGTTAAGCATAAACATTACTAAACACCTCTAATCTTGAAATTCAATCTTTTGAAATTGCCCAGAAATACAAGCAGTTTCGGTTGTCAAACTGTCAAGTTTTAAATTAGCACCAAAAAATGCAACAACCCCTGAATTTGTGTTGATTTTAATTTCGGTTTCGCTATATTGCAAAATTGTGCATTTGCAGTCAATTAAAGCAGATTCGTTTGACTGCAATTCAATTCTCGCACCGCTTAAAGCTCCGCTTGGCAATTCAAGATATCTGTTAATAATGTTTTTCTTGCTCTTCTTTTCAGACAAAAAACCACCCCAAATAAATTTATGAATTAAAGGATTGTTTGATGACAATGAAAAAGTTTAAAATTGCAATCGTTTTAATCGCCTTTGTCTTTGCCTTTGTTTTGCTTTTTGTGTGTTATGACTGCGTTGCAAAGGGCGTCACATCAGGACTTTATCTTTGTGGAAATGTCATTATTCCAACGCTTTTTCCACTGCTTTGTTTAAATTCATTTTTCATCAACACCGGTGTGGTTGAGTTTTTTCAAAAGCATTTCAATAAATTTTGCAAAAGGTTTTTCAATTTAAGTGGTTACTTTTTGCCAATCTTTTTAATAAGCATAATTTCAAGTTACCCAGTCGGCGCTTTTCTTTCAAACACGCTTTATGAAAATAAAAAAATCTCTCTTTTAGAGAGGAACAACATTGCTTTAATAAGTTGTAGCGCAGGGCCTTCTTTTGTTGTGCTTGCAGTTGGCGTTAACATTTTAAAGTCGTTTGAATGTGGCGTTTTGTTGCTTGTCTGTCACATTTTATCAAGTCTTACTGTTGCTGTGTTAATTTCAAGAAGATTTGAATTTAGTGGCAGTTTTTGTGCTAGCCAACAAAAAATATCCGTTTCAGATGCGTTAGTAAAAGGTGTTGCGGCTGGCTCAAATTCAATAATTTCAATCTGTGCTTACACAATTTTGTTTTCGGCAATAATCAATATTCTTTCAACATTTTTGCGTTTTACTCCAATGTTTTTGCCACTTGTTTGCACTCTCGAAGTAACAAACGCCTGTGTTGTTTTGAGCTTTGAAAATGCGTCGCTATCAGTAATTTGTGCAGTTTTGGGTTTTGGTGGATTTTCAATAATTTTTCAGGTGTCATCAATGTTAAAGAACAACCGGCCACCATTGTTAAGACTAATTTTGGTGCGCATTTTTCACGCAGCAGTTTCATTTTTGTATTGTGAAATTGCCTTGAAGTTTTTTAAAATCACAATTCCGGTTTTAAAAAACACAACACCGGTTGCCAGTGTTTCAAGTAACAATATTCTATTTTCTTTAAGTTTAATTTTGCTGGCAATTGTATTTTTGAATTTTTTAAACAACTCAATAAAACAAGAAATTTAAAATAAAAGTAGATTTTTTGAAAAAAGTGTGTTAAAATGTATGTAACTTGTAAAAAGGGGGAGAGAAAATGGCAAAAAAACTTTACGGTGCTAATATTGTGCCAATGTGTGCTTACTGTGCAAAAGGCGAAATGTCAACAGATAAGAAAAATGTGCTTTGCACCAAAAAAGGCATTGTTGATGCTAGTTATTCTTGCAGAAGGTTTAAATATGACCCGTTGTTAAGAGTGCCAAAAATCCCTCAAGAAATTGAAAAGTTCACAATGGAAGATTTTAAAATTGAAGATTAATTAGCAAAATAAAAAACGCTATCTCAAATGAGATAGCGTTTTGTTTTTTAAATCAATTATTCAGCGAAACCTGACAAAACAAGGTTTACAAGTGATTCAGTTGCTTCTTCTTCATCAGAACCGTCAGCAATAATTCTAATTGAAGTACCGCCTAAAATACCTAATGAAAGAACGCCCAAAAGACTTTTAGCATTAACTCTTCTTTCTTCTTTTTCAACCCAAATTGAAGATTTGAATTCATTTGCTTTTTGAATAAAGAAAGTTGCTGGACGAGCATGAAGACCAACTTGGTTTTGAACAATTACATCTTTAACGCACATATTAAAATTTTCCTTTCGTGTCATTAACTGTATCATCAATACAAAAAATAATCTACTAATATACTGTTGTTATTATACCACATTTTATAAATAGGTCAATGACAAAAATGTCTTTTCAAAGTAAAATCTATTCTATATACAAACTGTCAAATTTTATTATACCCACATTTGTTGAAAATGCACAAAAAAATTGCCGAAATTACAACGAGTAGCACAGTAAAGAGTGTTGAAAACTTTTTATTTTGTCATTTTTTGTTGCGTTTATTGGTTATTTTTTATAAATTCAACATCTTGCTGTGAAAGATTTGCGCTTTCTAACATTTCAGGTCTCTTTTTTAGTGTATTCAAAAGACTTTGTTCGTGTTTATACTTTTCAATGTTTTTGTGGTGACCAGAAAGCAAAACTTCCGGCACTTCTCTGTCTTGCCAAACTGCAGGACGGGTGTATTGTGGGTGCTCTAAAAGCCCATTAAAATGGCTTTCTTCGGTAAAACACTCTTCGCTTGAAAGCACACCATCAACCATTCGGGCCATCGCATCAGTAAGCACAAGGGCAGGCAATTCGCCGCCTGTTAAAACATAATCTCCAATTGAAATTTCTTCATCACAAAGTTTGTCAAGCACACGTTGGTCAACGCCTTCATAATGCCCACACAAAAGCACAATGTTGTCCATTTTTGAAAGTTCAATTGCCTTTTGTTGTGTTAAAGTTTTGCCCTGTGGCGACATATAAATGAAATGTGGCTTTTGTCCAATTTCTTCAACAATGTGGTTATAACAGTCATCAATAGGTTGCGCAGTCATAACCATTCCCATTCCACCACCATAAGGCATTTCATCGGTTTTTTTATGCTTGTCAATTGAAAAATCTCTGATATTGTGGCATTTAACGGTAATTGCACCGCTTTGTCTTGCTCTGCCAATAATGCTTTCATCTAAATAAGCATTCATCATATCAGGGAAGATAGTCATAATATCAATTCTCATCGTCAAAAATTCCTTTCAACGGACGAATTACAACCTTTTGTTCATCTATATCAACATTGATAACAACATCTGGAATTGACGGAATCAAATACTCTTTGCCATCACGAGTAATGTGCCAAACATCGTTAGCACCGGTTTGAGAAACATCAGTAATAACGCCTAATTCTTCGTTAGAATCGGCATCAAACACTTTGCAACCAAACAAGTCGCATTGAAAAAATGTACCTTTTGGCAACGCAGCATCTTCTCTATCTAAATACAAAACTTTGCCACGCAATTTTTCGGCATCTTCAATAGTTTCAACGCCTTTAATTTTCATCAAAACCATATTTTTATTGGTTCTTGAAGTTACTTTTAACGCAGTTTCGCCTTTGTTAAGATAAAGTGTTTTGAATTTTGTTAAAAATTCAGGAGAGTCACACCAAGGGTAAACCCTCATTTCGCCACGCACACCATGAGTGCCGACAATTTCTCCAGTTTCAATGTATCTTTCTTTCATTTTTCTACCTCAAAAAACTAAATAAAGGAGCAAAGAAATTTTGCTCCTTTGAATTAGTCAATTTCTACCATAATTTTTTCATCATTACGGTTAGCAACTGCACGCATAACAACGCGAATTGCTTTTGCAATTCTACCTTGTTTGCCGATTACGCGGCCCATGTCATCAGCAGCAACGCTAAGATGATAAACAACAACACCATCTTCGTTTGGTTCATCAACTGTAACCTTAACTGCATCTGGGTCATTAACAAGGCCAGCTGCGAGAGATTTAAGAAGTTCTTGCATTTTACAAAACTCCTTTCATTAGATAATATTGTTCTTTTTAAGCAATGCTTTAACTGTGTCAGTTGGTTGAGCACCGTTAGCAATCCATTTTTTAGCTGCTTCAGCGTCAATGCTTACTTCAGCTGGGTCTGTGTTTGGATTGAATGTACCGATTTCTTCGATAAATCTACCGTCTCTTGGGAATCTTGAGTCAGCAACTACTACTCTGTAGAAAGGAGCTCTTTTAGCGCCCATACGACGAAGTCTGATTTTTACTGCCATTTTAATTTCACCTCACAAAAAAAGTTTTAAAATTTATATTATCAAACAGAACACTGTTTAAAAACCACCGAAATCTTTTTTACCACCAGAAAGCGCTTGTGGGTCAAAAGTATTTGGGTCAAAGCCCATATTGTTACCGCCAAGACCCTTAAGAAGTCTGCGGTTTTTGTGCTTGCCACCACCGTTGATTTGTTTGAACATTTTTTTCATTTGTTCATATTGCTTGAGAAGTCTGTTAACATCTTCAACCTTCATGCCACAACCAGCAGCAATTCTTTTCTTTCTTGAAGCGTTTAGAATTTCAGGTTTTGCACGCTCTTTTTTAGTCATTGAATAAATAATTGATTCAACCCTTACAAGTTGTTTGTCATCAATATCAGCGTTTTCAACCTGTTTTGCCATTCCGGGAATCATACTCATTACTTGTTTGAGTGGACCCATTTTTTTAATTTGCTGGAATTGCGCTAGCAAGTCATCAAGGTCAAACTTGTTTTTCAAAAGTTTTTGCTCAAGCTCTGCTGCTTGTTTTTCATCAAGAGCAGTTTCTGCCTTTTCAATAAGCGACATAACATCGCCCATGCCAAGAATTCTTGAAGCCATTCTGTCAGGGTGGAACTCTTCAAGGTCTGTAAGTTTTTCGCCAGTACCAACAAATTTAATTGGTTTGCCGGTTACTTCCTTAACTGAAAGAGCAGCACCACCACGGGTGTCACCATCAAGCTTTGTCAAAATAACACCGGTAATTTCAAGTGTATCATTAAAAGCTTTAGCAACATTAACCGCATCTTGACCGGTCATTGAGTCAATAACAAGCAAAATGTCATCAGGTGTTGCAACTTTGCAAACACGTTTTAACTCATTCATCAACTCTTCATCAATGTGAAGACGACCTGCGGTATCAAGAATAATATAATCATGGCCATAATCTTTTGCATGTTTAATTGCTTTTTCAACAATTTTTTCAGGCTTTTGCGTACCCATTTCAAAAACAGGAACGCCAACCTGCTCACCAACAATTTGCAATTGTGAAATAGCCGCCGGACGATAAATGTCACAAGCAACAAGCATTGGTCTGTGGCCTTTTGATTTCAAATACTTACCAAGTTTTGCAGAGTGTGTTGTTTTACCAGAACCTTGCAAACCACACATCATAATAACGGTTGGAAGTTTTGAAGAAGTGTTAAGACGACTGTTTTCGCCACCCATGAGTGCAGTCAATTCTTCATTAACAATTTTAACAACCATTTGAGCAGGTGTTAAACTTTCCATAACCTTTTCGCCAATGCAACGCTCAGCAACCTTGTTAGTAAAGTCTTTTGCAACCTTGTAGTTAACATCTGCTTCTAAAAGAGCAAGACGCACTTCTCTCATAGCACTCTTAACATCAGCTTCAGACAATTTACCTTTTGAACGGATTTTTTTAAATGCCGCACTAAGTTTGTCAGACAATCCTTCAAATGCCATTTAAGTTTACGCCTCCTCTTTGTAAATTATATCTTTAATATTTTTAGCACAGTCGGTGGCGTTGCCACCAGCCAAAATATCATCAGCTTGATTATAAATTTTTTGAAACCGTTCATTAATCAAAAGTTTCTTTTCATAATTCAAAAGTTGATTTTTTGCACGGTTTACAATGTCATAAGCACCTTGGCGGGTAATACCTTCATTTTCGGCAATTTCAGCAAGTGACAAATCATCATTATAATAAAATTCCAAAAAGGCTTTTTGCTTGTCAGTAAGCAACCCACCATAAATGTCAAGAAGCAACGAAATATCTAAATCTTTTGGCATTTTCGCTCCTCCTTATTTTATGTCTGCAAAGTATTTTTGCTTTGCACCTATACGATTATATACACATAAGCTCATTTTGTCAAGTGTTTTTGTTAAAAAAGTTGCCAAATTCTTAATATTTTTAACGGTCGTCAATATCGCTAAAAGGGTATTTTTATTTTAGCCAAATTATACAAAAATTGTGAATTCTTCTTAAAATGGGTTGACATATTTCGAAATGTATATCATAATTTATATATATTATTTTAATATATAGGGAGAGTTTTTCATGAAAAAATTATTGGCTTTTATGCTTTCGTTTTTGATGGTTTTTCAACTTTCAATAACTGCATTTGCCTTTAAAGATACAACAAATAATATTTTTACAGGCAAGAAATATACACATGATGACAGATTTAAAGATTATGAAATTGTTAATGGTTTAGATATTTCTTATTATCAAAAAAACGTTGACTTTGAAAAACTTAAAGCAGCAGGCGTTGACTTTTTGTTTTTGCGCGCAGGTTTTCGTGGCTATGGTTCAAAAGGAACTTTGAATAAAGACACAACCTTTGACGCTTATGCTAAAGGTGCAATTGAGGCCGGCATTGATGTTGGTGTGTATTTTTATTCTCAAGCAATTACCGTTAAAGAAGCGCAAGAAGAAGCAGATTACACAATGAGCATTATTAAAGATTACGACATTACAATGCCTGTTATGTTTGACTTTGAATATGCAAATGGTGGTAGGCTTGAAAAAGCAAAATTAAGCAACTCTGCCCACACTGAAATTTGTTTGGCATATTGCCAAAGGGTAGAAAATGAAGGTTATACTTCAGGCGTTTACGCAAACCATTCAATGCTTCTTAACGACCTTAATGATGAGGAAATTGCAAAAGATTATATGATTTGGCTTGCAAATTACAACACTGCTCCAAAATATAACAGCAAACTTTATGAGCAAGAATATTCTTATTGGCAATACACAAGTTCAGGTAGTGTTGATGGCATTGACGGTAGAGTTGACTGTAATTTTAGATATTTTAAAGCGCCACAAAAGGTTGTTAATTTGCAGATTGATACTAATGATTATCAACAACCGGTTCTTACTTGGGACAGAGTAAAAGATTGTTATGGTTATGAAATTTACAAGCTTGATAAAGACACAAAACAATATGTTAAAATTGGCACAAATAAAGGCGCGGCAATTTGTACATATACTGATACTGCTGATAAAGGCGAATCAAACTCTTACAAAGTAAAGGCAATTTCAAGAAACAAGGGTGAATTTGTTGGTGGCGAAATGTCAGATGAAGTTAAATCACAAGGCATTTTCAAAATGACAATGCAGTCAAACGGCACAGGTTATGCAACATTTACTTGGCGAGTAGTACCAGGCGCTAGCGAATATCAAGTTTTGCGTGCAGATACTGAAAACGGCACATATGATTATGTGGCAACTTTAAATTCAGAAACAACTCATTTTACTGATTACACCGATGACGGATTTAAAACATATTTCTATATGGTAAGAGCAGTAATGCGTGATAGCGAAGGTGTTTTAACCGATAATATTTACACTCCTTGCTTGAAAGCAGAAAAACCACAGCCAGTTTTAGAAAACGTTGCGTTAACAGAAAACAACGCAATTGTGGTTAATTTTACTGCAATGCCTTATGCAACCGGCACAGAAATTTGGGCGGCCTCTGGTACGGCAGCGTTTAAAAAGGTTGGCACAGTTTTAGGTGATACAAATAGTTACACCCACTCAAAATTAAAACGTGGTGTTAAATATCAATACAAAGTTCGTCAATACATAGTTAAAGACGGCAAGACATATTACAGTGAATTTAGTAATGTTGAAGACGAAACAACTTTAAAAACAACCACAATTACTTTGACAACAACCAAAGCGGCTGCAAAAATTGTTTGTGAAAAGGTAACTGGTGCTAATGGTTATGAAATTTATATGAAGGCACCAACCAGCAAAACATACAAAAAACAAGTTGCAACTAAAAAACAAAAATACACTAAAAAAGGTTTGAAGTCAGGTAAAACTTACAAGTTCAAAGTTAGAACTTACAGGGTTGTAGATGGCAAAACAATTTACAGTCCATATTCAAAGACAAAGAAAATTAAAATTAAGTAAAGGATTAATTGAACAATGAGAAAATTTTTAGCAGTTGTGGTTGCAGTTGTAATGATTTTGCAAATCACAACATCTGTTTTTGCTTTTGTTGACACAAAAAACGATATTTTTACAGGCAGTAAATATACCCATGATGATAGATTTGCTGGTCGTGAAATTACACATGGTTTGGACATTTCTTTTTATCAAGGAGATGTTGATTTTGGAAAAATTAAAGCTGCTGGTGTGGATTTTTTGATTTTGCGTGCAGGTAATCGTTACTCACAATCAGGCAAATTGGATAAAGACTCAATGTTTGATACATATGTTGCAGGAGCAACCGCCGCTGGCATTGATATGGGTGCTTATATTTTTTCTCAAGCAATAACAGTTAAAGAAGCACAAGAAGAGGCAGATTATCTTTTATCACTTGTTAAGGGTTATGATATGACAATGCCACTTATGTTTGACTTTGAGTATTATTCTGGTGGTAGATTGTCAAACGCAAATCTGACAAACAGACAACGCACAGACATTTGCTTGGCATTTTGTGAAAGAATAGAAGCAGCAGGTTATACTGCCGGTGTTTATGCAAACCATTCAATGTTTAAAAACGACCTTTACGCCGATGAAATTGCTGAAAAATATATTCTTTGGCTTGCACAATACCATACAAAGCCAGAGCTTGGTGGAACATTCTTCCAACCTGATTATGAATATTGGCAGTATTCAAGTTCGGGTGGGGTTAATGGTATTGCCGGTAGAGTTGACTGTAACTTTAGATATTTCAAAGCTCCAGACAAAATTACCAATTTAAAACTCACAACCAACACATCAAAACAACCAGTTCTCACTTGGGACAAGAATAAAAATTGTTATGGTTATGAGATTTATAAATTTGATGTTAACACACAAGATTATGAGTTCTATGCAACGAATAAAGGTGCAGGAAGTTGTACATTTACAGATACAAGCACAGAACAAAGTTCTTACAAAGTAAGAGCAATTTCAAGAAATAAAGGTAGATTTGTTGAAGGCGAATTTTCAGATGAAGTAGGCGAAGCACCTTCTTTTAAAGCGACTATTTTATCAACCGGCGCAGACTATGTAACACTTAAATGGACACAAGTACCTAATGCTGCAAAATACAGCATTTTACGTACCGACGTTGAAAATGGTGCATACACTTCGGTTGGTATGGTAGATGCTGACACAACAGTATTCACTGACAAACTTGAAAATGAAACAAAAACTTATTACTATGTAATCAAGGCAATAATTTGTAATGTATTAGGCGATGAAATTGAATATTTGTTTACTGAAAAATTAACACTTGAAAAGGTAAAGGTTGATTTGCCAGAAACTACAACTCAACCTACCACAACTCAACCTACCACAACTCAACCAACTACAACAACCCAACCAACTACAACAACTCAACCAACTGAATGCAAACACTCTTCAATTGAAATTGTTGGCAAAAAAGCAGAAACTTATTTTGAAGATGGTTACACTGGTGATAAGGTTTGTGGTTTGTGTAAATTTGAATTTGTAAAAGGCGAAAAAATTGAAAGATTGAAATTAAAAGTGCCAAACTTTAAACTTGTCAGCGGAAAAAAACAATTCAAAATTAAATACACAAAGGTTTCAGGCGCTATTGGATTCCAAGTTAGGTATAAAGTTAAAGGTAAATGGATTACCAAAAACTACACCACAAAGAAAACAGTAACAAAGACTATCAAAAAACTTAAAAAAGGTAATTATAAAGTTCAAATCAGAGCTTTTGTTAAATCTGGCACAAAAACTGTTTATTCTTCTTGGTCAAAAACAAAATCTGTAAAGGTTAAATAAGGAAGTTTTAAAATGAAAATAGTAGGTAAAGTTATTTATGTGCTGTGGGCGTGTGTTATTGCTTTGACATTGTCGTTTTACTGTTTTTCTTGTTATATCGGTGCAAAGGTTGAGCCAATTGTTATCTCGGCAATTGAGTCAATGGGCGAAGACTATGCTGATTATGATAATGTAATTGAAGACTTTAATTATTTACGACTTTGGCACGAAATCCCTAACAACGCTTCTTATGACAGAGTTAATATTGTTGAAGAAGGCGCAACACAAGAATACAGCATTTCACACCCATATATTGTTGCTTTTAAAGATAGAGATAACGGATTTTTCTCACTCGGAAAAGTGGGTTATATCTACAACAATAAAACAGTATCAAAAACTGGCGAAAAAACAAATTTGGTTGCAACCGAAAACTCAAAGGTTATTTTGAGTTTGCGATATAACGGTCTTGATTTTGTTGTTGATGATGTTTATTACGACAATGATTTTAATGACTATGGTGTGAGTCGTTTTCACGGCATTTGGTTGGCGTTAATACTTATTGTTAATGCTTTTGCCAGAAACATCAGATATTTCAATTTCTGCGCATTAAATAGAAAAAAGAAAAATGTTTTTAGAATGGCACAACCTTATTTCTTTAGCATTTTAATTTTCATTTCATTCTTTACAAACACATTCCCATTAATGCTTTTAATTGGAATGGCGCAAGAAGTGGTATTTACAATAATCTTTACAATTAAAAAACGCTGTCTTAAATAGACAGCGTTTTTGTTTTTTATTTACATTTTGCTTTCGTCATAATTAGCACGAGCGCCACCGATGAATTTTAATCTTGTTCTAGCGGCGGTAACGTTTGCACAGCCAATTGTTTTAGTGTTAAGTCTAACCGGCACTGCAACTTCTTTTAAATGCATTCCAATTAAAGTTGAGCCAATGTCAAGCCCTGCGTCTGCTTTGATTTTTTCAACCGCAGTTGGGTTTTCAAATGCATTGTAAGCGGCAGTTGCAAATGAGCCACCTGCTTTTGGTTGTGGCACAACATTAACCTGGTCTAAACCTTTTTTCTCTGCAAATTCTGTTTCAATAATAATTGCTCTGTTCAAATGCTCACAACATTGCGCAGCAAGGTAAATTCCTTTTTGTTTGCACACTTCATAAATTGCGCCAAACAACTCATTTGCAGTGTCAACCGATGAATTTGTGCCGATTTTCTCGCCAATTACTTCGCTTGAAGAACAACCAACCACCAAAACATCGCCTTTTTTCAACTTTGCAACGCCTATAAGTTCGTTCACTGCATCTTGAGCTTGTGTTTTAATGTTTTTCAAAAAACTCACTTCCTTTATTTTAAAAAACGACCGCATTTTAACAAACGGTCGTTTTTAAAAGACAAATTAAATACCAATTTCTTGAGCCATTACATACATATCTTTTTCAAAAGTTCTGTTCATTTGCAATGCTTCATAAATATCAAAATCAACAATCTTGTTATCTTTAAGTGCAATAACACGGTTGCCAATGCCTTTTTCCAAAAGGTCAACTGCTGCAATACCCATGCCAGAAGCACAAACTCTGTCACGAACTGTTGGGCTACCGCCTCTTTGAACGTGACCTAAAATTGAAGCACGAGATTCGATGCCAGTTGCAGCTTCAATCTTTTTAGCAAGTTCTTCAACACCTCCAACGCCTTCAGCAACAACGACAATGAAGTGCTTTTTGCCGCTTGCTTGACCTTTGTTAATTTTAGTAACAATCTCTTCAAAAGTCCATTCAACTTCAGGTACCAAAATGCAAGTAGCACCTACTGCAATACCTGTGTGAAGAGCAATGTCGCCACAGTTTCTACCCATAACTTCACAAACGTTACATCTTTCGTGTGATTGTGAAGTATCACGAATTCTGTCAATCATTTCAAGTGCTGTGTTCATTGCTGTGTCAAAACCAATTGTATAATCAGTGCAAGCAATGTCGTTATCAATAGTACCTGGAACGCCAACGCAAGGAATACCACGAAGTGATAAGTCACGAGCGCCACGGTAAGAACCGTCACCACCGATTACAACACAACCTTCAATGCCATATTTTTTGCAGGTTGCAATTGCTTTTTGCATTCCTTCTTCTGTTTTGAATTCTGGGCTACGTGCTGTGTAAAGAACAGTACCACCTCTATGAATAATATCAGAAACGCTTCTTAAATCCATTTCAAAAACATCATCATGAATAAGACCGTTGTAACCACGATGAATGCCGTAAACCTTCATTCCTCTTGAAATTGCGGCACGCACAACTGCACGAACTGCAGCATTCATTCCAGGTGCGTCGCCACCTGATGTCAAAACACCAATTGTTCTGTTTGCCATTTTTTAGCCTCCTGTATATCAAGCGAAGTCGAAAACTCCCTAAAATATCATACAAAAATATAAGATTACAACTTATTATAATAAATTTGTTTCAAAACTTCAAGTCTTTTTTTCTAAAACTCAAAAAAATCTTGTTTTTTTAATTATGTGTGATATAATTAGTCTATATTTATTTTGTTTTTTTAGAGGTTATTATGGCAAAATTAAAGAAAAATGGATTTGTTGATGGCACACTTTTGTCATACGCTTCAATAGTTTTCACAAAACTTTTGGGACTTTTTTACATCATTCCTTTTACTGCGCTCATTGGCGAAGATGGAATGGTTATTTATTCTTGCGCTTACGTTATTTATAACTTGGTGCTTAATGCTTCAACTTCAGGCGTGCCAACAGCAATGAGTATTTTGGTTAGTGAATACAACACGTTGCAAAAACACAAAACCAAGATGAAGGTTTACAGAATTGGTAACATTTTCTCTTGCTCACTTGGTGTTTTGTTCTTTTTGGTGCTTGTTTCATTTGCAAACACAATTGCTTCGTTTTATGTCAATACCGTTGCAGAAAATGCCGCTTCCATTTCGGTTGATTCTTTAGCAAACGCAGTTCGTTGTGTTGCAGTTTGTTTGTTGGTTGTACCGTTTTTGTCAATTTTCCGTGGATTTTTGCAAGGTCAAAAGGTGTTGGCAGTTTCAGCTTTTTCACAGGTTGTTGAGCAAATTGCAAGAATCGGCTTTGTGCTTATTGGCGCTTATGTTGCGATTAAAGTGTTTAACTTCTCAACATCAACTGGTGTTAACATTGCACTTCTTGGTGCGGGAATAGGCGCTTTTTGTGCCATTCTTTATTTAAAAATTAAGTCGTACGGGGCAGATGATGTTATTGTTAAAGTTTCTGATGAGACCGATATTCTTTCAACAAAAGAAATTTTAAAGAAGTTTTTGTTCCATTGCATTCCAATTTTAATTGTTGCCGTTTCTGCTAACATTTATGAAATGACAAACAACATTTTGGTTGTTGGTGTTTATGCAAATTTGGGCTTTGACAATGCAACTCAAGTTGGTTCGGTTATTACAACTTACGGTCCAAAAATCGCAATGATTATTTCGGCACTTGCAATGGGCCTTACAAGCACAATTGTTCCTGAAATGACAGCGCTTGTTGCTAAAAATGATTTAAAACAAGCCAACCAAAAACTTAACTCTGCTGTTGACATTATCTTTGCAATTTCACTTCCAATTTGCGTTGGAATGGTTGTTTTGTCTGACGCAGTTTACGCCTTTTTCTACGGCAATAATATGGCAGATGTCGGCGGAATGATGATTAAATTTATCATTCCGGTAAACGTTGTTTCTTGCATTAAAATCACACTTTGTATGGCAATGCAAGGATTGAAGAAAACCAAGGCGGTTTGTATTGCAACGATTTCTGGCATTTTGGTTAATTTAATTCTTGCAGTGCCACTTATGTACCTTTGTTATTATGTTTTAGGCTTTGGGCTTCACTCTTACATTGGTGCTTGCATTTCAACATTTATCGGCCAGTCAATTTGCGTGGTAATTATTCTTTTGGTGCTTAGAAAAAGTTTCAACTTCCGTTATGGCTCTATTTTTAGAACATTTATTAAAACTGCAATTCCTGCTTTAATTATGGGCGCTGTTGTATTCTTGCTTAACTACTTCTTGCCAATCAGCACAACCCGTTCGCTTTCACAAATAATTCATCTTTGTGCTTATGCCGGCGTTGGTGCAATAATTTACTTTGTGGCAATTTATTTAAACGGTGGGCTTTACGAAGTTTTCGGCAAAGAACAAGTTGAAAAAATTATGAGAAAATTACATCTTAAACCATAAAAAAACACTCGCATTTTTGCGAGTGTTTTTTTATGGTTTAAAGTTTATTCTTTTTTGCCTTTAAGTTGTTTTTTGTTTTCATAATAAACAACTATTTTTTTAACAATGTCATAAATAATTGCGAAAACAGGAACACCAATAATCATACCAGTAACGCCATATAATCCACTGAAAATCAAAATTGAGAATAATACCCAGAATGATGAAAGACCAATAGAATCGCCAACAATTTTCGGACCAATAATGTTGCCGTCAATTTGTTGTAAAACAATAATCATAATAACAAAAATCAAACATTTAATTGGACTTTCAATAAGTATTAAAATTGCTGAAGGAATTGCACCAATAAATGGACCAAAGAAAGGAATTACATTTGTAACACCAATTATTACAGAAATTAAAACCGGGAATGGCAATCTCAAAATTACCATAAGAAGATAACACAAAACACCAATAATTGCAGAATCAACAATTTTGCCTGAAATGAAATTCAAAATAACACCATTTGCAAATTTGATTTCTTGTTTTACTACAAGCGCTGCGTTCTTTTTAAACAAAACGTCAACAAATCTTTTAAGTATAGTTTTGAATTTTTGGCGGTCTGCCAAAAGATAAACCGCAACAATAACACCAACAAAAATGTTTTTTGTTACAACAAAGACTGATAAAACGCCGTCTCCAATACCTTTTACAATTGCACCAATTTGACCGCTCCAACTTTCAAGCAAGTGTGTAATGTTTTCGGTGTATTTTGAAATTGCATAGGTAACGCTTTGTTTTAATTCAGCGTTGTCAGAAAGTTGATTGTCAACAAACACATAAATCTTTTCAATGTAAGCAGGAATTGAGTTGATGATTGTAACAATGCTTTCGTAAATTTGTGGAATAATTAAATAAAGAAGGACCGTTACAACGCCGATGCCAAAAATAAAACTCAATACAATGCTTAAAACCCTTGTGAACTTTGTGGCAAGTTTGCGGTTTTTTAGCTTTTTGAAAATCAATGTAAAAAGCTTTTCAAACCATGTGCAAGGAGTGTACAAAAGATAAGCAATAACTCCACCATAAATTAATGGTTTAGCTGCTGAAACAAACAACGCCAAAACGTTTTTAATTTCTGAAACTTTGTCTAAAACAAAGAAAAGCAAAATGCTAGCGCCAAGCGCCAAAAACACAGTCAAACCAATATAAAAATACTTTTTAAATTGTTCGTTTTTCATATTATTTATTCCTTTTAAAAAATAAAGTCTATTAGTATTATAATAGACTTCTTTCCTAATTTCAATAGAAATTTTAAATTATGATTGGTTGAATTTGTCTGTTTTCAAGCGCGTTGTGCATTGCAATAATTGTTTTGTCAAAGTCTGCAACTAACGAGCGCTCTTTTAAAACGGGGTCATCTTGAGCATAAGGCACAAAGAAAATGTTTTTTTGGTTTTGCAAAATTCCAATGTTTTTTGCACTGGTTGAAAGACCATCGTTTGTTGAAACTGCAATCAAAACAGGGCGATTGTTTCTAAGGTGCGCCTTTGCCGCCATTGTAACGCAAGTGTCGGTAATTCCGTTTGCGATTTTACCCAAAGTGTTGCCTGTGCATGGCTCAATGATCAAAATATCAAGCATTTTTTTAGGGCCAATCGGTTCGGCAGTAGCAATTGTGTGAATAATCTCTTTTTGGCAAATTTCTTCAATTCTTTTAATATGGTCTTGCGCCTTGCCAAATCTTGTGTCGGTAGAATAAGCATTTTCAGACATAATCGGAATTACATTAGCACCTTGCTCTTTCAATTGCTTCATAATAGGTATAACTTTTGCAAAGGTGCAGTAAGAACCACAAAGTGCAAATCCCACCCTAATGTCATTCATAAAATTCACTAACCTTCCTATTGTTTCGTAAATGTCTGTCAATAAATTTAAAAAGTGAGTTTGCACTGCTTTGCATACAATAATTTGCAGGCAAAGCTTTTGCGTCAATATAATTAGCGTTAGCACCAATTAGCAAACTGTTTTTTGAAGCAAGGTCAACAATTAATGCATCTTTACTAATTGAAAGAATGGTTTGAGGGCTTAAAACAGTTTGTGGAATGGTGTTAAAAATAACATTAAAAGCCGACAAATCTTCAATTTCGTTTGTGTGAATATAATTTGTTTTTTGTTGCTTTAAAAACAAAAAATCTTGTTCTTTTCTCGCACTGACTGTAATATCTTTGCAAAACGGATTTAAAAGTTTTGTCAGTGTTTTGCCAATTCTGCCACATCCCAAAACCAAAATTTTTGCTTCAGTCAATGAAAATGGTGTGTTTAAAATGCTAAGCGCCACAGCGGTTTCGGCTGTGTAAAATGCATTTTGTAAAACAAAATTTTCATCTTGGTTATAGTCAATAACCTTTCTCTTTTCATTAAGTTTATAATCGGGAAGAAAGACAATTGTTTCTTTTGAAATGGTGTCAATAGTTTTTGCAATGTCAAAACCGGTGGTGTTAATTGTTTTGTTATCTCTTGTAAATGGCAAAGGAAAAATCACCACATCAGAGATTTTTAAAATGCTTTTTACCTTTTTAAATTCTTCATTACCACCTAAGTAAATGGTGTCGTGTTGGCGGTTTAAAAGTTTTGCTAATTCTTTTTGTCGGTGGTCATTACCAATTACAGTTATAATCATAAAACTCAACTCGCTTTAAATTTTATTTCCATTATTACATTTTATGAAAAGATAGATAATATTGTTATAAATTAAATAAATTTATGTTGACGAAAAAGATAAATAATGATAATATATATTTAATTGAATTTGTGAGAAAGGAATTTTTAATATGAACTTTAAATATAAAAATTCAAATAAAAATAATTTGCTTGTAAATATGTTGATTATTATGATTTCAGCAGTTCTTACCTTTATGGGTGCAAAAATGTTTGGCGCAAAGGTTGGCGTTGTTGTTTTCGCAATTGCAATTGCAGTTTGTTTTTACAAAATTGCAATTGAAGCAATTGAAAAATTAATCAGTGGCAAAATTCATTATACATTGGTGTGTTTGGTATCTGTGTTGTGCATTTTTGCTTCACAAAAGTTTTTAATGTCAGCAATTGTTGCAATGATAATATCTTTGTCAATGACAATTTATGATTTTATAAACAGTATAATTTCAGATAAGATTTTAGAAGATGATGACAACAAGTTAAAATATGAAGTTGTAGTTTCAGAAGAACAAACTGAATTTGTTTTTGCAGATGATTTGCAAGAAGGAGATTTGGTAAAAGTTCAAAAAGGGGAATACCTTGCGTTTGACTATTTATATACCGACAAAAAGGGTGTAGAAAGAAAAACAAAAGCAGGCAAATTCAATTTTGAAACAGATGAAGAAACATTTGTAAAAGTTCAAGAAGTTGTTGAATATGATATTGATTTTGAAGAAAGCGAGCAAGATAAAAACTCAAAGGTTTTGAAAATTGTAAAACTTTCTTCACAAGCGTATGTTTTTGCATTAATCGCGGTTGCCATTTTAATGTGTGGTTTAGATTTTGTGCAAAGCAAAGCAGTTTTACAATCAGTTTATGTTTTGGGTGTTTATTTGATTTTTGCTAATCCATTGGTTGTAAATTCAGGTGTTTTAGCAAGTGGTCTTATTTCTTTAAAAGATTTAAAACAAAAAGGTTTGTGCCTTGAAAGTGTTTCTAATTTAGAAAAATTATCAAACGTTAAAAAGATTTATGTTACTAATGAATTGGTAGCAGAAGAAACAAAAGTTAACCCTGAAGTTATTAAAGCAGTAAAAATTGCAGAAGTTTTGAAAATTGATACAGAACTTTTGAGTGATGTTGATGAAGAAAAAACTGAAGTAATTGCAAAAACAGTTGGCTTTGAAAAATTCAGTAGCAATGTGTCAGCGCAAGATGTAAGTGCAATAGTTGACGCGCCTTTGAAAACAGGTGGCAGTATATGTGTAACATCACTTCCAATTGAATGTGAAAAAGCAATGGTTATTTCAACTGATTGTGAAGCGAAAAATCACATTTGCAAAAACAAAATTTTTGAATTGGCAAAAGCAATTAAATATTCAAGTTTTTTCAAATGGTTTTCATATGCAAGAGTGGCAGTCGGCGCAGTTGTAAACGCAGGCGTTTTGGCATTGTTTGCAAGTGGCAAAGGTGCTAATTTTATAGCAAATAAACTTGTTGAAACAGATGTCGAAACATTAAAAGGCAAAATTTTAACAGCGCTTTATCAATACGAAATGTTAACCCCTTGGGTTATTTGCGCTGTTCAATTAGTTTTAATAAATGTTTTGTTATTTGTAACATTATCATTTTTAACTGATAACGACAAAAAACTTTAATTAAAGCAAAATAAAAGTCGGATGAATTTTCATCCGACTTTTTTGTTTTTTGTTTACCAGAAAAGGCTACCAATTGAACCGTCATTAAATTCTAATTGTTTGCCGTTTACAACAATATCATAAAGTTGTTTGTTACCTTCTGCAATAATATCCATTGTTTCTTCATAAGGCAAACCGCAAACATCAATCCAACCAATTGCCGCACAAGCACCATCAAATCTGCCCAAAAGTGACATATCACAATATTCAAAATAATGAACACCAACGCAGTTTTTACAACTAGCACCTGCTAACATATAATCTCTGCAAGCAATACCTCTGTCGTGCTCATCTTTAGAACCTTTAAGACCAGGTGTGAACATTTTGTCAGTAGCAAGACCAATATGCCATTCGCTAATAATTTGAGGCTTTTTGTTTGTAATTTCACCTGCGCGTATAATTTCTTCTGCAGGGTTTGGTTTGTAACAGTTGAATGAGTAAACATCAAGTTCACTACAACCAAGACCAAATGAAGCAGCCCAAGGACCAGCGCTTCTGTAACCAAAGTTAATTGCTTTGCCAGCGGTCACTTTATTGCACTCAATTGCAGGAATGTCAAAGAACTTGTCAACAAGCATAATGCTAAGTTCTTTCAAAACTTTTTCCATTTCTTCACTGCCACCAACAAACTCGTGCATACTGTCAAAGTCTTTGAAATTTTGTTGCCATTTTTTATTGAGTGTAGCAATGTCGCCGTATCTTTCTTTTAACATATCAATAACAACTTTTTTAGAAACTGTTTCTTCATCAGAAGAAAGCAATACCTTAGCCATGTTAATGTTGTGGTCTGCTGCCATCCATTCTGGCTCATTGTACATATAAAAGCCCATAAAGTTTTCATCGTCTAAATATTGCTCAAGTTGTTTTGCAAATTTAGCGCTTAATTCTTTGTATTCATCAGAGAAAACATCACAAAAATCTCTAAATATAGTAGTTTTTGTTTTAGGGAATAAAACCATTCTAATAATATAAGGCATATCAAGGCGTTTTGCAAAATCTTTTTGTGATTCTTGTGTTTCTTCATCAACACCAATGCAAACTGTGTTAAAGCCCCATTTTTTCATTCGGCCTTTTTGCAACAAGCACCATTTATCAAGCCATTCATCGCCA
Source organism: Acutalibacteraceae bacterium (assembly GCA_045649405.1). Lineage (GTDB taxonomy): Bacteria > Bacillota > Clostridia > Oscillospirales > Acutalibacteraceae > RUG11462. The sequence continues at coordinate 65,893 of JAZRPW010000038.1, forward strand.
AAAGCACGAATAAAGTTAGCAATTGTAAAGTTAAACATAACTCTGTCTTTGCCAATTTCTCTGCCGTTTCTTTTTACAAATTCAGGGTTTAAGTTTGGCTCTGAATAACAAACCTTAAACTTTTCATCGTTTCTGTCAGGCAACCATTCGTGAATTTCTTCCATTCCATCAACATAGCCATAGCAACCAAGGCGGTTTGCACTGCCGTAACCAATGCCCATACTGAAAAATCCGTTTCCTTCAGGGGTTACAAGGTAATCACGCTCGCCATCATTTGTTACATAAAAATGACCTTTTTTCTCAAACTTTTTGGATTTAAAACCGCCAAATCTGTCAAGTTTGTCATCTTCATTGTAATCAATGTTTTCATAAGAAGCCGCTTCATCGCGAAGTTTTTTAACAAGTTCTTCTTCGGTTTTAATTTTGCCTTTCCATTCAGCACCAGTGTATTGACCAAACTTGTCAACACAAGGTTTTCCGTGAACAGTAAAGTCAGGCAACTGTTGTGAAATTTCAAAAGAGTAAACTTCAAATGAGTCAACCTTTGTAATTACAAATTCAACTTCATCAATTTTTGAAATGTCACATTTAAGACCAGCTGTAGTGCCTTTTAAATTACCTGGTCTTGTCATAGGGAACCAGTTTTTTGCATGCAATTCTTTAACTTCAAAAACAACTGTAACATCGTAATTCGGCAAAATGTGTTGGCGGATTGCGTATTTTTGCTCACCGTTTTGCAAAAAAATTGCATCAATTCTAGCCCTTTTTGTGCTTTTAGCATTCATTTTTAAAATAATAATGTCTTTATCGGTCAAAGTTTTTTCTACCTTGTAGCGAAAAACATTATTCTCAAAAATTGGTTTCATTATACATCACCTCTGTTGTTTATGATATCATTTTCAAAACAAAATTCAATACCTTTTTCAAGCAAAAATTTGCAGTTTTCACGCATTAAAAAATTTTTTGCCAAAATCAAATAAAATAATTGAAAAATAATTTTGTTTGTGTTATCATTTAGGTGTATGCGAAAATTACACAATGGAGTTTTATTATGATAGAATTTAAAACATATAAAGATGGCAAGAAACATATTGTAACATTTAGTTATGATGATGGCGCTAAAGAAGATTACAGATTAGTTGAAATTTTTAACAAATATGGAATGAAAGGCACTTTCAATCTTAACTCTGGTAGAGTTTACGCTGACAATGAGGATGTTAGCGCACAAGATTTGAAAGGTTTGTACGAAGGCCACGAAGTTGCTGTTCATACAGTAAACCACCCTTGGCTTGAAAAGTGCCCAAGTATATCTGTTATCAATCAAGTAATTGAAGATAGAAAGGCGCTTGAGAAACAATGTGGTTATGTTGTTAGGGGAATGGCTTATCCTTTCGGTACATATAATGATGATGTAATTAGCATCTTAAAAAACTGTGGCATTGTTTATTCAAGAATTGTTGGCGATGGTGGTTTTGGTCTTCCTTCTGACTTTATGCAATGGAAACCTACTTGTCACCATTTAGGCGCAAAAAAATATATCGATAATTTTATTAATGGTCTTGATACACCTTGGGCTTCAAACCTTTTCTACATTTGGGGTCACTCTTATGAGTTTAGCCGAATTGACGGTTATGGCTTTGAATATATTGAAGGTATTTGCAAACGCCTTGCTGAACATAAAGATAAAATTTGGTTTGCAACAAACATTGAAATCTACGATTACATCAACGCACAAAGGTCACTTCACGTTGCAGCAGATGAATCGTTCATATACAACCCAACACAAATTGATGTTTGGGTAACCAAAGACTGGAAGGATGTTAAAATTCCTGCTGGCGAAACAGTTACATTCTAATTAGGGAAAGGAAAAACAAAAATGGTATCTGTTATTTTACAATTAATTTTGTTGGGTGGCGGTCTTGCGTTTTTTATGTTCGGTATGAACATAATGTCATCAGGCCTTGAAAAAATGGCTGGTGGTAAACTTGAGTCAGCGCTTAAAAAAATGACATCAAACAAGGTAAAAGCACTTTTGCTTGGTGCTGGCATTACAATTGCAATTCAGAGTTCTTCTGCAATGACGGTAATGCTCGTTGGTCTTGTAAACTCTGGTGTAATGAAACTTGGCCAAACAATCGGCGTTATTATGGGTTCAAACATTGGTACAACTCTTACCGCTTGGATTACTGGTATGTCTGGTCTTGAAGGCTCAGGTTTGATGGATTTCTTAAAACCAGAAAACTTCTCGCTTGTTCTTGCTTTAATAGGAACAATCTTCACAATGTTCTCAAAGAGTGATAAAAAGAAAAACTTGGCAGAAATTTTCATTGGCTTTGCAGTGCTCATCTGGGGCATGGAGCTTATGTCAATGGCAATGGACCCATTAAAAGATGCGCTTGAGGCAGAATCTGCAGCAGGCGGCGGCACAATTCAAAGCATTCTTGGTTGGTTTAACAATCCACTCGTTGGTGTTTTGGTTGGCGCAGTTGTTACTGGTGTAATTCAAAGTTCAGCGGCTTCAGTTGCTATTTTGCAAAACTTGGCTGCAACCGGCGCGGTTTCATTTGGCATGGCAATTCCTATTATTATGGGTCAAAACATTGGTACTTGTGCAACAGCGCTTATTTCATCAATTGGTGTTAACAAAAACGCTCGTAGAGTTGCAGTTGTACATATTTCGTTCAACCTTATTGGTACAGTAGTTTGTCTTGTTTTGTTCTATCTTGCAAAATTCCTTTGCACACTTTTAATACCACAACTTGGCATTTTTGATTTTGCACAAAATCAAGTAAACGGATTTGGCATTGCACTTGTTCACACAATCTTCAATGTAACTACAACTGCAATGTTAATTCCATTCTCAAAACAACTTGAAAAAATTGCTTATAAAGTTATTAAAGAAGATGAAACAGAAGAACAATTCACATTTATTGATGACCGTCTTCTTTCAACACCTTCAGTTGCTGTTAGTGAAAGTAATAGTAAAGCAATTGAAATGTTTAACATTGCTTATGAATCAATTACAGACGCAATTGATGTTATTAATCAATATGATGAGCAAAAGGTTAAAAACATTTTTGAATGTGAAAACCAACTTGATATTTATGAGGACAAGCTTGGTACATATTTAGTTCGCCTTTCTCGTCAAGAAATGTCAGCAAAAGACTCTGACACAGTTTCAAAACTTCTTCATGCAATTAGTGATTTTGAGCGTTTGGGAGACCACGCAGTAAATCTTTATAAAGTTGCTGAAGAATTAAAAGAAAAAGGCTTAAGCTTCTCAAAACAAGCACAAGAAGAAATTAAGATTTTGTCTGGCGCATTACATGAGATTTTGTCAATTACAAGACTTGCTTTTGAAACAGGGGATGTTTCAATCGCAGAAAAAGTTGAACCGCTTGAACAAGTAATCGACAGAATGATTAAGAAAATTAGAGCAAGACATATTGAAAGACTTAGCCAAGGCGATTGTACAATTGAACTTGGTTTCGTTCTTGCAGACTTGCTTAACAACTGTGAAAGGGTTTCAGACCACTGTTCAAACATCGCAGTTTTGATTATTGAAATTGATAGAAAAGAATTAGATTCTCACGAATATCTTTACACAGTTAAATATTCTGACAATCCAGAATTTAACGAAGCTTACGAAGAATACAAAGCAAAATATTATATTTAATTTGAATTCAACAAAACACCTGCAACAAAAGTTGCGGGTGTTTTTTGCTTTTGCAAAATAGTGATATTTATTTGTGCAATTTTAACAAATGGCTAAATTGATTTGTGCAAAATGAATGAGGGCTATTTTGTAGTTTCTTAACGATAATTGAAAAATACTGTAAAAAAGCGTTATTAGCCAGTATTCAAAATGATTTTGGCTTTTTGAATGCTTTAAAAAAATATGTTATTTTTAACAACAAAATATCACTATTTAACAAGAATTGACCCTGTTTATATGGTAATATTAAGCGTCTTTGAATAAATGTCGCCATTCAATTGTGCAACATTAACAAAAGCCAGTGCGAAAAACTGTGCATTATAACTAAAATATAATTATAAAGCCAAATTTCGACTGAAAATTTGTTCTTGTTGTATGATGAGTTGCGGGGTTTGTTATAGAGAAAACTCGAAAAAAGCAAAAGGAGATTTAGTGATGGCAAGAGTTATTTCTATGGTTTTAGCGATTGTTATGGCATTTTCAGTAATGAGCATTGCCGTATCCGCTGACTCAAAATCGCTTTCTGCTATGGTAGCGTTGTCAGGTTCTGAAAAGAATGAAGCATCAAATGCAACATTCGGTACAGTATCTTACGATGAGCTTGCAACTTATGAAGAGTACATGAATGCAAACTCAAACGTTGCTGAGGGTAAAGAGCATATCGTTATTGACGCATCTAATCTTGTTTCAAAAACAGATAGTGCAGAACTTCTTGACGGTAGCGAATACCCAGTTGAAGGCGGAAAAAATTATGACAAGGTCATTATGACCGATGAAAGTGATGATATTACTTTCAAATTCAACCTCAAAAATGCAGGTAAGTATAATATCGTTTTGAATTATTATACTGTTGTCGGTAAAGACATTAGCATTTCAAGAGAACTTCAAATCAATGGCGAAGTTCCTTTTGAAAATGTTGCAAACTGTAATTTTACAAGATGCTTTACTGACAAACTTGTAGAAAGAGAAGATGGAACAATTGGTTTCAAAGTTGACTACTATGGCAACGAAATGCGTCCTGACCAAGTTGAAAAATTCACTTGGAAAAGCGAATATGTAATCGACAGCTTTGGTTATGTTTCAGACCCACTTGAGTTCTTCTTCAAAAAAGGTGAAAACACAATTTCATTAAACGGTGTTGCAGAACCGGTTATTGTTGGTAGCATTGAAATTGTTCCTTTGACAAAAACAATTTCTTACGATGAATACATCAAACAATACTCAGGCAAAGATTACCAAGGTGAAGAAATCATCGTTGAAGGTGAAACAGCTTTATACAAGTCTGATAAAACTCTTTATCCTTCAGTTGACGTTTCAACAGCTTCAACATCATCAGGTGACAAAAACATTTCTGCTTACACACAAACTGTAAACATCATCGGTGGCTCAAGCTGGGCTGGTACAGGTCAAACAATTACTTGGGTTTTGGGTGATGATTTCAAAGAAGGTTTGTACGCTGTTAACTTTAAATATCGTCAAAACGTTAATGATGGTATGAACTCACCAAGACGTCTTTATGTAAACGGCGAAGTTCCATTTACTGAAGCTAAAGCACTTGAGTTTGGTTACACAAGAGAGTGGAGCATGCTTACTCCTGAAAAAGAAGATGCAAGCCAATGCTTGGTTTACTTAAAAGCTGGCGATGAAATCACTCTTGAAACTAACCTTTCACAACTTGGTGACTATTTGAGCAGAACAAATGAAGTTTTGACTGCAGTTAACGAAATTTATCGTAAAATCATCAAAATTACATCAACCGAGCCAGATAAAAACCGTGACTATCAACTTGATGAGTTGATTCCGGAAGATATCAAAGCAATCGGTCAAAACGCTCAAGTTTTACAAGAAATCGTTGATGGTATCACTGCTTATGCGGGCGAAAAGAGTTCAGGTCTTGCAATTATTGATACACTCATTCGTCAAATGACAAAGATGTATGAAGACCCTGATGAAATCGCAAAAGAACTTGCTTATTTCAAAACAAATATCGGTTCTTTGGGTACATGGCTTAACAGTGCGTCATCAATTCCTCTTGAAATTGACTACATTTCATTCTCACAACCAGAAACAGAAATTAAATCACCTGAAGCAAATGCTTTCAAAAACTTTATTTATGGTGTGAACAGATTTATCTCATCATTCACAGTTGACTACAATGCAATTGGTAATGACAGAGAAATTGATGTTGATGATGAAAATACAATTACTGTTTGGATGGCAGGCGGTCGTGACCAATTCCAAGTACTCCGTCAGTTAATCAACAGCACATACACAGTAGAAACTGGTAACCTTGTTAACCTTGAACTTGTTAACATGGGTGCTATTTTGCCATCAGTTGTATCAGGTATTGCTCCTGACGTTGCAATTGACCAAGCACCAGGTGAACCAGTAAACTTTGCACTTCGTAACTCAATTTACGATTTGAAAAACTTTAAAGATGATAAGGGTGTAGAAGGCTCAAAATGGGATATTTCTTATGATGATGTATTCGCAAAATTCCACCCAAAAGCATTCGAACAATACACATTCGATAGAAAAGGTTATGGCAAAGAAGAAGATATCGGTATCTATGCTATTCCTGAAAGACAAAGCTACATTGTAATGTTCTATCGTACTGACGTTCTTGCTGCAGAAGGAATTGCAATTCCTGAAACATGGGGACAACTTATTTCAACCATCACTGCTTTAAATAAAAAGAATCTTGAATTTGGTATGCCAGTAGCATCTGGTACATTCTACGCAATGCTCAAACAAATGGGTGGCGAATGGTACAGAGAAGATGCAAAAGCAACAAATTTACAAACAGATGAGGCAATCAAAGCTTTCAAACAATGGACTAACTTCTATGTAAACTATGACTTGCCACTTACATATGACTTCCAAAACCGTTTTAGAACAGGTGAAATGCCACTCGGTATTGCTGAGTACACATTGTACAACACACTTGCAGTTGCAGCGCCTGAAATTAAAGGTAGATGGGGTTACACACTCATTCCTGGTACAGAGCGTGTTGATGAAAATGGTCAAAAATACATCGACCACACATCAGCACTTGCAACAAACTGTGCGGTTATCTTGTTAGACAATGTAAACTACGACCTTTCTTGGAAATTCCTTAAATGGTGGGTATCAACAGATACACAAGCATCATTTGGTAACCAAATTGAAAGCATTTTGGGTCGTTCATCACGTTACAACTCTGCTAACCAAGACGCTTTTGATAAATTGCCTTGGACAGCAGAAGAAAAAATAGTTCTTAACGAGCAATTGGCTTGGGCTGACCCAATTCCACAAATTGCTGGTAGTTACTTTATTGATAGACACATTAACAACGCATTTAGAAAAGTTGTTTATAAAGAAAAAGACGCAAAAGACACTCTTTATGATTACGTTAATATCATTAACGCAGAAATTTCTAAGAAACGTGAAGAGTTCGGTTTGCCATTACTTGAAGAAGAATAGGAGGGGGAATAAAAATGGCTGTTATGAGTAATGCTTCTAAAAAAGAAATTAGAGCTACTGACAGAAAATTGTTGAAGAGAAAATTCCAAAACAACTGGGACTGCTATCTTTATATTGCCCCTTGGGGATTAATCTTCTTCACATTTACAGTTTTGCCAGTTTTGGCATCAATCGTTTTAGGTTTTACCTATTACAACGTTCTTGAGTTTCCTACTTGGATAGGGCTTGAAAACTATCGTCAATTGCTTGGTAATGATGACATCTTTATCACAGCGGTTAAAAACACATTAACTTTAGCGGTTGTTACTGGACCTCTTGGCTACTTAATGTCAATTATGTTTGCTTGGCTCATTAATGAGTTAGGTCCAAGAACAAGAGCTATCATGGTAACAATTCTTTATGCTCCTTCAATTTCTGGTGGTGCATTTACAATCTTCGCAATCATGTTCTCTGGTGACTCTTATGGTTGGGTTAACGGTACATTGATGAACATCGGTCTTATTGATGAACCAATCCAATTTATGACTGATACATCTTATATGATTTGGATTGCAATGCTCGTAATTGTTTGGATGTCACTTGGTACCGGCTTCTTGTCAAACGTTGCTGGTTTTAGAACACTTGACAAATCACAATACGAAGCAGGTTACGTTGAAGGTATTAGAAACCGTTGGCAAGAATTGTGGTTCATTACTTTGCCAAGTATGAAACCTCAACTTATGTTCTCTGCTGTAATGAGTATTACCCACTCATTCTCAGTAGGTGCAGTTACAACTGGTTTGTTTGGTATGCCAAGTACAGACTACGCCGTTCACACAATCCTCAACCATATTGAAGACTATGGTGGAGCTCGTTTTGAAATGGGTTATGCTTGTGCAATTGCAACTGTATTGTTCGGTATCATGGTTGCTTCAAACGAAATTATTCAAAAAGCTTTAAGAAGGGTGGGACAGTAAAATGGCGATTAATACAAATACTGTTGACCTTAACAAACTTAAGGTTTCAAAGAAAAAATTTAACCCAGGTCCTGCAAGAAGTAGAGCCGGCGTTATTACAAACTTGTTGTTCTTATGTGCAGTGGGCTTTTTAATGGTAGTTCCAATGGTTTACGTTGTTTGTAACGCGTTTAAACCACTTGATGAATTGTTCTTGTTCCCACCAACAATTATCGTAAGAAACCCAACCCTTTCAAACTTTAAGAGTATTTCAACTCTTATGAGTTCGTCTTGGGTTCCATTTTCAAGATACATTTTCAACACTGTATTCGTAACAGTTGTTGCAACAGTGTTCCACATTATGCTCGCGTCACTTGCAGCTTACGTACTTGAAAAGAGAGATTTTCCTGGTAGAGACTTTATGTCAAGAGTAATTGTCTTGTCACTTATGTTTACACCTGCAGTAACAGGTATTCCTAACTACATCATTCAATCAAAACTTGGTATGATTGATACATATTGGGTAATGATTGTTCCTTACGTAGGCGGTTCAATGGGTCTTTACCTTATGAAACAGTTTATGGCTTCATCAATTCCAAATGTATTGCTTGAAGCAGCACGAATTGACGGTGCTAGTGAACTTAGAATTTTCACACAAATTGTAATGCCACTTGTTAAACCAGCTTGGCTTACAATGCTTATGACATCTGTACAATCAATGTGGGGTATTTCAGCTTCAACAGTAGTATTTACTGAAGCTAAAAAACCTTTGCAATATGCTTTGGGTCAAATTGCAGCCGGTGGTATCGCTCGTACAGGTTCAGCAGCCGCAATTTCACTCATTATGATTTTGCCACCATTGTTGGTATTCATTATTTCTCAAAGTAACATTCTTGATACCATGGCATCATCAGGTATTAAGGATTAGAAAGGGGAGGTAAAGTATGTTAAAGAAAATTTTAGCGTTTTCGCTTGTTTTTATAGTGCTTTTTGGCTTTAGTGCAAGTGCAGCCTCCTCTTATAAATCATATGTTTATGATAATAATGGTGTTGCATTTGAAGCCCCAGACGCTTTCTATTTTGATGAGAAAATTGACCTTGTTAATATGAAAGATGAAAAGGGCAAAACTGTTGATATGTACTATCCAAGTGATATGTGCGTTGACAAAAATGGTCTTGTTTATGTTTCTGGTAAAAACCAAGACGAACAAGGTATGCTTTTGATTCTTAACTCTGACTTTACTTTTAATAAGGTAATCAAGAGTTTTGAAAACGAAGTAAAAGTTTCTGAAACTGAAACAAAGGTAATCAAAAAAGACTTCTTTGGTGATGTTACAAGTACCTTTGTTGATGATAATGACGGTAGCATTTACATTTGTGATATGACAGGTGCTAATGCTGATAATACAAATTATGATGTTGTTGAACACATTAAAGAAGAAGGCTCAGGCCGTTTGATTAAACTTGACAAAAACTTCAACACCCAAATGGTAGTTGCTGGTGTTTCAAGTGAAATATTGCCTGATGACTTCAACTTTAAACCATACAAATGCGTTGTTGATAATTACGGAAGAATTTTCGTTCTCTCACAAGGTTGTACAATGGGTATCTTGGAACTTGATGACGCTGGTGATTTTGTTCAAACAATCGGTGCTCCAACAGTTACATACAACCCAATCGAACTTATCTGGAGAGCAATCAGTTCTGATGCTGCTAGAGAAGGTATGCAAGACTTCGTACCAACTGAATATAGCGGTATTGAAATTGATGATGAAGGATTTATCTTCGTAACAAACAGCACATTCAATAAATCAAGTTATAGTGGCATTGACTGTGTTTCAAGACTTAATGCTAAAGGTAATGACGTATTAAGAAGAGTTGAAGCAAGCAAACCTTATGGTGACGTTAATGCATCTTGGCGTGGTACTCTTGAAGGTGCTTCAAGACTTGTTGATGTTAAAACACTTGATTATGGTAACTACGCTATTCTTGATAGTTTGAGAGGTAAAGTTTTCTTCTATAATATTGATGGTGTAAACCTTTTTGAGTTTGGTACAGTTGAAGACGACCCAGATGATGACCACGTAACATTTATTGAAGGCAACTTAGATGTGCCTGTAGCAGTTGAGTGGTTGAACAATGAATGTATCGTTCTTGACTCTGAACTTCGCTCAATCAATGTTTATTCAATGACTGAATATGCAAGTTTAATTATTGAAGCTTCACGTCTTCACGAATTAGACCTTTATGATGAAGAAATTGAAATTTGGAAAGAAGTTTTAAAACTTAACAACAACTCAGTTGCTGCTAAACAAAATATCGGTAAAGTTTATTACCGTGATGGCGAGTGGACAACAGCAATGGAATATTTCAGAGAAATCAAAGACCAAGAGAACTATTCTAAAGCTTATAAATATCGTCGTCAAGAATTAATTAATGAATATTTCACACCAGCAGTTCTTACAATCGTTTTGATTATTGTGGCTTGTTGGTTATTCAAAAAGTTCAAGAAAAAATCAGACAAAGAGAAAAAAGAATATGCATACATTAAAGAACTCAAATTCGCTAATGTAATGATGTTTAGACCTTTGAATGCACCTTGGCTTTTGACCCGTGAAAACAAGGGTTCAGTAAGAGCGGCAACAACAATTTTGCTTGCAGTTTCATTAATGAGCTTGTTCCAAGCAAGATTTACTGGTTTCATTTTCGACCCTAATGCTGAAGATGTTAATATTATTGCAGAATTTGCTGCAATCTGCTTGCCAGTATTGTTGTTCACAGTTTGTAACTGGGCTGTTACTTCACTTATGAATGGTGAAGGTAGCTTCAAAGCAATTTACATGCAAACTTGTTACTCATTAGCTCCAATTCTTTTCTTGTATCCAGTTGCAATTGTTTTGTCAAATGTAATGGTACAAGAAGAAGGTGACTTCTACACAGTATTTGTTACTTTAGCGCTTGTATGGGTATTAGGTTTGATATTCTTAGGTAATATGCGTGTTCATGACTATACATTAGGTATGGCTGTAATTGAAATTGTTATTACAGTTGTTGTAATGTTGTTGGTTGTGTTCCTTGCAGTATTGTTCTTTGCTCTTATTCAACAAATGAGCGCATTTGTTGGTGATATCATTGAAGAACTCGCAACAAGATAGAAAGGAGAAGGTTATTTATGTTTAGAAAAATTATTTCTATTTTAATGATGATAGCAATTGTTTTCACAACATTGACTTTTTCCTCTTGTGGTGAGATTGAGTCAAAAAACCCTGAAAAACCTGAAGAAGTGCCACTCGCTGGAACAACCTATTCAGACCTTTTCAGTGAAAATTATCAATTGATTGCTGAAAACAACGAATTGCAATTCTATTTTAATGAAGAAACAACTGATATTAAGTTGGTTAACAAAAAAACAAAGTTTGAATGGACATCTGAGTACTATGATGCCGATATGGATGAATATTACAAAGGTCAAACATTCATTCTTCAATACACCGATAAAGCTGGTGCAGAACAAGAAAAATGGTCTGATATGGACTGTATTGAAAATGGCCAGTATGAAGTAACTTATACCGATAATGGTGTTGAAATTTACTACGGTGTTGGTGACATTGGTTATGAAGTTGACTTCCCAATGTCAATGTCTGTTGAAAGATATGAAAATTATATTGCTCAACTTGGTGAATATTCAAATGAAGCATATACAATGAATGATTGCTATGTTTTATATGATTTCACAACACCTGAAGCAAGAGAAAGTTATGATGACGAATCTCTTGAAATGATGATGAAAACATATAAAAGAGCAAACAAAGAACCTTGGTATTATATGGTTGCTCAAACTTCTTATGATACTGTAATTTCTTTGAACCAAATTTTTGATACTTTGGGTTACACAAAAGAAGAGTTTGAAGCTGACAACAAAGAAAGAAAAGCTCCAAAAACAAACCCAGCAGAATTTTATTTGAAAATCTGTTACAACCTTACTGATAACGGTTTGCAAGTAACAATTCCTGAAAAAGATATTTATTATAATAAAGAATATGTGCTTGAAAACATTTCTGTTTTGCCATATTTAATGGATTATGATAACAAAGCAGAAGGTTACTTCTTGTTGCCAGATGGTTCTGGTTCAATAATGAACTTTAATAACAACAGAGAAGAACTCCGTGACAAATCTGTTTATGTACAAATGTACGGTGTTGACAATTCAAGAGTTATTGATGAAAAAGCTGCTTATTATAATGATGCAATCTTCCCTGTGTTTGGTACTTGTGTAAAAGGCATTAAAACAAAGAAAAACAAAGGGCCTTTCGCAGAAAACAATTACAATGGTTTGTTTGGTATCATTGAAAGTGGTGAAAGTTTTGCAGGTCTCGAAGCTACAAACTTTGATTATGATGCAGGCAAACACAACAACTTAAAACTTGAATTCAGAGTTAATGAGCGTGTAAGAATGGACGCTTTCACATCAAGTGGTGGTACTGACTCTGACTCAAAATATTGCAAATATCAATTCCAAAGATATTTAGGAGATATTAAATTTAATCTTAATGTATTAACCGGAAGCGATGCTACATATTCAGGTATGGCTAACTACTACTCAAACTACTTGTTTGGTGACACTGCTAATACAACTGCTAAAGATTATTATTCAACTGTTGAAACAATTGGTGTAATTAACACAACAGAAAAATTCTTCGGAATTGAATATAACTCAAAAGAAACAATGACAACCTTTGAACAAGTTGATTCAATCGCTACAGACTTGAAAAAGAATGGCTTTAACAATATGAATGTTAAACTTTCAGGTTGGAGCAACGGTGGTTACGAGCATGGCTTGTACAACAAAGGTATCAAAATTGAAAAAGATTTAGGTAAATCACAAAATCTTGTTGACCTTTACAACGCATTAGAGAAAAAAGGCATTAAATTGTATCCTGACGTTGACATTCAAAACTCTTATGTTTCTGAAGGCAGACCAAGTGAAAAATTGCTTGCTTCTACTTTGAATGGTAGTTATTCAGTTGTAACAAGTTATAGCCCAGTTGACTACTCAATTGAAGAAAAACTCGCTAAATATGTTTTGAATAAAGATGGTTTTGAGAAAAACTACAACGGCTTTATTAAAGACTATAACGAGTATGGCTTTAAAAATGTTTCATATCGTTCATTAGGTAGTGAGATTAACTCTAACTTTATTGACGATGAAACATATATGGAACGTCAAGAAACATTAGAAAACCTTCAAAAGATTGCAAAATCAACAAAAGATGAAGGTTATAGCATAATGGGTACTGCTGGCCAAGCAGCATTCATTAAATATCTTGATGTTATTAACGAACTTCCTGTTGAATCATCACGTTTTGATAAGTGTGACTACAGCATTCCATTTACTGCAATGGTTCTTTCAGGACATGTTGATTACACCTACAAACCAATTAACTTGAGCAACAACAATAGAAAAGATTTGTTGTTACTCATCGAATCAGGTGCAGGTGCTTATTACAAACTTACTGGTTCTAAGTATGATAAAATTACAAACACATCTTACGATTCATTGTATTCAACATATTATGATGAAATTAAAGATTCAATTTATGATACTTATGCTTATGTTTCAAAAGCTCTTGATGGTGTTTACGGTTTGAAAATTGTTGAACACGAACAGTTAGCTGAAGATGTTTTCAAAACAACTTATGAAAACGGAACAAGCATTTATGTGAACTATTCTGATAAAAACTACAACGCAAACGGCGTTAAAGTTGCAGCAGAAGATTATTTGAAGGTTAAAGGAGGTGCTGAATAATGGCTAAAAAAGTTTCACTTGAAGTTAAACAAAGAAGATATGGTTATTTATTCACACTTCCATTCATCATTGGTGCGTTAGCTTTTGTTATTTTTCCAATGATTGTTTCACTTATTTGTAGTTTTGCTACAATTATGCAAGGCGACGGTTTTATGGGTTATGATTACTCAAACTGGGGTCTTGGCAATTACAGTGAAATTTGGGTTGAAAACAACAGCTTTGCACAAAATGTTTTGGGCGCGTTGAAAGATATGATTACTACTGTACCAGTAGTTGTTATCTTCTCATTCTTTATGGCGAGTGTGCTTAACGCAAAATTCGTTGGTCGTGGCTTTGCTCGTTCAGTAATGTTTATGCCTGTTATTATTTCATCAGGTCTTGTTGTTGGCCTTTCTGGTGACGCACTTGCTGCTCAAATCATGGGTGGTGGCGACAGATTTGCTGAAACAACAGCTGCATCAACTGGTGCAATTCAAGTTACTGAAGCATTCCAAATTATGCTTGAAGAAATGGACCTTGCTGAATGGATGATTGATTTGGTAATCGGCTCAGTTGCTAGTATTTCAACAATCGTTTCAATGTCAGCAGTTTCAATTGTAATCTTCATTGCTGGTTTGCAAAGTATTTCACCTTCAATTTATGAAGCTTCTTACATTGAAGGTGCTACAAAATGGGAAGTATTCTGGAAAATCAGTTTACCAATGGTTTCACCACTTATTCTCACATCAGTAGTTTACACAATCGTTGATAACTTTAACTCAACAACAAACTCTGTTGTTTGGTCAATCCACAACAACATTGTTAGTATGAAGTTTGATATTGCTTCGGCAATGGCAGTAAGTTATTCGTTAATTATTTTAGTAATACTTATTGTTGTATTTGCAGTGTTGAATAAAGTTGTATTCTATCAAGACTAGGGAGGTGGACAATATGAGTATTTTTACTAAACAATTATCTGACAGAGATAAAGTTAAAATTAAAAAGAATGTTTTGAAATATTCAATTTCAACAGTTCGTTTAATATTTATTATTGGTATGTGCTTTGTTGTTCTCTTTCCTCTCTTCCAGAAAATCATTCTTTCAATTATGTCTTCGGAAGACCTTTATGATGCAACAGTAACTTACATTCCTAAACACTTAACAACAGCAAACTTCTCAGCGGCTTGGACAAAACTTGGTGGATTTGAGACATTCCTTAGAACTTTAGGTCTCACAGTCGTTTGTGCTTTGTGCAATGTTGTTTCTGCAACTTTGGTTGGTTATGGCCTTGCAAGATTTAAGTTCAAAGCCAACGGCATTATCTTTGGTGTTGTAATTTTAGCACTTGTATTACCAAGTGACTTGCTTTTCACACCAAGATATATGATGTTCTCAGCTTTGAATATGCTTAATGATAGTTGGGGCCCAATGATTGCGTTCTCAATTACTTGTACCGGTCTTAAAGCATCACTTTACATTTTCTTGATGCGTCAGTTCTTCAAAGGCCAACCTCACGAACTTGAAGAGGCGGCTTATGTTGATGGTGCAGGTCCATTCAGAACATTCACATCAATTATGCTTCCAGGCGCAGTTTCAATGATGATTACTGTATTCTTGTTTGCTTTTGTATGGCAATGGCTTGACGATTCTTATACAACAATCTTTATGAGAAAAGTTGACCTCATTCCAACAAAATACACCACTCTTACTTATGACTGGAGTGATAACACTGCACTTGCTGCACTTAACATCACTTTGACCAAGAGTGCCGGTATCGTTATCATCGTTGCACCACTCGTAGCGCTTTACGCATTTACTCAACGTTACTTTGTTGAAAGTATTTCACGAAGCGGTCTTGTTGGTTAATATTAAACAATTAAAAACAGTAGGTTTTGTTTAAAAAACCTGCTGTTTTTTTGTTATTTATACTTGCTAATTCAGGTCATTATGATGTATAATAAATTTAGTAATTCAATTGGAAGGATTTTTTATAAAATGAAGACTTACACCATTCATCTTGTGCGCCACGGAATGACAGAAGGCAACAAAGTCGGCAGATATGTTGGCAGTGTTGACGCTCCACTTTTTAAAGATGGTATTGATGAAATCAAGGCGTTAAAAGAGAAATATGATTACAAAAAACCTCAATTGTTTTTCTCTTCTCCGCTTAAAAGATGTATTGAAACACTTGATTTGATTTATGGCGAAGAAGGTATTGATGTTTATACTGTTGATGATTTTCGTGAGTGTAATTTAGGTGACTTTGAGGGCAAAACAGCTGGTGAACTTGTTGATATGCCTGAATACATTGACTGGGTGCAAAATGGCGCACCAGCACCAAATGGCGAAAGCAACAAAGAGTTTGCAACAAGGGTTTGCACCGCTTTTGTTGACACAGTAAAAGAAATTTTGAAATCAGGCAAAACTGAATCTGTTATTTGCGCTCACGGTGGCGTTATTATGACAATTTTGGCGGTTTATGGCTTGCCTGAACGTGAAATGACTGCTTACATGGCAAACAACGGCAGAGGTTTTACAATCAGAGTAACACCATCTGTTTGGATGCGCTCAGGAATGGTTGAGGTTGTTTCAGAATTTCCACTTGGTTCATTAGATGAGCCAGACAATTCAATCAATCCAGTAAAAGAGGTTGACACCAATCCGTTTAGTAGTATTTCAGAAACTGATGAAGACTTTTTCTGGTCTGATGTTGAAGAACAAACAGAAGAATAACTAAAAAGCAAAATCCCTTATTTTTCATAGAATAATAAGGGGTGAAAAAATGGATTATTGTTATAAAGATTGTGCGTGCCAATGTGTAAAAGCGCGCATTGAAAATTACTGCAATCAAAATTGTTGTGGGCAAAACTGTTGCAATGAAAACTGCACATGCCAAACAAATTGTTGCTGTTGTTGTCAAGAAGATGATGATTAAAGAATAAAAGCAGTCGTTTGACTGCTTAATATACATATTAAAGGAGTATTAAATTATGAAACCAGTTTGCACACCTCCTATGGGTTGGAACTCATGGAACACGTTTGCTAGGAATATTGATGAAAAAACGATTATGGAAACTGCCGATGTTATGGTAGAAAGCGGTCTTTTGGATTGTGGTTATAATTATTTAGTTATTGATGATTGTTGGGCATTGAAAGAAAGAGATGAAAACGGCAAATTGGTGCCTGATCCTGAAAAATTCCCAAATGGTATGAAATATGTAGCAGACTATGTTCATTCAAAGGGCTTAAAATTTGGTATGTATTCATGCGCAGGCACACTCACTTGCGCAGGTTATCCGGGAAGTTATGAGCACGAGTTTGATGATGCTGCTTCTTTTGCTGAGTGGGGCGTTGATTTCTTGAAATATGACTACTGTTTCAGACCAACAACAGTACCAGGCAATATTCTTTATAAGAGAATGGCAATTGCACTTAAAAATTGTGGAAGAGATATTCTTTTCTCTGCTTGCTCTTGGGGTGCTGAAAACACTCGTGAATGGATTGGTGAAACAGGCGCTAATATGTGGCGTACAACAGGCGATATTTTTGAAAATTGGAAGAGCATAAAAGAGCTTTCATTAAAAGGCCTTGAAAACTCTCGCTATGGTGCTATTAACTGTTTCCCTGATATGGATATGCTTGTTGTTGGTATGTATGGTAAAGGCCATGTTGGCTTTGCAGGTTGTACAGATGTTGAATATAGAACTCATTTCTCGCTCTGGGCATTTCTAAATTCACCGCTTATGATTGGTTGTGACATTAGAGATATGAATGAAGCAACTAAAGAAATTTTAATGAATAAAGAAGTTATTGCAATCAATCAAGACCCTGATTGTAATCTGCCTTTTTCTATTAAAAGAGCAGAAGATGTTTCTGACCTTTATGTAATTGCAAAAATGCTTGAAAACGGCGATTATGCAATTGGCATTTTTAATTTCGCTGAAGAAAAAGCTAATCAATGGAATACTTATTTCACACTTGAAAAATTGGGTATTCCAGAATCAACCGGCAAAACTTTAGAAATGAAAAATTTGTGGACAGGCGAAACAACTATTGTTAAAAACGGAGTTTTCTTCAAAGAAATCGAGCCACATGACTGTTTGCTTTTCAGAGCGAAGGTAATTGATAAATAATGAATTGCAAAGAGTGTAACAAACCATTAACCGCAGATGAAAAAGCAGTTTATTTAAAAATGGTTAATCGTCAGGCAACCTCATTTTTATGTATAAGTTGTTTAGCTAAATATTTTGATGTTGATGAAGCGTTGATATATAAAAAGATAGAACAATTTAAAGAAGTAGGTTGCATGTTGTTTGAACAAAACTAAATTAAAATGCCTAAACTGAAATCAGTTTAGGCATTTTTTGTTTATTTATATTCTGCTTGTAATTTTTTCTTTCTCTCTTCATACTCATCATAAGTAATTCTACTCATTTCATAGTCGATTTTCAACTTTTTAAGTCTTGCAGAATAAAGGTCAGATTTTGATGTGTTTGTTTTAAAATCAAAAAGAGGAACCTCGTCTTTGTTGCTTTTTTGTTGTGCATTAACTTTCTTTTGCAAATCATCAACCAAAAGAATTAAAGTTTCAAGGTTTTCGTTTTGCTCTTGAGCCTTTTGAGCAATCTCGCCAAAGGCATAAATAAACCAAGAAAGAATAATTGCCAAAATACAACCACCCAAAATAATGCAACCAGAAACAATTGTGTTTTCAACCGAAAAACCATTTAAAAACACCCTGTAGAATGCATAAAAAGAACTAACTGCAATAATAACCCAAGCTAGAAAATAAGAAAATCCTTTGATTTTTTTGCCTATGTTTTTATACATAATTTTAAACCTCCTTCAAAAACTCAAAAACATTCTTTGCACGATTTTTGTTAGCGCCATTAAGATGTTCATTAATGAATTCATCATAAGAGTTTTTGTCAAAATCATCTGCGTTTTTGATTTTTTCAACAATGTCTTTTGTGTCATTAGCAACACACAAACCAGTTTTAAAAATGATTTTTTCAGGCAACACTTCGCACTTGTCTGATGTGTAAACACCGGTCAAAACGATTGGCTTTTGAGAAAGTGTTGCTTCTAAAATTTCAGGTGAAAAGTCGCCAATAATAATGTCGCCAGCAAGCACTGCTTGTCTTGTTGAAATGCTTTCATCTGCCACAAAAACAAATCCGTCGTTGTGGTTTTTGTAACTTTCAAAAAGTGTTTTGTCATTTGTTTTAACAAGCAACACATAATCTTTTTCAAAATGTTTTTTCAAAGTTTCCAAACAAACAAAGTCAAAAGTAGATTTTTTGGATTTGCAACACATTGGCAAATAAACAATAATCTTTTTGTTTTCTGGAATGATTTTTGCAACATTTTGTTTTGCGCATTTTACAAACTCATCATCAAAATACAAATCACAAACTGGGTTGCCAAGAGGTTTTAAAACCTTGCTTGCTTTGTTAAATGACTTGCTAAAGTTTTCAAAAAGTTTGTCGCTTGCAATTGGCAAAACAGAGCAATTAGCATTAAAAATTGTAGATTTAAGTTTCAAATCACTCTTTTTGCCATACTCAATGTCATTTGCCCCAAATCTATCAACAGGGAATGTGTCTTTGTAAAGTTTAATAACCTTTGTTTGCTTTCTGAATTTATGAAGAGCAAAAAACTCATTTTGCACATCAGTCACAATGAATTTTGCCTTTGCCATTGCTTGTAATTCATCGGCATCATAAATATCTTTAAGCGGCAAAGTTTCAATTTCAAAACCTTTTTGTTTTAAGTGCTTTACAAGTGGCAAATAGTTTTCATTTTCACTTGTTTCGCCAAAGAAAATTGCGCTGTTTGTCACTTTTTGCTTTAAGAATTGTTTATAAATTCTTGCATTGCATTGTTTTATGTTTTTAAAGCCCAACATTCTCAATTTGTTGTTAAAGTCAACTGCTTTGGCGTTATATTTTGTCTTTTTGCCTTTTTTAATCTCTTTTTCTTCAGATGGCTTAACAACAGTTAAGTAGTTGTAATATTCTTGAACTTCCTCCTCACTTCTTGCAAGTGACATTGGAATTGAACTTGTAACATCAATTGGATTTAACTCTTTTTCAACCAATTTTTCAACAATTTCTTTTGTAAACGCAGGTGCAAACTCACGCTTTTCTCCAAAAAGTCCTACTGCGTCAATAAGCGGAGCGATTGTTTGCAACAATACTTCGTCGGTTGGATTATCTCTAAAATATTCAAGAGAGAATTTGAGCAATGCTCTGCCTAAATAGTCGGCATCTTTAAAGTCTTCTGACAAAAAGTCATCAGTAAACTCTAAAAGGCGTTTGTTCATTGCCTCAAACAACTCTTTGTCGCAGTCGGCAGGTTGTTTTACAGGCACAACTTTGCCACTTTCATCGTGAGCATATTCTTCAATGCTCTTGTAATCAATGTTAGCAAAAAGCGCCTCAACAAAGATGAGCGAAGCGTTGCAGTCGGTGTAGTTATATCTAACATCGCTACCAATTGTAGGGTAAATTGAGCGCATATAATAATAAGGTACATCACATTTTTTCTTTGCCACATTTTGCAAAAGGCGAGTGTGACAGGTTTGTGTGTAACCTCTGCCCCAATATTCAACAAAAGCAAATTTCTCATCAAAATTCATTTCTTGCAAGAAATATTCATCAATAATTTCACGCTTTTCTTTTGCGTAATTTAGCAAATATTCTTTGTACTCTTGTGAAGCAGAAAGCACAGAAATAATTGTTTTTCTAAGCTTTTTAGAAAAACTTTTCTTGGTTGAAAGATAAGAAAGGTTAGGGAATATTTTGATAAAAGTTTTCTTGTCAAGACAGAGTGCTTGAAGCAACTTTTTAAAGTTTGTCGCCGATTCAACATTACCAAAAGGCAAGAAGAATGACTCATCAAACTCATCAATAAACGATGGAATTCTCCAAACTTTTCTTGAACCATAAATATATTTTGTTTTAAGGTTAACCCCTGATTTTTCAATAACCTTGTCAGCAATTCTCTTTAAATGGTGGCCATCACGTGAGATGAAATAGAGTGTATCAATGCCTTTTTCCATAGCATCTTTAACCGCCCAAATAACATAAGGCACAAATGTGAGTGATGCATAAGAATAGCAGAAATAATCTTTTTGGTTGTGGTTTTGCGCATTAAATCTTGCCATTTTTGCCGCAATCAAATAAGCGTCATATTTCTTGATGGTGCTTACAAGTGCGTTTTCATAATCTGAAAATTTAGGTGGGGTGTGAATAACCGTTTCAATTCCCAATTTTTCAGGCATTTTTTTGTCTGCCAAATGGTTGTCGCCATGATGAATCCATTTGCCAAATTTGTAAAATGGGAATGATTTGTAAACTTCAAAATAAAGTCTGCCGGTTGTTTTTTGAACCTTCAAATCACTTGATAAAAACAGCGGAAGTTTTGCGATTTTTATGCTGACTTTATCAAGCATTTTTACAATTAACTCTTTTGGCAAATACATATCGCTAATAAGCACAACTTCTTCGCCACGTTCAATTAACCCTTCAATATAATCAATCTCAAATTGAATTGGAATGCAGTCATCTAATTCGGCGTTGCATTCAAGATTGTATAAATATTTCTTTTGCTCGGTTGTGAAATTATAAAGCGCAGCCATTCGCTCAACAATTTCGTTAAGTGCAATCTCGCGATGGTTGTCTTTTCTAATATACATTGTTTTGTTGTAATATTCTCTTGCGTTTTGCTCGCACTTGATTCTAATTTCAACAAAATTTTCAACAAAATGAGCAGGGAATTGCACTTCGCCTTTTTCAAGTTGCTCTTTAATTTTATAAAAAATACTGTGTGGGTGTAAACCTTTTCTTGAAATAATTGTATCAAAAATATCAAAACTATAAAGAGTAGGAGCGTCTTTTGCTTGTGGCTCAAACTCCAAAGTTGCATTAATGATTTTTTCAAATGTATCTTTGTCAGAATACTGCCAGAAAAGGTCATAAATTCTTTGTCTGTCTGCCTCTTCGCTGTCAGTAGACTCTATGTTATCAAACACAGCCAAAAACTCTTCAAAATTGTTGCAAATTTTACCGCAGGTCATCTCTTTGCAGTCATAAGCAAAATCTCTCAAATTTTCAGGGTTGTCATAATCAAAAAAGTATCTAACATAATTTTTAACGCCGGCTGCTAAAAGGTCATAGAAAATAGAAGAATAGTCAACAACGGCAATGTCAACCTTGTCCATAACCTCGTAAAAATCGTTGTTGTTATCCCAAAACAAAAAGTAAGGAGATTTTTCATACTTTTGCATAATGTTTTGATAGTTAATGTCAGAAACAACAAATGGGTGCATTTTGAAAATAAGCAACATATTGTTTTTCTTCAATTTTTTCTCAAGTGCGTCCATATCAGGAATGGCACTGTTCATTAAATCAACACCTGCATTATCACGATAAGTAGGCGCATAAACAACAACTTTTGTGTCTTTGTTTTTCTTTTTCTTTTCAATAATATTATGGTTAAAAGTTGCAATTTTACTGTAATTTTGTTGATAGGTGCAACGTGGGTAACCAGCTTTGATAATGTGGTTTTCGTCAACCCCAACTTGGTTCATAAAATGCTTTTCCATTAACGGAGAAGTAACCAAAAACAACATATTGTTGAAATAATAATTACTATGACGAATGTATTTTGTCATAATACGGTCAACCAAAAATCCACTATCAACCTTGCGCTCAATTGTTTTGCAACCAACACCGTGATAAAGGTTAAGCAAAATAGCATTTTCCATACCTGCAGGAATTTGCTCTTTAACCTGCTCGGTAACAAAAACGCCTGCACGGTTTTTAACTTCAATGCCGCCACCTGCGTTAAAAGCATATGCTTTGTAACCTAATGAACGTACATAATCAACAGTTTCAACATTGTCGCAAAGCCAATAAGCGTCAATGTCCTTGCGATATTTGTTTATATAAATAAAAAGCCATTTTGGGTTGCCGGTAAAGGTGTTGCCAGAGTTAAATGCCCAAACTTTTTTTCGCTCGCCCAATAAAAGACCTTTGTTAGTAAAAAGGTCACGCTTAATAAACTCATCAAAAAACATAGATTGATAAAAGTGTTGCTTCAATGTTTTTTTGTTTTCATTAGCTTTTTTCAAATTAATTCCCACCGTTCATAAGTGTTTTAAAATGATATAACATTACACACTAATTATATCACAAGTAAATTGATATTACAAGAAATATATTGTTCCTTTTGTTTCAAAAATGTGTTGACATATACTAAATATAGTGGTATTATTAAAGTAATGTGGAGATATATTTTTTTATTTTACATATATAAATATATTTAATTCTTACATTCGGGCGAACACGCGGCCTGTTCAACCAACAGCGGTTAATATATATTAGGAGGTCTGTAAATGGACTGGTTAAACTATGCCATTGCAGCCGCAGTATGTATTGTTGTCGGAATAATCTGTTTTGCAATGGGTTCTGCCCATCGTAAAAGAAAAGCTGAATCACAAATTGGTTCTGCAGAAACCGAGGCAAACAGAATATTGTCAGACGCAATGAAAAATGCGGAGGCAAAGAAAAAAGAAGCAATTCTTGAAGCAAAAGATGAAATTCACAAATTGCGTTCAGAAGCTGATGTAGAAATCAAAGAACGTAGAGGTGAAGTTCAGCGTCAAGAAAGAAGACTCCAACAAAAAGAAGAGTCTTTAGACAGAAAAATTGAAAATCACGAGAAAAAAGAAGAAAAACTTGCTGAAAAAATGAAAATAGCAGAAGAAAAAGCAGTTGAACTTGAAGAGATGAAAGTCGCTCAAAGAGATATGCTTAAAAAGATTTCTGGCTATACAGTTGAAGAGGCAAAAACAGCACTTTTGAAAAGTGTTGAGGAAGAACTTGTTCATGACAAAGCAGTGCTTATTAAAGATTATGAACAAAAAGCAAAAGATGAGGCTGAGGCAATTGCAAGAAACATCATTGCTCTTAGCATTCAACGTTGTGCGGCTGACCACACAAGTGAAACAACAGTTTCAGTTGTTGCATTGCCAAATGACGAAATGAAAGGTCGAATCATCGGCCGTGAAGGTAGAAACATTACTGCCCTTGAAACTTTAACAGGTGTTGACCTTATTATTGATGACACACCTGAAGCAATTACAGTTTCTTGTTTTGACCCAATTAGAAGAGAAGTTGCAAGAACAACTCTTGAAAAACTTATTTCTGACGGTCGAATTCATCCAACAAAAATTGAAGAAATGTTTGAAAAAGCAAAACGTGAAGTTGAAGGCATCATTAAATCTGAAGGTGAAAAAGCAGTGCTTGATGCTGGCGTTCGTGGCATTAACCATGAACTTGTTAAACTTCTCGGTAAACTTCATTACAGAACTTCATTTGGACAAAATGTTCTTAAACATTCATTAGAAGTTTCTTACATTTCAGGTCTTATTGCTGCAGAACTCGGTGAAGATGTAACTCTTGCAAAACGCGCAGGTTTGTTACACGACATCGGTAAAGCGCTTGACCACGAAATGGAAGGCTCACACATTCAACTTGGTGTTGATGTTGCTAAAAAATATAAAGAGTCTGAAGCAGTTGTTCACGCAATTCACGCTCACCATGGCGATGTTGAAGCAAAAACTGTTATCGCTTGCATTGTTCAAGCGGCTGACGCAATCTCTGCTTCACGCCCAGGCGCAAGAAGAGAAAATCTTGAAAATTACATTAAACGTCTTGAAAGACTTGAAGAAATTGCAAACTCTTACAACGGTGTTGAACGTTCATTTGCAATTCAAGCAGGTCGTGAAATCAGAATCGTTGTAAAACCAAATATTATTGATGATGACAAAATGGTGCTTGTTGCTCGTGATGTTGCAAAACAAATCGAAGAAGAACTTGATTACCCAGGTCAAATCAAAGTAAATGTAATTAGGGAATCTCGTGCAACTGATTACGCAAAATAATGGGTCTTTTGCGTTATTGCTGTGTTAGTTTGACCGTCGACATACACAAAGTATAGTCTTGGGTCAAACACCTTGCACTAACGAAAAATCCCACATTATTACTAAACCTTAAAAGCCACTCTTTTGAGTGGCTTTTTTTGTTGACTAAATTCTTGGTTTGTTGTATAATTATTATGGAGTTTTATAAATAAGGAGTAATGTTATGAAAAAACTAATAAGTATTATTTTATCGGCTTTGATAGTGATGTCAATCGTTAGTGTGAATATCACATTTAAAGCAGTTGCCGAAGAAAATAAAATTGGCAACACAGGGTTAACTTATTATGTTGATGCGGAAAATGGTAACGACAAAAAAGATGGTTTGACACCAGAAACCGCATGGAAAACAATTGATAAGGTTAATAAAACAACCTTTGAGCCAGGTAGCGCAATCCTTTTTAAAAGAGGTTGTGTTTGGAAAGATACTTTCCTTTGGCCAAAGGGAACAGGCGACAAAGAAAATGTAAACTATATCTCTTGCTATGGTGATGAAGATTTGGCTTTGCCTTACATCGCTTCGCTTTATGATGACCAATTAGATGGTTTGCCAAATTATGATACTTGTCTTTACCTTGGCTCTAACCAAAACTACTGGGACATTTCAAATTTGAGCCTTTATAATGGTACAAACGGTACAGGTACACAATATGTTGTTAAATTTTATAGCGAAGCCAGTACAAACAGAATGATTGGTAACCACCTTCATGACTGTATTATCAATGGCTCAAATCCAAACAACTGGTCAATTAACTCTCGTTCGGGTCTTTCAGGCATTAATATCGAGGGTTGGATTGATGGCGTTACAATTGAAAACAACCAAGTTAGTAATGTTAAAACAAACGGTATCGGTATAAACGGTTGGCGTGCAGGCTGTAATTACAAAGGCGAAGTTAATAACGAGTCTGCAAAAGGCGTTGTAATTCGTGGCAATGTGCTTTATAACATCGGTAAAGACGGAATTTTGCCAAATAACTGTAATCAACCACTTGTTGAGTACAATGTTTGCGGTAAGGCTCATTCTTATGCTAATAATACTGCTCACGTAGCAATGTGGCCATTTGCTTCTTATGGTTCGCTTTTCCAATATAATGAAGCGTATGATACAAAGACTATTTATGATGGTCAAGGTTTTGACTGTGACTATCAATGCTATTACACCACTTTCCAATATAACTACTCTCACGATAATATTGGTGGTTTTATGCTCATTTGTACAGAAGCGAAAAACTGGGATGGCGGTTATTCATTTAACAAAGGCTCAACTGTAAGATATAATATCTCACAAGGAGATAAGCATTATATCTTCAACTTAACTGATGCGATTGAAGACACCCGAATTTACAATAATACAATTTACGCTTCAAGAAACTCGGGCAACAATGCTACTCACCTTTTCTTCTCATATGATAAAGGTACAAACTCTTTGAGTGGCAGAAGTTTGCCGCACAATACTTTGGTTGCAAACAACATTTTCTGGCTTGATTCTATGGGTGGTGTAGACCTTGCAAGAAACACAGAAACTGTTTTCAAAAACAACCTTATTGCCGGCAAAAACTGGCAAAATAGCGGTCCTTCAAATGGTACTGTTACAACGAATGATGCGGGAGAGTATCTTTACAAAGAAGTTTCTAATAATATTCGTGGTAAAGACCCATTGTTTGTTGATGGTGGTCGCGCTTCAATGGGCAGAGAGTCTTGTGGTGTTTACAAACTTTATGAAGGTTCTCCTGCAATTGGCGCTGGTTACTATATTGAAGATGGTTTTTATGAATGTCCAACTGACTTTTTTGGCAATCCAATTGATAAAAATAATGTAAACATTGGTGCATATCAAGGCAGTGGTGAAACACGTCCACAGTATATTTATGATGGAAAATATCACACAATGTTTGACTTTGAAAAAGATGTAGTAGGCGAAGTTGGTACTGGTACTCAAGGCAAACAAATGACTGGTATAAGCAGAATGACTTCTGCTACTAATAAGTCTGGTGCTTATGTTGATATTACTGATGTGCCAAACGCGCTTAATCCAAAAACAAATTCAACAAAAGCGTTAAGATTTGTTAATGAAGGTGACAGCACAATTGATGTTAGCGCAACATTCTATGTAATGTATGGTGATTTAAAAGAAGCAAACGGCATTAGAATTTTCTTTAATCCAAATGGCGCTTCAAAAAGCTTTACTGTTTCAATGAAGTCTTCAGGTACAACCTATTCAAAAACAGTAACTGTTAAAAACCCTGAATATCGTGTGTTTACCTTTAATGAAAAATACACAGCCTCTAACAACCAACGTGTAACACCTGAACAAATGCGTCCAATGACAGAGCTTACAATCAAAACTAAACTTGAAGAGTCACAAGAAGTTTATGTTGATGATATTCAAATAAACAACGGAGAAATGGACGAAATTGAAACTTCTGAAAAATTCTATAATGAAAAAGCGGACGTAACTTTAGTTGCCGATTTTGAAGATACAAAAATTGGCGGTTACACAAGTTATGCTAACTGTTGGTCAGGTCCAAAAGCTTCTCCTGCAGGTGGTAGCGAAATCTCACCTAATGGTACAAAAGCAATCTTTTTAACAAATGGAGCATCAAATTCAACCGGTTATTCAGGTGGATATAGTTATTCAACTGCTTTTAATGCTTTAAAAACTGCTTTAGCTAATGATACTCAAGCAGAAGGCATTCAATTTGAACTTATTACTGATGCATCAGTAAATGGCGTCCCACTTACCGAAGAACAAAAATATCTTGCAAGTGATAAGTATAACAAATACAAAATAACAATAAACGGCACAAAATTAACTTACACAACAGTAGGCGGAGCTACAAAAGAAGTAGGCGGCTTTATAAATGGTGACACAAAGCTACAAACCGACCCTAATAACTTGTGTAGAATTGCGTTTTCAGACCTTTATACAACCTATACTGAAAATGGTGTTACTTATAAAGTTTATTTAACTGACTTTTCAGTTGAAGACCAACAACGCTGGAAAACAAGTATTGGAAATATTGGTATATCTTGTAGTACATATGGTGGCTCATTAGTAGGCGGACATGTTATTCAATACATCTTTCTTGATAATTTGTCAATATATAAGAATGTGCAACACGAAGTTGGAGATTGGGTAACAATTGCAACACCAAGTTGTGTGCGTGATGGTGTTAAAAATAGATACTGTCAAATCTGCAACAGAATAATGGAAACAGAAACTTTAACATCTGACGGTCACGTTTATGGCAGTTGGTATGTTAGCAAACAAGCAACTTGCGAAGAAGATGGTCAAAAGTCAGTTGATTGTACAGTTTGTGAAAAAACAATTGATAGCAGAACTATTCCTGCATTAGGACATTCTTATGTTAAAACAACAGTTGCTCCAACCTGTCATGAAGAAGGATACACTTGTGAAGAATGTAGCAACTGTGGCGACCAAAAAGAAAAAACAGATGTAAAAGAAGCAACTGGTCACCAAAACACAAAATGGGTTGTTGATGTTTTATCTTCTTGCACACAAGATGGTTCATCTCACCAAGAATGTGTTGATTGTGGCGAAACCTTGCAAACTGCAACCGAGCCAAAAGGCCACGTATTTGAAAATGTTTATGTGAAAGCTACATGCCAAAATGAAGGCTATATTTTGCATGATTGTAAATTGTGTGACTATTCATATAAAACCGACAAACAAGGCAAAACAGGGCATACAGAGGTTATTGACGAAGCGGTAGCGGCTACTTGTAGTGCTTCAGGTTTAACCGAGGGTAAACATTGCTCTGTTTGTAATGAAGTTTTGGTGAAACAAGAGGTTGTAAACGCATTGGAACACAAATTCACAAAATATGTTTCAAATGAAAACGCAACATGTCTTAGCAATGCAACAGAAACCGCAAAGTGTGAAAATTGTGATGCAACCCACACAAGAGAAAAAGCTAATTCTGCTTTAGGTCACCAAGAGGTTGTAGATAGAGGTTATGCCGCAACCTGCGAGAAAACAGGTCTTACAAACGGTAAACATTGTTCGATTTGTGGCATGGTAACACTTAAACAAGAAGTAATTGCTAAGGTTAGCCATACAGCTTCAGGTATTTGGGAAACAGTTAGCCCTGCAACAACCACAAGCGAAGGCAAAATGGTTATTAAATGTAGTGTGTGTGGCGAAGTTGTTGAATCAAAAACAATTGCTAAATTGGAAGTAACAACTCAACCAACCACACAACCAACAACTCAACCAACTCAAAGTGTTTGTGCTCATCCATTTAATGATATTGTTGCTGTAAACAAAGCAGAAGCAACATATGAACATACTGGTTATACTGGTGATTTAGTTTGTGGCGTTTGTGGCGTTTTAGTTGCAAAAGGCGAAGTTGTTCCAATGTTGATAAAACCAACTGAGCCAACAACTCAACCAACAACTCAACCAACAACTCAAGGTGTATGCACACATCCATTTAATGAAGTTGTTGTTAAAAACAAAGTGGTAGAAAACTATTTTGTTGATGGTTACACCGGTGATAAAGTTTGTGGTGCTTGTGGTGTGATTTTAGGCAGTGGCACAACAATCAAGATGTTGAAGTTAAGTGTGCCAACCTTTAAACTTAAAAATGGTAAAAAGAAGTTTAAAGTTAAATACACCAAAGTTATAGGTGCAACTGGTTTCCAAGTGCGTTATAGAATAAAAGGTAAGTGGAAAACAGTTGAGTACAAAACAAGCAAAAACGCAACAAAAGTGGTTAAAAAACTTAAAAAAGGTAAGTACCAGGTGCAAGTTAGAGCAGTTGTAACAAACGGCTCGCAAAAAGCATACTCCGCTTGGAGCAAAACCCAAAAAGTTAAAGTTAAATAACAATAAAAAAGAGCAACCTTTAAAGGTTGCTCTTTTGTTTTAGTTTTCTTTTGATTCGCAATAAATACATCTGTAAACTCTGTTTTCTTTGTCAGTAAGTTTAAAAATGTGTTGTAATTCTTGCTCGGTTGTTGTAATACATCTTGGATTTTTGCATTTAATAACATTAGTAATTTTTTCAGGCAAATTCAACTTTTTCTTTTCAACCAATTTGCCATCTTTAATAATGTTAACAGTAGCGCCTGGGTCAATGTAGCCAAGTGCGTCAAAGTCAAGTGTAATGTCAGCATCAACCTTAATAATATCCTTTTTGCCCATTAATTTTGAACTAACATTTTTAATAATAGCAACAGGACATTCCAAGGTTTCAAGTTTTAAAAACTTCATAATTTCCATTGCTTTTCCAGCGGTAATGTGGTCAATAACAATTCCGTTTACAATAGCATCAATTTTCATTTATTTTGCCTCCAATCCGAGAAGCATTAAAATAAGTGCCATTCTCATATATTTACCGTTTAAAACTTGTTTAAAGTAACATGCACGTGTGTCTGTATCAATTGCGACTGAAATTTCGTTAACCCTTGGAAGTGGGTGCATAATTGACAAATCAGGCTTTGCATTTTTCAATTTTTCAGGGGTCAAAATGTAACTATCTTTAAGTCTCAAATAGTCATCTTCATTGAAAAATCTTTCTCTTTGAACTCTTGTCATATAAAGAATATCAAGTTCTGGCATTGCACCTTCAAGGTCATTTGTTTGAACATATTCAATATTGTTTTTCTTCAAAATGTCTTTTTTAACATAGCTTGGAAGTTTAAGCTCGTCAGGAGAGATAAGCACAAACTTAATTCCGCTATATCTTGAGAGCGCACCAATAAGTGAGTGAACTGTTCTACCAAACTTCAAGTCGCCACAAAGACCAACAGTAAGACCTTCAAACTTGCCCTTTTCTCTTGCGATGGTTAAAAGGTCTGCAAGTGTTTGTGTTGGGTGGTTGTGACCACCGTCGCCTGCATTAATAACAGGAATTGAAGCGTTCATTGCCGCAACCATTGGCGCACCTTCTTTTGGGTGGCGCATTGCAATAATATCTGCATAACAACTAATTGTTTTTGCAGTGTCTGCAACGCTTTCACCTTTAGCAGCAGAAGAAGAGCCGGCATCAGACATACTAAGCACATGTCCGCCAAGTTCATACATAGCCGCTTCAAAAGAAAGGCGAGTACGGGTAGATGGCTCAAAAAACAAAGTTGAAAGTTTTTTGCCGTCACAAATATGTGCATATTTTTCAGGATTTTCAATAATGTCATTAGCAGTTTTAACAAGACTTTCAATCTCTTCAACTGTTAAATCAAGTATATCAATTACACTTCTCATATTTTTATCCTTTCTGTAATAGTTATTTCTGTTTTATTTTGCGCCGTTTACTGCCAAGTAATTTTTGATGCGTTCAACGTTTTCAGCATTTTTGTCATCTTCTTCAAGATACTCAATAATGTCATAAACATCAACAACAGAGTAAACAGGGAAACCGAATTCGTCTGCAACTTCTTGCATTGCACTCTTTTCAGTTTGACCTTTTTCTTTTCTGTCAACCATTACAAAACAAGCAGCCACTTTAACACCTTCAAGTGAAGAAAGGTTAGACATACTTTCACGAATAGCAGTACCAGCAGTAATAACGTCTTCAACGATTACTACTTCTTCGCCGGCAGTTGGTTTGTAACCTACAAACACGCCACCTTCACCGTGGTCTTTTTCTTCTTTTCTGTTGAAGAAGAAAGGAACATCAAGGCCTTCACGTGCAAGAGCAGTTGAAACTGAAACTGCAATTGGAATACCTTTGTAAGCAGGACCATAAAGAACAGTTTTTTTGTTGCCGATTTTTTCAAAATAAGCTTTTGCATAAAATTCGCCAAGTTTTAAAATTTGTTCGCCAGTTTTAATATCGCCAGCGTTGATAAAGTAAGGAATTTTTCTGCCTGATTTAGCAGTAAAATCGCCAAATTTCAAAACGCCTGCGCCTTCTAAAAATTTAATAAAATCTCTTTTGTAACCTTCCATTTTCGTGTTCCTTTCTAATTTTCAAAAATTTGTTTAATTTTAGTAATAAGTGGCGCTTTAATAAACTCATAACCTTTGTTAGTAGGGTGCACACCCTCAAATGTGTAGTTTTTAAGATTATCAAGCGTTAGTCCACTGTCTACCATCATATCAACAACAAAGCAGTTATGCTTCGTTGCAATCTGTTTAACAGCATCAGCAAAATCATAAAGAGTTTGACCGTTTATTACCGTGTCAGAGCAATTAACTCTGTTTGGTGGGCTTCTGTGCAAAGTGTTTCTGTGAAGCGGTGTCATCAAAATAATTTTCGCATCAGTTTTCGATTTAATGTGATTAATTGCCTTGTTGTAAGCACCACAAAATGTATCATCGCATTCATCATCACATTTGCCAATTGGCAGACCAACGCAAAAGTCGTTACAACCAATTGTGATTATTACCAAATTAGCACCTTCAAAATCGTGCGCCAAAATTTTTGGCAATTGGTCAAAAATTGTGTTGCCACCAACTGCAAAGTTGCCCAAGTTTTCAACGCCCAATTCTCTACTTAAAATAGTAGGGTAGCCGGCGCAAACCTCCGTTATATCAGGGTGGTTAAAATCATTGACGCAGGTAAATGGCTTGTTGTCATAAGCCATAATACTGTCGCCAAAATATAATGCTTTAATCTTCATCTTAACCAATAAACTCGTCGCAACAACGCTCATAAGCAGCAACTGGGTCAACAGCTGCAGTAATTGGTCTACCAACAACAATGTAGTCAGAACCAATTTCTTTTGCTTGTGCAGGGGTCATAACTCTAACTTGGTCGCCAATGTCACCATCTGCAAATCTAACACCAGGTGTTACTGTAAAGAACTCATCGCCACAAGTTTCGTGAACTTTTGCAGCTTCGAGTGGAGAACAAACAACACCATCAAGACCAGAATTTTTAGCGTTAAGCGCATAGTGCATAACAACCTTGTCAATTGGCTCGTTAATAAGCAAGTCAGATTCCATTCTTTCTTGTGAAGTTGAAGTAAGTTGAGTAACAGCAATAAGAAGTGGTCTTGTGCCATCTTCACGTGTTAAGCCTTCAATTGCAGCTTCCATCATTGCAGATGTACCTGCTGCGTGCAAGTTGCACATATCAACATCAAGGCGTGAAAGCACTGCCATTGATTTTTTAACAGTATTAGGAATATCGTGTAATTTAAGGTCCAAAAAGATTTTGTGACCTCTTTGTTTAATTTCTTTTACAATTTGTGGACCTTCTGCATAAAAAAGTTCCATACCAATTTTAACAAAAGGTTTTTTGCCTTGAAATTTATCAAGGAAATTCATAACTTCATCTTTGCTTGAAAAGTCGCAAGCAATAATAACATCTCTACCCATTAGTGAGCGCCTCCTATAATGTCTTTTAAATTCTTAATACCATACTTATCCATAACTTCTGGTAATTTTTCAATAATGTCTTTGCAAACAAATGGGTCAACCAAGTTTGCTGCACCAATTTCAACAGCAGTAGCACCTGCAAGCATCATTTCAATAACATCTTCAGCGGTGCTAACACCACCCATTCCAACAATTGGAATGTTAACTGCTTCATAAACCTGATAAACACATCTAAGTGCAACAGGGAAGATAGCGCTACCAGAAAAACCACCCATTTTGTTAGCAATAACCGGCTTTTTGGTTTTAAGGTCAATTCTCATACCTAAAAGTGTGTTAATAAGACTAATGCCGTCTGCACCTGCTTCTTCGCAAGCCTTTGCAATTGAAGCAATGTCAGTAACATTTGGTGAAAGTTTAATAATAACAGGTTTGGTTGTAACGGCTTTAACTGCTCTTGTAACTTCTGCAGCAGCTTCTGGCGAAGTACCAAAACTCATACCACCACCGTGAACGTTAGGACAACTAACGTTAACTTCAAGCCAACCAACCTGGTCCTCTTTATCTAATTTTTCGCAGGTGTAGGCATAATCAGGGACAGAAAAACCGCTAACATTTGCCATAACCTTTTTGTCAAAACATTGTTTTAACTTTGGCAATTCTTCAGAAATTACCTTTTCAACACCAGGGTTTTGAAGACCAACTGCGTTAATCATACCATTTGGTGTTTCTGCAATTCTAGGAGTTGGGTTGCCAAAACGAGCATCTTTTGTTGTGCCTTTGAAAGAAAATGTGCCAAGACAGTTAATATCATAAAGCTCGGCAAATTCATAACCAAAACCAAAAGTACCACTTGCAGGAATAATAGGGTTGTCAAGTGGCAAACCACACAAATCAACTGCTAATCTGTTTACCATACAATAACCTCCCTTTCAAGCACAGGGCCATCTTTGCAAATTCTAATGTTTTTATATTTTGTTTTGCAAGAGCAACCCATACAAGCGCCAAAGCCACAACCCATTCTTTCTTCAAAACTATATTGACCACTTGTTTTAGCCACGTTTTCAATTGCTTTGAACATTGGCATTGGGCCACAAGTGTAGAAATATGAGTAGTCAAGTGTACAAAGCACATCAGTAACAAACCCTTGTGTGCCATAAGAACCGTCAACAGTTGTTACATATGTATTTGCGCCAAGCGCTTTAAATTCTTCTTCGTAAAAGATTTCGTCTTTAGTGTTAAAACCTAAAATAACCGAAACTTTTTTGCCTTCGCTAATTAACTTTTTGCAAAGATTGTACATTGGTGGTACACCAACGCCACCACCAATAAGCACAGGTGTTTCACCTGATTTTGAAGTGTCAAAACCATTGCCAAGTGAAACCAAAACATCAAGTTTGCCATCGCTCATTTTAGCCATAACTTCGGTGCCTGCGCCTACAACCTTGTAAATAATTGTGATTGTTTTATCATCATAATCGCAAATTGAAATAGGTCTGCGAAGATAAAAACCGTCAAGTTTAATGTTAATAAACTGACCAGGATTTGTAATGTCAGAAGTATCACCAAAAAGCACCATTTTGTAAACATCTTTAGCAATACATTCGTTTGATATAATTTCAAAAATTGACTGTTTCATAAATTCTCCTTTGTGTTTTATCTATTCTTCATCAATTGTTGAAATTGTAAGAGTAGTTTCTTCCAAAACATCTAAAAGCGCATCTACTGTATCAAGTGAAGTGAACATTGTAACGTTATACTCTGTTGCAATTTGACGAAGTTGAGCGCCGTCATTTGAATTGTGTGAGCCAGGGTCTTTTGTGTTGATAAAGTAAGCAATATGACCTTGACGCAATGCTTCTGGAATTTCGTCACTACCTTCGCTGATTTTAGCGAGTTTATGTGTGCGAATTCCGTTGTTTTTAAGGAATTCAGCAGTACCTGATGTTGCTTGAATATTAAATCCAAGTTTATAGAATCTTTTAATAAGTGGAAGAGCCTCTTCTTTGTCTTTGTCTGCAATGGTAAAGAATACTGTACCATAATTTTGAAGGTGCATACCAGACGCTTGAAGTGCCTTGTAAACTGCACGTGTTCTTGTGCGGTCATAACCAATTGCTTCACCGGTAGATTTCATTTCAGGTGAAAGATAAGCATCAAGACCACGAATCTTGTTGAATGAGAATACAGGAGCTTTAACATACCAACGGTCTTTTTCATCAGGGTAAATATCAAAGAAACCTTGTTCTTTAAGGCTCTTGCCAAGAATAACTTCAGTTGCAATATCAGCAAGTGAATGACCTGTTGCTTTTGAAAGGAAAGGAACAGTACGTGATGAACGTGGGTTAACTTCAATAATATAAACGTTGTCTTCATTATCAACGATAAATTGAATGTTAAACAAACCTACGATACCAATGCCAAGACCGAGTTTCTTAGCATATTGAAGAATAATACCTTTAACTTTATTTGAAATTGAGAAAGGTGGATAAACTGAAATTGAGTCACCTGAGTGAACGCCTGTACGTTCAACAAGTTCCATAATACCAGGAACAAAAACATCTCTGCCATCGCAGATAGCATCAATTTCAACTTCACGACCTTGAATGTATTTGTCAACAAGAACTGGTTTGTCTTCATCAATTTCAACGGCAGTTCTAAGGTAATGACGAAGTTGTTCTTCATCAGCAACAATTTGCATTGCACGTCCGCCAAGAACGAATGAAGGACGAACAAGAACAGGGTAGCCGATTTCAGCGGCAGCTGCAACACCATCTTCAAGGTTTGTTACTGCTTTGCCTTTTGCACGTGGAATATCAAGTTCGTTAAGAAGGTTTTCAAATTCATTTCTGTCTTCTGCACGGTCAATAGCAGCGCAGTCTGTACCAATAATCTTAACACCACGGTCATGAAGTGGTTGAGCAAGGTTGATAGCAGTTTGACCACCAAGAGATGCAATAACGCCTTCTGGTTTTTCAAACTCAACAATGTTCATAACATCTTCAGGAGTAAGTGGTTCAAAGTAAAGTTTGTCAGCGGTTGTATAGTCAGTTGAAACTGTTTCAGGGTTGTTGTTGATAATAATCGCTCCGTAACCCGCTTTTTTGATAGTCATAACAGCGTGAACTGTTGAGTAGTCGAATTCTACACCTTGACCGATACGAATAGGACCTGCACCAAGCACAATAATCTTTTTCTTGTCAGTTAAGCGAGATGAGTTTTCGCCTGTGTATGAAGAATAGAAGTAAGGAATATATGCACCTGTATGGCAAGTGTCAACCATTTTAAACACAGGGAAAAGATTGTTTTCTTTACGCATATTGTAAACGTCAGATTCATTACATTTCCAAAGACGAGCGATATATTCATCACTAAAGCCCATCTA